>JAJZVU010000076.1 GCA_021845505.1 Pseudomonadota bacterium | reverse complement strand
TCGGCGCGAGAACGGTCGCTCCCGCACACCTCGCTGGCATCCTGCGGCCGGCGGTTGTAGCGCTGGTGCAGCAAGTGCCCGGTCCGCAGTAGCGCGTAGGGTGCGCCGAAGCACCACGACAACATGCGACCCCAGCGCCGGTTCACCGCGGCGCTGGGGTCGAGCACCCCGTGCATGCACTCGTGGATCAGGGCCCACAAGGTCAGTGTGACGAGGCATGCGGGCGGCAGCAGCAGGCCCCAGGCCGGGCGCTCGCGAACGAGCCAGGGCAGTACGAACCACAGCAGCATCTGCAGCAGCAGCATGGTTGCGGCGATGCGGCAGGGCGGCGGTCATTGCGGCGGGGGCGGGGGAGCTTGCGTCCCATGCTCGCTCGGCGGAATTACGCGCCCATGACATGCCATGGCCGGGCGCTGCCGCTCCCTCGGTGTCAGTGGTCGTGCGTACCGGCCCCGGCAATCAGACTCGCCAGGGGCCGGCGCTCGCGGGCGGCGAGTTGCCGGATGTGCCGCAGCTGCGCCGCGTAAGCGGCTGCGCCCCTTACCGCGAGCCATTGCTGGCGCATCTGCTGCGGTCCAGAGATGGCCATCAAGATCGTCGGCCGGTAGAGCTCATCGGTCACCCCCGTATGCATGGCCGCGGCCCCCGCACCCGCAGCGATGGCCAGCGGAAGGTGAGCGAATGGGGAGCCTTTCGCGCACACGCCGGGATTGCGTCGCAGTGGCATGCGCGGCAGCACGGGAAGCACGCGCAAGTCGGGACGTGCTGCCCAGATCCCGCCCAGCACACGCGCGTTGGCATCCCATTGCGACATCGGCCCGACACGGGCGACGGCCTCGATGGTCCGCAGCAGATCTACCTGGGAGAAGTGGCGCGTGACTACTGTCCCGGGAGCCACCCAGGGTCCTGCCGCCACTGCGAAGGTGCGATGGGCGTCGATATGATCCGCGCCGGACTGTGCATCGTCCTCGGTGAGCAGCACCAGCGTATGCCGCCACGCGGGGAGGGTCGACAGCGTGTGGATCACCTGCGCCGTCGCCTCGTCATTGTCAGCGACGTAACTGGCCGGGCTGGGTTGGCACGGCGCCTGCCCCGCCGTGTGGTCGTCGGGGAGCCAGATGTACAGCACAGTGGGAAGCCGCTGCGCATGGGCGTGTACCCAGTTCGTGAACACCTTGGCGCGGCCGGTGTCCAGGATCAGGCGGTCCCAGGCTGGATAGTCCAGAGCCAGGTGCTCGCGCATGGCCGCAGAGATGCCGCCGATTCTGCTTCGCGACGCGAACTCGCCGAAATCCTCGAAGCTCACGCCGTGTTCGAGCAGGTCGTTGAACAGGAACAGCCGTCCGGGATAGCTGACCCAGGGATTGCTCCAGTGCCCGAGCACGGACAGATTGCTGTAGATGGAGTAGGGATTGCGCGCCCCCTTCGCGCCGGGCACGAGCGACTGCGTCCAGCCCGAGTTGGCGACCAGGCCTCGGTCCGAGTAGTACAGCGGCCAGGTGCGCTGCACGAAATCCGAGTCCGATGCCGCGGTGGTCCACTGATGTCCCTGCGAGGTCACCTCGCCGTCGGCGTAGAAGTCGACGAACAACGCCGCACGCCCGAGCAGGGCGAACAGATTGGGCAGTTCGCGTGGGCCATACAGCGCCAACGCCGGATCAGCCCAGCGGCGCGCCGGCGCATAGGCACCGAGCTCTTCGTCAAAAGTCTTGTTCTCGCGCAGGATGAAGACCACGTGGTGGATGTGCGCATGGAGCCATGCCGTAGCGCGTGCGTTGTCGCGCTCCAGTTCGGAGCGTGTTGCCGCATCGAATCCATCGTCGTGCAGGGCCGTACGGGTCCAGGCACCGGCGTGCGCGGGAAGGTTGCGCAGATCGACACTCTCCAGCAGGCCGTGCATCGCATCGCCGACCCATTGGTGCTGCAGGTTCGGTCCGCTGCCCAGGCCTTTAGCGTTGACCACGTACAACGCATTGCCTGCCACCGCGAGCGCGCTCGGGTACCACGCGGTCGGAATCAATGCCAGCCTGTGCCCGTCGGCGAGGTCATAGACAGCCACATCGTCGTTGCCGGCGTTGGCCACGAACAGCTTGCCGCCGGCGACTGCCAAGCCGTCCGGGTAGGAGCCGGGTGGCGCGCCGGCGTAGGGTGCATCGTCGATCACGTGCACGACCTTGCGCCGAACCGTGTCCACGGCGACGATCCGGTCTAGATTGGAGTCGGCGACCCACACCCACGCTGTGCCGGGCTGCGCGGCTAGCGCCGTGGGATGCGCCCCGGCGACGGTGCTGCGCGGGCCCAGGCTCGGCCCGACCGTCACGTTACCCAACACCTTCCAGCGCTCGCGGTCGATGACGACGACATGGTTGCCTCCCCAGTCGCTGACCACAAGGCGCCTTTCATGATCGGCGAGGACTACCGCGAACGGATAGCTGCCGACATTCAGATAATCCACGCGCCCGTCGCCCAGGTCGACGCGCGCCAGGCTGTTCGCGAGCATGCCCGCGACATACGCATGCCTGCCGTGCGGCCCGATCGCCACGCTGTCGGGATAGAAGTGCCGCGACTGGCCCCAGCTGCCTGCGTATTCATAGGGATACTGGTGGCGCGGGAATGACTGCCAATGCAAGGAATAGCGGCGCAGCAGGCGAAGTTCGCCCCCGTGCTGGCGCAGAGCGAGCAGATCGTCGCTGTCGCCTCCGGCCACATAGAGCGTGCCGTCGGGGCCGGCCGCAAGGCCCTGGAACAGGCTTTGGTCGGGGAGCACACCGGGCCGCGATGGGCCCGTCGGTCCTTGTCTCGGCGCTTGCGTCGCGCCCGGTGCTGCGGCATGCCCAGCGGAGCCGCGCATTGCCGTGATGCTCCCGATCGGCCGCAAGTCGCTGACGGCGAACACACTCAGCTCCTGCTGCCGCGCCGCGCCCCCCTCGAGCACGGCGACGCCCCGCTGCGTCACGACGACCTGCGTCGGAAAATTCGCGGTCGCGCGCGCCCGACCCACTGGTGTCAGCAGCCTGCCACTGGGCAGAACGGCCGACAACGGTGCGACCTGTGCAGCGGAAGGCACAGCGCCCAGCAGCCATGCGCAGCAGAGAATTCGATGGATCATGGCCCCTCGATGAGTGTCCTTCCCGGCAAGCCGACCAGCGGCCTCCTTACATTACTGGCGCAAGGTGTCAGGACGATGGCAGCTTCGAGTCCTGCCTGTGGGGTCCTGGCGCCAGCGCTCAGACTGGCATGCTCGATCGCTGCCCGACCGCAGCGCCGTGCTCGCGCATCCAGCGCTGCGCCTGCTCGCGCCCCTGGTCGAACAATCGTTGGAAGAATCCCGGATGAACAACCAGGCGACTGTATCCGTCGAGTTCGCGCAGGGATTCGGCGGCATCGATGCAGTGCAGTCTGGCGCGCGCCAAGCTGCGCGGCAGTCGCCCGAAGTTCCAGAGTCCGCCGGCGAGCTGCCGCCGCGCCTCCTGCAGCAGCTGGAGCTCTCGAACCAGCGGTCCGCCGAACGCCAGTTCGAGCATGCGCGAGCGTATGCCGTCGGCGCTGCGCGGCGCGGCGCCCAGGTCCAGCGGGCCGAGCAACACGAGCACGGTATCGGCGCAAGGTTCGTCGAAGACCAGCGGCAGCAGCGGCGGGTTGGCGGCCAGGCCGCCGTCCCAGTAAGGCTCTCCGTCGATATCGACGGTGTGATGCACACCGGGCAGGCATGTCGATGCCAGCAGCGCCTCCAGGCTCAATTCCCGATTGCGGAACAATCTCAGGCGCCCGCTCCCGGCGTGCGTGGCACCGATGTACAGGCGCGGCGCGATGGGGTGGCGAAGGCGATCGAAGTCGACGATTTCCGCGAGCAGGTCGCGCAGCGGATTCAAGCCCAGTGGGTTCAGCACATAGGGCGACAGCGCCTGCGCCCACTGCAGCGCCATGCGCATCGGTGGGGTCAGCCCGCCATCATCGCCGGCGGGCGCGACCATCGATGCCGGCATGGAGGCCGCCAGTCGCATCCAGAAGCGCCGCAGGAGTTCACGCGCCGCTTCGGCACCGCCTTGCTGCATGCCCTGTGCCAACAGGACCGCATTGAGCGCGCCGGCGCTGCTTCCGCTGACGGCGCGAATGTCCCAACGACCGTGCTCCAGCAGTGCGTCGAGCACTCCCCAGGTCACCGCGCCGTGCGCGCCTCCACCCTGCAGGGCAAGGTTCAAGGGTACTCCG
>JAJZVU010000012.1 GCA_021845505.1 Pseudomonadota bacterium | reverse complement strand
CAACATTCGCGGCGAAGCCGTGGAACTCACACACAATTACTTCGCGCAACTCGCAAAGAATGGGGTTGACCGCAAGAGAGTTTTTCTCATTAGATCAACAACTTACGGTGTCACTTCACCCGACGATTCGGCGATGGATGCTTTTGCGCCCATGAGTTGACAGAATTTCTTCGCAGTTTCGAAATTTCACATTCTTTCTTCGCGAATTTCATGAAGCAAAGATGTCCGAACTTGCCCCCGGCTCCCCCGAACGGACGGTCGGGTTGGTCAATCAACATTGCTTCGCGGGAAGGCCGACCGCTGCGCTATGCGGCCGGCCCGGGCGCTGCGCTCAAGACTCGCAGTTCACCGCCACCGACCGCACGTTCATGTAGGCGTCGATGGCCTCGGGCCCGCCCTCGGAGCCGTAGCCCGAATCCTTCAGCCCGCCGAAGGGAATCTCCGGCCACGGCGTCGCCGGCATGTTGATCCACAGCATGCCCACCTCGACCCGCCGGGTCAGGGTCTCGGCCGCCTGCAGCGAACGCGTGAAGGCGTACCCCGCCAGGCCGTAGGCCAGCCGGTTGGCCTCGGCGATGGCCTCGTCCAGCGTGTCGTAGCTGCGGATCGCCGCCAGCGGCCCGAACGGCTCCTCGTTGAACACCCGGGCATCCAGCGGAACCTCGGCCAGCACGGTCGGCGCCCAGAAGTTGCCCGACTCGCCGATGCGCTGGCCGCCGGCCAGCAGCCGCGCGCCGCGCTCGAGCGCGTCCTCGGTGAATTGCTGCATCGCGCCGATGCGGCGCGGATTGGCCAGCGGCCCCATCTGCGTGGTCTCGGCCAGCCCGTCGCCCACGCGCAGCGCCTGCGCGCGTTCGGCCAGCCGCGTGGCGAACTCCTCGGCGATGCCGCGCTGCACCAGGAAGCGCGTCGGCGAGATGCACACCTGCCCGGCGTTGCGGAACTTGGCCGCCGACACCACTTTCAGCGTGAGATCGAGGTCGGCGTCGTCGGCGACGATCACCGGGGCGTGGCCGCCGAGCTCCATGGTCGCGCGCTTCATGTGCTGCCCGGCGAGCGCGGCCAGCTGCTTGCCCACCGCGGTCGAGCCGGTGAAGGTGACCTTGCGGATCACCGGGTGGGCGATCAGGTAGCTGGAGATCTCGGCCGGATTGCCGTAGACCAGTCCCAGCACCCCGGCCGGCAGCCCGGCATCGGCGAAGGCCCGCACCAGTTCGGCCGGCGACGCCGGGGTTTCCTCGGCCGCCTTGACCAGCATCGAGCAGCCCGATGCCAGCGCCGCGGCCAGCTTGCGCACCACCTGGTTGATCGGGAAGTTCCACGGGGTGAATGCGGCCACCGGCCCGACCGGGGACTTCACCACCATCTGGCGCACCCAGGGGTTGGCGCGCGAGGGAATCAGCCGGCCGTAGACCCGCAGCCCCTCGTCGGCGAACCAGTCGACGATGTCGCAGGCCATCATGATCTCGATGCGCGCCTCGGCCAGCGGCTTGCCCTGCTCCCGGGTCATGATGCGCGCGATGTCGTCGGCGCGCTCGCGCAGCAGCGCCGCGGCGCGGTGCATGATGCGCGAGCGCTCGATCGGCGGGGTGTCGCGCCAGGTCTCGAAGCCCTTTTGCGCCGCCTGCAGCGCCGCGTCGAGGTCGGCGGTCGAGGCGTGGGCCACGCGCCCGATCGGCTCGCCGCTGGCGGGGTTGAGCACGTCCAGCCAGCGCCCCTGCGCGGCCTCGCGCCAGGAACCATGGATGAAAAGTCGGGTGTCGGGGTAGTTCATCGATCGCAGCTCCAAGTCAGAGGAAGAACAGGTACGCCGCGTCGAACTCGCGGCGCGTGCATCAGCCCGGCACGTAGGCGCGGGAGGTCCTGGCCGACAAGGCCAGCGCCAGCACCGCCACCGCGACCGGCGGGAACACCAGCCAAAGTACCGCATCCCAGCCGAAGGCCGTGACGACACCGCCGGAAACCAGCGAGCCCACGGCCACCGTCGAGAAGACCACGAAATCGTTGAAGGCCTGCACGCGTGCCTTTTCCTGCGGGAGGTGGCACTCGAGCACCAGCGCCGACGCTCCGACGAACCCGAAGTTCCAGCCTGCGCCGAGGAACACCAGCGCCAGCCAGAAATGGCCGACGCCGATCCCGCCCAGGCCGATCAGCGCAGCCGCGGTGATCAGCGCCAGTCCGCAGCCCACCACCTTGCGGGCGCCGAAACGGGTGATCAGCCTCCCGGTGAAGAAACTCGGCCCGTACATCGCGATCACATGCCACTGGATTCCCAGGTCGGCGGCGCCCTGCGACAGCCCGCACAGGTGCATGGCCAGCGGGGCCGCGGTCATCAGCAGGTTCATCAGCACGTACGACACCGTGCCGCAGACCACCGCGGTGATGAACCGCGGCTGGCGGACGATCGCCCGCAGCGGCCTGCCTCCGCCCTGCTGCCTCGGCGGCCTGGGCAGGCGCACCCCGGCGAGGATCAGCGCCGTCAGCGCCGCCACGGCCGCCTGCACGGCGAAACTCGCCGCGAACAGGTAGGGCGCCCACAGGCGCATGGTGTGGGTGACGATCTGCGGCCCGATGACCCCGGCGAGCACACCCCCGGCCATGACAAAGGACAGGGCCCGCGGGCGTCGATCGGCGGGCACGCAGTCGGCAGCGGCAAAGCGGTAGGAGAACACCACCGCGGCGTAGGCTCCGCCGAAGAAGGTCGCCACGCAGAACAGCCAGAACAGCCCGTGCACGATGGCCAGCGCAGCCAGCGCGCCGGCCAGCGTGCCGCTGCCGGTTCCCGCCAGGAACGCGGCGCGGCGGCCCCAGCGCTGCGCCACCGCGCCCGCAGGCAGGCTGCCGGCCGCCATGCCCACGACGAACACCGACACCGGCAGGGTCGCCAGCAGGTGGCTGGGCGCCAGCATGTCGCCGACGATCGAGCCGGCGGCGTAGACGATGGTCGAGTTGGCGCCGGCCAGCGCCTGGGCGATGGTCAGGCGCGCGATGTTGGCGCGCGCCTGCGCCGTGTCGTCCGGCAGCGCGATCGAGTCGGTCACGCGGCGCCCCTCACTGCATCACGAAGCCCGAGAAGTACACCCCGCTGATCGGGCCGCCGCCGGCCCCGCTGGCGCCCGCGGCGACCAGGATGTGGTTCACCTTGGCCTGGATGGCCACCCGCAGCTTCGCGCGCGTGGTGTCCAGCGTGACGGTGGAGGCCTGTTGCGCGGCCAGCAGGTCCAGGATGGAACTGCGGATCTCCGGCATCAGCTGGTTGATCTTCGACTCCACCGATTCGTCGGTCGTCTTGAGATCGATCTTGACTTGCAGGTAGTGGGCCTGGCCGTCGCTGCTCTGCACGTTGGTCACAAACGGCTGCAGATGGATGAAATGCGCCGGCTGCGCGGCCGCGGCGACCGCTTTCCCGGCCGCTGCCGCGGCCGGCTTCTTGTGGATCAGGAACCACCAGGCGGCCCCGCCGCCGGCCGCCAGCAGCAGCACCAGCAGCACCACGATGATCACCAGCAACTTGCCCTTGCCGGATTTTTGCTTGGTCGCGGATTCGTCCTTGCCTTTGGTCGCCATGTCCTGTCGCCTGAAGAAGAAGGGATGCTGGGGAGGGGATGGGGTGGCCGTGCCCGGCCGTTGCTCAGCCCGCGCCGGGCTGCTGCACCGAGGCCACCTCGATGCGGTCGCGCCCGGCGGCCTTGGCCTGCAGCAGCGCGCGATCGATGCGGGCGTAGATCGAGTCGAGGCCTTCGTCGCCGTTCCAGCGCGCCACGCCGACGCTGAAGCGCGCCTCGATTCCCGCCGGGTTGCGCGGATGGCTGAAGCGGCGCGCGCCGAAGGTGCGCTGCGCGCGCTGCAGCGCGGCCACCGCGCCCTGCTCGTCCTCGCCCGGCAGCAGCACGACGAATTCCTCGCCGCCGATGCGGGCGATCAGGTCGGTGGGCCGCAACTCCGCGCGCAGCACCTGCACCAGCTCGCGCAGCACCGCGTCGCCGGTGTCGTGGCCGTAGCGGTCGTTGATGGCCTTGAAGAAGTCCAGGTCGACCATCGCCAGGCTCAGCGCCTCGCCGCTGCGCGACGCGCGCGCGGCTTCGCGGCGGAACGACAGTTCCAGCCCGCGCCGGTTCAGCGCTCCGGTCAACGGATCCTGCTGGATGAGCTCGCTGAGCTGCTCGAGCTCGCCCTGCAGGCTGTGGGCACGCTCTCGCGCCTGCTGCAGTTGCTGCTGAGCCTGGGCGAAGGAACTGCGCAGCTTGCCGGTTTCCTCCAGCATCTGCTGGCTTTGCGCCAGGATGCCCTGCACCACCGACTTGGCGCGCTGCCAGTCGCCCGATTCGTCGAGTTCGCGCATGCCGCCGCGCAGCCGATCGCCGTAGCGCTCGGTGCTCTCGACATAGCTGCCCAGGCTGCGCACCACCATGTCGATGAGTTCGCGTGCCAGCGCGCGCGCATCCTCGCCGGCCTTGTGCGCCACGCCCTGGCGCAGCAGCAGGTCCTTGAGCTCCTGCACGCACTGCTGCAGGCGCTGGACGTCCAGCGGCTCGACCAGCAGGCCGCGCAGCGCCTCGATGCGCTCCTGCAGCCAGTGCGCGGGGGGGAACAACTGGCCGACGTTGTCGAGCAGCAGCCGCATCGCCTCCAGGCTGGAGACCTGCGCGGCCAGGCTGCCGGCCTGCCAGCGCTCGCAGGCGTCCCACAGCGCGTGCGCGCGGCCCGCCAGGCCGCCGCCGGCATCGTCCAGCGCGGCCGCTTCCTCCAGCAGCAGCGCGGCCTGGGCCTGGATCGCCGGCTGCGCGGCGTAGGCCTGCTCGGCCATGCGAACCGCTTCGGTCCACAGCCTCTTCCACTGCCCTGCCCGCTCGGGCGGCGCGGTCTCGGCCGCCGCCGCAGGCGGCGCCGGCGGCCGCTCGCGCAGCGCCGCCCAGCGCTCGGCGGTGGAGCGCAGCCTGTGCAGCACCTCGGCCGCCGCGGCGGTGCCTTCGATCGCCTGCAGCGCCTGCAGCTTCTGCACCCTGGACAGCCCGGCCTGCGAGCGCTCCCATTCGCGCACGAAGGCCGCCAGCGCCGGGCCCATCGGCTCGACGTCGGCCTCGGCGCCGTGCCGCTCCAGTCGATCCCACAGCAGTCCCAGCGCGCGCTCGCAGTCCTCCTCGGCCAGCGCCGGGCGCAGCCTGGGCGCCAGGTCGCGCAGCGCCGGCGGCGCCTGCTCCAGTCGCTCCAGGCGCTCCAGCCGCTCCAGCAGCGACGCTGCCAGCGAGCGCGGGCCGCCGGGCGGCGTGGCCGCGAGGTAGGCGCGGCGGTATTGCTCGGGGGTGGGCTCGATGCCCTGCTCGGCCAGTCGGCGCAAAGCCGCGCGGGCGATGGCCGCGGGAGTGGCGGATGACGCGGGCTGGAACGGCATCGAGGGGCTGGGCGGCGGCGAGGGGCAGAGGCGCTGGCAGCGCGCCACGCATCGACCCCGGATTATTTCAGGTTCAGTGGGGATCCGACGCGGCGGGCGCCAGCGCGCCGGCGTGGGTGCGCCGCCCGCGGTGGGCATGGGCGAACACCAGGTAGACCTCTCCGCCGTCGCGCACCACGCGGCAGCGCGCGCCATGCGGCAGGCTGAGCTTGCTGCGCAGGTGGCCGAACGGCAGGCCCTCGAGCACCGGCACGCCGTAGGGGCGCAGGCGGCCGCGCAACCAGCGCACCACCTGCTGCAGGTCGTAGCCGGCATCGTGGGCGCCGAGCCTGAACTCGGTGAAGCCTCCCAGCAGCAGCGCACGCTGGCGCTGCAGCACCCCGGCGTGCAGCAACTGGCCGAGCATGCGTTCGATGCGGTAGGGGTGCTCGGCCACGTCCTCCAGGAACAGCACCCCGCGCAGGCGCGGCAGGTAGCGGGTGCCCACCAGGTTGCACACCAGGCTGAGGTTGCCGCCCCACAGCGTGCCGGCCGCGTCGAGATTGCGCGGAGCGTCGGCGCAGGCGAAGCCCACCGCCTCCAGGCGCTGGTCGACCAGGTCGAGGAAACTCTCGCGGGTGATGTCGTCGACCCGCTCGGCGCCGAAGTCGAACGCGGCCATCGGGCCGCTGCAGGTGACCGCGCCGCAGCGCGCCAGCAGCGCGAGTTGCAGCGCGGTGAAGTCGCTGTGGCCGACCCAGATCTGTCCGCGCCCGCGGATGGCCTCGGCGAGCAGCGCATAGTCGATGTCGTCGAGCAAGCGCGTCAGGCCATAGCCGCCGCGGCTGGCCATCACCACCCCGGCCCGGCTGCGCGCGGCCCGGTGCAGCGCCTGCAGCCGGCGCTGGTCGCTGCCGGCGAAACGCTGCTGCCGCGCCAGCGCAGCGCTGTCGATGCGCACCCGAAACCCCAGGCCCTCGAGGTAGCTCGCCGCGCGCTGCACGCGCTGCTCGTCGGGCACCGCGCCCGACGGCGAGATCACCCGCAACTCGCCGCGGCCGGCTGCGCCGGCCCGCTCGTGTGCCTCAGCCATCGAAGGCCGCATCCGAGGGGTCGTCGCCCTCGATCACCTCGATGCCGCCGGCGTGCGCCCGCGTGGCCGCCGCGGCGCGACGGGAGCGGAAGAATTCGCGCAGCAGCGCCCCGCAGGCCTCGGCCTCGACTCCGCCGGAGGCGACCGCATGATGGTTCAAGCGGGTCTCGGCGAACAGGTCGAGCACGCTGCCGGCGGCGCCGGTCTTCGGGTCGGGCGCGCCGTACACCACCCGCTGCACCCGCGCGTGCAGCAGAGCCATCGCGCACATCGCGCAGGGCTCGAGCGTGACGTACAGGGTACAGCCGGGCAGCCGGTAGTTGCCCAGCAGGCTGGCCGCCGCGCGCAGCGCGACGATTTCGGCGTGGGCCGTGGGATCGCTGTCGCCGACCGGGCGGTTGTAGCCGGTGGCCAGCACCCTGCCCTGGTGCACCACCACCGCGCCCACCGGCACCTCGCCCAGCAGCCAGGCGTTGTGCGCCTGGTCGAGCGCCAGGCGCATGAAGGCGCGGTCTGCGCGCTCGCCGGCCGCCTGGTCGGCCAGCGCGTCGGGCTGCGGGAGGGGGACATCGGGCATGCCGCAAGCATACTCGCTGCAGCCGCTGCGCCGCGGCCGCAGCGTCAGCCGATGGTCATCAGGCTCGCGTTGCCACCGGCGGCCGCCGTATTCACACTGACCGAGGTTTCGTGGAGGAGGAGTTCCAGCGGGTAGTCGGAGGTCTTCAGGCTGTCGTAGGGCAGCGCGTACACCGGCACGACCGCGTGCGCGTAGCCGGCCACCTCGCCGAGCAGCGCGCGCAGCCCCGTGGGCTCGCCCTGGTACAGCGCGGCGTCGGGCAGGTCGCCCGCGGCGGCGATGCGCACCTGAGCGCGCAGCGACTGCGGCACCAGCGCCGCGGCCGCCTCGGCATGCGGCCCCGACAGCAGCGCCGCATTGCCGGTCGCCAGCGCGGCGCCGACCTGCCGCAGCAAGCCGTCGCGGCTGTCGGCACGGCAAAGCACGGCGCCGCGCGGCCGCAGCGCGTACTCGTTGCTCTCGCCGACCGGCCCGGCCAGCGTCCGCGATGCCTGGCGCGGCGCCTGCGCCGCGTAGGCCCGCAGCGCCGGCAGCTCGATGCCCTGGCCGCCCAGGGCGTCGAGCCACTGCTGCAGCGCCTGCGGGGCGGCGTCGGCGCAGGGCAGGAACGGCGCGCAGCCGGGAGCGACCAGGCGCCGCAGATACAGCGGCCCCCCGGCCTTGGGCCCGGTGCCCGAGCGGGCGTGCCCGCCGAAGGGCTGCACGCCGACCACCGCGCCGATGATGTTGCGGTTCACGTAGATGTTGCCCGCGCGGATGCGCGAGCGCACCTGGACGATGGTTTCGTCGATCCGGCTGTGGATCCCGAAGGTCAGTCCGTAGCCCAGCGCGTTGACGGCGTCGATGGCCGCCGGCAGGTCCTCGCTGCGATAGCGCAGCACGTGCAGAACCGGGCCGAAGACCTCGCGCCCCAGCGGCTCCAGCGACTCGAGTTCGATCAGCGTCGGGGCGACGAAATGGCCTTCGGCGGTCTCCGTCTCCAGACGCGCCGAGTAGATCGGGCAGCCGCGCGCGCGCATCGCCTCGACGTGCGCCTGGATGCCTTGCTGGGCCTCGGAGCTGATCACCGGGCCGACGTCGGTGCGCAGCCTGTCGGGGCGGCCGATCACCAGCTGGTCCATCGCGCCGCGCAGCATGTCCAGCAGCCTGTCGGCGACGTCTTCCTGCACCAGCAGGATGCGCAGCGCCGAGCAGCGCTGGCCGGCGGAGTCGAAGGCCGAGGCGACGATGTCGGCCACCGCCTGCTCGGGCAGTGCCGACGAATCGACGACCATGGCGTTCTGACCCCCGGTCTCGGCGATCAGCGGCACCGGCAGGCCGTCGCCGTCGAGGCGCTCGGCCAGCTCGGACTGGATCAGCCGCGCGACCTCGGTGGATCCGGTGAACAGCACCCCCCGCACCTGCGCATGGCCGACCAGCGCGGCGCCGACGCTGCCGTCGCCGGGCAGCAGCTGCAGCACTCCGGGCGGCAGCCCGGCCTCCAGCATCATCGACACCGCGGCATGGGCGATCAACGGCGTCTGCTCGGCCGGCTTGGCCAGCACCACGTTGCCGGCGGCCAGCGCGCCGGCGATCTGGCCGATGAAAATCGACAGCGGGAAATTCCACGGGCTGATCGCCACCAGCGGGCCGAGCGGGCGGTGCTCGGCGTTGTGGAAGCGCGCGGCCACCTCGGCCGCGTAGTAGCGCAGGAAGTCCACGGTCTCGCGCACCTCGCCGATGGCCGCCGGCAGCGGGCGGCCCGCCTCGCGCACGATCAGCGCGACCAGCCGCGGCAGGCGCTCCTCGAACAGGTCGGCCGCGCGCTGCAGGATCGCCGCCCGGTCGGCCGGCGGCGTGGCCTGCCACACCGGGGCCTCGGCCAGCGCCAGCGCGACCGCGCGCGCACACACCTCGGGCGTGGCCTCGACCACCGAGCCGACGACATCGCGCAGGTCGGCCGGGTTGTGCACCGGCTGCGCCTGGCCGTCGACCTCGCCGCTGGCCAGGATCGGGCGCGCCGCCCAGGTGGCGTCCAGCGCCGCCAGGCCTGCGGCGGCCAGCGCGCCCAGGCGCTGCTCGTTGCTGAGGTCGAAGCCCGCCGAGTTCCTGCGCTGCTCGCCGAACATCTGCGCCGGCAGCACGATCTTCGGGTGGGGCGATCCCAGCGGGACGACCTGCCTGGCCACCTCGACCGGGTCGGCGACAATGTCCTCCAGGCTCAGCGCGGGGTCGTTGATCTTGTGCACGAACGAGGTGTTCGCGCCGTTCTCCAGCAGGCGCCGCACCAGGTAGGCCAGCAAGGTCTCGTGGGTGCCCACCGGCGCGTAGATGCGGCACGGCCGCTGCAGCCCGTCGCGCGAGACCACCTCCTCGTACAACGGCTCGCCCATGCCGTGCAGGCACTGGAATTCGTACTGGCCGAGGTAGAAATTGTCCCCCGCCATCGAATGGATGGCCGCGACGGTGTGCGCGTTGTGGGTCGCGAATTGCGGGAACACCGCCTGCGGCGCGGCCAGCAGCTTGCGCGCGCAGGCCAGGTACGACACGTCGGTGTGCACCTTGCGGGTGTACACCGGGAAACCCTCGAGGCCGTCGAGCTGCGCGCGCTTGATCTCCGAGTCCCAGTAGGCGCCCTTGACCAGGCGCACCATCAGCCGGCGGCGCGAGCGCTGCGCCAGGTCGATCAGGAAGTCCAGCACGAACGGGGCGCGCTTCTGGTAGGCCTGCACGACAAAGCCGATGCCGTTCCAGCCCTGCAGCGCCGGGTCGAAGCACAGGCTCTCCAGCAGGTCCAGCGACAGCTCGAGGCGGTCGGCCTCCTCGGCGTCGATGTTCAGCCCGATGTCGTACTTGCGCGCAAGCCGCGCCAGGTGGCCCAGCCGCGGCAGCAGTTCGTCGATCACCTTCTGCCGCTGCGCGCGGCTGTAGCGCGGATGCAGCGCCGACAGCTTGATGGAAATCCCCGGCCCTTCGTAGATGCCGCGGCGCTGCGAGGACTTGCCGATCGCGTGGATGGCCTGTTCGTAGTCGCGCAGGTAGCGCTCGGCGTCGTGCGCGGTCAGCGCCGCCTCGCCCAGCATGTCGTAGGAATGGCGGAAACCCTTGGCTTCCCATTTGCGGCTGTTGGCCAGCGCCTCCGCGATGGTCTGGCCGAGCACGAACTGCTCGCCCATCAGGCGCATCACCAGGTTCACCCCGGCGCGCACCGCAGGCTCGCCGCCGCGCGCGACCAGGCGCGCGAGCACGGCCGACAGCGTGGCCTCGCTGCTCGTGCCGACCAGCTTGCCGGTCAGCAGCAGCCCCCAGGTGGCCGCGTTGACAAACAGCGAGCGCCCGCCACCCAGGTGGCTCTGCCAGTCGCCGGCGCCGATCTTGTCGCGGATCAGCGCGTCGCGGGTGGCGGTGTCGGGGATGCGCAGCAGCGCTTCGGCCAGGCACATCAGCGCGATGCCCTCCTGGCTGGACAGCGCGTATTCCTGCAGCAGCGTCTCCACCAGCCCGCGCGTGCGCTTGGCGCGCAGGCGCGCCGCGAGGTCGCGCGCGGTGGCCATCGCGCGAGCCGCGAGTTCGGGCGGCAACTGCGCCTGCGCCAGCAGCGCCGGAACGCACTCGCTCTCCGCGCGCCGGTAGGCCGCGGTGATCGCGGCCCGCAGCACGGTCTGCGGTTGCACCTCCTGCGCGAGCTCGAGGAAAGGCACCAGCGCCGTCTCGCGGGGGAAAGGTTGCGGAGCCGGTTGCACCTGGTCGACGACACCGTCGAGCGGCTCGGCATCGCCCCGTTCGACGCGCTCCAGGCCCTGCAGGATCCAATGCTTCACCAGGTAATGGGAGGTGCGGCCGCGGGCTTCGGCGGCGGCCTTGATGCGCAGCCGAACCTGCTCGTCGAGCTTCACTCCGATTGTCGTCAGACCCATGGATCGCACCCTGTGGAAAACATCGAATCAGCCGCATGGTTGCACCGCTTCGACGGAAAGTAAAGCGCCCGCCCGAGTTTTGCCTTGATTTTTTACAACCTGAGGTATAACCCTGATGCGCGCCGAGGTGCAACCTTGTATGGTGCGCCATGTGCTGCGCTGGCCCGGTGCAGCCGGACCCGCAACCCCGGCAGGCGAGCGACGACACGGTGCCGCGCGCTACCGATCCGTTCCACCCCTTTTGGACAAGCGAGACCATGATGCACAAAGTTGCCAAGACCCTGCTGTTCAGCCTGATCACGGCCGCCTTCGGCGCCGCCGGCGCCGCGCAGGCGGCCACCCCGATCAAGATCGGCGTGCAGGCGCCGATCACCGGCCAGTACGCCAACGAAGGCCAGGGCATCGCCGACGCGGTCAAGCTGCTGGTCAAGCAGCAGAACGCCAAGGGCGGGTTGCTCGGCCATCCGCTGGAGGTCAAGGTCTGTGACGACCAGGGCGAGGCGGCCCCGGCGGCGATCTGCGCCCGCCAGCTGGTCAACGACGGCGTGCTGGCGGTCGTCGGCAGCTACACCAGCGGCGCGGCGCTGGCGGCCGAGCCGATCTACGCGCGCGCCAACGTGATCCAGACTTCCGACGGCACCAGCGACCAGCTGACCGCCCACGGCTTCAAGACCTTCTTCCGCAATGCCCCGCCCAACAGCGCCGAGGCGGTGTTCACCGCGGCCTACTTCAAGGCCATGGGCTACAAGAAGGTCGCGGTGATCACCGACCACTCCAGCTTCGCCACCGGCCTGGCCGACGCGGTGGTGGCCAACGCCAAGAAGGACGGGGTGGACATCGTCGACAAGGCCTACATCAGCGCCGGCTCGCAGAACTACACCCCGGTGCTGACCAAGCTGAACGCGATGCACCCGCAGGCCGTGTACTTCTCCGGCTACTACACCGACGGCGGGCTGATCAAGGCGCAGATGGCCCAGCTCGGCATGAAGGCGGCCTTCATCGGCGGCGACGCCAACCAGAACGTGGCCTTCGCCAAGATCGCCGGCAGCGCGGCGACCGGGGCGGTGATCATCAACGTGCCGGCTCCGCAGGACCTGCCCTACCCGGTGGCCAAGGAGTTCCTCTCGCAGTTCAAGGCCGCCTACGGCCACCAGCCGCCGAGCGTGTACACCCTGACCAACGCCGACGGCCTGCGGGCCGTGCTCTACACGGCCGAGAAGATCAAGAGCGTGGAGCCGTCCAGGCTGATCCCGGCGCTGCACAAGCTCAGCAACTTCCAGGGCCTGACCGGGAACTTCTCGTGGAACGCCCAGGGTGAGCGCGAGGGCAGCGGCTTCGTCGCCTTCGCGATCCAGCCCGACGGCAACTACAAGATCACCTACCCGGCCGCCGCGGCCAAGTAAGGCGCCACGCGCCACCGGCGGGGCCGCCAGCCGGCGCCCCCGCCGCGCGGCGCGGCGGCGCGGACGGATCCCGCGCCGCCGCCCCTCCCGCTCCCAGGAGAAAGCTCGATGCTCGGCACCGTGCTGCAGCAGTTGGTCAACGGCCTGACCGTCGGCGGTATCTACGCCCTGATCGCCCTCGGCTACACCATGGTCTACGGGGTGCTGCGGCTGATCAACTTCGCCCACGGCGACCTGTGCATCTTCGGCGCCTACATCGGCCTGGTCGCGCTGAGCGCAGGCTCGGGCAGCGGGCAGTCGCACCTGCTGCTGATGGGCGCGGCCTTCATCCTGGCGGCGATCGCGGTCGGAGTGGCCGGGCTGGCGCTGGAGTTCACCGCCTACCGCCCGCTGCGCCGGGCCGACCGCCTGAGCGCGGTGGTGTCCGCGCTGGGGGCCTCGCTGTTCATCGAGAACGGCCTGATGCTCATCTGGGGGCCGCAGATCCGCGTGTTTCCGACCCACCTGCTGCCCGAGCACGCGTGGGTCTGGGGCGGAGCGCGCATCGACCTCGTGCAGGTGCTGATCATCGCGGGAAGCGCCGCGCTGATGGCGCTGCTGTACTGGTTCGTGCACCACACCCGCTACGGCACCGCGATGCGCGCCGCCGCCAGCGACCAGGACGCGGCGCGCCTGATGGGAATCAATGTCAACCGGGTGATCGCCAGCGTGTTCGTGCTCGGCCCGGCGATCGGCGCGGTCGGCGGGCTGTTCATCGGGCTGTACTACCGCCAGGTGTACTTCACGATGGGCTGGACCTACGGCCTCAACGCCTTCATCGCCGCCATCCTCGGCGGCATCGGCAACATTCCCGGCGCGATGCTCGGCGGCGTGCTGCTGGGGCTGTTCAACGCCTTCGCCGCCGGCTTCGTGTCGAGTTCGTGGCAGGGGGCGATCACCTTTGCGCTGTTGATTGGCATCTTGCTGCTGCGCCCGACCGGGCTGCTGGGCGAGCGTGTCGCGGAGAAAGTCTGATGAAGTCGCTGCTGGCCGTTGTCGGCCGCCCCTGGGTCGGCGCCGTGCTGTGGCTGCTCGGGCTGGCCATTCCGCTGGTGCTCAACCAGGCGTGGGTGTTCATCGCGTCGCTGTTCGCGGTGTATGCGATCGTCGCGCTCAGCCAGGACATCGTGCTCGGCCGCGCGGGCATGTTCGACATGGGGCACGCGGTGTACTTCGGCGTCGGTGCCTACGTCACGGCGATCCTCAACACCCAGTTCAACTGGCCGGTGTTCGCCACCTGGCCGCTGGCGGTGGCCGCCGCTGCGCTGGTGGGCGTCGTGCTGTCGGCGCCGATCGTCAAGCTGCGCGGCGACTACCTGCTGGTGGCCACCATCGGCTTCAACGCCATTTTCATCCTGGCGCTGGACAACAACCTCGGGCATGTCACCGGCGGCGCCGACGGGGTGTTCGGAATCGGCACTCCCAGCCTGTTCGGCTGGCAGATCGGCAGCGCCGCCGCCCAGTGCTGGCTCGACTGGATCGCCTTCGCGGTGGCGCTGGCGCTGATGCGCAACCTCGACCGCTCGCACCTGGGCCGCACGCTGTACTACATCAAGCACGACCAGTTGGCCGCGACCACCATGGGGGTGGACACCCGCAAGTACCGCGTGCTGGCCTTCGCGCTGGGCGCGGCGCTGGCCGGTTTCGCCGGCACGCTCCGCGCCACGCTGATGGCCGCGGTGAGTCCCGGCGCCTTCGTGTTCACCGAATCGGTCACCCTGTTCGCCATCGTGCTGGTCGGCGGCCAGGGTTCGATCCCCGGCGTGCTGCTGGGCACCGCGCTGATGTTCGTCGTTCCCCAGGTGTTCCGCAGTTTCGCCGAGTACCGCTATTTCGTGTTCGGCATCGCGATGGTGGTGATCATGGTGCTGCGCCCGCAGGGCATCTGGCCGCGCCGGGTGTCCGCGGAGGCCGCGCGATGAGCGGCCGCGACGCGGGCGGCGAACTGCTGCGCCTGGACGGCGTGGGCGTGCGCTTCGGCGGCCTGAAGGCGGTCGACTCGCTGAGCTTCGCGGTCGGTCCGTCGCAGGTGGTGGGTCTGATCGGCCCCAACGGCGCCGGCAAGACCACGGCCTTCAACCTGATCACCGGGGTCTACCGGCCGACCGAGGGGCGGATCCGCTTCGACGGCCAGGACATCACCGGCTGGGCGCCCCACCGCATCGCCCGCGCCGGCATCTTCCGCACCTTCCAGACCATCCGGCTGTTCCAGGGACAGAGCGTGCTCAACAACGTCCTCGCCGGGCTGCACCTGCGCACCCGCCAGCAATGGTGGCAGGGCCTGCTGTCCACGCCGGCGCAGCGCCGCGAGGAGACCGAGCTGCGCCGGCAGGTGATGGATCTGCTGCAGCGCCTGCGGCTGGACAACCTGGCGCAGCACGACGTCGCGTCGTTGCCCTACGGAGTGCAGCGCCGCGTCGAGCTGGCGCGCGCGCTGATCGCCGGCCCCCGGCTGCTGATCCTCGACGAACCGGCTGCCGGGCTGAACGACCAGGAGTCGGCCGAGCTCAACCGCACCATCCTCGGCGTGCGCGAGCAGGGGATCAGCGTGCTGCTGGTGGAGCACGACATGAACGTGGTGATGAATGTCACCGACCACATCGTGTGCATCAACTTCGGCAAGAAGATCGCCGAGGGCACGCCCGAGCACATCCGCAACCATCCCGACGTCATCGAGGCCTACCTGGGCAAGGACGACGACGAGGACGACGAGGTTGCGCCGCGGGCGGGCGAGCGGGCTGCCGGGGAAGTCGCATGAAACTGCTGGAAATCCGCGACCTCGACGTACGCTACGGCCACATCCAGGCGCTCAAGGGAATCAGCCTGGACGTTGCCGAAGGCGAGATCGTCGCGCTGCTCGGCGCCAACGGCGCCGGCAAGACCACCTTGATGCGCACGGTCAGCGGCCTGATGCGGCCGCATTCCGGCGAGGTGCTGCTGCGCGGCCAGGCGATCCAGCGCACCGGGGCCGACGCCATCGTGCGGCTGGGCATCTCCCAGGTTCCGGAAGGCCGGCGGGTGTTCCCCACCCTCAGCGTCGCGGAGAACCTGAGCCTGGGCGCCTACTCCAGGCCGCGCGCCGAGTCGGCGCAGACCCTGGAGACGGTGTGGAAGATGTTCCCCCGCCTGCTCGAGCGCCGCGAGCAGCTGGCAGGAACGCTGTCCGGGGGCGAGCAGCAGATGCTGGTCATCGGGCGCGCGCTGATGGCGCGCCCGAGGCTGCTGCTGCTCGACGAGCCCAGCCTGGGCCTGGCGCCGATCATCGTGCGCGACATCTTCCGCTCGCTGCGCGACATCCGCGACCAGGGCATGACGGTGCTGCTGGTCGAGCAGAACGCCCGCATGGCGCTCAAGCTGGCCGACCGCGGCTACGTGCTGGAAACCGGCAGCATCCGGCTGCAGGGCGCCGCGGCGCAGCTGCTGGCGTCGGCCGAAGTGCAGGCGACCTACCTCGGCCACGGCGCGGCGGCGCCGGCGGCCGGCTGAGTCGCCCGCCGGCCCGGCCGGGGGCGCGCGGCCGAGCGCCGCCGCGCTTCCACCCGGCGCCTCGCGCGGCTACCCTGCCGGCATTGCCGTTCCCATCTGCCAGCATGGACTTCGAACCCCCCAGCGAATCGGCGCGGCTGCAGCTGCTCGAGCGCACCGCGCTGTTCGGCGGCCTGGAGCCCGCGGTGCTCGGCACGCTGCTGCCCCATTTCGAGCCGCTGTCGCTGGCCGGCGGGCAGACGCTGTGCCGCCGCGGCGACCCGGCCGATGCGGTCTACGTGGTGTGCTCGGGAAGCCTGGGGGCTTTCGGGCCCGGCCACACCAGCCAGCGGGAGCGCCTGCTGGGGCTGATCGGGCCGGGACAGACCGTGGGCGAGCTCGGCGTGCTGGCGCGCAGCCCGCGCGCGGCCACCGTGCGCGCATTGCGCGACTGCACCCTGCTGCGCCTGGCCGACGGCGAACGGGTGCTGCAATTGATGGCCAGCCACCCGCAGGCGCTGGCGCGCACCCTGGCCGAGCTGCTGGGCCGTTTCCAGGGGCGCGAGCAAGCCGAGCTGCTCAACCCGGCTCGCACCTTTGCGCTGCTGCCGGCGGTCGAGCAGCTGCCGCTGCGCCGCTCGGCCGGCGCGCTGGTCGACGCGCTGGCGCGCTGGGGCTCGGTACTGCTGGTCGATTCGGCGCTGGGCCAGGGGCGCGACGCCGCGTGGCACGACCAGCGCGAACGCGAGCACCGTTTCGTGGTCTACCTGGCCGACGGCGACGCCGGCTGGCGCCAGCGCTGCATCCGCCAGGCCGACCAGTTCCTGCTGCTGGCGGACGCCGCCGCCACGCCCTGCGCCTGGCCCGATGCCGTCTGCCGCAGCGGCGCCGACGTGTTGCACCGCAGTCGCCACCTGCTGCTGCTGGGAGCTGCCGGCGAGCCGCGTGCGCAGGCGGCCACGCACTGGCTGCGCGGCTTCGAAGGGCCGCTGGCCTGGCACCACCTGCGCCATGCCGGCGACTGGCAGCGCCTGGCGCGGCTGCTGGCTCGCCAGGCCACCGGGCTGGTGCTGTCCGGAGGCGGAGCGCGGGGCTTCAGCCACCTGGGGGTGGTGCGGGCGTTGCGCGAACTGGGCATTCCCATCGACGCGGTCGGGGGCACGAGCATCGGCGCGATCGTCGGCGCCGGGGTGGCCTGCGAATGGGACGACGATACCCTGCTGGACAGCATGCGCGAGGCCTTCGTCGCCGGCCATCCGCTGCGCGACCTGACGCTGCCGCTGATCGCCCTCACCCGCGGCAAGCGCGCCACCCGGCTGCTGCGCAAGGCCTTCGGCGAGCGCCGCATCGAGGACCTGGCGCTGCCCTTCTTCTGCGTGTCGGCCAACCTCAGTGCGGGGCGTGCCGACGTGCATACCCGCGGGCTGCTTTGGAAGTGGCTGCGCGCGGGGGCGGCGATTCCCGGCATCCTGCCTCCGCTGCTCGACCGCGGCATGGTGCATGTCGACGGCGCGGTGCTCAACAACCTGCCGACCGATGTGATGCACGACCTGGGGATCGGCCGGGTGATCGCGGTGGACATCAGCGTCGAGGACGCGCTGCCCGCCGGCTTCGAGGACGCGGCGCTGCCCACGCTGCCGCGACTGACCTGGGACTGGCTGCACGGCAGGCAGTGGCCCAGCCTGTTCGCGATCCTCGAGCGCTCGGCGCTGGTGCACGACTACACCAGCAGCCAGCTGCGCCGCGGCCTGGCCAGCCACCTGCTGACCCCGCCGCATGCCGCGGCCGGGCTGCTGAACTGGAAGGAGGAATACCGCCACTCGATCGCCAGCGCCTACGACTACACGCTGCGCTACTTCGAGCGCCAGCGCGACGCCGGGCAGGCGCGCTGAGCGCCTGCTCTCAGTAGCGGATCACCAGCTCCGGCGCGACGCCGGTCGCGGCGGCGAAGGTCGCTCCGGCGGGCCCGAGGCTGCCCCCGGCGCCGCCGCCTGCGCCGGTCTCACGGCCCGACACCCGATCCAACGGCAGGGAGTGCCCGCGGCCGGCGGGGTCGCGAAAGCGAAGCTCCCATGCCCCTGCCCCGCCCGCCTTCAAAGCCAGCCCACCGCCCCTGCGGCGGCGCCCGCGGCGAGCAGCCACAGCGGATGGATGCGGCTGCGCAGGCACGCGGCGACCGTCGCCAGCAGAGCCAGCGAGTCGGCGGCGGAGGCCGCGGTATGCGAGGCCAGCAGCCACCCGGAGGACAGCAGCAGGCCGATCGAAATCGGCTCGACGCCTTCGCGAAACGCGCGCAACCAGGGCTGCCGGGGATGGCGCGAGTGGTAGCGGGTGTACAGGCAGACGATCAGGGTCGACGGGACGATCAGCCCCAACGCGGCGGCGAGCGCGCCTGCCCAGCCCGCGATATGCCAGCCCAGCAGAGCCGAGAACAGGAAGATGTTCGGCCCGGGCGAGGCCTGCGCGAGCGCCAGCGACGCGCTGAACTGCGCCTGCCCGACCCAGTGCCGCAGCAGCACCAGGTAGCGTTGCATGTCGCCGAGCAGCCCCAGCGTGCCGCCGAAGGACAGCAGCGACCACAGCACGAAGTGCAGCGCCAGCCTGCCCACCAGCCCCGGATGCATCACCCGCTCCGCGTCTGCCGGCGGCGCGCCAGCGTGACGGCCAGCGGAACCAGCGCCAGCATGACGTACGGCAGAGGCCAGTGCAGCAGCCCCACCCCGGCGAAGGCCGCCACCGAGAACACCGCGCCCACCGCCTGCCCGCGCAGCCGGGGCAGGTAGCGCAGCCCCATGCCCAGCACCAGTCCGGCGGTGACCAGCGCCATGCCATGCAGCGCGCCGCGGCTGGCCGGGTGCGCCAGCCAGGTCGAGGCATGGCTGGCGAGCACGGCGAGGATCAGCAGCGACGGGCCGAGCAGCCCGGCGAGCGCGACCAGCACCCCCGACCAGCCGAAGCTCTGCAGGCCCACCACTGCGGCCAGGTTGATCAGGTTCGGCCCCGGCAGGGCCTGGCACACGGCCAGCAGGCGCACGAATTCCTCGCGCTCCAGCCATCCCAGGTCGTGCACCAGGATGCGTTCGGCGAAGGGCAGCAGCCCGCCCACCCCGGACAGCGTCAGGCGGGCCATCGCGAGGAACAGCGCGCCCCGCGTTCGCCGCGCCGGCGGCGAGGCGGCGGATGGGCTCATCGCGGCGCGGGCGTCGAGGGCGCCGTGGCCAGCGCCTGCCGCAGCAGGCCGGGCAGCAGGCCACCGGCGCGCCAGTGGGCGTATTCCTCGGGGCTTTCGATGCAGGCGCGCAGCGCCAGCGCCTGCTCGCGGCCGTGGATGCGCATCGGCACCTCCAGGTGTTCGAAGTCCAGCGCCCGCAGGTCCAGGTCGATCAGGCTGGCCGCGCCCAGCTGCAGCGAGCGACGATCATGGCCGGACGGGAAGACCAGCGGCAGCACCCCCAGCGCGAGCAGATTGGCGCGGTGGATGCGCTCGAAACTCTGCGCGATCACCGCCCGCACCCCCAGGTAGCGGGTGCTCTTGGCCGCGTCGTCGCGCGACGAACCGACGCCATAGTTGCGCCCGGCGACGATCACCAGCGGCACGCCCTGCTGGCCGTAGCGCCGCGCGGCTTCCTGGATGCTCAGCACCTCGTCGCCCGGCTGGTATGCGGTATGCCCGGCGCGCGGCGGCTGCAGCAGCTCGTTGCGCGCGCTGGGATTGCTGAAGGCGCCTTGCAGCATGACCTCCCAGTGTCCCCGGCGCGCGCCGAAACTGTGCAGGTCCTGTGCAGCGACTCCCTGGCGCTGCAGCAGTTGCGCGGCCGCGCTGTGCGGCTCGATCGGTGCGGCGGGCGAGATCTGGTCGGTGGTCAGGCCATCGCCGTAGCTGGCCAGGATGCGCGCGCCCAGCAGTTGCGGCGGCGGTGCCTCGAGTTCCAGCAGCGGCGGGCGCGCCACGTAGCTGGGAGCGATGTCCCACGGATCGGCGGCCGGGGCCGGCAGCGACGGCTGCCGTGACGGCCTCGGATCGGCCTGACGCGCGGCGTACAGCTGCGGGCGCACCCAGGCGCGCACCGCCTGGTCGATCTCCTCGCGCTCGGGCCAGATGTCGCGCAGCCGCACCTCGGCGCCCTGGGGGTCGATTCCCAGCACCTCGTGCTCGAGGTCGGCATGGGTGGTTCCCAGCAGCGCGAAGGCGACCACCAGCGCCGGCGAGGCCAGGTAGTTGGCCTGCACCTGCGGGTGCACGCGGTAGGAGAAATTGCGGTTGCCCGACAGCACCGAGGCGACCGCCGCCGGGCGCTGCCGCAGCGCCTGCGCGACCTGCGGCAGCAGCGGCCCGGAGTTGCCGATGCAGGTCGTGCAACCGAAGCCCACGACCTGGAAGCCGAGCTGATCGAGGAAGGACTGCAGACCGGATTCGCGCAGGTAGTCGGCGACCACCCGGCTGCCGGGCGCCAGCGAGGTCTTCACCCACGGCTGCACGCGCAGGCCGCGGCGCACCGCGTTGCGCGCCAGCAGGCCGGCGGCGAGCATGCTGTGCGGGTTGGCGGTGTTGGTGCAGCTGGTGATCGCCGCCAGCACCACGTCGCCGTCGCGCGGGCGCTGCGCGCCCCCTCCGGCGTCGCCCGGCGGGGTGGCCTGGCGCGCCACCTCGGGCAGGCGCGACAGCCGCACCGTCTGCTCGGGCCGCGACGGTCCGGCCACGCAGGGCTCGACGGCGGCGAGGTCCAGGCCGAGCTCGCGGCTGTAGCGCGGCGTCGGCGCCTGCGCGTCGCGCCACAGGCCCTGCAGCCGGCAATAGGCCTCGACCAGGGCCACCTGGTGCTCGCCGCGGCAGGTCTGCCGCAGGTAGCGCAGGGTCTCCGAGTCCACCGCAAAGAAGGCGCAGGTGGCGCCGGCCTCCGGGGCCATGTTGGCGACGGTCGCGCGATCGGTGGCCGACAGCGTGGCGACCCCCGGGCCGTGGAATTCGACAAAGCAGCCCACCACGCCTTCGCGCCGCAGCAGCTCGGTGACGCTCAGCACCAGGTCGGTGGCGCCGACGTGCGGCGGCAGCCGGTTGGACAGGCGCACCCCCACGACCTGCGGCAGCGGCTGCGACTGGGCATGCCCGAGCAGCGCCGACAAGGCTTCGATCCCCCCGACCCCCCAGCCGAGCACACCCAGGCCGTTGATGGTGGTGGTGTGGCTGTCGGCTCCCAGCACGCTGTCCGGGCGCAGCAGCGGCGGCGTGCTGCCCGGCTCGACGGCGACCACGCTGGCCAGTTGCTCCATGTTGATCTGGTGGCAGATCCCGCTGCCGGCGGGGAACACCCGCAGCCCCTGCACCGACCCGGCCGCCCAGCGCAGGAAGTCGAAACGCCGGGAATTGCGCTGCGCCTCCATCCGGCTGTTGTCGGCCGCCGCGCTGGCGCTTGCCGAGTGATCGACGACCAGCGAATGGTCGACCACCAGGTCGGTGGGCACATGGCAGGCGAAGCGTTCGGGCGCCAGGCCGTGGCGGCGCGCCGCCTCGCGCAGCGCGGCCAGGTCCACCAGCACCGGAATCCCGGTGTAGTCCTGCAGCAGCACCCGCGCGGGACGCCACGGCAGCTGCAGGCGCGGCGCGCCGCCTTCGAGCCATTCCCGCAGCGCCGCCACGGCCGGCGCATCGAAGGCTCCGCCGCGCTGCCGCAGCAGCCCTTCCAGCAGGACCAGCAGGCAGGCCGGGAAGCGCTCGGGCGGGGGCAGGCCCGCGTCGGCCAGTGCGTTGCGCAGGCCGACGCAGGCGTAGCGGCGACCGTCGACGTCGAGCCGCTCGAAGACCTCCGGCTGGTCCTCAGGCATGGGCGGGTGGGCGGGTCTTGCCCTTGCGCACGATCGGCAGCAGGAAAACCACCAGCGCGATGACGGCGCAGACGACGCCGATGGGATGGGTCACGAAGGTCGAGAAGTGTCCCCCCGAGGCCATCAGCGAGCGCCGGAAGTTCGCCTCGGTCAGGTTGCCCAGAACCAGCGCCAGCACGATCGGCGCAGGGTGGATCTTGGCCTTGAGCAGGAAATAGCCCAGGATGCCGAACACGATGGTCGTCCAGATCGCGAACATGTCGTTCTGGGTGGCGTAGCTGCCGAGCAGGCACATGGTGCCCACCAGCCCGGCGATCAGGCTGCGCGGCACCACCGTGACCTTGACCCAAAGCCGCAGCCCCCCCAGGCCCAGCAGGACCATGAACGGCATGGTCACGATCAGCGCGATGAAGATCGAGAAGGGGATTTCCGGGTCGCGCACGAACAGCAGCGGGCCGGGTTGCACGCCATGCAGCGTGAGCGCGCCGATCAGCACCGCCGTGCTGGCCGAGCCGGGAATGCCCAGTGCCAGCATCGGCGCCAGCGCCCCCGGCACCGAGGCGTTCGCGGCGGCCTCCGAGGCGATCAGGCCCTCGGGGTTGCCATGGCCGTAGGTCTCGGGGTGGCGCGAGATGTTCTTCTGGAAGGCGTAGGAGATGAAGGCCGAGATGGTCGCGCCGTGTCCGGGGATCACGCTCACCAGGAAGCTCAGCAGGGTGCTGCGGCTGAGCACCCCGAGGTGGGGGCGCATCAGGCTCAGGCTGCCGGAGGCCTTGGGCACGCCCTTGAGCGGGGCCGGGGTCTCGTCGGCCTTCTCGATCAGCGAAAACACCCCCGACAGCGCGAACAGCCCGATCAGCGCCGGGATGAACGGAATGCCGCTGAGCAGGCTGTCGAACAGCACGTAGCGCGGAGTGCCGTCCATCGGGTCGGTGCCGATCAGCGCGACCCCGAGCCCGAAGAACAGCGCGACAAAGCCCTTGAGCAGCGAATCCCCGGACAGCGAGGAAACCATGCTCAAGCCGAGCAGCGCGATCGCGAAATACTCCACCGGCCCGAACGCCAGCGCGACCGAGGCGATCCAGGTCGACGTGGCGATGAGCAGCAAGGTGGCGCAGATCGACGCGAAGCCGGCGCTGAGGATCGACATGGTCAGCGCCGTCCCCGCCTCGCCGCGCAGGCGCATCGGGTAGCCCTCGATCGCGGTGACCGCGGCCGCCGGAACGCCCGGGGTGTTCATCAGGATCGCCGGAATCGCGCCCGCGTACTCGGTGGCCATGTACAGGGTCACCAGCAACACGATCGAGGTCACCGGCGAAAGGCTGTAGGTGAAGGGGATCAGCAGCGCGATGCCGATGCTCGAGGACAGGCCCGGGATGCTGCC
The DNA here is from genome assembly GCA_021845505.1 of Pseudomonadota bacterium. Lineage (GTDB taxonomy): Bacteria > Pseudomonadota > Gammaproteobacteria > Burkholderiales > Burkholderiaceae_C > Thiomonas_A. The sequence continues at coordinate 69,296 of JAJZVU010000012.1, read as the reverse complement.
GATCAGGTAGCCCAGGAAGGTCCCGCCGGCCAGCCCCATGACCACGTCGGGGCTTTCCATATGGCGCGCCGCGCCGATCAGTTCGGTCCAGATCATGGTCACCTCACGGCATCGGCGTGCCCAGCAACTGCTGGAACACCACCCGGCTGAACACCAGGAAACCCAGGGTCGCCAGCACCACCCCCAGCGGCTTGCGGTAGCCCGCGGTCCACAGCAGCACGGGCAACCACACCGCGGTGGCCGGGTAGTAGCCCAGGTGCTCGATGAGCAGCGGGTAGACGACGACCAGGCCCATCGCGGTGAACACCGCGGAAGGCCGGCGCATCACCACCGCCGCGCTGCCGCCTCGCAGGTAGCGCGGCAGCGACCGCGCCAGCAGCAGCAGCGAGGTCGTGCCCAGCAGCAGCGAGATGGCGCGCGGGAAGGTCGCGGGACCGTCGATCAGGTTGGTTCCGCGCTCGAAGCTCGCGGCGCCCAGCCAAAGCGCCAGCGCGACCGCCGCCATCAGCGCGGCGATCACGCTGTCGAGCAGCGGCGCGGCCACGCGCAGTTCGGCCTTCGACGCCGGGGTTTCGTGCGCTTTCACCGCCGGGGCGCAGCCGTCGAGGGTGGTGGTTTCGTGGGCCATGGCTCAGTGGATGAATCCCAGGCGCTTGAGCCAGTTGGCGGTCAGGACGTTCTGGCGCGTGGCGAAGCGGGTGAAGCGCCGCGTGCCCGCGTAGTCGTAGACCACCGACTCGTTGTGCATGAACTGCTTGAACTCGGGGCTGTTCAGCGCATTGCGGATGGCTGCCACCAGCTTCACGCGGATCGCCTCGGGCATGCCCTTGGGGGCGATGATGCCGCGCCACTGGTTCCAGTCGGCCGGGGCATCGAAGCCCTGCTCGGCCAGCGTCGGCACCTTCGGCAGGTCGGCCAGGCGCTTGGGCGCCAGCACGCCGATGATGCGCAGGTGTCCCGCCGCCACCTGGTCCTTGACCAGCCCGTAGTAGGCCACGGTGGCCTGTCCGTGGCCGCCGACCACCGCGGTCACCCCGGAGCCCACGCTGTTGTAGGGAACCCAGTTCACGTCCTTCGACGGCAGCTTGGCGCTGTCCATGAACATCTCCCAGGCGATGTTCGCGCCCGAGCCCTTCTGGAAGCCGGCCACGACCATGCCGGGCTTGGCGCGGATCGCCGCGGCCAGCTGCTTCATCGAATGGATCGGGCTGCTCGCCGGAACCACGAACAGGTAGGGCTCGCTGACCAGGCGAACCAGCCAGGTCACGCTGTGCACGTTGTACTGCTTGAGGGTGAGGTTGAACTCCGCCAGGTGGGTGCTGGTGACCGCGGCGATGGTGTAGCCGTCGGGCCTGGAATGGGTCAGCTCGGCCATCTCGGCCGCGCCGCGGCCGCCGGGGCGGTTCTCGATGACCACCGGCTCGTGCAATTGCTTCTGCATGATGCTGCCGAGCTTGCGCGCCATCACGTCGGTGGCACCGCCGGGCGAGACGTGCAGGATGTAGCGGATCGGGCGATCCGGGTAGGCGGCGTGCGCCGCACCGACGACGCACAGCGCGGCGGCGGCGCAGAAGGCCTTGACGAACTTGCTGATCATGAACGCTCTCCTCAGGGTGCTGGCTTGTGGTTGTGGTCTCAGGGGTTCACCTTGGTACTGCCCGCGGGGGCTTGCCTGCGGGCGCGCGCGCCCGCCCCCGCGCTGCCTTCGGCCGGCGCCGCGCGCGGCATGACGCGCGTCGCGGCGTGGGCGCCGGCCTGGCGCAGTTCGTTCCAGAAAGTCGCCATCCAGGGGTCCTCCAGCAGGCTGCGCTGGCAGGCGATGGACACCGGGATCGGCGGCAAGGCCGGCTCCACCGGCACCACCCGCAGCATGCCCCATTCGACATAGCGGTGGGCGACGACCGCGGGGGCGATCGAAAGCAGGCGCGTGGAGGCCACGATGGCCATCAGCGATTCGAAGGAGCGCGCCTCGATCACCGGCTCGATGCGCGACAGGCCGAGATCGGCCAGCACCCGCTCCAGGCTCGCGCGCGACGTGCGACCGTGCTGCGGCAGCGCCCAGCCGAGTTGCAGCAACCGCTCCAGCGCGATGTCGCGCGAGGTGATCGCCGGGTGCGAGGCCGAGCACACGACCACCGTCGGATCGTCGTAGAGCTTTTCCACCAGCAGTTCCGGCCACCCGCCCTGCACCCGCGGCGGCTCGCGCAGCACCGCGAAATCCACCTTGCCCTGGGTCAGCTGCTCCCACAGCGACACCGAGTCGGCCTCGATCACCCGCAGCATCCACTGCTGGGACGCGGCCGCCTCCTCCGCCAGCGGTTCCCAGTGGCCGAGCATCGGCGGCATCAGGGTGTGCATCGCGCGCGGGATGCAGCCCAGCACGATCTGCGGCCTGCGCTTGCGCCCGATGTCGAGCATGCCGTCGAGCATTCGCAGCATCAGCCGGCAACGCGGCAGCACCGCGGATCCGGCCGCGGTCGGGCGCGTGCCGTGGCTGTTGCGGTCGAACAGCCGGCAGCCGAGCAGCCGCTCGGCTTCCGCCAGCTGGCGCGACAGCGCGGGCTGCGGCATGCCCAGGCCCTGCGCCGCGCGATGCACCGAGCCGGCATCGGCGATCGCCACCAGCGCCAGCAGGTGACGCTGCTGCAGCACCTGGGTGCGCGCCTGCGCCGCCGACGCGGGCGCATCGGCGGAACGGGCGCGGGGGACGGGTTTCATGCCGCGAACCTCATGCGTCGAATCGATGGCGCAGCAGGCTGTCCTCGTCGAGTTCCACGCCCAGCCCGGGCCCCTGCGGCAGCGGCAGTTCGCCGCTGCCCAGGTCGATGCGGCGGGTGACGATGTCGGCTGTGGTCTTCAGCGGACCGACGCATTCCAGCCCCGGCATCACCGCGCTGCTGGTGCTGGCGAGCATGATCTCCGCCACGGTGTTGATGCCCAGTCCGAATCCGTGCCCGATGACCACCCGCAGGCCGGCCGCCGCCGCCGTCTCCAGCATGCGGCGGCAGCGCGTGAAGCCGCCTTGCTTCATCACCTTGAGCTTGACGATGTCGGCGCAATCGGCGCGGATGACCCGGATCAGGCTGGCGTGGTCGGTGATCGACTCGTCGGCCATGATCGGAAGGCCGCAGGCCTTGCGCACCGCGGCCAGCCCGGCCAGGTCGTCGGCGGCCACCGGCTGCTCGAACAACTCGATGCCCAGGGGCTCCAGCCCGCGCCCGAGTTCGATCGCCTGCTCGACGCTGTAGCCGGCGTTGGCGTCGACCCGCAAGGCCATGTCCGCTCCGACGGCCTCGCGCACCGCGCGCAGCCGCTCGATGTCGGCGTGGATGCCTCCGCCGACCTTGATCTTGGCGGAGGAAAAGCCGCGCGCCCGCCACTTCGCCGCCTCGGCGGCCGCCTCCGCCGGCGGCACGATGCCTACCCAGGCGTTGAAGCGCAGACTGTCGACCACCGCTCCGCCCAGGTACTGGTGCACCGGGATGCCCAGGCGGCGCGCGAGCAGGTCGACGCAGGCCATTTCGATCGCGGCCTTGGCGTCGAGGTAGCCCGCGAGCCGGTCGTCCATGCGCTGCAGCAGCCTGTGCACGTTGCCGGCGTCCCAGCCCACCACCGCGGGGCCGAGGTGCTCGCGGATCGCCGCCAGCGACTGCTCGACGGTTTCCACCGAATACCCCGGCGAGGGATCGATGTTGCCCAGGCCGACCGAGCCGTCCTCGGCGCGTACCCGCACCACCACGCTGCGCTGCGTGGTCTTCACGGTATAGGCATTGCGGAAGCCGCCAGCCGCCAGCGGCACGGCGACCCCGAATACCTCGACCTCGCGAATCGGCAGGCGCAGCTGCGCGGCGCCTGCGCTCATGCCGCCACCGCGACGTCGTGCGCCTTGACCCGGGATCCCTTGATCTGGGTGCGATGCATGATGCGCTCGGCGTCGGGGTCGAAGGAATCGCGTCGGTGCAGCGTGGCCAGGTTGTCCCACAGCACCAGGTCGTGCAGTTGCCAGACCTGGCGCATCGCGAACTCCGGCCGGCTGGCGTGCTCCCACAGTTCGTTCAGCAGGTCTTCGCTTTCCTGCAGTTCCAGGCCGACGATGTAGCTGTTGCGGCGGCGGCCGAGGAACAGCGCCGGCCGGCCCGACTCCGGATGGGCGATGACCAGCGGGTGGTGCGCGCCCGGCGCCTGGCGCGGGTCGGTCACCGGCTTCATGCCCTTGCGCATGATTCCGGCGCTGTTGTAGGTGGCGTCGTGGATCGCGCTGCGGCCGGCGATGCGCTCGCGCAGACGCGCCGGCATGCGCTCGTAGGCCAGGTACATGTTGGCCCAGTAGGTGTCGCCTCCGCTGACGGGAAGCGACAAGGCGTGCAGCATCGCGCCCCGCGGCGGGGTCTCGATGTAGGTCATGTCGTTGTGCCAGATCGCCTCGCCGTCGCCCAGGTTGCCGATGGGCTGGCCGTCGACCTTGACGTTGGAGATCACGTTGATCTCGGGGAACTCGGCCAGGAAGGGCTTGCCATAGGGGTTGGGCCCGGGGGGGTCGAGTTCGCCGAACAGCCGGCTGAACGCCAGCAGCTCGGGGTCGCTCAGCCGCTGGCCGCGAAAGCGCAGCACCAGGTGCTGCGACCAGGCCTGGCGGATCTGCGCGAACACCTCGGGGGCGATGGGCGCGCGCAGGTCGACTCCTGAGACATCCGCGCCCAGCGCGGACTCGATCGGGGTGACGGTGATGGTTGGCATCGGGAACATCCTCGCAAGAGTGGGCGGTGCGAGCATGCGGGGCGCCCTTCGCATGTCGATGGCAGCCAATCTAGCAGCGCCCATCCATATTGAAAATGAGATAATTTTGGCAGGTCGCTATATGTCTTTTCATATATCTGGAAAACCCTAATAGACTCCCTCGGCTCGCCCTGCCGAGTTTTCACCGAGCGCCGCGCTTCGGGATGCTTCGGGCCGCAACGGGCAGGCCGCCCGCGCGGCGCAAGGCCGAGCGGACCAGCCGCTCGGATGCCGGAAAGCGCGAAGGCGGCCATGGCGAGTTGCCGTGAAGACACAGGCTGCGAGCTGGCGGTCCTGCGCCTGAGCCACAGTCGCGTGCTGTGGGTCGTGCTGGCCATCAACGGAGCGATGTTCCTCGTCGAGAGCACGGCGGGCCGGCTCGCGCATTCGAGCTCGTTGCTGGCCGATGCGCTCGTCATGCTGGGCGATGCCTGGGGGTACGGCTTCAGCCTGTTCATGCTTTCGCGCTCGGCGTGGTGGCAGGCCGGAGCTGCGCTGGCGAAAGGGGCGTCGATGCTGGCCCTGGGGCTCGGAGTGCTGGGGGGAGCCGCCTACGAGGCATGGTTCCCGATCATGCCGGGCCTTCGAACGATGGGCCTCGTCGGCAGCCTCGCGCTGCTGGCCAACCCGGTCGCGGCGAAGCCGGGAAGTCGACGGCGCCGCGGGCCGCGTGGGCGGCGGCGCGCGCGAGCGCTCCCGCCAACAGCCTGCCAATCGGCTCGATTCCCTAGATGCCCAGTGCCTTGCCCAGCAAGGGCCGGACCGTCGAGCGCAACCCCTGCGGCAGCATGCGCCAGACGCGCTTCAGCCCCGACGCGGCGGGCTCGACCGGGATCCGCGAGGCCACGTGCTGCCTGACCAGTTCGTCGAACTCATCGTGGGTATACGGGCGGGCGGCCGGAACCAGCGCCGCGCTCCATTCCTCATCCATGACCCGGTCCACCAGCCGGACCATCGCCGCATAGGAGTAGGCGTCGTTCCTTGCGATTTCCTCGTAGGCGCAGTCGACGATCGACTGCGCGCGCTGCGGATCCTTCAGGATGCGAGCGACTTCCTCCATGTTCGAATGGTCGCGCTTCAACGGAACGTAATGTCGCCACGGCAAAAGCACGCCCGAATATTCGCCCTCGTACAGGACCAGCAGGGTGCGCAACGCCGCGGCCTCGAAGCAGCGCGGCGAGATCACATTCATCATCAACTGGCCGTCGATGTCCTTGAAATACAAATCCCTCAAGGTCTCGAAATCATCGTCCGGATACTGGGCGAGGTGCCGCTCGACCTTGCGCTGGATGTCTCCGGTGAAATCGCAGACGCTGGCGCCGCTTTCGGTGCCCAGTGTGGCGCGACTCGATGCGAGGAAATCGATCCACGCCTCGCCGAACATTCGATCCTCCTCGCGACAGGAAAGGTCGACGCGCAGCCCATGCTGCGGCGCATCCTCCGCGAAACGAGCGGCAATCTGCCATTTCTGCAAGCCGTGCGACCCCACCCAGGCCGGCAGCGCGCGCGCGCGGTAGGCCACGTCGACGGTCCGCTCGCGCAGCGGCTTGACCGGCCTGTCGACCAGCCGCGCCGGCACATAGCCGGCAAGCACCGTTTCCCGCCGCACCCCGCGCAGGCGGTGCGGCGGATACACCGCATCCATGATCGCAGGTCCGGTCAACGGAAACAGTGCATGGATGCGGAAATACGCGAACGCGTTGACGGTGTCGTCGATCCACCGGTAATCATCCTGGACGAAGGCCGCCTTGAACCCCCCGAATTCCCGGATCCTCCGGCGCGCCGCCGGCGAAACGTAGTTGTCGTAGCAGGCGATCAGCGAATAATGGAAGACCAGTGCGTCGAAGCGCCCGAGATCGAGTGCCTCCGGCAGGTCGCCCAGATTGCTCAGGATGAAATAGTCGAAGCGTGAATATCGCGCGAAGGCTTCGATGTGATCGGCGATCGTCCCTTCCGCCCGCGGGTTGTAATGGCACAGCAGCAGGATGCTGCGGCGCCCCGGCGTCGTTTCGCTGCCGGCCATCGCTCAGGCCTGACGCTTGATCAGCGAGTAGCCGCGCAGCCGTGCCAGCGACGCGAAGGCGTCCGGATTGAAGGCGCGGGCGACCGGCAGGATCCTGCGGTGGAACTCGCTGTGAGCGACCGCCTTGTCGGCACCGACCAGCGCCGGATAGACGACGCGCGTCAGGAAGTCGAAGCAGCCGGTGTGGAACTCCGCTTCGATGGTGTAAAACGGGTCCAGATGCGCCCGCACATCGCCCAATGCCGAATAGAAATTGATGGCCGCCGGCTGCAGGCGATCGAGCCCGGCCGTCTCGCGCACCCGATTGAGCTCGCCGAACCCGTCCTTGTAGCCCTCGATCAACAGCAGCCGTCCCCCGGGGCGCAGCGCCCGCGTCATGTGGTCGATGGCCCGCTTCTGCTCCTCCAGGTCGCGCAGGTTGATGAGCACGCGCACGCAGACGATCGCGTCGTACGGCCCGTTCCACGCGCCAGGCGCCAGCACGTTGTCGTGGAAGAAGCGGTTGTTGCGCTCCCCCTGCAGTTCGATCGCCTTCGCGACCATGTTCTCCGCGAAGTCGAAGGCGTCGACGTGCGCGACCGTTTGCCGCAGGATCCCGGTGAGGAAGCCGTTCCCGCAGCCCACCTCGAGCACCTTGTCGACGGGGCACAGGTGCCTGAGCAGGAACGCCGTCTCGAGCTCGCGCTGCGATACGTCGGCGATGTTGACCGCCGCCGCATCGGGTTCCAGCACGGCCCGCTCGTTCCAGTGGATGTCGGTGGAAGATTTAGACATTCTGCAAGTCCTCGATGCACGCGGATACGCCCTGCCATACCGGCTCGAAAATCGCATCGGCATAACGCTGATGCCCCTGCACGCTGAGATGGAGCACATCGGGTTCGGGGAGCAGCATGCCGGCCAGGCCGGCAGCGTCGAGCCCGGCGAATGCCTCGGCTATGTCGCAGAAGGTCGCTCCCGTCTGGTCGGCAACCTGCCGGGCGATGTCGTTGTAGATCAGTCGCCGGGCTTCCAGGTGCTGGCCACAGGCCAGCCTGCGAAAGCGCAGGGTCGGGTGATTGTTGGCGAGCACGATATGCCTGGCGCCAAAATGGCGCGCGCGCTCGACCATTTCGATCAGATTCGCCCTGTAGGCAGCCTCGGAGACGCGCGGAAGGCCGCGGTCGGTGTCCCAGCAATTGCAGTCATTCAAGCCGAACTGCAGTGTCATGACGCGCGGTTCGAGGGCCTGCACGTCGCGCGCGAAGCGCTCGAGCCCCTGCCGCGTCGTCTCACCCGAGATGCCGCGATTGAAGAAATGCAGTGCCTGCTCGTCGAAGCGCCCCGCGACCTGGCGCCGGATGCGTCCGGTGAGGATTTCGGTCCATCTCGCGCTGTGGTGCACATATTGCCCCTCGGTTATCGAGTCGCCCATATAGACCACGGTGATGCTGCGTGCAGCGAGGCTTGGATCCATTCCTGCTCCCCTGTTCACTTCGCGCCTGCCCTGCGGCCTCGGCCACGCATCGACCGCGCATGCGGCGCGCAATGTAGCACGCGCGCCCGCGTTTTCAGGCCCCTTGCGTCAAATGGACATGATCTGGCTCAGGCATGCCGATGCGTGTCGACGCGGCGTCCCCGCCGGGGATCGCTCCAGCGGCGCGGCAGGAATATATGGGAAATTCTCCCATTTTTAAGCCGATGCGTCTACACTGGAACGACTACGGCGTCGGGCCCGCGTCGAGGCCCGCTGGAGACCGCCCATGCATGCCCCCGCACTGTTCGCGTTGTCCCTGTGCGCCGCCATCGGCGCCCTGCTTTGGTGGAGGTCGATCACGCGCAAGCCGCCCGGCGCCCAGGCCGAACTGCCCGAACTCCTGCAGGAGCAGCAACAGATCACCGATTTCCTCGACTCGTCGGACAACCTGTTCGTCTCCGAGCCCGAGCGCGAATTCATGGAACACCGCCTGGCCATGGTCGAGCACGCCATCCGGCGTCGCCGCCGGCCGCGCCCGCAGGCGGCCGCGAAGGTCGTTCCGCCACCGCTGCCCCAGGCCCCGGCGGCGCCCAGGGCGCGCACGCGTGACGCGCTCGCCCGCGCCTCGGGCGATGCCGGCGAACGCTGAGCGCGCCCCCGAAGCGTCGCGCACCGGCACGCGCGCTCGATCGTCCGAAGTCGAAGCGGCCGCTGCGGCCAGCGCCACGGACATCGATCCGCGAGGACCATGCAACGCCGCGGATCGCTCGGGCCCTATTCCCACTCGATGGTCGCCGGCGGCTTGCTCGACACGTCGTAGGTGACGCGGTTGATTCCCCGCACCTCGTTGATGATGCGGCCCGACACCCGCTTGAGCAGCGCGTAGGGCAGCTCGGCGCAGTCGGCGGTCATGAAGTCGCTGGTGTGGACCGCGCGCAGCGCGACCACGTGGTCGTAGGTGCGGCCGTCGCCCATCACCCCGACGCTGCGGACCGGAAGGAACACCGCGAAGGCCTGCGAGGTCAGTTCGTACCAGCTGCGTCCGCTGGCCGGGTCGACGGTGTTGCGCAGCTCCTCGATGAAAATCGCATCGGCCCTGCGCAGCAGGTCGGCGTACTCGCGCTTGACCTCGCCGAGGATGCGCACGCCCAGCCCCGGGCCGGGGAAAGGGTGGCGGTCGACCATCTCGGCGGGCAGCCCGAGCTGCCGGCCGAGCTCGCGCACCTCGTCCTTGAACAGCTCGCGCAGCGGCTCGAGCAGCTTCAGCCCCAGGCTCTGCGGCAGGCCGCCGACGTTGTGGTGGCTCTTGATGACCGTCGCCTTCTTGGTGCCCGCCCCGCCCGACTCGATGACATCGGGGTAGATGGTGCCTTGCGCCAGCCAGCGCGCATCGCCGAGCTTGCGCGCCTCGCGCTGGAACACCTCGACGAACTCGCGGCCGATGATGCGGCGCTTGTGCTCGGGGTCGGTGACGCCGGCCAGCGCGCCCAGGAATTCCCCGCTGGCGTCGACATGCACCACCCGGGCGTGCAGCCGGCCGGCGAACATGTCCATCACAATGCGCGCCTCGTCCAGGCGCAGCAGTCCGTGGTCGACGAACACGCAGGTCAGCTGGTCGCCGATGGCGCGGTGGATCAGCGCGGCCGCCACGCTCGAATCGACACCTCCGGACAGGCCGAGGATCACCCGCTCGTCGCCCACCTGCTCGCGGATGCGCCGCGTCGCCTCGGCGACGTAGTCGCCCATCACCCAGTCGCCGCTGCAGCCGCAGATGTCCCGCACGAAGCGCTCGAGCAGCGCCCGCCCCTGCAGCGTGTGGGTGACCTCCGGGTGGAACTGCACCCCGTAGTAGCCCCGCGTCTCGTCGGCCATGCCGGCGATCGGGCAGCTCGGGGTGCTGGCCATCAGGCGGAAACCCGGCGGCAGCTCGGTGACCTTGTCGCCGTGGCTCATCCAGACCTTGAGCAGGCCGTGCCCCTCGGGCGTGCGCAGGTCCTCGATGCCCTCGAGCAGCCGGGTGTGGCCGCGCGCGCGCACCTCGGCGTAGCCGAACTCGCGGTGCTCGCTCCACTCGACCTTGCCGCCCAGCTGCGCGGCCATGGTCTGCATGCCGTAGCAGATCCCCAGCACCGGCAGCCCGCTGTCCCACACGGCCCGCGGAGCCACCAGGTCGTGCGCCTCGTAGGTGCTGGCGTGGCTTCCCGACAGGATGATGCCCCGGAGGCCCTGCGCGAGCTGGCCGCGGATGAACTCGTCGCTGACGTCGTGCGGCTGGATCTCGCAGTAGACGTGGGATTCGCGCACCCGGCGCGCGATCAACTGGGTGACCTGGGAGCCGAAATCCAGGATCAGGATCTTCTGGTGCATGGGGCTGGGGATTCGCTCGCTGAGGCGGCCGGCGGGCCGGCGGGTGGGGCGATCGGTGAACCGGTCGGCGGTTCAGTCGATGTGGTAGTTCGGCGCTTCCTTGGTGATCTGCACGTCGTGCACATGGCTTTCGCGCATCCCCGCCGAGGTGATCTCGACGAACTGGGCGCGCGAGCGCATCTGCTCGACGCTCGCGCAGCCGCAGTAGCCCAGTGCCGAGCGCACGCCGCCGACCAGCTGATAGAGGATCGCCGCCAGCGCGCCCTTGTACGGCACCCTGCCCTCGATGCCCTCGGGGACGAACTTCTCCGCCCCGACCGATGCCGGCGCCTCCACCCCGTCCTGGAAGTAGCGGTCGGCCGACCCGGCGTTCATCGCCCCGATCGACCCCATGCCCCGGTAGGTCTTGTAGGAGCGTCCCTGGTAGAGGATCACTTCGCCGGGCGCCTCCTCGGTCCCGGCGAACATGCTGCCCATCATCACGCAGTGGGCGCCCGCCGCGATGGCCTTGGCGATGTCGCCCGAATAGCGGATGCCGCCGTCGGCGATCAGCGGCACCCCGGTGCCCTCCAGCGCCTGCGCGACATTGGCCACCGCGGTGATCTGCGGCACCCCCACGCCGGCGACGATGCGGGTGGTGCAGATCGACCCCGGGCCGATACCCACCTTCACGCCGTCCGCGCCGGCGTCGACCAGCGCGCGCGCGGCCTCGGCGGTGGCGATGTTGCCGCCGACCACGTCGACCGCCGGGAAGTGCTCCTTGACCCAGCGCACGCGGTCGATCACCCCCTGGCTGTGGCCGTGCGCGGTGTCGACCACGATGAGGTCCACGCCGGCGCGCACCAGCGCCTCGACGCGCTCGTCGGTGCCCTCGCCGACCCCCACCGCGGCCCCCACGCGCAGCTTGCCCTGCGGGTCGCGCGCCGCGTTCGGGCGCTCGGTGGCCTTCAGGATGTCCTTCACGGTCATGAGGCCGCGCAGTTCGAACTCCTCGTTGATCACCAGCACCCGCTCCAGCCGGTGGCGGTGCATCAGCGCCTTGCCCTCGTCCAGCGTCGCGCCCTCGCGCACGGTGATCAGGCGCTCGCGCGGGGTCATGATGTCGCGCACCGGCGCCTCCAGCCGGCTCTCGAAACGCAGGTCGCGGTTGGTGACGATGCCCACCACCTTGCCGTTCTCGATCACCGGAAAGCCCGAGATGCCATGCTGGCGCGACAGCGCCAGCACGTCGCTGACCTTCACGCCGGGGGAGATGGTGATCGGGTCCTTCAGCACGCCGGACTCGAAGCGCTTGACCCGCGCGACTTCGGTGGCCTGGGCCTTCGGCGAGAGGTTCTTGTGGATGATGCCGATGCCGCCCTCCTGCGCCATCGCGATGGCCAGCCGCGACTCGGTGACCGTGTCCATCGCTGCCGACACCAGCGGGATGTTCAGGCGGATGCGCCGGCTGAGCTGGGTGGCAAGGCTGGTGTCCTTGGGCAGGACCTGGGAATAAGCCGGAACCAAAAGAACGTCGTCAAAGGTCAACGCTTTTCCGAGCAGGCGCATACATCCTCCGGGGCGCAAAAGGTGATGATAAAAGACAACGCCGGCCGCGGTCGCGCGCCGGGGCGCCGCGATGCCGTACAGTTCAGGCCATCGCCGCCCTCGCCCGTCCGGGCTCCAACCGGAGAGCAGCACCATGCACCCAGCCCATCGCCCCCGCCGCACCGCCGCGCTGGCGGCGCTGCTCGCGCTGGCCGCCAGCTTCGGGCTGGCCAGGCAGGCGCTGGCGCAGTGGAAATGGATCTCGCCTTCGGGGGTGGTCCAGTACAGCGACCAGCCGCCGCCCGCCGACACGCCGCTGCGGAACATCCTGGCGCGGCCGCGGCCGACCAGCGTGGCGCCCGCCGAGCCGGCCTCGGGGGCGTCGGCGTCGGCGGCCGAGGCGGTGCAGCGAGCGTTGCGGCAGCGCAAGGCGCGGCAGCAGGCGCAGCGCAAGGCCCGGCAGGACGCGCAGGCGGCGCAGCAGCAGGCCGAGGCGATGCAGCGCATGCAGTTGTGCCAGCAGGCGCAGCAACGCCTGCAGGTGCTCGACAGCGGGCGCCGCATCCGCCAGGTGCAGGCCGACGGCCAGCAGGCCTATCTCGGGTCGGCGCAGCTGCAGGCGCAACGCCAGCAGGCGCAGGCGCTGGTCGACTCCAGCTGCCGCTGATCGACCGCGGCGGCGGCCCGGCGGATCGGGCCGCGGCTTCAGATCGGCGGCTGCAGCATCATCTGCACCCGCACCTTGACGGCGTTCAAGCCGTCGAACTCCCCACCCTGGCACGCGCCGTGCCGGGGCACCACCTGCACCCGCACTCCGGCCGCGGCGGCTTCGTCGAGCGCGGCCTGCAGATCGCGGTGCACCGTGCCGCTGCCGGTGCCCAGCACGACCAGCGCGCGCAGCGGCGGCTGCAGCAACCCCTGCAGCGACTGCGCCAGCAGCGCGCGCACCAGCGCGCCGTCGGCGCCGCTGTGGCTGCACACCAGTTCCACCCGCGGCCAGGCCGCAGGTGCCCGCCAGCAGGGGCGCTCGCCGGGCGCTGCCGGCAGCTCGCGCGTGAAGCGCAGGCCCGCGGAGCCGATGAAGCCCAACGGGCCGCGCTCGCCGGAGCCGAAGGCATCGACGCGGCCGGCGAACTCCTTGCTCACGTCGCGCGCCGCGTGCACCCTGCCGTGCATCACGCACAGCACGCCGCGCCGCGCGGCCGCGGGGTCGGCCGCCACGCGCACCGCGTCGTACAGGTTGCGCGGACCGTCGGCCGACAGCGCGCCGGCCGGCAGCATCGCCGCGGTCAGCACCACCGGGGCGCCGGGCGCCAGCAGGCAGTCCAGCGCGTAGGCCGTCTCCTCCAGGGTGTCGCTGCCGTGGGTCAGCACGCACCCTGCCACGCCGGGCCGGGCCCGCCAGTCCTCGATGGCGCGCGCCCACTGCACCCACGACTCGGGCTGGGCGTCCTTGCTGTCGATGTTGCACAGCTGCACGCAGGCCAGCGACGCGACCCGCTCGACCCCGGGAGCCGCGGCCAGCAACGCGTCGACCCCCAGCACTCCGGCGGTGTAGCCGGCCCCGGTCGCCGCGGAGGCGGCGGGAGCCACCCCGGCGATGGTGCCGCCGGTGCCCAGCACCAGGACCCGCGGCAGGTCGCCACCGGCGCGGGAGGATTCGCCGCCTGTTGCGGGGCGCTCGTTCGAAGCAGCTTGCGTCATCGCTCGATCTGGATAAAAATACAGCTTATTTCGTACAGTGCCTGTCGAGGGCCGCCAGAAGAAGGTCGCCCGGAGGATCGCCTGCATGCCCGACGCCGCGAAGCTTACCCCCCGCCAGGACGAGATCTTGCGCCTGATCGCGCGCGCCATCGAGCGCAGCGGCTATCCGCCCACCCGGGCCGAGATCGCCGCAGAGCTGGGGTTCCGCTCCGCCAATGCCGCCGAAGACCATCTGCACGCGCTGGCGCGCAAGGGCATGCTCGAATTGTCCTCCGGCACCTCGAGGGGAATCCGGCTGACCCCGCAGGCGCGGCTGGCGCTGCGCCCGCGCGGCGCCGCGCTGCGTTCGCTGCCCGGCATGGAGCAGCTGATGCTGCCGCTGATCGGGCGCGTCGCGGCCGGCAGCCCGATCCTCGCCCAGCAGCACGTCGAGGCCACCGTCGGGGTCGACGCCGGGCTGTTCAGCGCCCGCCCCGACTACCTGCTGAAGGTGCGCGGCTCGAGCATGCAGGGCGCCGGGATCCTCGACGGCGACCTGCTGGCGGTGCGGCAGACCCGCGAGGTGCGCAACGGCCAGATCGTGATCGCCCGCCTGGGCGACGAGGTCACCGTCAAGCGGCTGCGACGCACCGCCTCGCGCATCGAACTGCTGCCGGAGAACCCGGACTTCGCGCCCATCGTGGTCGAGCCGGGGCAGGCGCTGGACATCGAGGGCGTGGCCGTCGGGCTGCTGCGCGCGAGCCTGTAGCGCGAGCCTGTCGCTGCGGCCGCCGGCCCGCGCCGGCGAGCCTCAGGCGTCGTCGTCCTGCAGTGCCGCCTGCTGCAGCGGCTGCGCGGGCTGGTGCAGCGGGTGGGCGCTGACCAGCATGCCGTCGGCGTCGGCGTACAGCCAGTCTCCGGGCTGCACCGCGACCCCCTGGACGCGCACCGCGACCTGGCATTGACCGGTCCCGAGCTTGCGCGGGGGCATCGGAACGTGGGCCAAGGCCCGCACTCCGATCGGCCGCGCCTGGATCTCCTGCACGTCGCGCACGCAGCCGTCGATCACCAGCCCGGCCCAGCCGTTGCGCAGCGCCAGTTCGATCAGCCTGCCGCCGATCAGCGCAGTGCGCAGCGAGGCGCCTCCGGCGACGACCAGCACGCGCGCCATGCCGGCTTGCTCCAGCGTGGCGCGCAGCAGCGCGTTGTCCTCCAGGCACTGCACGGTGGCCACCTGCCCGAAGAAATGGCCCTGACGACCGTAGTGGCGGAACACCGGCGGCAGCACCCGCACCTCGCCGCGCTCGATCGCCTCGGCCTGCTGGTCGCAGAAATCGCAAGTGCTCACGCCGGCACTGAGGGTCGGGGTGGACGGGGCCATGCGTGCTCTCCTGAAGTTCGACAGCGACTGCGACTGCGGCCGCGGCGCCGGGCCGTGGACCCGCGACGCGCGCTCTGCCTCGATTGCAATGGCTTTGCGCCCGCCGCGTCCTGTCCCAAGTCAAAGTGCAACCGATCGTTGCCGGGCGGCCCGGTTATGCTGTAGCCCTTCAGCCCGCCACGGCTTGGGGGCCCCGCGCATCCCTGCCATGTCCTGGAACTGGTTCGTACCCTGGTATCCCTCGCTGCCGATGGCGCTGTTCCTCGCAGGCGGAGCGGTGCTGTACCTGCGAGGCAGCCTGCGCAGGCGCACCGCGGCGTGGCGCCAGGGGCTGTTCTGGATCGGCTGGCTGCTGCTGTGGCAGGCGCTGCAGACCCAGTGGGACTACGTCGCCGAGCACGAGTTCTTCGTCCACATGACCCAGCAGATGGTGCTGCACGACCTGGCGCCGATGCTGGTGATCTCCGCCTGGCCCGGGCCGACCTGGCGCGCCGGCCTGCCCGCGCGCTGGCGCCGCGCGCTGCTGCTGCCGCTGCTGCGCCTGCCGCCGGTGCGCTGGCTGGGCGCGGTGCTGCTCAACCCCTGGGTCGCGGTGCTGCTGTTCGCCGGGCTGGTGGTGTTCTGGCTGGTGCCCGCGGTGCATGTGGGGGTCATGCTCAACACCCGGCTGTACCAGGCGATGAACTGGACCATGGTGCTCGACGGGCTGCTGTTCTGGTGGCTGGTGCTCGACCCCCGCCCCAGCCCGCCGGCCCACCTGCGCGCCGGACTGCGCGTCTTCCTGCCGGTCATCGGCATGCTGCCGCAGATGCTGCTGGGGGCGATCCTGGCGCTGAGCAGCAGCGACTGGTACCCCATCTACAACCTGTGCGGACGGGCGATCGCCGGGCTGAGCGCGATGAGCGACCAGCACCTCGGCGGGCTGATCCTGTGGATCCCGGCTTCGGCGGTGAACGTGATGGCGGCGATGGCCGCGCTCAGGCGCTGGATGCGGCTTTCCGACCGCGGCGCGCCGCAAGGCGCCGCCGCACAGCCGGCGCGCGCGGCGCAACGCGCCGCGGGCCGCTCGATGCGGCGCGCCTGACGCGCGGCGCGCCGCCTGCGCGCGATTCAGTCGTCGAGCAACTGCCGCAGGTCGTGGGTGATCTGCGCCGGCGCCGCGCTGTCCGAGCCGATCAGCCTGCCGCGACCGTGGCGGTCGAACACATAGATCGCCGCGCTGTGGCTGACCACATAGTTGCCGTAGCGGTCCTTTTCGCCGTAGTTGAACGCGACGTGGTAGCGCTTGGCCACTGCCTGGATCTGCGCCATCGAGCCGGTCAGCCCCTCGGCCTGCGGGCTGAACGCGCCGGTGTAGGCCTTGAGGATCGCCGGGGTGTCGCGCGCCGGGTCGACCGACACGAACAGGATCCGCACGTCGCTCGCCCGGCTGCCCAGTTGCTGGACCGCCGCCGCCAGGTGCGACATGGTCAGCGGACACACGTCGGGGCAGTGGGTGTAGCCGAAATACAGCACCACCACCTTGCCCCGGAAGTCGGCCGCGGTCACCGGCTTGCCGGTGTCGTCGACCAGATGGAACTGCAGGTTCGGCAGCACCGCGCCGACATAGTCCAGGTCCCAGTGGAGCTTCTTGCCGCAGGCGGCCAGCATCAGCAGCGCCGCCGTCGCCGCCATCAGGGCACGCGCCAGGCGGCCGATCGATCCATTCATGTCACGCGCTCGAGCTGCGCGGGCGCGCCCGCTGCGCGCCCGCTGGGGTCAAAGGCGTCATCGTAGCGCCGGCGCGCCGGCGCGCCGCGGCATGCGGTCGGTCAGTGCACCGTGCGCTCGAACACCAGCCGGCCGTCGACGGCATCCACCGGGACCACCGATTTGGGGCCGAAGCGCCCCTGCAGGATCAGCCTGGACAGGGGGTTCTCCAGCTCGTTCTGGATCGCCCGCTTCAGCGGCCGCGCTCCGAACACCGGATCGAAGCCAGCCTTCGCAATCTGCGCCACCGCGGCCGCGCTGACCTCCAGGCGGATGTCCATCTGCGCCAGCCTGCGCTCCAGCGAGGCGAGCTGGATGCGCGCGATGCCCTCGATCTGCTGCGGATCCAGCGAGTGGAACACCACCACCTCGTCGATGCGGTTGAGGAATTCCGGGCGGAAATGCTGCTTGACCTCGGCCCACACCGCGTCGCGGATCGCCTGCTGCGGCTGGCCGGCCATGCTCATGATGTGCTGCGAGCCCAGGTTGGAGGTCATCACGATCACCGTGTTCTTGAAGTCCACGGTGCGCCCCTGGCCGTCGGTCAGCCGGCCGTCGTCGAGCACCTGCAGCAGCACGTTGAACACGTCGGGGTGCGCCTTCTCGACTTCGTCGAGCAGGATCACGCTGTAGGGCTTGCGCCGCACCGCCTCGGTCAGGTAGCCGCCTTCCTCGTAGCCCACGTAGCCGGGAGGCGCGCCGATCAGGCGCGCGACCGAGTGCTTCTCCATGAATTCGCTCATGTCGACGCGGATCAGGTGGTCCTGGCTGTCGAACAGGAACTCGGCCAGCGCCTTGCACAGCTCGGTCTTGCCGACCCCGGTCGGGCCGAGGAACAGGAACGAGCCATAGGGGCGGTTGGGGTCGGACAAACCGGCGCGCGAACGCCGGATGGCGTCCGACACCGCGGCGATCGCCTGGTCCTGGCCGACCACCCGCTGGTGCAGGCGCTGCTCCATCTGCAGCAGCTTGTCGCGCTCTCCCTGCAGCAGCTTGGACAGCGGGATGCCGGTCATGCGGCTGACCACCTCGGCGATCTCCTCGGCGCCGACCTGGGTGCGCAGCAGCCTGCGCGTTGCCTGGGCGCCCTCGCCGCCGGGAGCGGCCTCCTTGGCCTGGGCCTCGCGCAACTGGCGCTCGAGCTCGGGCAACCGCCCGTACTGCAGTTCCGCGACCTTGTTGAAGTCGCCCTTGCGGGTGAGCTCCTCGATCTGGAAGCGCAGCTGGTCGATCTGCTCCTTGACCTGCGCCGAACCCTGCACGGCCGCCTTCTCGGCCTTCCAGATCTCCTCCAGGTCCGCGTACTCCTTCTGCAGGCGCCCGATTTCCTCCTCGATCAGCGCCAGGCGCTTCTGCGAGGCCTCGTCCTTTTCCTTGGCCACCGCCTCGCGCTCGATCTTGAGCTGCACCAGCCGGCGGTCCAGCCGGTCCATCACCTCGGGCTTGGAGTCGATCTCCATCTTGATGCGCGAGGCCGCCTCGTCGATCAGGTCGATGGCCTTGTCGGGCAGGAAGCGGTCGGTGATGTAGCGATGCGACAGCTCGGCGGCCGCGACGATCGCCGGATCGGTGATCTCCACGCCGTGGTGGACTTCGTACTTTTCCTGCAGTCCGCGCAGGATGGCGATCGTCGCCTCCACGCTGGGCTCGTCGACCAGCACCTTCTGGAAGCGCCGCTCCAGCGCGGCGTCCTTCTCGATGTACTTGCGGTACTCGTCCAGCGTGGTCGCGCCGATGCAGTGCAGTTCGCCGCGCGCCAGCGCCGGCTTGAGCATGTTGCCCGCGTCCATCGCGCCCTCGGCCTTGCCGGCGCCGACCATGGTGTGGATTTCGTCGATGAACAGGATCACCCGCCCCTCTTCCTGGGCGACCTCCTTGAGCACCGCCTTCAGCCGCTCCTCGAACTCGCCGCGGTACTTGGCGCCGGCCAGCAGCCCGGCCATGTCCAGCACCAGCACCCGCTTGTCCTTCAGGCTGTCGGGAACCTCGCCCGACACGATGCGCTGCGCCAGCCCTTCGACAATGGCCGTCTTGCCCACTCCGGGTTCGCCGATCAGCACCGGGTTGTTCTTGGTGCGGCGCTGCAGCACCTGGATGGTGCGACGGATCTCGTCGTCGCGCCCGATCACCGGGTCGAGCTTGCCCTGGCGGGCGCGTTCGCTCAGGTCCAGCGTGTATTTGTTCAGCGCCTCGCGCTGCTGCTCGGCATCGGCGCTGTTCACGCTCTGCCCGCCGCGCACCGCGTCGATCGCGGCCTCCAGGCTCTTGCGGCTCAGGCCCGCCTCGCGCGCTGCCCGCCCGGCATCGCCCTTGTCGTCGGCCAGCGCCAGCAGGAAGGTCTCGCTGGGGATGAACTGGTCGCCGCGGCGCGTGGCTTCCTTGTCGGCCAGGTTCAGCAGGTTGCCGAGTTCGCGGCTGACCTGGATCTGCCCCCCGGTACCCTGCACCTGCGGCAGCCGGCCCAGCGCCTGCTGCACCGACGCCTGCAGCGCCGGCACGTTGACCCCGGCACGCGCCAGCAGCGCCTTGGGGCCGTCCTGCTGCAGCATCGCGCCGAGCAGGTGCACCGGCTCGATGTAGGGGTTGTCGGCTCCCAGCGCCAGGGACTGGGCCTCGCCCAGAGCCTCCTGGAACTGTGTGGTCAGCTTGTCGAAGCGCATGGATTCCTCCGTGTGTACCCACACAACATGTGGAGCCTGGCGGCATTTTCAAGGCGTCGGCGAACCGGGCGAAGTTGATCTGGCTGCATGGCGTACCGGAGTGGACGATGGCATCATGCTGGCGTGCCTTTGCGGCGCCCGTGCGCGCGCGATCGCGCCTGCAAGTAAGCTCGGCTTGCCGGCCGGGCCCAGGCCGGGCCCCGGTGCCGTCGTCGCGCGTTGCTTGCGCCGCCTTTCGTATGCCAACCCTCAGGAGAGTCCGTCATGGCCAAACTCGCCGGCAAGCTGGAAACCGCCGCAGTCGACAGCAAGACCACCGACAAGCTGGTGGCCGACCTGCGTGAAGTCGCCTCCGACGCCGAGGAACTGCTGAGCCTGACCGCCAGCCAGGCCGGCGAGCGCATCGCCGATGTGCGCGCCCGGCTCGGCGAACGCCTCGGCGGCCTGAAGTCGCAACTGTCCGATCTCGAGGCCGAAATGCTCGAGCGCGGCCGGGAGATGGCGCGCGCCACCGACGACTACGTGCACGACAACCCCTGGAAGTCCATCGGCGCCACCGCCGGGGTGGCCTTCCTGCTCGGCCTGCTGATCGGCCGGCGCTGAAGCCCGGCTCGCTGGCATCCCGACGGAGCCCCCGGCGTGTCGACCCCGCGCGGCGCGGCCCACGGCCTGCGCCAACGGCTGGACCTGCTGCTGCAGTCGGCGCAGACCCGGTTGCAGCTGCTCGCGCTGGAGCTGCAGGAGGAGAAGCTGCGCCTGGCGCGGCTGCTGCTCGGATTGGTGCTCGCGGCGGTGCTGCTGGGCTTCGCGGTGGTGTTCGCGCTGGTCTGGCTGACCGTGGCGCTGTGGGACAGCCATCGCCAGCTCGGGCTGGCGCTGGCCACGGCGGTCGCGCTGCTGCTCGGGGTCGGCGCTGCCGGCGTCGCCGCGCGCGCCTGGCGCGCCGGCAGCGGGCTGTTCAGTGCCAGCCTGGCCGAACTCGAGCGCGATCGCCAGGCGCTGACAGCGCGCGACCATGAGCCCTGAACAGGTCGATCTGCTGCTGCGCAAGCAGCAGCTGCGCTGGCGCATCGCCGAGCAGCGCGCGCAGTGCCTGGGGGTGCTGCGGGAAGTCGAGGGCCTGCTTTCGGTGGCGCAGCAAGGGCGCAGCCTGGTCGCTCGCCTGGGCTCGCTACTGCGCGAACACGCCGCGCTCGGCGCGCTGGCCTGCGGCCTGGTGCTGCTGGCGCGGCCTCGCCCCGCGCTGCGCTGGTTGCGCCGTGGCTGGCTGCTCTGGCTGGGCTGGCGGCGCCATCGCGGCTCGCTCCGGGACTGGGCTCGCTGGCTCGGCCGCTTGACCGGCGCCTGAGCCCGGGCCGCGCCCCGGGAGCATCGGCCAGGGCCCGCCGCGGCGGGCCCGGCGCGCCTCAGCGACCCGCGTCGCGGTTGTCGGAGCGGACCCCCCAGCGCGCCAGCGCCGCATCGTCGGCTTCCCGGGCATCGACCCAACGCGCGCCCTCGGCGGTGGTTTCCTTCTTCCACAACGGAGCCTGGGTCTTCAGGTAATCCATCAGGAAGGCGCAGGCCTCGAAGGCCGCGTGGCGATGGCTGCTGGCCACCGCGACCAGCACGATCGGATCGCCGGGGCACAGCACGCCGACCCGGTGCACCACCAGCGCGCCCAGCAAGGGCCAGCGGGCGCGTGCCTGCTCGACCATCGCCTCGATGCTGGCGCGGGTCATCTCGGGGTAATGCTCGAGTTCCAGCGTCTGCACTCCGGCCTGGCCGGGCGCCGGAGCTTCCTCGCGGCAGACGCCTTCGAACACCACCACCGCGCCGACATCCCGGCGACCGGCGCGCAGCCGCTGCGCGGCCTGCGCGCTGTCGAAGGCTTCGGCCTGGATGCGGACTTCGAACATCGATGCGCTCCTGGGTGGGCGACGCCGTTCAGCCCCCGGTGACCGGAGGAAAGAAGGCCAGTTCACAGCCGTCGGCCAGCGGTGCCTCGGCGCCCGCCATCACGTGGTTGCACGCCATGCGCAGGGTGCGCTGCGGGCCGAGCGCGTCGGCATGCCGCGGACTGCGCTGCGCCAGCCATTGGCGCGCCTGGCCCAGGGTGCGCAACTCGGCCGGAAGCTCCAGCTGCTCGCTGGCGCAACCGATGGTCTCGCGCACGCTGGCGAAATAGCGGATGGTCGTCGGCATCGCCAAGCCCCCTCAGTTCAGCAGATCGGAAAAGGCGATGAAGCGCACCAGGTCTCCCGGTTCGAAGGTCTGTCCGGCGGGATTGTCCACCAACCCGTCGCCCCACACCGTCGAGCTCAGCACCGCCGAGTTCTGCTCCTCGTGCAGTTCCACCCTGCCCTGGGCGTCCAGGCGGGCGCGCAGGAATTCGCGCCGCTTGTCCGCGCGCGGCCAGCGGCTCGCGCTGGGCAGCCACAGCGCTTGCGGCGCAAGCCGCGACGCCCCCTGCAGCGCCAGCACGAAAGGTCGCACGAAGACCAGAAAGGTGACAAAGCTCGAAACCGGATTGCCCGGAAGGCCGATGAAATGCGCGCTGCTCCCCTGCGCGCGCCGGATGGCCCCGAAGGCCAGCGGGCGCCCCGGCTTGATGGCGATGCGCCAGTGCGCCAGTTCGCCCTGCGCCTGCACCGCCGGACGCACGTGGTCCTCGCCGCCCACCGACATGCCGCCCGAACTCAGCACCAGATCGTGTTCGCGCGCGGCGTCGGCCAGCGCCTGGCGGGTGGCCGGCAGGGTGTCGGCCACCTGGCCGAGGTCGCTGACCTGGCAGCCCAGAGCCTCGAGCAGCGCGCGCAGCAGGAAGCGGTTGCTGTTGTAGACCCCTCCGGTGCGCAAGGGCTGGCCCGGCATCGCCAGTTCGTCGCCGGTGCACAGCAGCGCCACCCGCGGGCGGGGAGCCACCTGCAAGCGCGCCACCCCGACCGAGGCGGCCTGGCCCAGGTCCTGCGGGCGCAGGCGCTGGCCGGCGTGCAGCACCGTGCTGCCTTCGCGCACATCGAATCCGCGCGGACGCACCCATTCGCCGGGGCGTGGCAGGTGGTCGACCAGCACCTGCTGGCCCTCGACCCGGCACTGCTCCTGCATGACCACCGCGTCGGCCCCGGGGGGAATCGGAGCGCCGGTGAAAATGCGCGCAGCCTGTCCCGGCTGCAACGGCTGGCCGACCTGGCCGGCGGCGATGCGCTGGCTCACCTCCAGCCGCGCCCCGGCGCTGGCGACGTCGCCGCTGCGCAACGCATAGCCGTCCATCTGGCTGTTGTCCCAGCCGGGCACGTCGATCGGGCTGCGCACATCCTGCGCCAGCACCCGGCCCAGGCACTGCTCGACCGGCAGCGCCTGCGGCGGGGTCAGCGGCCGTGCCCGCTCGAGCAGGCGCGCCAGCGCGGTGTCGACATCCAGGGAATCACTCGAGGCTTGGTTCATCGGCGTAGACGAAACGTCGGGATTGGCTCAGCATCCAGTCGGCGATCCGCGCCGGCTGGCCCAGGTCCAGGCGCTGCGCCGCGCCGCCCAGGCCGGGCGCAGCGGTGCCTTCGCACGCCACCGCCAGCAGGCGCGGGTCGTCGCCGAGCAGCAAGGGCTTGCCGGTGGCCTGGCGCCACACCTCGATTTTAGGGATCGGCGCGCCGCGGAAGCCTTCGACCAGCACCCAGTCCACCGCCTGCAGCAGGGGCAGCAGTTCGGCCAGCGCGTACTCGCGCGGCTGACGCGTCTCGCGCTGCAGCGCCAGCAGGTGCGGCGAGGCCACCAGCACCTCGAAGGCGCCGGCCTTGCGGTGGCGCCACGAGTCCTTGCCCTGGCGATCGAGTTCGAATCCGTGGTGGGCGTGCTTGATCACCGACGCGCGCAGCCCGCGCAGCGCGAACTCCCCCAGCAGCGCCTCGATCAGGGTCGTCTTGCCGCTGCCCGAGGAGCCGACGAAACCGGCGACGTGCATCATCGCGATGGCTAGGCCGCGCAATGGCTGGCGATATAGGCCTTCAACGCATCGACGTCGGGGTTCATCACGACAAAGCGCTGCGCCTTGGCCTCCAGCCCGCGGGCCGCCTGCGGGCGCTCGGGATCGCGGCCGATGGCCTCGCGGATGGTGGCGTCGAACTTGGCCGGCAGCGCGGTCTCGACGACCAGCATCGGCACCCCCGGTTCCAGGTGCTGTCGCGCCACCGCGACCCCGTCGGCGGTGTGGGGGTCGATGATCACTCCCGATTGCTCCCAGACCTCGCGGATGGTGCGCAAGCGCGTGGCATGGTCGCTGCGGCCCGAGGCCATGCCCTGGCGCGCCCGCGCGAACGCAGGCTCCGCGCCCAGGTCGAAGCAGCCCTTGCGCGCCAGTTCCTGCTCGAACAGGCGGCGCGTGCGCTCGGCGTCGCGCCCGAGCAGGTCGAACACGAAACGCTCGAAGTTCGACGCCTTGGAGATGTCCATCGACGGGCTCGACGTGTGATGCGTCTGCTCGGTGCTGCGCGGCCGGTACACCCCGCTGCGCAGGAACTCGTCGAGCACGTCGTTCTCGTTGGTGGCCAGCACCAGGCGGCGCAGCGGCAGTCCCATCTCCCGCGCCACGTGGGCGGCCAGGATGTTGCCGAAATTGCCCGAAGGCACGGTCACGTCCAGCGGGTCGCCCACGCTGCGCACGCTGCGCAGGTAGCCGGCGAAGTAGTACACCACCTGCGCCGCCACGCGCGCCCAGTTGATCGAGTTGATGCTGCCGATCCGCCAGCGGCGCTTGAACTCCAGGTCCGCCGACACCGCCTTGACCAGGTCCTGGCAGCCGTCGAACACGTCCTGCACCGCGATGTTGTGGATGTTGGGTTCGTGCAGGCTGTACATCTGCGCCGTCTGGAACGGGCTCATGCGGCCGAAGGGCGACAGCATGAACACCCGGATTCCGCGCCGCCCGCGCATCGCGTACTCGGCCGCGCTGCCGGTGTCTCCCGAGGTCGCGCCGAGGATGTTCAACTCCCCGCCGGATGGCTCCAGCGCCTGCTCGAACAGGTGGCCGAGCCACTGCATCGCCATGTCCTTGAACGCCAGCGTCGGCCCCTGCGACACCCCGAGCAGCGTGAGCCGCGAATCGATGGGCTGCAGCCGGATGATGGCGTCGCTGCCGAAGGTCGCCGCGGTGTAGGTACGGCGCAGGCTGTCGCGCAGCGCCTGCGCCGGCATCGGCTCGACGAAGGGGCGCAACACCTCGAAGGCCAGTTCGGCGTAGGCCAGCGGCTGCATGCGCTGCAGCTGTTCGCGCTGCAGCCGCGGATAGTGCTCGGGCAGGTACAGCCCGCCGTCGGGGGCCAGGCCCTCGAGCAGGATGTCGTCGAAACGGGCGCGGGGCGAGGCGCCGCGGGTGCTGACGTAGTCCATCAACGCAACTCCTCCTTGCGCAGGCGCACCACCGGCGCCAGCACGCTGTCCAGCGCCTGGATGCGCGCCAGCGCCTCGTCCATGCGCCATTCCAGGGTCTCGTGGGTCAGCAGGATGACATCGGTGTGCTGGTCGTTCTCGCCCGACGGTCGCTGCAGCAGCGCATCGATGGACATGCCCTGCTCGGCCAGGATGCGGGTGATCTCGGCCAGCACCCCGGCCTCGTCGCGCACATGGATGCGCAGGTAGTACGAAGTGCGCACCTGGGACATCGGCAGGATCGGCGTGTCGGCCAGCGCGCCGGGCTGGAACGCCAGGTGGGGAACGCGGTGCTCGGGGTCGGCGGTATGCAGCCGGGTGATGTCGACCAGGTCGGCGATCACGCTCGAGGCGGTCGCCTCGGCGCCCGCCCCCTTGCCGTAGAACAGCGTCGGGCCGACCGCGTCGCCCTGCACCATCACCGCGTTCATCGCCCCTTCGACATTGGCCATCAGGCGGGCCGACGGGATGAGGGTCGGGTGCACCCGCAGCTCGATGCCCTGCTGCGAGCGGCGGGTGAGGCCGAGCAGCTTGATGCGGTAGCCCAGTTGCTCGGCGTAGCGGATGTCGGCTCCGTCGAGATCGCGGATTCCCTGCACATGGGCGCGCTGGAACTGCACCGGCACCCCGAAGGCCATTGCGCACAACAGGGTGATCTTGTGGGCGGCGTCGACGCCGTCGATGTCGAAGCCGGGGTCGGCCTCGGCATAGCCCAGTTGCTGCGCCTTGGCCAGCGCGCTGGCGAAGTCCAGCCCCTGCTCGCGCATCGAGGACAGGATGAAATTGGTCGTCCCGTTGATGATCCCGGCCACCCATTCGATGCGGTTGGCCGCCAGGCCCTCGCGCACCGCCTTGATGATCGGAATGCCTCCGGCCACCGCCGCCTCGAACGCGACGACCACTCCGTGCGACTGCGCCGCGGCGAAGATCTCGTTGCCGTGGTGCGCCAGCAGCGCCTTGTTGGCCGTCACCACGTGCTTGCCGGCGCGAATCGCCGCCAGCACGAGTTCGCGCGCCGGCTCGAGGCCTCCCATCAGCTCGACCACGATGTCCACGTCCTCGCGCGTGGCCAGCGCCAGGAAGTCGGCGTGCATCGGCAGGCCTTCGCCCAGCGCCTGGCGCGCCTTGGCCGCGTTGCGCGCGGCCACCGCGACGACTTCGATGCCGCGCCCGGCGCGGCGACACAGTTCGTCCTGGTTGCGTTGCAGGACACGGACCACCCCGGAGGCCACGGTGCCGGCGCCCAGGAGTGCGATTCGCATGGGTTTCATAGGACAGGCAAGGAGTCAGGGGCCGCACGAGGCCCATCGCCCGGCGGCGATGCTGCGTCGGCTCGAGGCGCGGGCGCGGGTCACGCGGCTGCGACCTGCCGGCGGCGGTAGCGGTCGAGGAAGCGGGCGATGCGCGAGATCGCCTCGCCCAGGTCGTCGGCATTGGGCAGGAAGACCAGCCGGAAGTGGTCCGGGCGCGGCCAGTTGAAGCCGCTGCCCTGCACGATCAGCACCCTCTCCTCGGCCAGCAGCTCGAAGGCGAACTGCTGGTCGTCGGCGATCGGGTACACCCTGGGGTCGAGGCGGGGAAACATGTACAGCGCCGCCTTGGGCTTGACCACGCTGACCCCGGGGATCTGGGTCAGCAGTTCGTAGGCCAGGTCGCGCTGGCGGGTGAGCCGCCCGCCCGGCGCGACCAGGTCCTTGATGCTCTGGTAGCCGCCGAGGGCGGTCTGGATGGCCAGTTGGCCCGGCGTGTTGGCGCACAGCCGCATCGAGGCGAGCATGGCCAGGCCCTCGATGTAGTCGCGGGCATGGCGCTTGTCGCCCGACACCACCATCCAGCCCGCCCGGTATCCGCACGAGCGGTAGTTCTTCGACAAGCCGTTGAAGGTGATGAACAGCACGTCGTCGGCCAGCGACGCGATGCTGGTGTGGACGTTGCCGTCGTACAGCGTCTTGTCGTAGATCTCGTCGGCGAACACGATCAACTGGTGCTGGCGGGCGATCTCCACCAACTCCAGCAGGAATTCCCTGGGGTACAGCGCGCCGGTCGGGTTGTTCGGATTGATCACCACCAGCGCCTTGGTCGCCGGGGTGACCTTGCGCCGGATGTCGTCCAGGTCGGGCAGCCAGTCGCTCTGCTCGTCGCACAGGTAATGCACCGGACGGCCGCCCGACAGCGACACCGCGGCCGTGTACAGCGGGTAGTCGGGCGCCGGCAGCAGCACCTCGTCGCCGTTGTTGAGCAGCGCATTCATGCTCATGGTGATCAACTCCGACGCGCCGTTGCCGATGAACACGTCGTCGATCTCGACCCCGGCGATTCCCTTTTCCTGGGTGTAGTGCTGGATCGCCTTGCGCGGCGCGAACAGGCCCTTGGAGTCGGTGTACCCGGCGGCACTCGGCAGGTTGCGGATCATGTCCTGGACGATTTCCTCCGGCGGATCGAAGCCGAACACGGCCAGGTTGCCGATGTTCAGCTTGATGATTCGCTGGCCGTCCTCCTCCATCTGTCGCGCCTTGTCCAGCACCGGGCCGCGGATGTCGTAGCACACGTCCGCCAGCTTGTCCGACTTGTGAAATTCCCGCGTCGCCATGAAATGTTCCCGACTGTGCGTCCCCGGGTCGGAACGCGATGTCTGCCGCGACGGGCGGCGCCGGGCGCCGCCCGCGCGGGGCCCCGGACCCCGCGGCCCCGGCGCGCATCGTGCCGGGGGGTGAACCCTATAATGTAGCCGCTGCGCAGCGCGGCGCGGCGGCGCAACCGGGGCAGTGATGAAATTCCAGGCGGAAAACAGCGAAGCCGGCTACAAGGTCAGCGCCCACGGGCCGGGTTTTGTCGAAGTCAACCAGGTGCGCTACCTGCAAGGCATCTGCATGGGCGCCGACACGGCGCCCGAACCCTGGGGCGTCGAGGGCTTCGCCGCGCTCACCGCGGACGACTTCGCGCGCCTGGCCGGCTTGCGCCCGGAGGTGGTGATCATCGGCACCGGCGGCACCCAGCGCTTCGCCCATCCTTCGCTGCTGCGCGCCCTGATCGACAAGGGCATCGGCTTCGAGATCATGAGCACCGCGGCGGCCTGCCGCACCTACAACATCCTGGTCGGCGAAGGTCGGCGGGCGGTGGCTGCGCTGCTGGTCGACCCGGCCGCGCAGCCCTGATGCGGCCGGGGTGCCGGCCGCGGGCGGGCGCGGGGGGCGCGCGCGGCGGGGGATTTGTAACCCGAGTTGGTAAAATGGAATCTTGCACCCGAGCGGCTGCCCTGCAGCCTGGCCGCGCCGGGAGCGCTTCCGGGGAACGCCGGCATGGCCGGCGCTGACAGGAGACTTCATGGCTTTGGTTCTGAACAAGGTGGTTCCCGATTTCGAGGCAATCGCCACCAGTGAGATCAAATTCAGCCCGAAGAGCTATCTGGGCAAGAAGCTGATCCTGTACTTCTATCCCAAGGACATGACCCCGGGCTGCACCACCGAAGCCCTGCAGTTCCGCGACCTGTACTCGGAGTTCGAGCAGGCCGGGGCGATGATCTTCGGCGTTTCGCGCGACAACCTGGCGTCCCACGACAAATTCCGCAGCCAGCTGGAATTGCCCTTCGACCTGATCGCCGACACCGAGGAAAAGCTCTGCCACATGTTCGGGGTGGTGAAGAACAAGATCATGTACGGCAAGAAGGTCAAGGGAATCGAGCGCAGCACCTTCCTGGTCGATGCCGAAGGCGTGCTGCGCCAGGAATGGCGCGGCGTGAAGGTCGCCGGCCATGTGCAGGAAGTCCTCGAGGCGGTGCGCAAGCTCTGAGGACGTGCCCGCCCGCCCCTGCCACGCGTTGGACCTGCCCATCTCCGGCACGCCAGGCTGCCGGGTCGCGCCGCCGCCCGGCGCGCGCCGCGACGCGGCACCGAGCGCGCGCGGCCTGCAGTCCCCTGCCCGGCCCCTGCCGGGCAGGCCCCGATCCGATCCGCGTATCCTGCCTCCATGCCCCTGCCCAAGCCCCCGACCAAACTCGGCTCCCTGCTGAAGGCCCCTGCGGGGGTGCCCGACGCCGCGGCGTCCGCCAGCCAGGCGCGCGCCCCGTCGCGCGCAACCGCGCCGGCGCGGGCCAAGGCCCCGAAGACCGGTCGGCCCGCCAGCCAGCCGGCGGCTGCCCGACTGCTGGAGCCCGCGCTGGAGTCCGCGCTGGAACCCGCGCTGGAGCCGGCGCGGGAGCCCACGCGCACCCCGGCGCCGGCGCCCGCGCCGGTGCAGGCGAAGCCGCCCGCCCGGCCTGCGCCCAGGGCCTCGAGCGGCCCGTCGTCCAGGCGCGCGACCCCATCGCCCGGCGGACCGAGCAAGCTGTTCGTGCTGGACACCAACGTGCTGATGCACGACCCCACGTGTCTGTTCCGCTTCGAGGAGCACGACGTCTACCTGCCGATGGTCACGCTGGAGGAACTCGACGGCCACAAGAAGGGCATGTCCGAGGTCGCGCGCAACGCCCGCCAGGCCAGCCGCGAGCTCGACGCGCTGGTGGCCGGGGTCGAGGCGGGAATCGACAAGGGCATCGCGCTCGACCACAGCGGGCATCGCGAGGCCCGCGGGCGGCTGTTCTTCCAGACCCGCGCCCATGAAGGCCGGCTACCCGAGGCGCTGCCCCAGGGCAAGGCGGACAACCAGATCCTCGCGGTGCTGCAGGCGCTGACACAGGCCCATCCCGAGCGCCCGGTGGTGCTGGTGTCCAAGGACATCAACATGCGCGTCAAGGCGCGCGCGCTGGGGCTGCACGCCGAGGATTACGCCAACGACAAGACCCTGGACGACGCCGACCTGCTGTACACCGGGGTGATGGCGCTGCCCGACGACTTCTGGGACAAGCAGGCCCAGTCGCTGGAGAGCTGGCAGCAGGGCGGGCAGCCCTTCTACCGCCTGCAGGGTCCGCTGGTGTCGGCGATGCTGGTCAACCAGGCGGTCTACTGGGAGGCGCCCAACGCGTCGCCGTTGTACGCCAGGGTGAAGGAAATCCGCGCCGCCACCGCGGTGCTGCAGGTGGTGCGCGACTACACCCACGCCAAGAACAGCGTGTGGGGCGTGTGCGCTCGCAACCGCGAGCAGAACTTCGCGTTGAACCTGCTGCTCGACCCGGACATCGACTTCGTCACCCTCAGCGGCCAGGCCGGCACCGGCAAGACCCTGCTGGCGCTGGCGGCCGGGCTGCACCAGGTGCTGGAGGAACGTCGCTACAACGAGATCATCATCACCCGGGTCACGGTCCCGGTCGGCGAGGACATCGGCTACCTGCCCGGAACCGAGGAAGAAAAGATGTCTCCCTGGATGGGCGCGCTCGACGACAACCTCGAGGTGCTCAACCAGTCGGGCAGCGGCAACCACGGCGGCGAATGGGGGCGCGCGGCGACCCAGGAACTGATCCGCTCGAAGGTCAAGGTCAAGAGCATGAACTTCATGCGGGGCAGGACCTTCCTCAGCAAGTACGTGATCATCGACGAGGCGCAGAACCTGACCCCCAAGCAGATGAAGACCCTGATCACCCGTGCCGGCCCCGGCACCAAGATCATCTGCATGGGCAACCTGGCGCAGATCGACACCCCGTACCTGACCGAGGGCAGTTCCGGCCTGGCCTACGCGGTCGACCGCTTCAAGGGCTGGAAGCACTCCGGCCACATCACCCTCGCCCGCGGCGAACGCAGCCGCCTGGCCGACTACGCCACGGAGATTCTGTAGCCCCCCGGGCGCCGGGGGGCGACCCCCGGCGCTCCCCCCCAAGGGGGGCGCCTCCGGCCTTGGGGCTGCCCTGCGGCCGATCGGCCCTGGGCTGCGGTGGGTTGTGCGGTGGCGGGGAGCGTCAGGCGGCGGTGGGGCCGGGACCTCCGGGTGGGGGCGCTGGGATCTCGCGGGGGGGGGGGGGGGGGCTGTTGGCCTCCGCGCTCGACCGCGGACCCGATCGGTCTCTGGGGCAAGGCGCGCAGGAGCCATGAGTGGCCGTAGGCCCCAGCACCCTCACCCGGAGGTCCCGGCCCCACCGCCGCCTGACAGTCGCCGCCCCTGCGCTGCACCTCGCTGCCGAGTGCCGAACGGCCGCAGGGCCGCCCCAAGGCCGGAGGCGTCCCCCTCGGGGGGACGGAGCCGGGGTCGCCCCCGGCG
Organism: Pseudomonadota bacterium; assembly: GCA_021845505.1. GTDB lineage: Bacteria > Pseudomonadota > Gammaproteobacteria > Burkholderiales > Burkholderiaceae_C > Thiomonas_A. The sequence continues at coordinate 38,148 of JAJZVU010000012.1, read as the reverse complement.
ACGAAGGGGGCTCAGAAGGGGGCTCACCCCCTCGCCAGGTTCTCGAAGCGGGTGAGCTGGCGCAGGAAGGCGACGTTGACCGTGCCGATCGGGCCGTTGCGCTGCTTGGCGATGATGATCTCGGCGATCCCCTGGTCCTTGGAGTCCTTGTTGTAGACCTCGTCGCGGTAGATGAACAGGATCACGTCGGCATCCTGCTCGATCGCTCCCGATTCCCGCAGGTCGCTCATCACCGGCCTGCGGTCGGCGCGCTTTTCCAGGTCGCGGTTGAGCTGCGACAGCGCGATCAGCGGACACTGCAGTTCCTTGGCCAGCGCCTTGAGCGAGCGGGAAATCTCGGAGATCTCGGTGGCCCGGTTCTCCCCGTCGCGAGCCGAGCTCATCAGCTGCAGGTAGTCGACCACGATCAACCCCAGCTTGCCGCATTGGCGCGCCAGGCGGCGCGCCCGCGCGCGCACCTCCAGCGGGTTGAGCGCGGGCGACTCGTCGATATGGATCTGCACGTCGTCGAGGCGCTCGATGGTCTCGGGCAGCCGCGTCCATTCGTCCTCGCTGAGCTGTCCGGTGCGCAGGTGCGACTGGTCGATGCGGCCGAGCGAGCCGACGATGCGCAACACCAGTTGCGAGGCGCCCATTTCCATGCTGAACACCGCGACCGGCAGCTGTTCGTTGACCGCCACGTGCTCGGCGATGTTCAACGCCAGCGAGGTCTTGCCCATCGACGGCCTGCCGGCGACGATGATCAGGTCGCCGGGCTGCATGCCGGCGGTCATGCGGTCGAGGTCGATGAACCCGCTGGCCACGCCGGTGATCTCCGAGCCGCCCTGCTCCGACAGTTCCTGCACGCGGTCGAGCAGTTGCCCGAGCAACTGCTTCATCGGCTGGAAGCCCGCCTTGCCGCGGGCCCCGTCCTCGGCGATCGCGAAAATGCGCGACTCGGCCTCGTCGAGGATCTGCTGCACCGCGCGCCCCTGGGGATTGAGGGCGCTCTGGGCGATTTCGTCGCTGACCGACACGAGACTGCGCAGCACCGCGCGCTCGCGCACGATCTCGGCATAGCGGCGGATGTTGCCTGCGCTGGGCACGCTTTGCGCGAGCGCGTTGAGGTACTGCAGCCCGCCGCAGGCCTGGTCCTGGCCGTGCAGCCTGAGGGCCTCGAGCACGGTGACCACGTCGGCCGGCTTGCCCCCCTGGATCAGGTCGGCGATCGCCTGGTAGATCAGGCGATGCTCGTGACGGTAGAACAACTGGCCGTGCAGCAGGTCGGCAACCCGGTCGAAGGCCTCGTTGTCGAGCAGCAGGCCACCGAGCACAGACTGCTCGGCCTGCGCGGAATGCGGTGGCGTGCGCAAGCCGTCGACTGCGGGATCTTCGATCAAGGCGGACATGGGTGCCACTGTAGCAGGCCAGGTCCCCGGCGCGAGCCAGCGCGGCCCGGCTCCGGCCGGCCTGTCAGAAGGCGTAGTTCTGGCGCGCGAAGGTCGCGAAGCTCTGGCCGATGATCTGGTCCACCGCGGTCGTAGGGTGCAGGTTGTCCCAGAACACGTAGTTGTAGCCGTTGCACCCGGCGCGCATGCTCTCCGTCTGGGAATAGGTGCCGCTGGGGTCGCGCAGGCAGGACTGGCTGGCGTTGACAAAGCCGTAGGCCTGCGGGTCGTGCAGGATGGTGTCGAACACGCCCCGTGTATCGAACAGCGTGACTCGGGCCTGGGGATACTGGGAATCGATTTGCGCGACCAGCGCGGGCAGTTGCGCGTCGTAGGCGTCGAGGCTGGCCTGGACCGTGGGCTTGATCGCCGCCTTGGTCACCAGGAACACCGGCGCCGCGGTCACGTCGGGCAGGTTCATCATCACGATGTTCTTCGCGCCGTCGACGGTGATCAGTTGCTGCAGCGCGCTCTGGACCTGCGAAAGCACCGTCGCCACCGGTTCGTCGTAGTTGACGAAATCGTTGCCGCCGATCAGCAGGGTATACAAGGTCTCGTTGGGATCCCGGGGGTAGAGTTCGACGACCCGCTTGTCGTACAGACCGGCCTGCTGCACGATCGAAGGGAAATAGAAGCCCACGCCGGCGCTGGCCAGCCAGTTGGCTCCGGGCAGGGTGCGCAGCACCGACTGCGACGACGCGCCGGCGGCGGCCCAGGCCTCGTTGTACGGGGTCACGCCGAGGTCGTTGGCGGCGTACTCGCTCCACACCCAGCCGTTGCTGAAATGGCCGGCCAGCCAGGTGTCCCGGTTGGGCACGATGTGGAACAGCATGTTGCTGCTGGCGTCGGTGTCCGACAGGCTGTCGCCCAGCGAAACCAGGGTGTGGATCCGGCCATCGCCCACGCTGCCCGCCAGCGGCAGGAACGGATGGTCGCTGGCCAGGCTGTTGTTGCGCCCGCGCGCGATGATGTCCTGGACCTGCACGGTTCCGCTGGCACCCGGGTACTCCTGCTCGCTCAGCGTGGTCGCATCGGCCAGCAGCGACGATTCGCACAGGCTGTCGAGCTGCGCCGGGGTGTATTGGGTCGTGTAGTACACCAGGTGCCAGTTGACCGGGCTCAGCGAACTGGCCGAGGGCACGCGCACAGGCACCTTCACGTAACTGCTCGAGCCGTTGGCGCCGGGTTGCATCGCCCAGCCGCTCAAGTAGAAGTCATCGCCGCCGCTGACACCCAGCGGCAACCGGGTGCTCCCCTGCTCCAGCCACCCGGTGGTGTAGCAGTACAGGTAGGTGTAGGTCTGCGAGGACGACGCGTACTCCAGCTTCGGCACCGCCGGGTTGGCGTGGGCGCCGAGCGCAGGCACCTGCTGCGAGTTCTCGTCCTGCAGTTTCACCAGTTCGGCGGCGGCCATCGGGTCGGGGCTGAGCCGGAAGGCCTGGGCGACCGCGCTCGGGTCGAGGGCGTAGATCTGCGCAGCGGTCAACGGCCCGTTCGGAGACAGCAGGCCATCGGTCCGGGGCACCGACACCAGCTGCGACGCCCCCGGCGTCACCGCGGGCGGGCCGCCGCCGCAGCCGGCCAGCCAGGCCGGCAGCAAGCCGACGCCGATCGCGCCGACCAGGCGCCGTGTGGTCCGAGACATGGGCCGACCCCCTCGAGGATGCCAGACTGGACCGCAGTCTAGGTGGGGGTCTGTCAGCTTTTTCCGGTATCGCGCGTGATTCCGCAAGCAACCCGCGCCAACACAGTCGCAACGGCGCAAATGGGCGAGACAGCAAAAAGCCCCGCGGGCGGTGCGCCTCGCGGGGCTGTCTCGACGGCCTCGGGCGCGTGGCCCGCAGCCGAGCTCAGGCGTGCTCGCCCAGCACCGATACGGTGACGGTGACGGTCACGTCGGTGGCCAGCGCCAGCTGCACGCTGTGGTCGCCGACGGTCTTCAGCGGCCCCTGCGGCAACCGCACCGCGGCCTTGGGAACGTCGAAGCCGGCCTTGGCCAGCCCGGCCGCGATGTCCTGGGTGGTCACCGAGCCGAACAACCTGCCGTCGACACCGGCCTTCTGCACCAGCTGCACGGTCAGGCCGTCGAGCTTGGCGGCGGCGGCCTGCGCCGCGGCGAGCTTGTCGGCGGCGGCCTTTTCGAGCTCGGCGCGGCGCGCCTGGAACTCGGCCAGCGCCTGCGGCGTGGCGGTTCGGGCCTTGCGCTGGGGGATCAGGAAGTTGCGGCCGTAGCCGTCGCGCACCTTGACCACGTCGCCCAGATTGCCCAGGTTGGCGACCTTTTCGAGGAGGATGACTTGCATGGGAATGTCCTTTGCGGCTGCGTGGCGCTTCAGCTCTTGTGCTGGTCGGAGAACGGCAGCAGCGCGAGGAAGCGCGCGCGCTTGATCGCGGTGTTGAGCTGGCGCTGGTAGATCGCGCGGGTGCCGGTCAGTCGCGCCGGAATGATCTTGGCGTTCTCGGCCAGGAAATCGCGCAGGGTGTCGATATCCTTGTAGTCGATGTGCTCGACCCCGGCGACGGTGAAGCGGCAGAAGCGCTTGCGCTTGAACAGAGAGGACTGCTGGTTGCGCTTAGGTTTGTTCTTGCGGTCGGTTTTCTTGAAGTAGGCCATGATCGCCCTCCTGGATCCAATCGATGATGTTGAGCTTGAGGATTCGCGCTCCGCGGCGGCTGGGCATCAGGAAACCCACCAGATGCAGCGCCTGCCCCGGCTGCACCCGCTGCAGCTTGCGGGCCATCGCGGCGAAGGCCACGCACTGCAGTTCGAGTTCGATGCTTTGCGCGCCGCCCGGCCCGCTTTGCGTCGACTGATGCCCGACCCGCAGGTCCAGCGCCTCGACCCCGGCCGGGGTGTAGCGCAAGGCCCCGCGCTCGCGCAGCTCGGCGCGAATCTCCACGCGGTTGATGCTCAGGCTGCCTGCTCCGAATGCGCCTTGCGGGCTTCGTCGCGTTCGACCGAGCGCATCATCACCGACGGCTGGGTCTCTGCCTTGTCCATGCGAACCACCAGGTGGCGCAGCACGGCGTCGCTGAACTTGAAGCTGTGCTCGAGTTCGGCCAGCACTTCCTGGTCCGCCTCGATGTTCAGGCACACATAGTGGGCCTTGGCCAGCTTCTGGATCTGGTAGGCCATCTGGCGGCGGCCCCAGTCCTCGAAGCGGTGCACCACACCGCCCTTGCCGGTGACCACGTTCTTGTAGCGCTCGACCATCGCTCCGACCTGTTCGCTCTGGTCGGGGTGGATGATCAACACGATTTCATAGTGACGCATGGCTTCTCCTGCACTCGCCCGCAGATCGGCGGAGAGTTTTCCCTGTGGATCGAAAGCCACCCGGGCGCTGACTGGCCAGGACGGGCGTCGTCAAGCTCGCGCCGTCACGTTCGCCAAGTTCGCCATGTTCGCACCAGACTGCCCCGGTGTGGCAAAGAAACCGCTAAGTATACGCCAGCCTGGCCTGCCACCTCAGCTTTGTGGCTGGGCCAGCTCCTGCCAGGTCGCGATCACCGTGTCGGGATTCAGGGAGATCGACGCGATCCCGCGATCCATCAGCCAGCGCGCCAGGTCCGGATGGTCCGACGGCCCCTGACCGCAGATCCCGACATACTTGCCGGCGGCCCGGCAGGCGGTGATCGCCTGCTCGAGCAGTGCCAGCACCGCCGGGTCCCGCTCGTCGAACGCACCGGCGACCAGTCCGGAGTCGCGGTCCAGCCCGAGGGTGAGTTGGGTGAGGTCGTTGGACCCGATGGAAAATCCGTCGAAGTACTCGAGGAATCGGTCCGCCAGCACCGCGTTGGAAGGCAGTTCGCACATCATGATCAGGCGCAGCCCGTTCACGCCGCGCTTCAGGCCGTTGCGTTCGAGCAGGCCGACCACTCCCTGCGCCTCGGCCAGGGTGCGCACGAAGGGCACCATGATCTCCACGTTGTCCAGCCCCATGTCCTCGCGCACCCGCTTCAGCGCCAGGCATTCCATCTCGAAGCTCTGGGCGAAATCCGGTGCCACGTAGCGCGACGCGCCGCGGAAGCCCAGCATCGGGTTTTCCTCGTCGGGTTCGTAGCGCGATCCGCCGATGAGCTTCTTGTACTCGTTGGACTTGAAGTCCGACAAGCGGACGATCACCGGCTTGGGGTGGAACGCGGCGGCGATGGTGGCGATGCCCTCGGCCAGCTTGTCGACATAGAAGGCACGCGGACTGGCATGCCCGCGCGCCACGCTCTCCACGGCCTTCTTCAGGTCCGCGTCGACGTTCGGGTATTCGAGCACCGCCCGCGGATGGATGGCGATGTTGTTGTTGATGATGAACTCCAGGCGGGCCAGCCCGACCCCCGAGTTGGGGATATGCGAGAAGTCGAAGGCCAGCTGGGGGTTGCCGACGTTCATCATGATCTTGACCGGGATCTGCGGCATCTCGCCGCGCTTGACCTCGGTCACCGTCGTCTCCAGCAGGCCTTCGTAGACGATCCCCGTGTCGCCCTCGGCGCACGACACCGTGACCAGCATGTCTTCCTGGAGGATCTCGGTGGCGTTGCCGCAACCCACGACTGCCGGAATGCCGAGTTCGCGTGCGATGATCGCCGCGTGGCAGGTGCGGCCGCCGCGGTTGGTGACAATCGCCGCCGCGCGCTTCATCACCGGCTCCCAGTTCGGGTCGGTCATGTCGGTGACCAGGATGTCTCCAGCGCGCACCTGGTCCATCTGCTGCACCGATTCGACGATGCGCACCGGCCCGGCGCCGATCTTCTGCCCGATGGCCCGCCCGCTGACCAGCGGATGCCCGCGCTGCGCCAGCGCATAGCGTTGCTCCACCCGGCCGTGGGCGCGCGACTTGACCGTCTCGGGGCGCGCCTGCAGGATGTACAGCCGCCCGTCGGCACCGTCCTTGCCCCATTCGATGTCCATCGGCCGCGCGTAGTGCTGCTCGATGGTCAGCGCGAAGCGCGCCAGTTCGCTGACCTCCTGGTCGCTCAGGCTGTAGCGGTTGCGCAGCTCGGGCGGGGTGTCGACGGTGCGCACCAGCTCGGCCGAGCCTGCCGGGGCGAACTCCATGCGGATGAGCTTCGACCCCAGGTTGCGCCGGATCACCGCGGCCTTGCCGGCGCGCAGCGTGGGCTTGAAGACGTAGAACTCGTCGGGGTTGACCGCCCCCTGGACCACCGTCTCGCCGAGGCCGTACGACGAGGTGATGAACACCACGTCGTTGAAGCCGCTCTCGGTGTCCATGGTGAACATCACCCCGGCGGCTCCGAGGTCGCTGCGCACCATGCGCTGGATGCCCGCCGACAGCGCCACCTGCGCGTGGTCGAAGCCCTGGTGCACCCGGTAGGAAATCGCCCGGTCGTTGAACATCGACGCGAAGACATGGCGCACCTTGTCGAGCACCGCGTCGATCCCCCGCACGTTGAGGTAGGTCTCCTGCTGCCCGGCGAACGACGCGTCGGGCAGGTCCTCGGCGGTCGCCGACGAGCGCACCGCGAAGCTGGCGTCCGCCTGGCCTTCGCACAGTTCATCGAAATGGCCGCGGATCGCCCGCTCGAGCTCGGCCGGCAGCGGGGTGTCGATCACCCACTGGCGGATCTGCCCTCCGATGGACGCCAGCGCGCGCACGTCCTCGGTGTCCAGCGACTGCAGCGCGGCCGCGATGCGGCTGTCCAGCCCCCCCTGGCGCAGGAATTCGCGGAAGGCATGGGCCGTCGTCGCGAATCCCCCGGGTACGCGCACTCCGCTGGCGCTGAGCTGGCTGATCATCTCGCCCAGCGAGGCGTTCTTGCCGCCTACGACTTCCACATCCTGCATTCGCAAGTGTTGGAACGGAACCACCCACGCCTGGGCGTGTCGGGGAGTCTGGTTGGACATGGAATACCCTCAATAGAATGAAAGAAGAATCGTTGCGCCTGTCGCCGCGGGCAGCGTCCCCCGCGCGACGGCGTCGCAAGGGCCAGGCCCGGCGCCGCGATGGCCGCAGTGGTTGTTCGAGTTCTCCGGCGGCAGCGGCGCGAGGCGGTCTCGCGACAGGCTGGTTGCCGGGGATTCTAGTGTGCTGATCCTTCGCAGTTCGACATGGCCCAACGATCCGTCTTCTTCGTTTCCGATGGCACCGGCATCACCGCCGAGACCTTCGGCAACTCGATCCTCGCCCAGTTCGACCTGCAGCCCCATCGGGTTCGCCTGCCCTTTGTCGACAGCGTGGACAAGGCGGTGCAGGCGGTGGCGCGCATCGACCACGCGGCGCGCCAGGAGGGGCGCCCGCCGGTGGTGTTCATCACCCTGGTCGACCCCGAGGTGCTCGACGTCATCCGGGGTTGCAACGGCCTGGTGATGGACATGTTCACCACCTTCATCGAACCGCTGGAGGTGGCCTTCGGGCTCAAGTCCAATCACCGCATCGGGCAGTTCTCCGACGTCGCCAGGAGCGAGCGCTACCACAACCGGATGGACGCGATCAACTTCGCGCTGATGCACGACGACGGCCAGTCCTCGCGCAACCTGGCGCTGGCCGACGTGATCCTGGTCGGGGTGTCGCGCAGCGGCAAGACGCCGACCTCGCTGTACCTGGCGATGCAGCACGGCGTGCGGGCGGCCAACTACCCGCTGATCCCCGAGGACTTCGCCCGCATGAGCCTGCCGCAGGACCTGCTGCCCTACCGCAGCAAGCTCTTCGGGCTGAGCATCGCCCCGGAGCGCCTGAGCGAGATCCGCAACGAGCGCCGGCCGGGCAGCCATTACGCTTCGCTGGACAACTGCACCGAGGAAGTCGCCGAGGCCGAGCGCCTGATGCGCCGCGCCGGTGTGCGCTGGCTGTCCTCGACCAACAAGTCGATCGAGGAAATCGCCACCACCATCTTGCAGCAGATCCGCCCCGACCGGCTGGAATACTGAGATACTGAGCCCGGCACCTCCCAACCGCCCCACCCCGCCATGAACAGCAAGATCGAGGAAGCTGCGGAGAAGAAGAACGAGTACCTGCTCGGCTTCGCCTCCACCCAGCAGCAGCAGGAGCAGCGCGAATCCCTGCTGCCGGTCGACCCGACCCGCGCCACGCTGCCTTTCGGGGTCGTGCTGGTCGATGCCTCGGCCGACGTGTCCTCGTCGATGCTCGGCCACGCGCGCCTGCGCCTGCTGCCGCTGGCGGTGCGCTGGGCGGGCCGCACGGTGCTGGAAAAGGGCGCCCGCTCGCGCTTGCGCCACCTCAGCCGCGAGCGGCTGCGCGGGGCGCAGGTCGCGGCGCCGGGAGTGGACTCGCTGGAGTACCGGCTGTATCCGCCGCTGGCGATCAACGCCGACTGGCTGATCCACCTCGGGACGCGGCGCGAATTCGTCGACGTGGCCACGCCGCTGCAGCAGATGATCGACTCCCACGCTCAGGACATCCGCGACATGCGGCTGCAGCGGGGCCTCGACCCGGGGCTGCAGCTGGCGCTGGTCGACAGCGGCTCGCTGTTGTGCGGTACCGCGCTGCAGGCGCGCATGCTGTTGCAGATGCTGCAGGCCGGCATCGCGCCCGCCGAGGTGGCGCGGCGCGCCCGCAGCCTGCGCGACCACACCCGGCTCTGGCTCGCGCCGCAGCACCCGGCCGATGCCGGCCAAGCGTTGCAGCGCCAGGGCCATGAGGGCCTCGGCGCCTGGCAGGCGGCCTGCGCGCGGCCGCTGCGCCACCTGTGGCACCGCAGCCCGGTGCTGGAGGCCGACGCGAGCGGGCTGTTCTGCGACCAGCGCCTGAAGAACTGGCGCAGCGCCGCGGCGGCGGTGCTGGCGCAGCTCACCGAACGACTGCGCGACGGGCCGGCTGCCGGCGCCTGGGTGCAGATCAGCCTGGACGGCAGCCTGCGCGAACTGCAGGCCTGGCCGGAGTACGAAGCGCTGCGCCAGCAGGCGATCGCCTCCCGCGCCACGCTGCACCTGACCCACATGAGCGCGGCCGGGCGCATCTGGGCCTCGGCCGGGTCGCTCGGCGCCGCGCTGTACCAGCCGCCGGCGTAGCCGGCTCAGCCGCCGGCGTAGCCGGCTCAGCCGCCGGCGTAGCCGGCTCAGCCGCCGGCCGCGGCCGCCAGTTGCTGGCGCAACCCCTCGTACAGGCACACCGCAGCGGCGGCCGCGACGTTCAGCGACTCCACCGGGCCGCGCTGGGGGATCGCCACCAGCGCGTCGCAGTCGCCTGCGATCGCCTCGTCGACCCCGCCGCCCTCGTTGCCGAACACCCAGGTCACCGCGTGGCGCAGGTCCAGGCCGTACAACGCTCGCGCGCCCTGCGACGCGGTGGCATACAGCGGCCGGGGCAGCCCGGCGCGGATGTCCTCCCAGCTCACGTCCTCGACCACCGCGATGGCGAAGTGCGCCCCCATGCCGGCCCTCAGCACCTTCGGGGTCCAGGCGCCGGCACAGCCGCGCAGGCAGTAGGCCATCGTGGCCCCGGCGGCCGCGGCGGTGCGCAGCACGGTTCCGACATTGCCGGCATCCTGCAGGCGGTCGAGCACCACGGCCACCCCCGGGCGCCGCGGCGGCGCGGCCGGCCGCGCGACCAGCAGGCCGACCGCGGGGCCATGGGCGACCGCCGACAGCCTGCGGAACAGCGCAGCGCCGAGCAGCACCTGGCGCGAGTCCGGCACGCGCCCGGCCAGCGCGGCGACCTGCGGGTCGTGCAGCGCGTCCTCGGCGCACACCAGCGCCACCACCTGCAACCCGGAATCGAGCGCGGCCTGGCCCAGGTGCGGGCCTTCCAGCCAGGCCTGGCCCAGCCGGCGCACCGCGGCCGGCTGCTGCGCCAGCGCCAGCAATCGGCGGAACAGCGGGTTGTCGGCCGAGTGGATGCGTTTCATGCGAGCGCCTCCGAGGCTCCCGCGCCGCCTGCCGCCAGCAGCCTGCGCACCGGCGCGAAGCTGCGGCGGTGCTCGGCGCAGGGCCCCAGGCGCTCGAGCGCCTGCAGGTGCTGCGCGGTGCCGTAGCCGAAGTGGCGCTCCAGGCCGTAGCCGGGATGGCGGCGCGCCAGCTCGGCCATGTGGGCGTCGCGCCACACCTTGGCGACGATCGACGCGGCGCCGATCACCGGCTCGCTGGCGTCGCCGCCGACCACCGTGCGCACCGGCACGTCCAGCGCGGGCGCCCGGTTGCCATCGACCAGCACCAGCTCCGGCCGCAGCCGCAACCCCGCCACCGCCCGGCGCATCGACAGCAGCGTGGCCTGCAGGATGTTGATCGAATCGATTTCCGCCGCGCTGGCCAGCCCGATCGAGCAATCCAGGCAGCAGGCGCGGATCGCCTGGTCGAGCGCCGCGCGCCGCCGCGGCGACAGGGTCTTGGAGTCGGCGACTCCGGCCGGCACGCGCGCCGGGTCGAGGATCAGCGCGCAGCTGACCACCGGACCGGCCCAGGTCCCCCGCCCGACCTCGTCGCAACCCGCGATCAGCGGCTGGCTCACCGCGCCCCCCCCGCCGGCGTGCGCAGGCCGCCTGCCTCGGCGATGGCCTGCGCCGCAAGCGCCGCGGTCGGCCGCAGCAGCGACGCGTGCATCTCGGAAAAGCGCTGCCGCAAGCGGTCGCGCCGCGGCGCATCGTCCAGCAGTTGCCCGGCGTGTCGCGCCAAGGCCTCGCCGGTGCAGCCCTGCTGCAGCAGTTCATCGACCAGCCCCTCGCCGGCCAGGATGTTCGGCAGTCCCACCCACGGCAGGTAGCCGCGATCCTTCATCAGCCGCCACGACAGCCACGGCAAGCGGTAGCCGATGACCATCGGCCGCTTGAACAGCGCGCACTCCAGCGTCGCCGTGCCGCTGGCCACCAGCGCCAGGTCGCAGGCCTGCAGCACCGCGTGCGAGTCGCCCAGCACCCAGTGCAGCTGCAGTCCGGGATGGCGCGCGGCGGCTCGCCGCAGCGCCGGCAGCAGTCCGGCGTGGGCGGCGGCCACCACCACGGTCATCGCGCGTTGGCGCTGCAGCCGCGCGGCGGCGTCGAAAAACGGGCCGGCGATGTGCTGCACCTCCCCCGCCCGGCTGCCCGGCAACACGGCGAGCACGCCGCCGGCCGGCGCTCCCAGCCCCAGCCGCAGGCGCGCGTCGGCGGCGTCGGGATGCTGCGGGATGACCTCGGCCAGCGGGTGCCCGATGTAGCTGGCCCGCACGCGGGTCCCCTCATACAGCCGGGGCTCGAAGGGAAACACGCACAGCAGGTGGTCGACCGCGCGCTCGATGCCTTGGATGCGCTCGCGCCGCCAGGCCCAGATCGAAGGGCTGACCATGTGCACGGTGGGGATGCCGGCGACCCGCAGCCGGGCCTCCAGCGCCAGGTTGAAATCCGGGGCATCGACGCCGACGAACACCCGCGGCGGCCGGGCCAGCAGCCTTTGCCCCAGCCGCCAGCGGATCCACAGCAATTCGGGCAGCCGCGGCAGCACCGCGGCGAAGCCGTTGACCGCCAGGCGCTCGCTGTTCCACCAGGCGCGCAGCCCCGCTTCGCGCAGCCGCTGGCCGCCGATTCCGGCGCAGCCCAGTCCCGGCAGGCGTCGAAGCAACTCGGCCACCACATGGGAGCCCAGCAGGTCGCCGGAGGGTTCCCCGGCGACCAGCGCGACCTCGGGCGGCTCCATCGCGTCCCGGCGCCCTCAGGGGCGCACGATTCCGCGGTTGCTGGCGGCCAGGAAGTCGAGCAGCTGGCCGAGGTCGGCCGCGGCCTCGCCCTGCTGCGCAACGCGCTGCTCGGCCAGCCTGGCGCGCGCCTGCTCCAGGCTCAATCCCTGCCGATACAGCAGGCGATACGCGCGCCGCAGCCCGGCGATGCGCTCGGCGCTGAAGCCGCGCCGCCGCAGTCCCTCGGCATTGATGCCATGGGGTACCGCCGGCGTGCCACCGAGGAGCACGAACGGAGGCACGTCCTGGGTCAGCACCGCGGCGATGCCCGCCATCACATGGGCGCCGATGTGCACGAACTGGTGCACCCCGGTGAAGCCGCCCAGCACCGTCCAGTCGCCGACGTGGACGTGTCCCGCGAGCTGGGTGCTGTTGGCGAACACCACGTGGTTGCCCACCTGGCAGTCGTGCGCCACGTGCACGTAGGCCATGATCCAGTTGTCGTCACCGACCCGCGTGATCCCGACATCCTGCGCAGTGCCCACGTTGAAGGTGCAGCATTCGCGGATGGTGTTGCGCGCTCCGATATGCAGCTCGGTGGGCTCACCCGCGTACTTCTTGTCCTGCGGGATCGCGCCGATGGAGCAGAACGAGTGGATCAGGTTGTCGCGCCCGATGCGCGTGCGGCCCTGCACGCTGACATGCGAAACCAGGCGTGTTCCCGAGTCGATTCGCACCTGCGGGCCGACGACGCAATAGGGGCCGATGTCGACCTCGTCGGCCAGTTCGGCTGCGCTGTCGACCAGCGCGGTGGGATGGATGCGGACCAATGCTGGGGCTCCGGCTGGCGCTGACTCAGTCGATCACCCGCTCGGTGCACATCAGCTCGGCTTCCGCGGCCACCTCGTCGCCCACCCGCGCCACGGCCTGGAACTTGTAGATGTTGCGCAGGTGGCGGGCCAGCCGCACGTCGAGCATCAACTGGTCGCCGGGCTCGACCGGACGCTTGAACCGCGCGCCGTCGACCCCGACCAGGTAGTACACCGAGTCCTCGGCGGCCTGCAGGTCCAGGGTTCCGAAGGCCAGGATGCCGGCGGCCTGCGCCAGCGCCTCCAGGATCAGCACCCCCGGCATGATGGGCTTCTGCGGGAAATGCCCGGTGAAGTACGGTTCGTTGAACGACACGTTCTTGAACGCCAGGATGCGCTCGCCCTTGACGAACTCGACGACGCGGTCGACGAGCAGGAAGGGATAGCGATGCGGAAGCAGCTTCTGGATCTGTTGGATGTCGAACACGGTCATGTCGGGTCTTGTGCGGGGTTCGGCCGGGCCTGCAGCCTGCTCTCGAGCTGGCGCACGCGATCGCGCAATTCGGCCAGGTGGCGCAGCGCGGCCGCGTTGGCCGACCAATTCTCGTGGCGATCCAGCGGGAAGGCTCCGGTGTAGTGCCCCGGCTGGCGAACCGAGCGCGACACCAGCGACATGCCGCCGATCACCGTGTGGTCGGCGATCTCCAGGTGGCCCGCGATGCCGACGCCGCCGCCGATGAAGCAATACGAGCCGATGCGTGCGCTGCCGGCGATTCCCACGCAGCCGGCAAGGGCCGTGTGGTTGCCGATGCGCACGTTGTGCGCCACCTGCACGAGGTTGTCGATCTTCACCCCGTCGCCGATCGACGTGTCGTCCAGCGCCCCGCGATCGACCGTGGTGTTGGCACCGATGTCGACGTCGTTGCCGATGACCACGCGGCCGGTCTGGGCGATCTTCACCCCGACTCCCTGCGCGTCGCGGGCGTAGCCGAATCCGTCGGCCCCGACCACCGCGCCCGGGTGCAGCGTACAGCGCTCGCCGACCCGGCAGTCGTGCATGACCACGCTGTGCGGCAGCATCCGCGTGTCCGCGCCGATGCGCGCGCCGCGCCCGACAAAGCAGCCGGCGCCGATCCAGGCGCGCGCACCGATGACCGCGTCGCGCTCGACCACCGCGCAGGCGTCGATCCACGCCAGCGCGTCGACCTGCGCCGCGGCGTCGACCCAGGCCGCGGGGTGGCGGCCGTGCTGCTGCGGCGGCGACTGCAGCTCCAGCAGCCACTGCGAAAGCCGGGCATAGTACAGATACGGGTCGTCGACCCGGATGACCGCAGCGAAGCCTTCGCCGGCATCGACGGCCTGCGGAACGATCACGCAGGAAGCGCGGCATTGCTGCAGCGCAGCGGCCTGTTCGGGGCGGTTGAGGAACGCGATGTCGCCCGGCCCGGCGCGTTCCAGCGGCGCGAAGCGGCCCACGCGCGTCGAGCCGTCGCCCAGCAGCCGGCCGCCCAGGCGCGCGACGATTTCAGCGACCGGCAGGCCCTCGCCTGCGCCCGACGCGCTCTGGCTCATCTACTTCCCGGCCTGGGCGTCGAGCGCCTTGAGGACCTTGTCGGTGATGTCGATGCGGGGATTCACGTACACCGCATCCTGGAACACGATGTCGTAGTTGCCTTGCTGGGCCACCTGCTTGACCACCTTGTTGGCCTGCGCCAGCACCGCGGCCAGCGCCGCGCTTCGGCGGGCGTTCAGGTCCTCGGCGAATTCCCGCTGCTTGCGCTGGAAGCGGCGGTTCAGGTCGGCGAGTTGCTGCTGGTCTTTCGCGCGCTCGCCATCGCTCATCACCGGCCCGTCCTTGTCGAGCTTCTGGCTCAGCGCCTTGATGCTCTGGGCCATGCTGCGCAACTCCTTGTCGCGCGGCAGGAACTCGGCCTCCAGCTTCTGCTGGGCCGCCTTGGCGGGCAGCGAATCCTTCAGGATGCGCTCGGTGTTGACGAATCCGATCTTGCCGCTGGGGGCGCTCGACGCCCCTTGCGCCAACGCCGGCTGGACCGCGGCCGCGCCGCACATGCCGGCGGCCAGGCACACCGCCAGGATCGGGCGGCGCAGTGCGAGTTTCAGGTGCTTGGTCAAGGCGGGCCTCAGAACGCTGTGCCGACGGTGAACTGGAAAGTCTGGGTCTGGTCGCCGGGGCGGGTGCGGATCGGCTTGGCGATGCTGAATTTCAGCGGTCCGATCGGTGAAATCCACGACACGCCGATACCCACCGAGGCGCGCATGTCCGCCAGGTGCACCGGCTGGTTCTCCCCCCAGACGTAGCCGCTGTCGAGGAAGGCCGACATGCGCAGGCTGCGGTCGGCGCCGGTGCCCGGGAACGGAAAGTCGTACTCGAAGTCGGTGACCAGCAGCTTGGCTCCGCCCAGCGCGTTGTTCTGCGCGTCGTGCGGGCCCAGCGAGCTCTGCTGGAAGCCGCGCACCGTGCCGATCCCCCCGGCGTACAGGTTCTTGAAGATCGGCAGCGGGTGGCCGTTGAGGCCGCGCGCGTAGCCGACGATGCCGTTGAAGGCCAGGTCGGTGCGCCGGCTGACCGGGAAGAACTGCTGGTACTGGTAGGTCGCCCGCATGTAGCGCAGGCTCGCGAAGGGGCTGTACGCGATGCTCAGCGACTGGAAGCGACCGTCGGTGGGAACCAGCGCGCTGTTGCGGCTGTCGCGCTGCCAGCCGATGGTCAGCGGAACGCCGGTCGAGCTCTTGCCGAATTCGTTGACGTACGAAATGTAGGCCGCGGGGGCTCCAGGCGCCAGGTCGAGGGTGTACTGTTCGAAGCCGACGCCGAAGAACACCCGGTCGAGTTCGGTGAAGGGCACGCCGAACTGCACGCTGAAACCCGGGGTGACGATTTTGTAGTTGTTGCCCTGCGAGGTATACGGCCGCACCGTGCGGTAGTACACGCTGAGGGTGCGGCTGATGCCGTCGCGGGTGAAATACGGGTTGGTGCTGCTCAGCGCGACGGTGCGGTAGTAGCTCGAGGTGTCGAGCGAAAGGCTGACGTTGTTGCCGCTGCCGAAAATGTTTTCCTGGCTGATCGACGCATTGAACGACAGGCTGTTGGCACTGGAAAAGCCGATTCCCAGGCCGAGCATCCCGGTGGGCTTTTCCTTCACCCTCATGTCGAGGTCGACTTCGTCGTTGGTGCCCGGCACCTCCACCGGGTTCATGTGCACGCTCTCGAAGAATCCCAGCCTGTCGACCCGGTCGCGCGACAGCTTGATGCGGTCGGCGTCGTACCAGGCGTCCTCGAACTGCCGGAACTCGCGCCGTATCACCGTGTCGCTGGTGCGGGTGTTGCCCCCGATGTGGATCCTGCGCACGTAGATGCGGCGACCCGGGTCGGCGTCGATGGTGAAGAACACCTGGTGGCGCTTGCGGTCGATCTGCGGCGTCGGTTGCACCCGCGCGAACGCGTAGCCGAACACCCCGAAGCGGTTGACCATCGCCTTGACGCTCTCGTCGAGCTTCTTGGCGCTGTAGGTGTCGCCCGGCTTGAGTTCGACCAGCGCGCGGAACTGGTCGTCCAGCCCGAGGTAGTTGCCTTCGAGACGGTAGCCGGTGACGACGAACTTGTGCCCTTCGTGCACGTTGACCGTGATGGCGATCGATTCCTTGTCGGGCGACAGCGCCACCTGGGTCGACTCGATGCGGAAGTCCAGGTAGCCCCGATCGACGTAGTACGAGCGCAGGGTCTCCAGGTCGGCGTTCAGCTTCGCCCGCGAGTACTCGTCGGCCTTGGTGTACCAGGTCAGCCAGCCCGGGGTCGACAGCGAGAACAGGTCGAGCAGCGTGCCCTCGCTGAACACATGGTTGCCGACGACTCGCAGCGACCGGATCTTCGCGACCCCTCCCTCGTCGACATTGAAGGTCACGTCGACCCGGTTGCGCTGCAGCGGCGTCACCGTGGCGCTGACCTGCGCCGCGTAGTAGCCCTTGGCCAGGTACTGCTGCTTGAGCGCCTGCTCGGCCCGATCGAGCAGGGCCTGGTTGTACGGTTGCGCCTCGCCGAGGCCGAGTTCCTTCAGCGAGGCCACCAGCGCCTTCTTGGAGAACTCCTTGGTGCCGATGAACTCGACATTGGCGATCACCGGGCGCTCCTCGACCACCACGGTGACCACGTCACCCGCGGTGCGGATGCTGACATTCTTGAACAGCCCGGTGGCGAACAGCGCGCGGATCGCCGCGGCGCCGAGTTCCGGGGTGTAGTGATCGCCGACGCGGAAAGGAAGGTAGGTGAACACCGTTCCCGGCTGGGTCCGCTGCAGGCCGTCGACCCGGATGTCCTTGATGACGAAGTTGTCGGCGGCGTGGGCCTGGGCGCAGGCCACGGCCATGACGGCCACGGCAGTACCCTGCAATGCGTGACGAAGCCTCAAATTCACCTCGGATTGGTTTTCTCAGTGGAATGACCCGAATACCCGGACGATATCGTTGTACAAAGCGATCGCGATCATCAGCGCGATCAGCACCAGTCCGCCCTGCTGCAGCACCTGCTGCAAGCGCTGCGGAACCGCCCTGCGGGTCAGAATTTCAAACGCATAATACAGGAGATGCCCCCCGTCCAAGACCGGTATCGGCAGCAGGTTGAGCACCCCCAGACTGAGGCTGACCACGGCCAGGAAGTTGAGGTAGGCGGTCAGGCCCAGCGCGGCGCTGCGCCCCGCGTAGTCGGCGATGGTCACCGGTCCGCTGAGTTCATCCAGCGAGGCGCGCCCGACCAGCATGCGCCCGAGGGTCCGCACGCTCAGCACGCTCAACTGCCAGGTGCTGCGCACCCCTTCGCGCATCGCCGCCAGCGCCGGCCGGCGCACCAGCACCGTCGGCACGCTCCCGTCCAGCAGCGCGCCGATTCGCCAATGCGCGCGCCCGCCGGGGCCGCGCTGCATGCGCGGTCGCACCAGCAGGTCCACGCTGCGCCCGGCGCGCAGCACCCGCAGCACCAGCGGTCGCCCGTCGCCGCTCGCCAGTGCCTGCAGCAGGCCCTGCGCATCGACCGGGCGCAGGGCCTGCGGGCCGGCACCCGCGGCCACGACCAGGTCGCCTGCCTGCAGCCCGGCGCGCGCCGCCGGCTGGCCATCCAGCACACGCAGGATGCGCGCCGGCGCCCCCTGCAGCCGCAAGCCGAAGGAGCGCAGGAAGTCGGCGCGCGATGCGCGCAGCGCGTCGCCCCGGAAGTCCAGCGTCAGCTCGCGCTGCCGGCCGCCCTGCTCCACCAGCAGCCCGACCCGCCTGCCGTCCAGCGCGGCCTGCTGCAGCCGCAGCTGCAACTGCGACCACGACTGCACCGGGCGCGTGCTGCGGCCGATGCGGGTGGCCAGCACCCGCTGGCCGGCGAGCACCCCGGCCGCCGCCGCCGCGCTGCCAGCCGGCGGCGCCCCGAGCAGCGGCACGGGTAGCCGCACGCCGATCATCTGCACCGCGGAGAACAGCGCGGCGGCCAGCAGCAGGTTGGCCGCCGGACCCGCCGCCACCACCGCGGCGCGCTTCCACGGCCCCTGGCGGTTGAAGGCGCGGTGCAGTTGCTGCGGCGGCACCGGGGCCTCGCGTTCGTCGAGCATGCGCACGAACCCCCCGAGGGGAATCGCCGCCAGCACCCATTCGGTGGCGTCGCGGCCGACCCGCAGGCGCAGCAGCGGCCTGCCGAAACCGATGGAAAAGCGCAGGACCCGCACGTTGCACGCCACGGCGGCGAGGTAATGCCCGGCTTCGTGCACCGCGATCAGCAGCGCCAGCGCGAACACGAAGGCCAGCAGGGTCAGCATGGCCCCCCCTGCCCGGCGCTCGCGTCGCGACGCGCCCGAGTGCAGCCGCGGCGGCCCATGCTGCCGCCCTCAGCGCGCCAGCGCACGGGCGCGCGCCGCGGCCGCGCTGCGCGCGCGGGAGTCGAGTTCGAGCAGCGCCCCCAGGTCGTGCGCCCGCTCGCCGCCCAGCGATTCCAGCGTGTGCGCGTTGACCCGATGGATGTCGGTGAAGGCCAGCGCGCCTTCGAGGAAGGCCTGCACCGCGACCTCGTTGGCCGCGTTGAGCACGGCACAGGCCCCGCCGGCCATTCCCAGTGCCGCGTAGGCCAGCCCCAGCGCGGGAAAGCGCCGCTCGTCGGGGGCCTCGAATTGCAGCGTGCCCACGCGCGCCAGGTCGAGCCACGAGCTTCCCGACGCGATGCGTCGAGGCCACGCCAGCCCATAGGCGATGGGCGTGCGCATGTCGGGAACCCCGAGCTGCGCCACGACCGAGCCGTCGTGGTAGGTGACCATCGAATGCACGATGCTTTGCGGATGGATCAACACCTCGATCGCCGCGGCGGGCATGCCGAACAGGTAGTGCGCCTCGATGACTTCCAGCGCCTTGTTCATCATGGTTGCCGAATCGACCGAGATCTTTCGCCCCATGCTCCAGTTCGGATGGGCGCAGGCCTGATCCGGGGTGATGTCGCGCAGCTCGGCCGGGTCGCGCTGGCGGAACGGCCCGCCCGAGGCCGTCAGGGTGATCGAACGCACGTCGCTGGCCCAGCGCTCGCGCTGCTCGGGCAGGCTTTGCAGCACCGCGCTGTGCTCGCTGTCGATGGGCAGCAGCTCGCCCCCGCCTTCGCGCAGCGCCTGCAGCAACAGTTCGCCGGCGACCACCAGCGACTCCTTGTTGGCCAGCAGCACGCGCTTGCCCGCGCGCGCCGCCGCCAGCGTGGGCTCGAGCCCGGCCGCGCCGACGATCGCCGCCATCACCATCCGCACCTGCGGCGCCTGCGCCACCTCGAGCAACGCGGCGGGCCCGGCCAGCACCTCGGTCGGGCTGCGGTGCCGTCGCAGTTCGGCGTCCAGGCGTCGCGCCGCCTCGTGGTCCTCGAGCACCGCGTAGCGCGGCTTGAAGCGCAGGCACTGCTCGAGCAGCACGTCGACGCTGCGACGCGCGGTCAGCGCGTGCACCTCGAACTGCTCGGGGTGCAGTCGCACCACGTCCAGGGTACTGCGGCCGATCGACCCGGTGCTACCCAGGATGGTCAGGCTTTTCATGGCAGCAGCAGCATCACCATCGGCAACACCGGCAACAGGGCATCGACTCGGTCGAGCACCCCGCCGTGCCCCGGCAACAGGGTGCTGCTGTCCTTCACCCCGGCACGGCGCTTGAGCAAGGACTCGAACAGATCGCCCGCCACGCTCAGCGTCGCCAGCGCACCCGCCGCCAGCAGGCTGCCGCCCAGGCCCCAGCGAGCGGCCAGGCGCGCCCCGAGGGTATCGCTCAACGCCGGGAGACGGGCGCACACCGCCGCGTACGCGACCACCGCCAGCACCCCGCACACCGCGCCCGACACCGTCTTGCCCGGGCTGATGCGCGGCGCCAGGCGCGGCCCGCCCAGCGCGCGGCCGCCGAAATACGCGGCGACATCGGCGATCCACACCAGCAGCAGCACCGACAGCAGGAACCCGACGCCCAGGCTGCGAGCATGCCACAGCGCCAGCCAGGCGGCAAACAGCACGACAAAGCCCAGGGCGCTCGCCACCAGCGGAGTGCCGAGCCACCCCGGAAGCGCAGCGCGCGGCAGGCTGCCGGCCAGCAGCCCCAGCCACGCCAGCGCCGCCAGCGCCAGCACCGATTCGGTCACGACAGCGGGCAGCGCACCGGCCAGCACCGCGGCGACGGCCAGCAACCACGCCAGCGCCCAGGCTACAGCCCGCCACGAACGCATGCCGGCCAGCCGCGCCCATTCCCACATTCCCAGCGCGGAAAAAACCGCCATGCCGGCGCCGAAGCCCCGCGGCCCGGCCCACAGCACGAGCGGCAGGAACAGCGCCAGCAGGACCGCGGCCGTGATCAGGCGGGTGCGCAGCATCGCGGCGCTCGGTCCCGCCCTCAGGCCACGCGCAGCCCGCCGGCTGCCTTCGCGCCGGCAACGCGGCCGAAGCGGCGCTCGCGGCGGGAGTAATCGGCGATGGCGTCGGCCAGCGATTCCTCGGTGAAATCGGGCCAGAGGGTATTCGTGAAGTACAGCTCGGTATACGCCAGTTGCCACAGCAGGAAATTGCTGATGCGGTGCTCCCCCCCGGTGCGGATCAGCAGGTCGGGCTCGGGGATGTCGGCCAGGCACAGATGGCGCGCAAGGTTGGCCTCGGTCCAGTCGCCGCCCTCGGCCTGCAGCGCCCGCGCGGCCTGCACGATGTCCCAGCGGCCGCCATAGTTGAGGGCGACGTTGAGGCGAAGGCGAGGCTGCTGCACCGGAAAGGTCTCGGCGTGGCGCATGAGTTCCTGCATTTCGCTGTGCAACGGGGCGCGGTCACCGATGAAACGCAGGCTGACGCCTTGGGCCGCCAGATCGCCGGTGTCCTTCTGCAAGGCCTGCACGAACAACTGCATGAGCGCCGTGACCTCCTGCTCCGGGCGGTTCCAGTTCTCCGAGGAAAAGGCGAACACCGTCAGGTGGGCCACCCCCTGTTGCACGCAGCCACGCACCAGGCGCTTGAGGGCGTCGGCGCCGAACTTGTGCCCGGCGCTGCGCGGCAACAGGCGTCGCGTCGCCCAGCGGCCGTTGCCGTCCATCACCACCGCGACATGCCGCGGCACGACGGCCGGCGACTTCGCGTGGGGGGCCTTGGCGGAGGCGGAAGTCTTGCTGGACACGGCTGTGGGGATCGGCTGCGGTCGCTCAGACGGCCATGATCTCCGATTCCTTCTGCGCGATCATCTTGTCGACGTCGGCGATGAAGCGGTCGGTGGTCTTCTGGATGTCGTCCTGCGCGCGGCGTTCCTCGTCCTCCGAGGCCTGCTTGGCCTTGACCAGGTCCTTGACCTGCTGGTTGGCGTCGCGCCGCAGGTTGCGCACCGCGACCTTGGCCGACTCGCCCTCCTGCTTGACCACCTTGACCAGGTCGCGCCGCCGCTCCTCGGTCAGCGCGGGCATCGGAACGCGGATCAGGTCCCCCTGGGTCATCGGGTTGAGCCCCAGGTCGGATTCGCGGATCGCCTTCTCGACGGCCTGCACCATCTTCTTCTCCCACGGCTGCACGCTGATGGTGCGGGCGTCGAGCAGGTTGACGTTGGCCACCTGGTTGATGGGCATCGGGCTGCCGTAGTAGTCCACGGTGATGTGGTCGAGCAACCCGGCATGCGCGCGCCCGGTGCGCACCTTGCTCAGGTCGGCACGCAGGGCCTCCAGGGTCTTGTGCATGCGCTGCTCACAGTTCTTCTTGATCTCGGCGATGGTCATGATCGGGACTCGGTAGCCACAGGGTCAAAGGTGCACCAGCGTGCCCTCGGGCTCGCCCTGCACCACGCGCAGCAATGCGCCGGACTTGAAGATGCTGAACACCCGGATCGGCAGGCCCTGGTCGCGGCACAGCGCGAAGGCGGTCGCGTCCATCACCTGCAGGCGCCGGACGATCGCCTCGTCGAAGCTGATGCGCTCGAAGCGCTCGGCGCGCGCATCGCGCGCCGGGTCGGCGGTGTAGATCCCGTCGACCTTGGTCGCCTTGAGCATCACCTCGGCGCCGATCTCGGCGGCGCGCAGCGCAGCCGCGGTGTCGGTGGTGAAGAACGGGTTGCCGGTGCCGCCGGCGAAGATCACCGACTTGCCCTCCTCCAGGTACTGCAGCGCCTTGGGCCTGACGTAGGACTCGACCACCTGGTCGATGCTGATGGCCGACATCACCCGCGCCACCAGGCCGCCGTGGCGCATCGCGTCGGCCAGCGCCAGCGAGTTCATCACGGTGGCCAGCATGCCCATGTAGTCGGCGGTGGCGCGGTCCATGCCGACCGCGCCTCCGGCGACGCCGCGGAAGATGTTGCCCCCGCCGATGACGATGGCCAGTTGCACCCCGCTGTGCACCACCTGGGCGATGTCCTCGACCATCTTGACGATGGTCGCGCGGTTGATCCCGTAGGGGTCGTCACCCATCAGCGCCTCGCCCGAGAGCTTGAGCAACACGCGTTTGTAACCGCTCATGCTGGAATTCTCCGGAGGATGGGGCTGCAGGGTGTCGACGCCGTGGCGACGGGCTCAGGCTCCGCGCGCGGCCGCCATCTGCGCGGCGACCTCGTCGGCGAAATTCTCCGACTTTTTCTCGATGCCCTCGCCGACCACGTACAGCGTGAAGCCGGCGACCCGGGTCTTGGCCGCGGCCAGCATCTGCTCCACGGTCTGCTTGTCGTTCTTCACGAAGGCCTGGTTCAGCAGCGAGACCTCCTTCAGGTACTTCTGCACCGCGCCCTCGACGCGCCGCGCGACGATCTCGGGCGGCTGCACCGCCCGCCCCTCGGCGCGCGCCTTGTCGGCATCCTCGGCCGCCTTCTGGCTGGCGATCGAGCGCTCGGACTCGATCAGCGCGGCCGGCACCTCGGAGGCCGACAGCGCCACCGGCTTCATCGCCGCCACGTGCATCGCCACGTCCTTGGCCGCCTGCGCGTCGCCGTCGTACTCGACGACCACGCCGATGCGCGTGCCGTGCAGGTAGCTGGCGAGCTGATGCCCGGCCGCGAAGCGCTTGAAGCGGCGGATGGTCATGTTCTCGCCGATCTTGCCGATCAGCGCGGTGCGCAGCGCGTCCACGCTGGCGCCGTCGACCGTCAGCGCCGACAGCGCGGCGACGTCGGCGGGATCGTGCTCGGCGACCAGGCGCGCCAGCAGCTTGCCGAACTGCAGGAAGTCGTCGTTCTTGGCGACGAAGTCGGTCTCGCAGTTGATCTCGACCAGCGCGCCGACGCCACCGTGCAGGTGGACCGCGACGATGCCCTCGGCGGTGATGCGGGCCGCCGCCTTGCTGGCCTTGCTGCCCAGCTTGACGCGCAGCAGTTCCTCGGCGCGCGCCATGTCGCCGGCGGCCTCGGTCAGGGCCTTCTTGCACTCCATCATCGGGGCGTCGGTCTTGGCTCGCAGCTCAGCGACCATGGATGCGGTGATTGCCGCCATATTGCACTCCTGAATCGATCCTGGATTGAACAAGGGGGCTGCGAGCAGCCCCCTTCGAGAACCATCGGGCCCGCCGCGCCGGCGTCGCCCGCGGGGCCGGCACCCGCCGGCCCGCGCTGCCTCAGGCAGCCGGGGGCTCGTCGGCGACCTCGACGAATTCGGCGCTTTCCTCGCCCGCTCCCTGCGCGACCTCGTTCAGCGCATCGTTGCGCCCCTCGAGGATCGCGTCGGCGATGCCGCGGGCGTACAGCGCCACCGCCTTGCCCGAGTCATCGTTGCCGGGAATGACATGGTCGATTCCCACCGGCGAATGGTTGGTATCCACCACGCCGATGATGGGGATGCCCAGCATGTGGGCCTCCTCGACCGCGATCTTGTGGTAGCCGACGTCGATGACGAACATCGCGTCCGGCAGGGCATTCATGTCCTGGATGCCGCCAATGGACTTCTCCAGCTTGGCCAGCTCGCGCTGGAACATCAGCTGTTCCTTCTTGGTCATGTGCTCCAGCGCGCCATCGGCGATCTGGGTCTGCATGTCCTTGAGCTTCTTGATCGAGGCCTTGACGGTCTTGAAGTTGGTCAGCATGCCGCCCAGCCAGCGCGCGTTGACGAAGGGCATGCCGCAGCGCTGGGCCTCCGCCTGCACGATCTCCCCGGCCTGGCGCTTGGTGCCGACGAACAGGATGGTGCCGCGGCGCGCCGCCATCTGGCGGGCGTACTTGCACGCGTCCTGGAACATCGGCAACGTCTTCTCGAGGTTGACAATGTGGATCTTGTTGCGGTGGCCGAAAATGTACGGAGCCATCTTCGGGTTCCAGAACCGCGTCTGGTGCCCGAAGTGCACACCGGCTTCGAGCATTTCTCGCATCGACACAGACATCGCAGATTCCTAGGTTGGGTCTGAAAGACGGCCCTCACCCCGCGCCGCCGGCCGCATCGGGCCTGCGCTGGCGCCGGGCACCTGGTCGGGCCGGTTCGCGAATTTCGCCGCGGCTGGCCGCAGCGGTCTGCCGAGGCCGCGATTGCGTGCCCCGACAAAACCTTCGCATTATAGGCATGAATTCGTGCTGCACCGCAGCGCGAGGCACCCGCGGCCGACGCGCTATGCTGCGCCACCCCCCTGCCACGCCGCCATGCAAGAACACCCGCTGCGCCAGCCGCTGCACAACGAAATCCATGCCCGGCCGTTCGAGCGCCTGCCGGCGCCGTGCCTGATCAGCCACATGGCCTTCCTGGCCGACGCCGCGCAACAGGCACAGGCCCACCTGCACCTGTGCCGGCTGCTCGAGGAGCAGCACCTGGCGCTGCCGGCGGCGACCAGCAGCTTCTGTTCCTCCCAGATCGGGCCGCTGCGGCTGCGCTGGGAGCGGCACGGCGAATTCGTGTCCTACACCTTCATCCGCCCCGGCCTGTCGCAGGAGCCCGGCGAGTGGTTCGCCGAAGGCGCAGCGCAGCAGCTGTCCCGGGCCTGGCGCGAGGCGATTCCCGGCGAGCTGCTGTGCGCCATCCACGTCGCGGTGCTGCCCGAGCTCGACGCGGCCGCCGACTGGCCGAGCCTGGAGCTCGAGCGGGTGGTCGACGCCGACGCTCTGGTCGGCTCCGAGGTGGCCGATCGCCAGGCGCGGGTGTACACCGACCTGCGAATCCACGCCGACGGATTCGCTCGCTTTGTCGTCGTCGGCCGCGACATTTCGGCGCGGCGCCGCGGCCGCATGGCGCAACGCCTGCTGGAAATCGAGACCTACCGGCTGCTGGCGCTGCTGGCGCTGCCGGTGGCGCGCGCAGTCGGCCCGCAGCTGGCTCGCTTCGAGGCCGAGCTGGCGCACCTGATGGACGCCATCCGATCTTCCGACGCGCAGCGTGATCGCCAGAGCCTGGACGAGCTGTCGCAGCTGGCCTCGGCGGTCGAGGGGCTGTACGCCCGCCACCATGCGCGATTCACCGCGGCCGCGGCCTACTACGACCTGGTGGGGCGGCGCATCCAGGACCTGCACGAACAGCCCTTCGGCGGGCTGCAGACCATGGGCCAGTTCATGGACCGCCGCCTCAGCCCGGCCATGCAGACCTGCGCCCACACCGCGCGCCGGCTGCAAGGTCTGTCGGAGAGGATTTCCCGCTGCTCCAACCTGCTGCGCACCCGGGTGGAGGTGCAGATGCAGCAGCAAAACCGTGAGCTGCTGGCCTCGATGAGCCGGCGCCAGTACCTGCAACTGCGGCTGCAGCAGACGGTCGAGGGGCTGTCGGTGGCGGCGATCACCTACTACGCCTCGTCGCTGGTCGGCCATCTGTTCGGCGCCGCGCGCCCCTGGCTGCATGTCGACCCCGAACTCGCCCAGGGGCTGTCGATCCCGCTGCTGGGGTTGCTGGTCTGGCTGGGCTTGCGACGCGCCCACCGGCACCTTGCCGGCGCCGAGCCGGGCTGACGCCGGCGCCGGCGCCGGCGGAGCGGCCGGCCGGCGGCGTTCAGCCCGGGCCGGGCGCGGCCGCCTGGCGCTGGCGCACCGCCTCGAACAGACACACCCCGGCAGCGACCGAGACGTTCAGGCTTTCCACGCTGCCGAGCATGGGGATTCGCACCAGCAGGTCGCAACCCTCGCGCACCAGCCGCCGCAAGCCGCTGCCCTCGGCGCCCAGCACCAGCGCGCAGGGCCCCGTGAGATCGGCCTGGTAGACGCTGCACTGCGCCTCGCCGGCAGCGCCGATCACCCGCACCCCGCGTTCGCGCAAGCCCGCCAGCGCGCGCGCCATGTTGGTCACCATCAGGTAGGGCACGCTGTCGGCGGCGCCGCTGGCCACCTTGGCGGCAGCCGCTGTCAGGCCGACCGCCCGGTCCTTGGGAGCGAACACCGCATGCACCCCGGCAGCGTCGGCGCTGCGCAGGATCGCGCCCAGGTTGTGCGGATCGGTGATGCCGTCCAGCCCGAGCAGCAACGGCTGCGGACCGGCGGCGTCGAGCACCCCGTCCAGGCTCGTCGGCTGGGCCAGCGCCTCGACCCTGGCGACCACCCCCTGGTGGCGACGCTCGGCCACGAGGGCGTCGAGCCGCGCCGCCGCCACGGCCTGCACCGCGACCCCCGCCTGCTCGGCGCGCTCGCGCAGCTGGCGCATCCTGGCGTCGTGGCGCGCAGCGTCGAGCAGCAACTCGCGCACCGTCTGCGGCGCAGCGCGCAAGCGCGCCCCCACCGCGTGGAAACCATACAGGAGGCGCAGGGTCATGGCAGCAAGGGTGCCGCAGCCGCGGCCTGGACGACGCGGCCGGCGCGCAGTTCCAGCACCTGCTCGCAGCGCGCGGCCAGTTGCGGATCGTGGGTCACCAGCACCAGGGTGGTGCGCTGCTGGCGTTGCAACTCGAACAGAAGGTCGATGATCCTCGCTCCGGTGGCCGCGTCCAGGTTGCCGGTCGGCTCGTCGGCCAGCAACAGCCTCGGCCGGGTGACGAAGGCGCGGGCCAGCGCCACCCGCTGCTGCTCGCCTCCCGACAGCACCCCGGGCTTGCGCCTCTCGCGCCCGCCGAGCCCGACCCGCTCGAGCATGCGCGCCGCCAGCTGCAGCGAGTCGGCCCGACCGCCGGCGATATCCAGCGCCAGCGACACGTTGTGCAAGGCGTCGAGGTGGTCGATCAGCTGGAAATTCTGGAATACGAACCCCAGCCTGGCGGCGCGCAGCGCGGCGCGACCGTCCTCGTCGAGTCCGAACAGGTCGACGCCGTCGATCCACACCTTGCCGGAGCTCGGCAGGTCCAGCCCGGCCAGCAGGCCGAGCAGGGTCGACTTGCCCGATCCCGACGGGCCGACGATGGCCAGGCTGCCGCCCTCGTCGACCCGCAGGTCCACGTCGTCGAGCACCAGCAGCTCGCCCGCGGCGTCGCGCACCGACTTGCGCAGGTGCTGGGCGACAATGGCGGCTGGAGCTTTCGGGAAGGACATGGCATGCGGCTGGTACGAAGGGGCATTGTAGGAATCCTGCTGCTGGCACTGGCGGCGAGCTGCGGCGGGGCCTGGGCGGCGACCGCGGCGCGACCGGTGCTGCTGGTCATCGGCGACAGCCTGTCGGCGGGATACGGGCTGGAAACCGGCAGCGGCTGGGTCGCGCTGCTGCAGCGGCGCATGCGCCAGCGCGACCCCGCATGGCGGGTGGTCAACGCCAGCATCAGCGGCGAGACCACCGCCGGCGGGCTCAGCCGGCTGCCGGCACTGCTCGGGCGCGACAAGCCGAAGGTCGTGGTGATCGAACTCGGCGGCAACGACGCGCTGCGCGGCCTGTCGCTGGCCGCCACCGAGTCCAACCTGCGCTCGATGGCCAGCGCCTGCCGGGACTTCGGCGCCCGCGTGCTGCTGATCGGAATGCGCATGCCGCCCAACTACGGCCCCGCCTACACCAAGCGCTTCGCCGACATCTTCCCGCGCGTGGCGCAGCTCGAGCACACGGCTCTCGTGCCCTTCCTGCTGGCGCGGGTCGTCGACCATCCCGACTGGTTCCAGTCCGACGACATCCACCCCACCGCGAAGGCGCAGCCGACCATGCTCGACACCGTGTGGCCGCAGCTGCAGCCGCTGCTGGGAGCCGGCGGGGCGCGCGGCCGATGAACCCGCAGGCCATCGAAGCTCCGCAGGCGCTGCAGCGACTGGGCGATTTCGACTCCCTGCTGGACGTGCGCAGCCCCGGGGAATACACCCTCGACCACCTGCCGCGGGCGCTCAACTGGTGGGTCCTCGACGACGCCCAGCGCGCCGAGGTCGGCACGCTGTACAAGCAGCGCGGAGCCTTCGAGGCCAAGCGCCTGGGCGCGGCGCTGGTGGCGCGCAACATCGCGCTGCACCTGGAGGCGGGAGCCGCCGAGTGGCCGCGCCGCCAACGCGTGCTGGTGTATTGCTGGCGCGGCGGCAGCCGCTCGGCGGCGATGGCCCACGTGCTGGCGCAGGTGGGCTTCGCGGTCAGCGTGGTGCGCGGTGGCTACAAGGCGCTGCGCGCCGCGCTGGTGGGCGAACTGGCGCGACTCGCCGGCGGCCAGCGCCTGC
The DNA here is from genome assembly GCA_021845505.1 of Pseudomonadota bacterium. Taxonomy (GTDB): domain Bacteria; phylum Pseudomonadota; class Gammaproteobacteria; order Burkholderiales; family Burkholderiaceae_C; genus Thiomonas_A. The sequence goes on along the minus strand of JAJZVU010000012.1, from coordinate 9,393 downwards.
GCATCCTGTGCGGCCCCACCGGCTGCGGCAAGAGCCGGCTGCTGCAGGCGCTGCAGGCGCGCGGCGCGCAGGTGCTGGACCTGGAGGCCCTGGCCGCCCACCGCGGCTCGGTGCTGGGGGCCCTGCCCGGCGTCGAGCAACCCTCGCAGAAGGCCTTCGAGACGGCGATCTGGGAACGCCTGCGCGGCTTCGATCCCGCACGCGTGGCCTACGCCGAGAGCGAAAGCCGCAAGATCGGCCGCCTGCAGGTGCCGGGCCCGCTGCTCGAGGCCATGCGCGCCTCGCCCTGCCTGCTGCTGCACGCGGGCGACGAGGTGCGGGTGCGCATCCTGCGCGAGGACTACGCCGGCGTGAGCGCCGACCTGCCCGGGCTGCAGCAGCGCCTGCGCGCGTTGCGCGAGCTGCGCGGCCACGCGGTGGTCGAGCGCTGGTGCGCGATGGCCGCGCGCGGCGAGCTCGACGCCCTGGTGGTCGAGCTGCTGCAGCAGCACTACGACCCCAGCTACCGGGCTTCGATGGAGCGCAACTTCCCCGGGCTGGGCAGCGCGGCGCGGGTGGACATCCGCGCTGCCGACGCCTTCGCGGAAACGGCCGAGCGCCTGCTGCGCGACGAGGGCGCGGCGCCGGCCGGCGCCCCACTCGCGGCCGACGCCTGAACCCGCTGCCGGGCCGACGGGCTCAGCCGGCGCGCGAGCGCACCGCCTGCAGCATGCCGGCCAGCAGGTCGCGCGGCGTCGGCGGGCAGCCGGCGACGTAGACATCCACCGGCAGCAGGCCGCGCAGCCCGCCGCGGCAGGCGTAGCTGCAGCCGAACACCCCGCCGTCGCGCGCGCAGTCGCCGACCGCGACCACCAGTCGCGGCTCGGGCATCGCGGCGTAGGTGCGCTCCAGCGCCTGCTGCATGTGCAGGCTCACCGGGCCGGTGACCAGCAGCAGGTCGGCATGGCGCGGGCTGGCCACCAGGTGCACGCCCAGGCCCTCCAGGTTGTAGTAGGGGTTGCCCAGCGCGTTGATCTCCAGCTCGCAACCGTTGCATGAACCCGCGTCGACCACCCGCACGGCCAGCGCGCGCCCCAGCAGGCGCGCCATCTCGGCGTGCAGCGGCTGCGCGTCGCCGTCGCTGCAGCGCTCGCTGTGGCGGGTCGGCGGCTCGCTGATCAGCCCGACGCGGGCGATCTGTTTCAGGGTCTGCCACATGGCGCGCGCCTCAGCCGTCGTGTCCCGAGTAGGACAGGTTGAAGGACTTGTTGATCAACGGGAAGTCGGCGACGATGTCCTGGATCACCGCCCACTCCAGCGCCTGCCAGTTCTGCCACGACGGGTCGTGGGCATGGCAGCGCACGATGCGCCCGTCTTCGCCGAGCTGCAGCGCCACCAGCACCGGACCGCGCCAGCCCTCGACCAGCCCGATCCCCAGTCCTGCCCGCGGCGGCCGCGGCAGCGCGCCGAGCACCTCGCCTGCCGGCAGGCTGTCGATCAGGTCGCGACAACCCTGAAGCGAAGCCAGCAGTTCGTGGTAGCGCACCGCGAAGCGGGCCGCGACGTCCCCGTCCTGCTCGAGCGCAGGCTGCATCGGCAGCCGGTCGTAGGGCGCCCAGCAGCCCAGCGCGCGCAGGTCCAGCGGCTGTCCGCTGGCGCGCCCGGCCAGCCCGAGCAACCCCAGGCGCCGCGCCAACTCCGGGGCGACGCGCCCGGTGCCGCGCAGCCGGTCGTGCAGCCCCTCGTGCTCGTCGAGTATGTCGCGCAGGCGCAAGGCCTGTTCGCGCAGCACCCTGCCCTGCTGGCGCAGCGCGTGCAGGCCGGCCGCATCGAGGTCGCGGGCAACGCCGCCGACCCGCAGCGCGTCCATCGGGTAGCGCGCGCCGAACAGCTCGGCGTTCAGCCGCAGCAGGTCTTCCTTCAGGCGCGAGAACTGGGCCAGCGCGAAGGCCAGACCGGCGTCGTTGGCGATGGCCCCCAGGTCGCCCAGGTGGTTGGCCACGCGCTCGCGCTCGAGCAGCAGCGCCCGCAGGTGCAGCGCCCGCGGCGGCGGCTGCAGGTCGGCCAGCGCCTCCAGCGCCATGCAGTAGGCCCAGCCGAAGGCCGCCGCGCTGTCGCCGCTCAGGCGTGCGGCCAGCCGCAACCCGCCCTCCAGGTCGAGTTGCTGGAAGCGCAGCGCCACGCCCTTGTGGGTGAACCCCAGGCGCTGCTCGAGCCGCAACACCTTTTCCCCGACGACCGAAAAGCGGAACTGGCCCGGCTCGATGATCCCGGCGTGCACCGGCCCGACGGCGATTTCGTGCACGCCGACCCCGTCGACCTCGACAAAGGCGTAGCGCTCGCCGGGGCCCGGGCTGGGCGGCGTGGTGTCGCGCAGCGGGTGCCAGTCGGCCGTCCACGCGTCGTGGCGCAGCCAGGGGCGCGCATCCATGCCCTGGGCCTGCGGCCCCAGCAGGTCGCGCAGCGCGCGCTGCAGCCGCCCGGCCACGGGAAACAGGTCCTGCAGCCCCGGGTAATGCTCGACCCCGGGTGGCAGGTCCAGGCAACCGAGCACGAGCTGCCCGTCGGCCAGCCAGCAACCCCAGATGCGGCTTCCCGCCCCCTGCGCCTGCCCCCACAGGCTCAGCAGCAGCGCGCCGCGGTCGTGCAGTTGCTGCGCCAGCGCGCGCCAGCCCAGCGCGTCGACCCGCTGCAGCCGCAGCGGCCAGCAGCCGGCGCACACCCGCGGCAGGTCGCCACCCCGCTCGCTCATCGCTCGTCCCCCGTCGCGGCGCCCGCCCTCCCGGGAAGGCAGAGCATGCCTGGGGATCGGCCGTAGCGGCTCATGGTCCGCCTCCGATCATGCCCGCCGCCAGGTGCCACCACGAAGCCAGGAACCCCGGGATCCACAGGCCCAGCAGCAGCACCAGCCCCATGTGCACGAAGGCCGGCAGCATCCAGGGCTGGTGCGGCAGCCGGCGCAGGCGGCCGGCGCCGAACACCATGCCCTGCACGCGCAGGAAGATCGCGCCGAAGGCCACCCCCAGCGCCAGCAGCAGGATGGGCGTCGCCCAGGGCTGGGCCTGCATGGCCTGGGTGAGGATCAGGAACTCGCTGGCGAACACCCCGAACGGCGGCATGCCGATGATCGAAAGCGCCCCCAGCATCAGCGCCCAGCCCAGCGCCGGCGAACGCTCGAGCAGGCCTTCGATCGCATCGATGCGCTGGCTGTCGGCCTTCTGCGAGGCGTGGCCGGTGCTGTAGAAGATCGCGCTCTTGGTCAGCGCGTGCCCGGTCATGTGCAGCAGCGCGGCGAAATTGGCGATCGGCCCGCCCATTCCGAACGCGAAGGTGATGATCCCCATGTGTTCGATGGAAGAGTAGGCGAACAGCCGCTTGACATCCCTCTGGCGCCACAGCAGGAACGCGGCGACCACCACCGACAGCAGTCCGAAGGCCATGAGCATCGCGCCCGGCCAGCTCGCCTGCACCGCGCCCTCGACCAGCACCTTGGTGCGCACGACCGCGTACAGCGCGACGTTGAGCAGCAGTCCGGACAGCACCGCGGAGATCGGCGTCGGACCCTCGGCGTGGGCATCGGGCAGCCAGCTGTGCAGCGGCACCAGCCCCACCTTGGTGCCGTAGCCGACCAGCAGGAACACGAAGGCGATGCCGACGATGGCCGGCTGCAGCCGGGTGCGCGCCGCGTCCAGCCGGGTCCACAGCAGGGCGCTCATCCCGGTGGCGCCGAGCACCCGCTCCGCGGCCAGGTAGAGCAGCACGGTGCCGAACAGCGCCAATGCGATTCCGACGCCGCACAGGATGAAATACTTCCATGCCGCCTCGAGGCTGGCCTTGGTGCGGTACAGCGACACCAGCAACACGGTCGACAGGGTCGCTGCCTCCATCGCCACCCACAGCATGCCCATGTTGTTGGTCGTCAGCGCCAGCAGCATGGTGAACATGAACATCTGGTACATGCTGTGATACAGCCGCAGGCGCGCGGCGTCGACGCGGCCGTGGGACTGCTCGATGCGCATGTAGGGCCGCGAGAAGCCGGCCGTGGTCATGCCGATGAAGGCCGTCAGAACGACCAGGAACACATTGAAGGGGTCGATGAAGAACTGGCTGTCGAAGGCCTGGAACGGCCCGCCGGAGATCACCCGCAGGGTCAGCGCGCAACTGGCGACGAAAGTCGCCGCGCTCGCAGCCAGGTTCAGGTGCGGCGCCTGCCGGCCGTGGCCGAACAGCGCCAGCAGCCCCGAGGCCAGCAGCGGCAGCAGCAGAACGGCGGCCAGTTCCACTCACTCGTCCTTGAGGTTTTCCAGATGGCGCAGTTCGAGGCTGTCGAACTGCTCGCGGATCTGGAAGAAGAAGATGCCCAGCACGAAGACCCCGACCAGCACGTCCAGCCCGATCCCCAGCTCGACCACCATCGGCATGCCGTAGGTCGCGCTGGTGGCGGCGAACAGCAAGCCGTTTTCCATCGCCAGGAAGCCGATCACCTGGGCGATCGCGGTGCGCCGCACGATCATCATCAGCAGCGCGAGGAACACCACGGCCAGCGCGATTCCCAGCGTGCCCCGCGTGAGCGCGCCGGCGTAGCGGGAGATCGGCTGCGCCAGCACGAAGGCGAACATCACCAGCACGATGCCCACGATCTGCATCGTGGGGATGCGCAGCAGGGTCTCGGTATCCCATTGGGCGTCCAGCCTGCGGATGAGCAGCCGCAGCACCCACGGCAGCAGCAGCACCTTGAGCAGCAGGGTCAGCGCGGCCGACTCGTAGAGCTCGGTCTGCCCGGTGCTGGCCGCGACGATGGCGGCGCAGGCGGCGAGGATCAGGCCCTGGGCGGCGAACAGCCCGACCAGGTTGGCCACCCGGCGCTGCGCCAGCATCGCGAAGGCCAGCAGCAGCAGCAGCGCCGCGCACAGATGGATCAGCTGGGTCGACAGCGGGGCCACGTCAGTGCTCCAGCATCAGGCCGACCAGCAGCCCGATCACCGCCAGCAGGAAGGCGCTGGCGAGGAACTCGGGAACGCGAAAGATGCGCAGCTTGGCGCTGAGGGTCTCCAGCAGCGCGATGCCCATGCCGGCCAGCGCGAGCTTGAGCAGCAGCGGCGGCAGCGCGGGCAGCAGCCACAGCAGGCCGTCGGCATGGCCGGCCAGCCCCCACGGCAGGAACAGCGCGAAGCCGATGCAGGCGTAGTTGAACAGCTTCAGGCTGTTGGCCCATTCCACCAGCGCCAGGTGGCGCGCCGAGTACTCCAGCAGCATCGCCTCGTGGATCATCGTGAGCTCGAGGTGGGTGCTCGGGTTGTCGACCGGAATGCGCGCGTTCTCGGCCAGCAGCACCATGACGAAGGCCACCGCGGCGAAATCCAGCCCCGGGTGGATGGCCAGCGACTGCCGGCGCAGCGCCTCGGCGATGGTGGGCAGCAGCGTGCTGCCCGACACCAGGGAGGAGGTGAACAGCACCATCAGCAGCGCCGGCTCGGCCAGGAAGCCGACGAGCATTTCGCGCCGCGACCCCATGCTTCCGAAGGCCGTCCCGATGTCCATCCCGGCCAGCGCGATGAACACCCGCGCCAGCGCGAAGCATCCGACCAGCGCGATGGCGTCGGCCACCGCAGCCAGCGGCAGGTCGGTCGACAGCGACGGGATGATGGCCGCCGCGGCGACCATCAGGCCGAACTGCAGATAGGGCACGGCCCGGAACAGCGGCGAGGCATCGTGGGCCAGCACCGCGTCCTTGGCGAACAGCTTGCGCAGTCGCAGGTAGGGCTGCCACAGCGGCGGCGCGCTGCGATTGCTCAGCCAGGCCCGGCACTGCGCCAGCCAGCCGGAGAACAACGGCGCCAGTGCCACCGAAAGCAGCACCACGATGCACTGGGTGAAAAGCCCGGACCAGCTGAGCGCGATTCCGGGAAGCGCGGGCAGTCGACTCATCGCAGCACCACCATCAGCATCACCAGCAGCGTGACGAAGCTGTAGAGCAGGTAGATGGAAATGCGGCCGTGCTGCAACTTGCCCACCTGCTGCGCCAGCCACAGCACCGCGTCGGCCGCGGGCTGGTAGACCTGGGCGTACAAGCGGTCGGCGATCAGCACCCGGTAGCGCGGCGCCTCGTCGGCGGGCGACGGCAGTTCGACACGGCTGAGGAAGAACGGCGCGAACAGCCGCCGCACCGGCTGCCCGAAGCCCTCGGCGGTGTCCTGCAGCCGCGGGCTGGGATCGGCATGGCCGCAATCCCAGGGGTCGGCGCGGCGGGTACGCCCGGTGTACAGCCGGTGGGTGATCCATGCGGTCAGCAGCACCACCGGGGCCACCACAGCGACCAGCACCAGCGGGTCGTAGGCCGCCTGCGCGGCGTCCTGCGGAACCAGCCGCAGCCAATCGCCCGGCCGGCCCAGCCCCTGGCCGAGCAGCAGCGTGTCCACCGGGTCGATCAGCCGCAGCACCAGCCCCGGCAGCAGGCCCAGCAGCACGCAGGCGAGCGCGAACCAGCCCAGCGCCACCCGCTCGAAGCGACCGCAGTCGTGCGCATGTTCCAGCCCCGGCTCCCGATGGCGGCCGAGGAAGATCACCCCGTAGAACTTGACCATCACATAGCCGGCCAGCGCCGCGGTCAACACCAGCAGCGCGGCACCGAGGGGGATCAGCAGGTTGAAGAACGGATGGGGAAGCCGCGGGCTGAACAGGAAGGCCTGCAGCAGCAGCCATTCCGAGACAAAACCGTTGAGAGGGGGCAGCCCGGCGATCGCCAGCGTGCCCACCAGCGCGGTCCAGCCGACCCAGGGCATGCGCCGCAGCAAGCCGCCCAGGCTGCCCAGGTTGCGGCTGCGGGTCGCGTGGAGCACCGAGCCGGTCGCACAGAACAGCAGGCTCTTGAAAAACGCGTGGTTCAGCGAGTGGTAGAGCATGGCCGCCAGCGCCAGCGCCGCCAGCACCGCCATCCCGGTGCCGTGGAACACCAGCGCCAGCCCGAGGGCGGCAAAGGCGATGCCGATGTTCTCGATCGACGAATACGCCAACAGGCGCTTCATGTCGTTTTGCACCGCGGCGAACAACACCCCGTACAGCGCGCCGAACAGCCCGAGTCCCAGCAGCGGCAGCCCCCACCACCACGCCGGGGCGTGCAGCAGGTCCAGGCTGACGCGCAACATGCCGTACAGCGCGGTCTTGAGCATCACCCCGCTCATCAGCGCCGAAACCGGTGACGGAGCGGCCGGGTGGGCCTCGGGCAGCCAGACATGCAACGGAACCAGGCCGGCCTTTGCGCCGAAGCCCAGGGTGGCCAGCCCGAATCCCAGGCTGGCCCAGGCCACGCTGAAATGCGCCGCGCGCATCGCGGCGAAGGTCAGCCCGGGCTCGCCGCCTTGCATCATCACCCCGAAGCACAGCAGCAGCGCGATCGCTCCGAGGTGCGCCAGCAGCAGGTAGAGGAACCCGGCGGCGCGGATCTCCGGCAGGCGATGCTGGCTGAGCACCAGGAAATACGACGACAGCGCCATCACCTCCCAGGCCAGCATGAAGGTGTAGGCGTCGGCGGCCAGCATCACCATGACCATCGCGGCCAGGAACAGGTGGTACTGCATGCCCAGCAGCCCGGGAGCCGTGCCTTCGCCGGCGCGAAAGTAACCGGCGGCGAACAGCGAGGTGCCGGCGCTGCTGGACCCCAGCAGCAGCAGGAAAAAGCCGCTCAGCGCATCGATGTGCAGGTGCATCGGCAGGCCGGGCAGCCCGAGCGGCAGCACCAGGTCGCCCGCGGGCCCGAGCAGCGCACCCAGGCCGACGCCGGCGATGCCCAGGCAGGCCAAGGCCCCCAGCGGAAACAGGCGATGGGCGATCCAGCGGGTGGCTCGCGGCCGCGCCAGCCCCGCCAGCCCGAGAGCCAGCCAGGTCCCCACCATGGCCAGCGCCAGGAGGATCAGCTGCCTCGGGTCCATGGGTTTTGCTTTCTCATGGAATTCGCATAGTATGCACATGCCATGTTAATGCAAAACGCCTGAGTTCGACCACCCCATGGAACAACGCACCACCCGCCTGACCGTGCTGATCGATCCGCGCAAGAAGGCCGTGTTCGAGCATTTGTGCGCGCTGGAGGACCAGACCCCATCGCAGGTCGTGCGGCGGCTGATCCGCGAGTACATCGAGGCGCGCCTCGGGCGCCCGTGGAAGCCCGGAGAGGGCCTGGACGAAACCCTGCAGGGTTGAGCCGCGGCGGCCGGGGCCGCCTCGCGGCCGGGTCAGTGCGCCGCGGCGCCGCCCACGCGGGCGCGGGTCGCGGCGGCCAGCAGCGCCTGCGGCGCCTGGCCGCGCTGCCGCGGGTCGGACAGCACCTGGCGCCATAGCCGCGCCCCGGGCTCGCCCTTCCACAGGTTCAGCGCATGGCGCAGCACCGCGGCGGGCGGGACTCCCAGCGCCGCCTGGCGCAGCAGGTACTGCTGCAGCTCGGACTCGACGGCTTCGCGGGTCGCCGCCCCGGCCGGCTCGCCGAAGTACGCCGCATCCCAGGTGCTCAGCCACCACGGGCGCTGGTAGGCCTCGCGCCCGACCATCACTCCGTCGACCCGGGCCAGATGGCGCGCCAGTTCGGCATCGTCGCGAACCCCGCCGTTGAGCACCAGCACCAGCGACGGGAAGTCGCGCTTCAGCTGGTAGACGAACTCAGGGCGCAGCGGGGGGATTTCCCGGTTGTCCTTCGGGCTCAGGCCCTGCAGCCAGGCGTTGCGGGCATGCACGATGAACACCCGGCAGCCGCCTTCGGCCACCTGCCCGACGAAATCCCTGACGAAGTCGTAGCTCTCGACCCGGTCGAGGCCGACGCGGTGCTTGACCGTCACCGCCAGGTCGTCGCCCACCGCGTCGCGCATCGCCGCGACGCAGTCGCGCACCAGCGCCGGCTCGGCCATCAGGCAGGCGCCGAACGCCCCGCGTTGCACCCGTTCGCTCGGGCATCCGCAATTGAGGTTGATCTCGTCGTAGCCCCAGTCGCGCGCCAGGCGCGCGCAGGCCGCCAGATCGGCGGGTTCGCTGCCGCCGAGCTGCAGCGCCAGCGGGTGCTCGCAACGGTCGAAGTCCAGGTGCCGGTGCCGGTGGCCGTGCAGCAGCGCGCCGGTGGTCACCATCTCGGTGTACAGCCTGGCGCGCCGGCTGAGCAGCCTGTGGAAATACCGGCAGTGGCGGTCGGTCCAGTCGAGCATCGGCGCCACGCACAGCCGCCAGCGGCCGGCGTCGACGGCCGGCGGCTGCATCCCGAGGGCCGCCGGAGCGGCCGCGGCATTTTCGAGCGGCATTTTCCAAAAACAAAAGCCCGGCCACTCGCGTGGCCGGGCTGGGGTAGGTGCCTGACGATGTCCTACTTTCACACGCGCATGCGCACTATCATCGGCGCTGAGGCGTTTCACGGTCCTGTTCGGGATGGGAAGGAGT
>JAJZVU010000048.1 GCA_021845505.1 Pseudomonadota bacterium | reverse complement strand
GGCTTGGCGCCCGACCTGGCGGCCGACTTGGCGCCCGGCTTGGCGGCCGACCTGGCGCCCGCGCCCGCGCGTGAGGGCGCGCTGCCGCGCCGGCCCGGCGCCGCGCCCGCGCGCACCGCCTCCACCGGCTGGCGAGCCTTCAGGTGCACCGACTTGCCGCCCCAGATGTCTTCCAGCTTGTAGTAGGCGCGGATCGGAGGTTGCATGATGTGCACCACGGCGTCGCCGCAGTCCACCAGCACCCACTCGCCGCTCTCGGCGCCCTCCGGGTTGCGCACCTCGCCCCCGGCCTCGCGCACCTTGTCGCGCACATGGGCCGCCAGAGCGCGCGTCTGGCGGTTGGAGGTGGCACTGGCGACGACCACGCGGTCGAACAGGCTGGTCAGGGCCTCGGTGTTGAAAACCTGGATGTCCTGCGCCTTCACGTCTTCCAGGGCGTCGACGATGGTGCGCTGCAGCTTACGTATGTCCATTCGGTGAGCAAGGGTTTTGGTAGAGATGATGGCGCTCAATATAGTCCGCCACCGCCGCCGGCACGAGGTCGCGCAGATCGCGTCGCCGCGCCGCCCGCTCCCGCACCTCGGTGGCCGACACCTCGGCAGGGGGCATGCGCAGCAGCCGCAGCCGGTGCCCGCCCGCCTGCAACGCCTGCAGCACGTCGGTGGCGGCGCGGGCCGGGTGCGCCGGACGCTGCGCGACCGCCAGGTCGACGCGCGCGGCGATCTGCCGCCAGTCCTTCCAGCTCGGCAGGTTTTCCAGCTGGTCCGAGCCGAGGATCAGCACGAACTCGTCTCCGGGGTGGGAGGCCTGCAGTTCGCGCAGGGTATCGATGGTGTAGGTGGGGCCGTCGCGCCGCAATTCCAGGTCGAGCACCCGCAGGCGCGGGTCGGCGGCCGCGGCCAGCCGGGTCATGTCCTCTCGCTGGCTCGCCGACGCGGCCAGCTCGCCGCGCTGCCACGGGCGGCCCGCCGGGATCAGCCACACCTGCTGCAGCCCGAGTTCGTCGGCCGCACGGCGCGCCAGCTCCAGATGGGCACGATGGATGGGGTCGAAGCTGCCGCCGAGCAGGCCGATGCGGGCCATCGCCTCAGCCCCCGGCGGCCCAGTCGCGCGGGGGCAGGAAGCGCTCGAGCAGCCTGGCCTCCGGGCTGTCGGGCTCGGGATGCCAGTCGTAGCTCCAGCGCACCTCGGGAGGCATGGACATCAGGATGGATTCGGTACGCCCGCCCGACTGCAGCCCGAACAGCGTGCCGCGGTCCCACACCAGGTTGAATTCCACGTAGCGCCCGCGGCGCAGCGCCTGGAAGCGGCGTTCGCGCTCGCCGTAGGCCATGTCTCGCCGGCGCTGCACGATCGGCAGGTAGGCGTCGAGGAAGGCGTCGCCGGTGGCGCGCATCAGCGCGAAACCCGAATCGAACCCCGCGCCCTGGAAGTCGTCGAAAAAAATCCCGCCGATCCCCCGCGCCTCGCCGCGATGCTTGAGAAAGAAGTAGTCGTCGCACCAGGCCTTGAAGCGCGGGTAGTAGTCCGGGTCGAGGGCGTCGAGCGCGCGCTTGCAGCTGCGATGGAAATGCACCGCATCTTCGTCGAAGCCGTAGTACGGGGTCAGGTCCATGCCGCCGCCGAACCAGCTCAGCGCCGGCTTGCCGGGCGGCTGCACGTTGAGCAGCCGCACGTTCAGGTGCACCGTGGGCACGTAGGGATTGCGGGGGTGCAGCACCAGCGACACGCCCATCGCGGTGAACGGAGCGCCGGCCAGCTCGGGGCGCGCCTGGGTGGCCGAAGGCGGCAGGCCGGAGCCCTGCACCGACGAGAAATTGCAGCCTGCCCGCTCGAACAGCGCGCCGCCTTCGAGCACGCTGCTCAGGCCGTCGCCTTCGAGCCGTCCGCCGGGCGGGCGGGTCCAGGCGTCGCGCCGGAACGGCTGGCCGTCGGCCTGCTCGAGGGCGGCCAAGATGCGCGATTGCAGGTCGAGGAGGTAGGCGCGGACGGGGCTGGACATGGTCTGGGGTGGCCGGGCGGGCGGCCGGGTACGCGTCGGGCAAGCGCCGGCGTTCAGCGCTCGGCCACGCGGATGTCGTGCGACACGCGGTTGGCCACGTGCAACGCGTGGTGCGCGCCGCGCTTGCGCTCGGCCAGTTGCAGCCGGCGCTGGCGCTCGCGTCGCAGTTCGGCCAGGTGCAGCGCCTGCGCGTGCTCGCGCCGCAGCAACGCCAGGTGCAGCGCCTGCGCGTGCTCGCGCCGCAGCAGCGCCAGGTGCAAGGCCTGCGCATGCTCGCGGCGCAGTTCGGCCAGGTGCAGCGCGCGTTGCTGTTGCAGCCGGCGCTCGGCGAGCCAGCGTGGCGGCGGCTGCGGCACCGCGCGACGGGTGTAGACGATCAGCGCGGCGCGCGGGCGCAGGCGGGCGTTGATGCGCACGTGGTTCCAGTGCGCCACGTCCCACGCGCTGACTCCGTAGCGGCGGGCCACGCTGAGCGGCGTGGCATCGGGCCCGGCGAGCACCCGCAGGCGGCGCAGCGGCGGCAGGTCGGGCGCCAGCGCGAGCACCGCATGGTCGGCCAGGTGCTTGCTGACATTCGTCTGGTCGTCGGGGGGACGCGGCACCAGCACCGTCGATCCGGCCTTGATCAAGGTGCGCCGCGGGATGTTGTTGACATCGCGCAGCGTCGTCTCGGCCAGGTGCAGGCGACGCGCCAGCGCGGCGGGCGTGGAGGTGCGGTGGATCTGCACCGCGGTCCAGTGCGCCAGCGGCCCCGGGCGCGCCGCCAGCGCCTGTTCGAAGGCGGTGGCGTTGTCGTAGGGCAGCAGGATGCGCGGATGGGTCGCGGCGACGATCAGCGGCTTGTTGAAAGCCGGGTTGAGCGAACGGAACTCGGCCACCGTGATGCCGGCCAGGCGCGCCGCCTGGGCCACGTCGATGTCGCGATGGATGGTCACCGGCTTGAAATACGGATGGTCGGGAACCACCGGCAGCGTGATGCCGTAGCGGGCGGGATCCTCGATGATGTCCTTCACCGCCTGCAGCTTGGGGTAGTAGTTGCGCGTCTGCTGCGGCATGTCGAGGCGGGAGTAGCTCACCGGCAGGCCGTGCGCCTGGTTGTAGGCGATGGCCCGCTGCAGCCCGCCCTCGCCCCAGTTGTAGGCGGCCAGCGCCAGTTGCCAGTCGCCGAACATCTGGTGCAGCTTGCCCAGGTAGTCCAGCGCGGCACGCGTCGATGCCATGACATCGCGGCGCCCGTCCTGGAACATGGTCTGCCGCAGGTGGAAGTGGCGCCCGGTGCTGGGAATGAACTGCCACATTCCCGACGCCTGAGCGCTCGACAGCGCATCGGGATTGAAGGCGCTCTCGATGAACGGAAGCAGTGCCAGTTCGGTCGGCATGCCGCGCCGCTGCACCTCCTGCACGATGTAATACAGGTACTTGCGCGAGCGCTCGGTCATGCGCGCCACGTAGTCGGGACGGGTGGTGTACCAGTGCACCGCCTGCTCGACGTAGGGCTTCATCTGCGGCCCGTTCATGTCCGGGATGCCGAAGCCGGCGCGGATGCGTTGCCAGATGCTGGTGTAGTGCGCCTGGGGCAGCGCCGCTCCGGCGGGCTGCGAGGCGCCCGCGGCAGGCGAGGACGCGCTGCTGGCGGCCGGCGCCGGCGGCTGCGCCGCGCTGGCCGCCGACGCGGGAGCCGCCGGAGCCGCGACCGCGGGTGAGTTGGCCGGCAGCGAGGGGGGGGTCGCGGCGCAACCGGCGGCCAGCATGGCCACCGCTGCCAGGGTCCACCACCTTACTGCTCGCGCCAACTGCATCCTGTCATCCTCGTTGCGGGTCTCGCGGCCCTGGCCGGTCGGTGTCGCGGGCGCGACCGGCCGCGCCCGCCTGTTCAGAAATCGTTCTTCCACTGCCGCAGCATCGCGAAGGCCTCGACGCCGTCCGCCGGTGGGCGCCCGCAATGCTGCTCCAACTTCGCGCGTATCGCCGCCTGGTCACTGCGCAGGAAGGGGTTGACCTGCAATTCGCGCCCGATGGTGCTCGGCAGCGTGGGCAATCGCTGGCCGCGCCGCTGCTCGCACCAGGCCTGGTAGGACTCGGTGGCCGCATTGTCCGCTTCCACGTGGCGGGCGAATTGTAGATTGCTCAGGGTGTACTCATGCGCGCACAGCACCTGGGTATCGGGCGGCAACGCGGCCAGTCGTTGCAGCGAGTGCAGCATCTGCGCCGGCGTGCCCTCGAACAGCCGGCCGCAGCCCGCCGAGAACAAGGTGTCCCCGCACAGCAGCAGGCGTTCGCTCTGCGCGTGGTAGGCCACGTGGCCCAGCGTGTGGCCCGGAACCTCGATGACCCGCAGGCGCAGCTCCGGGGCCTGCAGCACCACCTCGTCGCCGTCGGCCACGCGCTGCGACACGCCGGGGATGTCCTCGGCCAGCGGGCCCCACACCGGCACGGGCAGGTGCCGCAGCAGCGCGGCAACGCCGCCGGTGTGATCGGGATGATGATGGGTGACTAGAATGCCGGCCAACTGCAGCCCCTGGGGCTGCACGCCGCCTTCGGCGCAGGCCGCCAGCACCACGTCGGCGTCGCCCGGGTCCACGACCACCGCGCTGCGCGTGTCGTGGATCATCCAGATGTAGTTGTCCCGAAACGCCGGCAGCGCCAGAATATGCATGAATCCCCCGAAGTGCGCCCGAGTATAAGTCTGGACCGCTGGCTGCTGACCGCGGGAGGCCACGCTGCGCTGATGTGGCAGCAGGAACAACTCGATCGGGTGGTCGCGGACATTTTCGGGTTCCACGCGGTGCAACTGGGGGTGCCGGCACTGGCCGGATTGCGCCACAACCGCATGCCCCACCGCTGGCTGGCGCGCGACGTCGCCCCGGACGACGACGCCGCCGCCGCCGGCCAGGCGCCGGTGGCGGTGGTCTGCGAGTTCACCGACCTGCCTTTCGCGGGCCAGAGCCTGGACCTGGTGGTCATGCCCCACACCCTCGAGGTCGCCGGCGATCCCTACGCCGCGCTGCGCGAGACCGACCGCGTGCTGGTGGCCGGCGGCCAGGTGGTGATCACCGGCTTCAACACCTTGAGCCTGTGGGGCGCCCGCCAGGCGCTGGCGCGCCTGGGCGGCGAACGCTACCTGCCGCAAAGCGGGGAGTTCATCTCGCCGCGGCGGGTTCGCGACTGGCTGCGGTTGCTCAGTTTCGAGGTCACCGCCGGCGCCTACGGCTGCTGGCGGCCGCCGCTGCAGACCCAGGCCTGGCTGCAGCGCTGGCGTTTCATGGAACAGGCCGGAGAGCGCTGGTGGCCGATGCTGGGCGGCATGTACGTGCTGGTGGCGGTCAAGCGGGTACGCGCGATGCGCCTGGTCGGCAAGGCCTGGCAGCCGCATGCCGCGAAGGCGCGCGGCGCGCGCCCGGTGGTGCACCGCCGCGTCGCCCATGGCCGCCGGCGCCCTGGAGCAACGGCATGAGCGAGGTCGAGGCCTACACCGATGGCGCCTGCAAGGGCAACCCCGGCCCCGGAGGCTGGGGCGTGGTGCTGCGCAGCGCCGAGGCGACCAAGGAAATGTTCGGGGGCGAAGCGGCCACCACCAACAACCGCATGGAAATGTGGGCGGCGATCACCGCGCTGGAGGCCTTGCGCCGCCCCTGCAGCGTGCGCCTGCACACCGATTCGCAGTACGTGCTCAAGGGCATGACCGAGTGGCTTCCCGGATGGAAGGCGCGCGGCTGGAAGACCGCCGAGCGCAAGCCGGTGAAGAACGCCGACCTGTGGCAGCGCCTGGAGCAGGCGGCATCGCGCCACCACGTGCAATGGATCTGGGTGCGCGGCCACAACGGCGACCCCGGCAACGAACTTGCCGACGCGCTGGCCAACCGCGGCGTCGACAGCGTGCGAGGCGGCGGGGAGCGGCAGCGATGAGCCGGCAGGTCATCCTGGACACCGAGACCACCGGGTTGAACCCGGCGGCGGGCGATCGCATCATCGAGGTCGCCGGCGTGGAACTGCTCGGCCGGCGCCCCAGCGGCAGGCACTTCCAGCGCTATGTCAACCCGCTGCGGTCGAGCCATCCCGATGCCTTGCGGGTGCACGGGCTGACCGACGAGTTCCTCTCCGGCATGCCCGAGTTCCGGAGCATCGTCGACGAACTGCTGGAATTCGTGCGCGGCGCCGAGGTGATCATCCACAACGCCGCGTTCGACGTCACGTTCCTCGACGCCGAGCTCGAGCGCCTGCAACTGCCGCCGTTCGCCAGCCATTGCGCGGCCATCACCGACACGCTGGCGCTGGCGCGCCAGCAGTTTCCGGGCAAGTTCAACAGCCTGGACGCGCTGTGCAAGCGTTTCGGGGTCGACAACACCCGGCGCACGCTGCACGGCGCGCTGCTCGACGCCGAGCTGCTCGCCGAGGTCTACGTCTGGCTGACGCGCGGCCAGGACAGCCTGGCGATCGATCTCGGCGACACCGGCCGCGGCGGCGAGCAGGCGCCGCAGGACCTGTCGGGGCTGCGGCTGCGGGTGCAGCGCGCCAGCGAGCACGAGTTGCGCGAGCACGACGCGATCCTGCGGGCGCTGGACAAGGCGGGCGGGGCCGTCTGGAAGCCGCGGCTGGCCGGCGCCGCGGCCGACGAATAGGCCTTCGGGCTGCGCGTTATGGCATAATGGGAGCTTTCGCCCCGGGTGGTTAGCTCAGCGGTAGAGCACTGCCTTCACACGGCAGGGGCCACAGGTTCGATCCCTGTACCACCCACCAGAACACGTGTGCGCCACGGTGCACAGAAGGCCGCAAGCCCCAGAGAAATCATGGACTTGCGGCCTTTTTTTGTCCCAAGTAGGGCCCGGAGGTGCCTAGGAATGCATCGGCAGGCCGATCAGACTTGGGTGTGGAGGCCTGAGTACTCGAAGGAGGGTGAGGGCTCTGGCATGACACCTGCTTGGCGCTAACGTGCCGCTCACGCCTGGTTACGGCCAGGCCTCTACGATGCGCCGATGGCACGCCCGAAGCTCCCGCGCGAACTCGCCGACCTATCCGACGCCCAGTTGCTTGAGCTGGGCGCCGAGTCCGACACGCATCGACACCTTTCCGCGCTGGAGCGCCAGTTGCTGGTGCGCCTCAGCGCGGCGGTCGATTACGCGGAATGGATCG
Source organism: Pseudomonadota bacterium (assembly GCA_021845505.1). Lineage (GTDB taxonomy): Bacteria > Pseudomonadota > Gammaproteobacteria > Burkholderiales > Burkholderiaceae_C > Thiomonas_A. The sequence continues at coordinate 16,809 of JAJZVU010000048.1, read as the reverse complement.
AGGCGGGGGTGAGCCTGCGGGCACGAGTCACGCGCCCACGGGAGGGGAGACGATATGCGATGTGCGGTGCTTGCGCGAAACGCAGCGCAGTGGACGGCAATTGCGGCTGCTGGAGGAGCTGCTGGGGGGGCACTCGCGCATTGGGCGCCCACACTGACAGCGTGGCTTGGCGTGGCGTCCTTCCTTTTCCAAATCGTTGGTCAGGTAATCAGCCGACATGTGGATGCTGCCCAGTCGAACGCGATCAGCATACTCCAGGCTGAGGTTAGGGGACGCATCCTCAGCGCCAAGCAAGTCAACGACTTGACCTATGCGTTCCGAGCTATTGATTTCGTGGGGAGAATCCATGTGATGGGCCTCGCGGGCAATACCGAATCGATCACGCTGGCGGGCCAGATCAAGACGGCATTGCTCGAAGCTGGATTGGGCGTAGACGGGGTGTGGGAAGACCATCTTCTCGGCGGCAGCGGCAGCGGAATTCTCGTGCGTCACAGCGCCGGCCTAGCCGAACCTGCCCAGATCATCACCTCAGCCTTGCAGGGATGCACCCTGGAGACCCGTCTTGTAGACCTCAAAGACTCGAAGCCGACGGGGCGCCTCGAAATCATCGTAGCGTACAGACGGCAGACGAGTTGGCCTACGAGCCGCTAACGTCTGGCAATTCGCTTGGATTCTCGCCGGGCCATTAACGAGCCACGCTGACACACTCGTACCGATGGAATCACTCGTGGGGAGCGGCAAATCAGCGTTGCGACGCTTTGACGTTGGTGCCGTCCCGGACTCCCGCGAAATCCCACCAGCCCCGGATCCATCGTCCGGGGCTGGTGGATGCGCCGGTTCGCGGCAGCCGTGCATCGCCGCCGCGCGCCTTCAGGCCGGCTTGGTCTTCTTGAGGATGTCCACTCCCACATGCATGGCCTGCTGCATGTCGACCAGGAAGGCCTTGACCTCCTTGAGGTCCTTCGCCAGAGCGCTCGGGCCTTCGCCCTGCATCTGGCTGTGCCACTTGGCCAGCAGCTGCTCGTACTCGTGCAGCAGGTCGAGCACGGCCTTCTCGCCCTTGAAGGTATTCAGCGCGGCGTGGAAGGGCGCGCCCAGGTGGTTGCGCATGCCCTGCGAGTACAGGTTCTGCAACGCGGCCGAATCCTGGGGGTTCTTGATCGCATGCGCCAGCATCTTCACGCAGGTGTCGTAGTTCTTGCGCGCGCCGACGAACGGGTCCTTGACTCCCATCGCCGCGCGGTCGAGTCCGTCGACGAAGCCGGCCAGCATCTGCAAACGGGCCAGCGCCTTGCTCTTGCACTCGTCGCCCTTGAGGGTCTTGTGCTTGAAGGCTTCGGGCTTGAGCTTGGCCAGTGCCTTGGAGTACTCCGAGAAAGCCGCCTTGCCCCTGCTCGCCAGATCCTGTGCCTCGCCCACGTTGCGGGTCGTGAGGTTCGTCATCTTGCCGTTGTCGAATTCCTTGTGGAAGGAATCGAGCTTGGCGCCGAAACTGTAGCTGACCACCTTGTCGGGGATCGCGTACTTTTCCTTCTCCTTCTGCCATTCGGCGCGGGTGATGAACGGATTGGACGGCATGCTGGTCTCCTTGTGGCATCGCCAGGTTCCGGCACGTCGGATTCTAGGAGGCCGCGCGGCCCGGGCGAACTGGCATTTCTCCGGGTGCGGCGGGGTCGCGCGGCCGGCAAGCCGCTACGATCGGGCCTTGGCCGTGGCCATCGCGGTGCGGCGCCGGCATGCACCGTCTCGTGGCCTCGCAGCGCGGCAGGCGGGCGCGGCAGGTCCGGCAGGCTACCATCCGCGCCACGCCGGCGCGCTTTGTCGGCGACCGTGGTCGCACAGGCCGCGCGACCGGGCTCCGTTGGCGCCGGATGCCTGGCGCATGGCTGCGTGCCGGTCACCGAACTACCCGGATTCAGTCATCGATGCAAAACATGAAAGCAGTCATCCTCGCCGGCGGCCGCGGCACGCGCATCAGCGAAGAAAGCCAGTTCCGCCCCAAGCCGATGATCGAAATCGGCGGACAGCCGATTTTGTGGCACATCATGAAGATTTATTCCCATTACGGGATCAACGATTTCGTGGTCTGCTGCGGTTACAAGTCGTGGATGATCAAGAACTATTTCCTGAATTACTACGCCCACGCGTCGGACATCACCGTCGACCTGGCACGCAACCAGGTGGAAATCCATAAATCGACCAGCGAGCCCTGGCGCGTCACCCTGGTCGACACCGGGCTCGACACCCAGACCGGCGGACGCCTCAAGCGGGTGCGCCATCTGCTCGACGGCACGTTCTGCCTGACCTACGGCGATGGCCTGGCCGACATCGACATCGCCGGACTCATCGAATTCCATCGGGCCCGCCAGGGGCTGGTCACCCTGACCGCGGTTCGCCCAGCAGCTCGCTTCGGCGCGCTTGAACTGGAGGGCAACACCGTATCGCGTTTCGAGGAAAAGCCGGAGGGCGACGGCCGCTGGATCAACGGCGGATTTTTCGTCTGCCAGCCCGAAGCGCTGGATTACATCGACGACGACAGCACCATCTGGGAGCGGCATCCGCTCGAGCACATCGCCAGGGACGGCAAGCTGCAGGCCTACAAGCACCAGGGCTTCTGGTCGGCCATGGATACCCTGCGCGACAAGAATGCCCTCGAATCGTTGTGGCTGAAAGGTGACGCGCCTTGGAAAAGGTAGACGCTGCCGCGGCCCGGCGCTTCTGGCGCGACCGCAAGGTGCTGCTGACCGGACACACCGGTTTCAAGGGGGCCTGGCTGTCGCTGTGGCTGCTCGAATGGGGCGCCCGGGTCTGCGGCTTCGCGCTGCCCGCCGAGCCCGACAGCCTGTATCGCGAGCTGCGGTTGCACGAGCGCCTGTTGCATCGCGAAGGCGACGTCCGCGATGCGCCGGGTCTGGCGGCGGCCGTGCGCGAGTTCCAGCCGGACATCGTGATCCACATGGCCGCGCAGTCGCTGGTGCGCGCGAGCTACCGCGATCCGCTGGGCACCTGGTCGACCAATGTGCTGGGCACGGCCCATCTGCTGGCCAGCCTGCAGGCGCTGGCGGGCCGGCGCTGCGCGGTGGTGGTGGTCACCACCGACAAGGTCTACGAAAACCGGGAAACCGATGTGCCGTACGACGAGGACGACCGGCTGGGCGGGCACGACCCCTACTCGGCCAGCAAGGCGGCCTGCGAATTGCTGGCCTCGAGCTGGCACCGATCGTTCCTCCAGGGCAGCGACACCGCGCTGGTCACCGCGCGCTCGGGCAATGTGATCGGCGGCGGCGACCGGGCCGCGGATCGGCTGTTCCCGGACCTGGCGCGAGCCTTTGCCGCCGGGCTGCCGTTGAGCGTGCGCAATCCCGATTCGACGCGGCCGTGGCAACACGTGCTCGATCCCCTCAACGGCTACCTCGAGCTCGGACGGCAACTCTATCTGGGCGGCATCGAGGCGGGGTCATGCTGGAATTTCGGGCCGGAGCCGACAGCCGCGCTCAAGGTGCGCGACGTCCTGCGCATCGCGACCCAGGCGTGGCCGGGCGCGGTTCGCTTCGAGGCGGATGCGCAGGCTCCCCATGAAGCCGGCAAGCTGTCGCTGTCCACCCGCAAGGTGCGCGAGCGACTGGGGTGGGTCCCGCGCTGGGGGATCGAGGAAAGCATTCGGCGGACCACGCTGTGGTATCGGGAGCATCAGGCCGGCCGATCCGCCCAGAGCCTGTGCCTGGCCGACATCGCGGCATTTTCCAGCAACAGCCAGGACACGAAGGAAAGCGGTTTTCCATGAAACGAATCACCGAATGCGAAGTCTGCGGCAGCACCGAGCTGCTGCCCGCGCTGGACCTGGGCGCCCAGCCGATGTGCGATGACCTGGTCCCGATAGGCAGCGACCTGGTGCCGGCGCGCTACCCGCTGGAGATCGTCGGCTGTCCTCGCTGCCTGACCTTCCACCAGGCCGTGCAGGTGGAGAAGAGGCTGCTGTTCCCGCAGAGTTACCACTACCGCTCGGCACTGACCGCCGACGTGCTGCGGGGCATGCGCGAGCTGGTCGCCGACGTCGAGGCCCACGTCGGGTCCCTGCAAGGCAAGACGGTGCTCGACATCGGATGCAACGATGGGAGCCTGTTGGCGATGTTCGGCGAACGCGGCGCGCACACCTGCGGGGTCGAGCCGACGGGCGCGATCGACGATGCGCGCGGGAAGGTGGACTGGCTGTACCACGGCTACTTCGACCAGGCCGCGGCCGATGCCTACCTGGCCGACCATGCCCGGCCCGATATCGTCACCTTCACCAATGTGTTCGCCCACATCGAGGACTTGCGCGGCCTGCTGAGCGCCTTGCGGTCGCTGCTGGGTGCGCGCACGCGGGTCGTCGTGGAGAACCACTACCTGGGCGCCGTCGCGAAGTTCAAGCAATTCGACACCTTCTATCACGAACATCCCCGCACCTACTCGGCGCGCTCGTTCCAGCACATCGCCGAGTCGCTGGGGCGGGGCATCGAACGGATCGGGTTTCCGTCGCGCTACAACGGCAACATCCGGGTCATCATCGGCGCCGGCGAGCAGGCCGCTTGGCCCGCGCTCGACGAAGCTGCCGATTTCCGGGCGATCTTCGAATTGCAGGCCGCCATCGTCGAAGGCCGGCAACGGCTGCAGGACACGCTGCGGCCGCTGGTGGCCAGGCACGGCCCGCTGCCGGCCAAGGCCTTTCCGGGCCGCGCGAGCATCAACGTGCATTGCCTCGGCCTGAACGAGTCGCTGATCGATGCCACCTACGAGCGCTCGCAGTCGCCCAAGGTGGGCTACTACGTCCCCGGCACGCGGATCGAGATCCGCGATGAGCGGGAGTTCTTCGACCAGCGGATGGCGTCGCCGGTGCTCGTGAACCTCGCGTGGCATATCCACGAGGAAATCGTCGGCTACATGCGTTCACGCGGCTATCGGGGCGACATCATCAAGGGCTGGATCGAACCGTGAAGACAGCCGTCGTCCTCGGACGCGGATTCGGGCTCTACGGCCACGCCGCGGCCCTCGGGCAGATGGGATGGCGGGTGCTGTTGCCGGCCGACTATCGCGCCGCGGTCGCGAGCCGGGCCGAGCTGGCCGGCGTGGCCGAGCGCTTCGAATGGTTCGACGACGCCGACACCGACGCGGTGCTGGCCGCCAGCCGTCTGCTGTGCCTGGCGCGGCGTCCCGACGACAACCTGCAGTGCCTGCGCAGACTCGGCTCCGGCGCAGCGCCGGCGCTGCTGGTGGTCGAGAAGCCGCTGGCCCGCGACGCCGCGGAGTCGCTGCAATGGCTGGGCGCTCTGGCCGCGCGGGGGCGGCGTTTCAGCACTCCGTACCTGTTGCTGTATACGGCGTGGTACGCCGAGCTGGCGCGGGCGATCGAGTCGGGGCGCGGCTGCGAGATCGACTGGGCGCATCGACGGGCACCCGCGCTGGCCAGCTGGAAGAGCGACGCCGGCGCCGGGGGCGGGGCCCTGGCCTTCTATGTGATCCACCTGTTCGCGGTGTTTCGCGCGTTGGGCCTGGAGGTCCAGGCGATCGAGCGCCGGGGCGAGCAGTGGCTGCTGCAGGCGGGCAGCTTGCGTGCGGTCTTCCGGCTGGCCGAGCAGCCCGGCTTTCGCGTGACGGCGGGCGGCGAGGGCGTATTCGCCGCCGACGGTCCGTTCGGCGCCACGCCGCGCGCCGGCGAGCGCGACCCGCGGGTCGGCCCGCTGTGCGCGTTCTACCGGGCCGTCGAGGATTCGGCGGGGATGACCCATGACCTGGAGTTCCATCGCCGGGTCTTTGGCGATTGGTCGCGCGCCGAAGGGATGCCTCAGCATGTCGAAGACCTTCGTTAAATTCCTGCTGGTGGGCGGGCTCAATACCCTGTTCGGATACCTGGTCTTTTCGCTGGGGATCCTCCTCGGTGCCGGTTCGGCGCTGGCGCTCGCCTTGACTTTCGTGCTGGGGGTGGTCTTCAATTTCCATTCCACCGGGCGGCTGGTATTCAGGAGCCGCGATCCCCGCAGATTCGTCGTTTTCGCGGCGGTCTACACCGGTCTTTATCTTGTGAACCTGGTGTCGCTGCGCGCCTTGCGGACCGCTGGGCTCGCTCCGCTCGCCAGCCAGGCGATTCTGGTCATGCCGATGGCGCTGCTGAGTTTCTTTTCCCTCGCTCGGGTGTTCTCACGAAATGAACAGTGATCCACGCGCCCTGATTTCGATCGTCACCCCCTGCTACAACGAGGAGGCGTCGGTCGAGAGTTGCGTGCACGCGGTGCGCCGGGTGTTCGAGCAGGAACTCGCCGATTGCGACTACGAGCATGTCTTCAGCGACAACTGTTCCAGCGACCGCACCGTCGAGATTCTCAAGGCGCTCGCCGCCGAGGACCGGCGCATCAAGATCGTGGTCAATTCCCGGAATTTCGGCCCGTTCCGCTCGATGTTCAACGCGCTGCGGCGCACCTCGGGAGACGCGGTGATCACCTTCCTGCCGGTCGACCTGCAGGACCCGCCGTCGCTGATTCCCGAATTCGTCAAGCTCTGGCGCAGCGGCTACGAGATCGTCGCGGGCGCGCGCAAGACCCGCGCCGAACCCTTCCTGCTGAGGAATGCGCGGGCCGTCTTCTACTGGATCCTGAACCGCATCTCCGACTTCGAGGTTCCGGAGAAGGTCGGCGAGTTCCAGTTGATCGACCGCCGCGTGGTCGATGCGGTGCTCACCTACAAGGACAAGTATCCCTTCGTCCGCTCGCTGATCGCATCGGTCGGCTACCGGCGGGTCATCGTTCCCTACCACTGGGAAAAAAGGCAGCGCGGCCGATCGCGGCTGTCGCTGTTCAACCTGGTCGACCAGGCCATGACGGGGATCTTCTCGTTCTCGACCTTGCCGTTGCGGATTTCGATCCTCATCGGACTCGCCGTCGCGGGCTCCTGCTTCCTGTACGGCCTGGCGGTCATAGTCATCGCGCTGATGGGCTGGAGTTCCGCGCCCCCCGGAGTCTTCACGTTGATCGTCGGGCTGTTTTTCCTGTTCGGCGTCCAGTTGACGTTCTTCGGCATCATGGGCGAGTACCTGATGCAGATCCATCGGCAGGTCCGCGGCGGCGAGGTTGTGTTCGAGCGCGAGACGGTGAACTTCGGCCCGCTCGAAGCGGGGTCGTGCTTGCCGGCGACCGCGCCGGCCGGTGAAGGCGAAGGCGTGGTGGCCGGCGGCTTGCGCTAGCCGGGTTCGATCAGTCAGCGGGGCCGCGGCGCGCTTGCCTGCAAGCCGTCGGCGCCAGGCTGCGCACTGGGGAATGGAATCGGGTATGGCCAAGGTGTTTCGGGCGTTTGCGCTGCGCGGCGGGTCGACGGTGTTCCGCTTGAGTCTGCTCGGGCTGATCGCGATCGGCGGCTACGCGATCGCCGCGTGGCTGCCGCACAGCGTGCTGGCGCCCAAGCCCGACTACGCACGGTTCATCGTCCCGCATGCGCTGATCGAACCCAAGCGCCTGGCCGGCATCATCTATGTCTACCTGATCGTGGCCGCGGTCGTCGCGGCCGGGCTGCAGGCGCTGCGGCAGCGTCGGCAACCCCAGGCCGGGCTGGACATCGCGCCACTGACCCTGGCGATCGGCGCTGCGGTCCTGCTGGTGTTCGTCGCGCTGCTCCCCGGGGGATTGACCGCGTGGGCGGCCTTGCTGGCGTTGCCGGTGTTCCTGGCACTGCGCCTGCTGCTGCGCGAGCGGTCGCGCCCGGTGGGCAGGGCCGATTGGCTCTCGCCTCGCAAGGTCCTCGGGCTCTTGCTGCTGCTCGCGCTGGTGCTCAGCCTGCTGACCAAGCCCTTCGGGGCGGCCGACCTGCGCTACGCGGTGGACAGCGCGCACTACGAGCCGGTGATCTATTCCATCGTGATGTCCGCGTCGGGGGCGACCTGCCTTGCCGACTTCGTTCCTCAATACGGGTGCTACGGCGAATTCCTGCGGCCGCTGGTGCTGCTGTTCGGGGCCCAGACCTGGGCGCTCACCGGCATGCTGACCGTGCTGCAGGTGCTGGCGCTGTTCGCGGTGCTGTCCTTCACGGCTTCGCTGCTGGGCAAGGTGGGCAGGACGCGCGAGCAGGCGCTGGTGCTGCTGGCGGTCGGCGGGGTCTATCTGCACGACCTGTTCTTCAATGTCATCAGTTCCTTCGATCCGTATTTCCAGTACACCCCGATCCGTCTGGTGATGCCGGCGATCGCGCTGCTGTGGATGCGGTGGATCATCGGCCTGCCTTCGCACAGGCGCGTGGCGGCCTATGCGAGCGCGCTGGGCACGGGCGCCTTCTCGGCCGCCGCGCTGCTGTGGAACCTGGACACCGGGGTTGCGGTGTTCTTCGCGCTGTGGGCCACCCAGGTGATGGCGGGATTCACCGGGTGGACCATGCAGCAGGCGTCTCGACTGGTGCGTGAAAAAGTGGCGGTCAACGCCCTCTATCTGGGAGCCTTCGCCGCCGGCGTGTACGCGGTCAAGCTGCTGCTGCAGGCCAGGAGCGGAGTCCACATCGACCTCGTCAGGTACTTCGCGTTCGTGCTGGACTTCGCCAAGCTGGGTTTTGCCAATCTTCCCGCTCCGGGCGCATTCAGCTATTGGGGCTGCGCAGCTGCGGTGATCTTCGCGGTGGTCGTGGTCTCGGCGAGCAAGCTGGCCTGCGCCGACCGGCGGCGCGACACCACGCTGGAGATGGCCCTCGGGCTGGCCATGCTGTCGGCCTTGCTGCTGGTGTACTACACGGGGCGCTCGCACGAACTGGTCTTCAAGCTGGCCAGCTGGCCCGTGGCTGCGCTGGCCGGCGTGTTGCTGCTGTATGCCCTCGCCGAGGCTGACCGCGGCTGGCTGCGCAACGGCACGCTGGCGCTGATCACCGCGATGCTGTCGCTGTCGCTGGCCGCGCTTCCCGGGCAGCTGCAGGGCCTACGCGCCAACAGCTGGGCGTTCGGCGTCAAGGCGCCGGTGCAGGACCGTCTCACGCCGGAGGCGGATTTCATCGAGAAATACGCCAAGCCGGGGAGCGTCATCGAGATCTTCGCGCTGCACCAGGCGATCCTCTATGGCGAGACGCGCACCTGGCCCGCGACCGGAGGGGTGTCGGTCACCGAGATGTATCTGCGCAGCGCGCTGCAGCAGAAGATGCGGCGCATCCTCGTGTGCGGGCCGCGCAAGCTGTTCCTGGGTACCGACCTCGGCGACAGCCCCGGAATCATTCCGAGGATCCATCCGGACATGTCACAGCTCGAAGCGTTCTACCAGCCGGTCGCGCGCAGTCCCGACGGTCGACTGGAGTACTGGAGGCGCAGAGGACCCGTGTTGTGGCACGACCCGGCGACGCGCTGGCGCGCCTGCAACCTGGAACTGGGGCTGCGATGAAGGGCCGACGCATCGACCCGGTACCGGCGCTGGGCCTGGTGTTCGCGCTGGTCATGGCGCTGCCGTACCTGTGGTTCGGCTTCGATGCCGGCTGGAAGAACTACTGCGACGTGGCGCCGGACCAGTCGTTCTACCTGCTGGACATCGTGTCCCGCGGTGCCGCCTGGAACCAGCAGCCGATCAACGCGATCAACCACTGGATCTGGGCCTTGTCCGCTGGCTCCGAGACGGTGTACTTCCTCGTGTCGACCCTGCTGTTCTCGCTGGCCGCGTTCCTCGGGGCGACCTTCCTGGCGCGCGCCTTCTCCCGGAGCGCGGGATTCACGGTGCTGGCCGTCGCGCTGCTGCTGTTTCCCGCCGAGCTGCTGTCGTTTCGCTATCAGGAGGGATTCTTCTCCGCGCTGTCGATCCACCCGCTGATCGCGGCCTGGCCACTGGCATGGCGCCAGCTGTTCAGCGACAGCGTGCTGAGCTATCTGCAACTGGCACGCCTGCCCGAGCCGGCGACCACGCTGTGGGTGTTCCTGTTCTACGCCGCATGCATGATCCGCCTGACCCTGGATCGCGAGCGCGCGGGGCAGGGGCTGCGCATCGCCGCGCTGGTGTTCGCCGGGCTGCTCGGGGTAGGCTATCCCTTCTTCACGGCGTCCGGGGTGATGCTCGCGGCCCTGCTGTACGCGGTGGAGTCGATCGACGAGCGCAGGCTGCGGCCGAGGTTCTCGCTGCTCGTCCTGGTCGTGCTGCTGGCCGTCGGCGCGACCACCCAGTGGCTGTCGCACCGCGTAGAGGCCCACGCGTTCCTCTACTCCTCGCGGCTCCCGCTGTTCAGCCTGTCCTACCTCTGGGGAGCGGTGCTGGCGGCGGCCGCGTGGCGCCTGCGCCGACGCATGCCCTCGACCCGGCACGTGGCCTTCGCGATGCTCTCGGCCATGCTGCCGGTGGTGGTGATGAACCAGCAGGTGGTCACCGGCATCATGATCCAGGCGCTCAACTGGGAACGCTACGTCAATTACACCTACATCGCGTTCTCGCTGCTGGCGATCCTTCCGGCGCTTTCGTTCGCGATGCCGCGGGGAATTCGCCAGCTCGGGCACAAGGGGGTCGGCGTGCTGGTCTGCGCGGGCTACGCGCTGCTGGTCTACCTGCAGCTTTGCGGGTATCGCGACTACTGGTACTACAACGTCGAGTCGGTGGCCCTGGCGTCCGCGCTGCGCCAGGCCTACCGCGCAGCACCTGCGCTGCCGCGCGACGTGATCCTGGCCGACATGACCCTGGACGAGCAGGTGCGGCCCAGGCTGCGCACTCTGCCGCTGAGCATCCACGGCTACGCATCGATCGTGCACTCGATCGGGCGTGCCGACCAGGTGGAGCGCAATCGCCAGCGCGGCTTCGCCTACGCCTTCTACCAGGGCCTGAGTCCGCGGCGGTTCGCCGGTGCGCTGCAGACGGAAATCCACGAGCAGACTTGCTGGCCGAACACCATGTATTTCTTCGAATTCCTGCGCTGCGCGCCGTACATGTCGGACTTCCGCAAATACCATCCGTCGCGCCTGTCGGCCCGGGTTCCGGAACTGCGGCGGGAATACGCCAGCTTCGTCCGGCGCGATGCCGGCAGCCTGCCGCCGGTCCTGTTCGTCACGCTGGCGCCGCTGCATGACGCCGCCGCAACCCCGATGCGCAGGGCGCTGGTGTTCCGGCGTGACTACGATTTCCGCAGCCATTTCGGCGCGGCACCGCAGCGGATCAGCGTCTATGGGTATCGCGAGGCGCCATCCGAGGGCGCCGCGGACCGGGTGCGCGGTGGCGGCAAGCCGGGGAACTGACCATGCGAGGAATGAACGAAATCACCCAGTTGTCGGCGCAGGCCTTGTCGAGCCTGCTGCGCGACGGCGAGGTGTCGTGCGTCGAGCTGACCCAGGCGTTCCTGGCGAGGATCGATGAACTCAATCCCCGGCTGAACGCGCTGTGCACCGTGACCCACGACGCCGCGCTGGCGGCTGCCGCGCAGGCGGACGCCGCGATGCGCAGCGGTGCGGCGCTGGGCCCGCTGCACGGGCTGCCGCTGGCCTTCAAGGACCTGACCCCGACCGCGGGCATCCGCACCACCCGCGGCTCGCGGCTGTACGAGGACCATGTGCCCGAGGCCGACGCGCCGCTGGTCAGGCGCCTCAGGCAGGCCGGTGCGATCGTGCTGGGCAAGACCAACACTCCGGAGTTCGGCCACAAGGCCGTCACCGAGAACCTGCTGTTCGGCCCGACGCGCAACCCCTGGCGCCTCGATCGGGTCGCCGGCGGATCCAGCGGCGGCGCCGCGGCGGCGGTGGCCGCGGGCCTGCTGCCCTTCGCCGAGGGCAGCGACGGCGCCGGGTCGATCCGCATTCCCGCCAGCCTGTGCGGGGTCTTCGGCTTCAAGCCCAGCTACGGGCGGGTGCCCGACGTGGCCGGCGGTTTTTCCAGCCACTCGCCGTTCCTGCACAACGGCCCGCTGGCGCGCAGCGTCGGCGACGCGGCGCTGCTGTACCAGGCGATGGCCGGCGCAGACTGGCGCCACCCATTCAGCGTGGCGGGAGACGGCAACCCGCTGGCGCGCCTGGACCACGGCATCGCCGGCGCGCGCGTGGCCTTCAGTCCCGATCTCGGGTACTTCCCGGTGGACGAGCAGGTCGCGGCGACCTGCGCGCAGGCGGCGCGGGCCTTCGCGGACCTGGGTTGCCGGGTGGACGAGGTCGCGCTGCGCCTGCCCGACGAACTCGAGTCGGCCTTCCAGACCCTGTGGGGGCTGAAACTGGCGGGCTCCTACGGCGATCTGCCGCAGCCGCAGGCGGACATGCTGGAGCCTCTGGTGCGGCGGCTGATCGAGCAGGGCAGGCGGGTGTCGGCCGACGACTACCTGCGGGCGAACCGGGTCCGCGAGACGGTGTGGAACCGGCTGAACGCGGTGTTCGAGGGCTACGACCTGCTGCTCAGCCCGACCACCGCGGTCGCCGCGTTCCCGATCGGCGGCATCGCCCCGGAAAGCGTGCGCGGCCGGCCGGTCGACCCGCTGCTCGGCTGGGTGCTGACCTATCCGTTCAACCTGACCGGCCACCCGGCGGCCTCGGTTCCCTGCGGCGTGTCGCCCGACGGATTGCCCATCGGACTGCAGGTGGTCGGCAGGCGCCTGGAAGACGACCTGGTGTTGCGCGCCTGCAGGGCCTTCGAACGCCTGCGCCCCTGGCCCAGGCTGGCCCAGCTGGCGTAGCGCGGCCGCGAGGTCGCTGCGCCGGGCCGCGCGCGTCAGCCCGCGCCCGGTCCGGCCTCGCCTTCGCGCTGCGGCTGGTTGGCGAAGTGGCGGATCCAGCCGAGCAGTTCGGTGGCCGCCGGGGTCAGCGGGATGTCGGTGCGCCGCAGCACCGAGACCTGGGGCGCGGGCAGCGGCGGTTCGGTCTGCACGGTCGCGAGCTGCTCGCGCCAGCGGGTGTCGTCGAGCACCTGGCGCGGCAGCACGCCGAGCATGTCGGTCAGCGCGACGATTCCCGGCAGCGCCATGAAGGACTCGCAGATCATGCCGATCTTCACCCCGCCGAGGCCGGCGTCGCCGAAGGCCTGCTCGATGATCCCGCCTCCGGCGGCGTTGCCGAAGATCGCCCATTCGCAGTCCCGCAGTTCGGCCAGCGCGCGCGCCTTGCGCAGCGGATGGTCGCGCCGGCAGATGATCACCGGGTCGGCCGGGCGCAGCGGTTCGGAGACGAACAGCTCGTCCAGGTCCTCGGTGTTGCACGGGCCGATCGCGAAGTCCAGCAGGCCGTCGCGCAGCGCGCTCAGGGTGCTCGGGTACATGCCGTCGACGCAGCGCAACTGGATCGCCGGGAAACGCTTGCGGAACGCGCGGATCGCCGGCGGCACGATGCTCAGGCTGATCGCCGGCGACGTGGCGTACGACACGGTGCCTTCCCAGTGGCCGCGCAGTTGCGCGACCTTCTCGCGCGCCTTGCGGCTTTCGCGGTCGATGATGCGTGCGTGCTCGAGGAAGGCGCGGCCGAACTGGGTCGGGATTACCCCACGCTTGGAGCGATGCAGCAGCGGCGCGCCGAGCTCGTCCTCCAGTTGACGCAGTGCAACAGTCAGGGTCGACTGCGAGATGGGAAGCGTCTTTGTTGCAGCGCGCAAACCACCGGCGTCGACGACGGCGATGAAGTAGCGGATGGCCTGGAGCTTCATGGCGGGTGATCGACGGTTGCGATCAAAGCATACAAGATTCAATACCTCTGGCGGCCGTTCGTTCCTAGCATTCCTCCCATTCCACAAGCGCGGGGCGACGGCCCGACGGGTCGTGCCACCGCGCGCCAACCATGAGGAGAGCGGAATGTCCAAGGTGCCTGGATGGCGCGGAGCTCGGGCCTTGCTGGCCTGCGCGGGGCTGGTCGCGGGGCTGGCGGCGTTGCCGGCGCGCGCCGCGACCACCCTGGTGATCAACCAGTTGCTGCCCCCCGGCGACCCGCTGAACCAGCAGGTGCTGCGCCCGTGGGCCGCGGAGGTCGCCCGCGTGACCGACGGCAGGGTGCGGATCTCGCTGCCCAACGCCCCGGTGGCAGCGCCCCAGCAATTGTGGAACGCGGTGGTCGGCGGGATCGTCGACGGCGCCTACGTCTACAACGGACTGTATCCCCGCCAGCTGCCGCTGGAGCAGATCACCGCGCTGCCGTTCGTCGGCGGCGACGCCGCGGCGACCTCGCTGGCGTTGTGGAACACCTGGCAGAAGTTCTTCGCCAAGGCGGGCGAGTATCGCAGCGTCAAGCTGCTGGCGTTGTTCGCGATGCCCTCCGGTCAGGTGTTCAGCCTGGGCCAGCCCATCGTGCAGCCCGCCGACCTGGTCGGGCGGCGCATGTGGGTGCTGCCGGGCGACCCGCAGCAGATCCTTTCGCACAGCCGTGCCGGGGTGATCTCCAGCCCGGCGGTGCAGGTCAGCGAACTGGTCGCGGGCAAGACCGTCGACGCCATCGCCGGGATCAGCTCCTACAACGTCGATGCCTTCAAGGTGATGGGCTACATGAAGTCGGAAACGGTGATTCCGGGCGGACTGACGACGCCGAGTTTTTCGTTGATCGTCAACCGTGCCCGCTGGGAGTCCATCGCCCCTGCCGACCGCAAGGCCATCGAGGCCATCTCGGGCGCTGCCTTCGCCAGGCGCCTGGCCGTGGTCGCCCGCTACGGGCAGCAGGCGCGCCAGCGCGGGGTGCAGGGCGGCATGAAGGTGCTGCAGCCGTCGCCCGCGCTGCTGGCCGACCTGCGGGCCGATTCCGGGCCGCTGGTCGCGCAATGGTCGCAGGCGGCCCAGGCGAAAGGCGTCCCGGCAGCGGTGGCGCTGAAGTATTTCGAGTCGCAGGCGCAGGCGCACTGAGGCATGCGCCGGCCCGGCCGCGATGCCGCGGCCGGGCGCGCGCCATGCCATGGCCACCCGACCACGAGACGACCATGAGGACCATCCGCAATTTCCTGTTCATCATGTGCGACCAGCTGCGCCGCGATCATCTCGGCTGCTGGGGGCACCCGTACCTGCAGACCCCGAGCATCGATGCGCTGGCCGCACGCGGGGTGCGCTTCGACCACGCCTACGTCACCTCCGGGGTGTGCACGCCGTCGCGCATGTCCTACTACACCGGGCGCACGATGACCAGCCACGGCGCGACCTGGAACCGCGTGCCGCTGTCGGTCGGCGAGAAGACGCTGGGCGAATACCTGGCGCAGCACGGGCGCAGGCTCGCGCTGGCGGGCAAGACCCACGTGATCACCGACGAGCGCGGCCTGGAGCGCATGCGCATCGCCCGCAACAGCCCGCTGGGCAAGCGGCTCGCGGTGGGCTACTTCGACGAGGTCGACCGCTACGACGGCCACCACGAACCCGGCCCGGAGAGCGGCTACCCCGACTTCCTGCGGCGCCACGGCTACGTCAGCGACGACCCCTGGACGGACTTCGTGATCCGCGTCGAGGACGAGCGGGGCCGCACCCATTCGGGCTGGAAGATGCGCAACGTGCACCTGCCGTCGCGGGTGGCCGAGGCGCATTCCGAAACCGCCTACATGACCGACCAGGCGATCCGCTACATCCGGCGCCAGCGCGACAAGCCCTGGGCGCTGCACCTGTCGTACGTCAAGCCGCACTGGCCCTACGTGGCGCCGCGCCCCTATCACGCCATGTACAGCCGCGACCAGTGCCTGCCGCTGGTGCGCAGCCGGCGCGAACTGGACAACCCCCATCCGGTGCTGCAGGCGTACCACTCCCACGAGGAGTCGATGAACTTTCGGCGCGAGGAGGTCAGCGAGCGCGTGCGCCCGGTCTACCAGGGGTTGATCCGCCAGGTCGACGACCACCTGGGCCGGCTGTGGGAGACCCTGGACAAGCTCGACGGCTGGAAGGACACGCTGATCGTGTTCACCGCCGACCACGGCGACTACCTCGGCGACCACTGGCTGGGCGAAAAGGAGATGTTCTACGACACCGTGCAGCGGGTGCCGCTGATCGTCTACGACCCGACCGCGTCCGCCGACGGCAGCCGCGGCAGCGTCGACAGCCGCTTCGTCTCGGGAGTCGACGTGGTGCCCACCGCGCTCGAGGCGCTCGGGCTGCCGCTGTGCGAGGAGCGCATCGAGGGCCGCTCGCTGCTGCCGCTGCTGCGCGGGGGCGACGCGGCGGGCTGGCGCGACTTCGTCGTCTCCGAACTCGACTACAGCTACCGCAAGGCCAGGCTGGTGCTGGGCCGCGGCGTGGACGAATGCCGCGGCTGGATGGTGCGCGAGCAGCGCTGGAAGTACGTGCACTGGCAGGGATTGCGCCCGCAGTTGTTCGACCTGCAGGACGATCCGCAGGAATTCGTCGACCTCGGCGCCGACCCCGCCTACCGCTCGCAGTGCGAGCGCCTGCACGCGCGGCTGGTCGAGTGGCAGGCCGGACTGAAGACCCGCGTGACCGTCGACCCCGCATCGGTCGAGCAGGACACCAATGCCCACAAGGAGTGGGGGGTGTTCCTGGGGGAATGGTAGAGCGGCGATCGCGGCGGCAGGCCGCGCAACGGCCTGCGTCCCGCGGCCGGCCACCTCGGCCGCGGCGTCGGCGCTACCCCTTGGACACCTGGCGCCCCAGCCTTTGCTCGATGGTGGCGACCTTCGAGCGCATGCGCCCGGCCGGGCCCGCGCGGTAGTCCATTTTCAGGTTCAGGGAGATGCGCTGGCAGTCCTTCTCCAGTTCGCGGAAGCAGGCGCCGACCACTCCCATCACCTGTTCCCATTCGCCTTCCAGGACGGTGCCCATCGGGGTCAGCATGTAGGGCACCCCGCTGCGGTCGATGACGTCGATGATGCGGGCGACGTAGGGGCTGAGGCTTTCGCCCTTGCCCCCCGGCGACATTGCGAACTCCAGCAAGACCATGTCGTGTTCTCCAGGTTGTGAATGCACCTC
>JAJZVU010000011.1 GCA_021845505.1 Pseudomonadota bacterium | reverse complement strand
TGCTCGTCGGCCCTGCGCTGCTCGTCGGCCCTGCGCTGCTCGTCGGCCCTGCGCTGCTCGTCGGCCCTGCGCTGCTCGTCGGCCCTGCGCTGCTCGTCGGCCTTGCGCTGCTCGTCGGCCCTGCGCTGCTCGTCGGCCCTGCGCTGCTCGTCGGCCCTGCGCTGCTCGTCGGCCCTGCGCTGGTCGTCGGCCCTGCGCTGCTCGTCGGCCCTGCGCTGGTCGTCGGCCTTGCGCTGGTCGTCGGCCCTGCGCTGGTCGTCGGCCTTGCGCTGCTCGTCGGCCTTGCGCTGCTCGTCGGCCTTGCGCTGCTCGTCGGCCCTGCGCTGGTCGTCGGCCCTGCGCTGCTCGTCGGCCGCCTGTGCTGTCGATCCGCCGGGCCCCTGCGGGTCGAGTGCGGGGTCGGCAGGCGTCGGCGTGGCCCCCGGGCCGGCCGGCGTGTCGCCTTGCGCGGCCCTTTTTGCCAGCGGCGAGCCGCATCCCTTGCAAAACTTGGCCCCATCGTTGTTCGGGGTTCCACATTGTGTGCAAAAAGTCGTCATACGGGGGCTCCGGCTTTCAGGCTCTGGGTTGGGGAATGTCCGGCGTGCCAAACGAGGGGAAGGCTGGCTGCATGCCGTTGCCGAGATCGGGGCAGGCAGGTCCTTGCCGCTGGGTGATGCCACGGCGACGCCGGCGCGCGCCAGCCGGAGGACGGACTGTCGCGCGCAGTAAGGAGGGTTACCAGAAGAGTCATCATCGAGGAAACAGGGGGTATGGTAATGGCCTGCGCGTTACGACTTTCCGCGATTGTCGAGCGGCCTCGATTATGGCCGGGTCGGCACGCCGGGCGGCACGGTGGCGGCGGCGCGAGCGCAACCGACGACGTGCGCCGGCTGCAGGAAGCGCGCAGGCTTCGACAGCGAACGAACCCGATCGCAGCCGGTTCGATGCGTCTGAGCGCGCTGCCGCGCAAGGCGCGCCGACGCGGCAGCGCGCGATCGCCGACCCGGGCAGGCGCGTGCACAGCCTGCTGGCATCGCGGCGTTGCGCAAACGATCCGGCCCGTCATTCTCGCTGCGACCGGTTACCGCGGGATTACCGGACAGCGGCGATCGAGCAGTGGAGGCATGGTAAGAAAAGGTGGTGGGTAGTATCCGGAATTGCGAATGATTCCAGCGTGGAATCTCGCAGCGCGGCGGGAAAGCGGAAAGGTAAGGGTTGCCGACGGCGCGCGACATGGTGTTTTTCCGGAATGACGGGGTACTGGCCTGTGTGTCATCGATTCTCGCGACGCGGATGAATGTCCGGTGAAATGTCGTGAAAACACGCGCGCGATGTCGAAAAGCCCTGCCGCGGGGTCGGACCTGAATGCGCAGGCGGGTCGAGTCCGGCATCGCGTGCGCACCGCGCTCACCCGGCAGAACGCCGCAGCCGAGCGGATTTGAAAATCCCCGAGGCCTGCACGCGCAGGCGCGTGGCGTGCCTTCAGCGCCCGGACTGTGCCCAGCTCACGACCAGCGGCGATGCATCGAGCACGCGGCGCGTCTTCGCGGCCTGCGCAGCGCTTGCGCGCAGCAGGTACGCGTCGCTGGCGTCGGGTCCGCCGGCCAGTTGCAGCCCGGCCTGCCGCAGCAGCGCGCCGATCTGCGACAGGGTCGCGTCGGCCGCGAAGTGCACCTCGAAGGTCACCGCAGCCTGGGGAGCCACGATGCCCCGGGTGGCGGAAGGGGCGACGGCGGGTTTGCGCAGTGCCAGCGGCAGTCCGATGGCCAGCAGCAGCGCTGCCGCGACCCCTGCGCCGCGCAGGAAGTCGGCCGACAGCTTCGGGCGGCGCAGCCACGTGGCGGTGTCGCGTGGTGCGGCGGCCCGCAGCGTGCGCAGCGGCTCGTGACCGGATGGCCCGGCTGCCGCGGCACTCGCGAACACCTGTGCGCGCGCATCGGCTGCCGCCAGCGTGCCGTCGTTCGCGGCCGGCGTGGCGGACTGCCGTGCAAGGCGTGCCGCCAGCGTGCGGTACAGATCCTGGTAGCGGTGCCGGGGGTCGTTGCGCGCGTCACCCAGCGGGGTCCCGCACACCCAGGCAACGCCGCGGCTTTCCACCAGCCCGATGCGGCCTGGCGCGGGCTGCGCGGCAGGCAGGGCCACCGGCTCGCGGGCGACTGCCAGCATGGCCTGCAGTGCGGGTGGCGTGACGCAGGTCGCCTGCGCCTCCAGAGCCTGCGGCCAGACATGCAGGGGATTCCACAGCTGCACCATGCCCAGTCGCGGGTCGAGCGCCGCGCCTTCGACGTCCTCTTCCTGCAGGACCCAGTCCCGGTGCGAGGCGTAGGCGGTCTCCGGGGCGACCAGCCAGCCTTGCACGCCGGAGTGCCGCGACGCCGCGCTGACCAGCAGCGCCACCGCCGCGTCGCAGTGCGCGGGCGGGTGCAACCACCAGATCGTTCCCGGGCGCGGAAGGTCCTGCGCGGTGGTCGCCGCGGCGTGCCGGGCGGCGCCCAGGGCCGCGGCCGCCCGGCGCTCGATCATCGAGCGCAACCCCGGCCCCGGTTCGACCGGGTCGGCCTCGCCCGGCTGGACGAGCGTCGGGTCGTCGGCCGGATCGGGCCCCGGCGTCGTGTCGTCCAGGCCGAACAGCGAGCGCTCGATGGTCGCCAGCGTCGGGGTGAGGGAGCCGCCGAATCTCATGCCTGGGCCTGTTTCCACCACTGTTGCGAGCGCTCGCAGAGCAGACGAAAGACTTGCAGCAGGTCGTCGCCCATCGTGCGCTCCACCGTCAGCCCGAGGTCCTTCACCAGGCGCCCGAGCTTGCTGCGCGCCCAGTGCACCGGCAGTGTCGACCTGCCCAGCAGGATGCCCAATTGCTTGCTGCGGTAGTGCGCACTGCGCACGCCGTGCTGCTGCTGCACCGATAGAACGGACTCGCCGTCGCAGTGTGAAAGCTGCAGCAGCAGCCTCTCTTCCTGCGACAGGGCATCGAAGAATTCCGCGACGGCTCGCTTGCGTCGTTCGCGAAAAAGCACCTCCTCGGGTTGCGCCGGATGCTGCACGGACTCCTCGCATCCGCAAGGCCCGTCGCTCCAGGGCAGCGCAGGCTGGTGCAGCGCCGCGATCTGGTCGAGTTGGTACTTGCGGAACCAGTTCAGCAGCGCCGCCTCGTTGTCCGGGACCGACAGGCCGCGCCCGGCGAGCACGCGGTCGCAGAAGTAGCCTTGCACGAGGTCGGAGCGCTCCAGGCGGTCGTCGAGCATCCTGGCCCGTCGCAAGACCCGATCGACGAGTACGAACAACTCGTGCCACTGCGCTTGGGTGGCATGCTCGCGGGCGGCCCAGAGCTCGCGCAGGCGGCCGAAATCGTGGCTCGACAAGGGCTGACGACTCCGTGGCAGGTGGTGGCCCGCGATGGTAGCAGCGCCTGCGCGCGGCGCCAGGCCGGGGTATGCCCGGCGTGCCCGTTACGATGGCCGGGCGCCGGCGCGCGCCGGGTCTGGCGAGGGATGATGGTGAATCGAAGGATGGTGCTGGGCAGTGCATGGGGGTTGGCTGCGGCGCTGGCGCCCGGGCTGCGGCAGTCCGGGTGGGCGGCGCCCGCCCGCGTGCCCGGGCCGCGGCGCGCGTTGATCGTCGGCAACGCGGCCTACCGGCACGTGCCGCGGTTGGTCAACCCGGCGCGCGACGCCCGGCTGATCGAGGCGACGCTGGGGCGCCTGGGAATCGACTGCACCTGCGTGGTCGACGCCACCAACGCCGAGCTGTCGCGGGTGGTCGATGCCTTCATGCTCGGGCTGCGGCGGCAACCGGCCGAGTTGGCCTGGTTCTATTTCTCGGGCCACGGGGCCTACGTGGACGGCCGCAACCTGATGCTCGGGGTCGACACCACGGTGAGTTCGCCGCAAGCCTTGCGGGCGCAGGGGTTCCATCTCGACGCGCTGCGGGGAATGATCGAACAGGCCAACCCGGGCGCCGCGGTGCTGGTCGAGGACGCCTGCCGCAACAACCCCTTCGTGCTCGCGGGCGGGCCGTCGGCCACCCGCGGCCTGCAGGGCGATCCCGGGCTGTTTCCCCCGCGCGCGTGGGGCGGCAGCCTGACGGCCTATTCGACGGCTCCGTTCACCCAGGCGCTGGACTGGCCCGACCGCCCCCACGGCCCCTATGCCACCGCGCTGGCGGCCGCGTTGCTGCGGCCGGGCGCGCGGCCGCTGGAGGCGGTGTTTCGCGAGGCTGCCGACGCCGTGTGGGCGAGCACGCGGCACCGCCAGCAGCCCGGCTACTACTCGGATCTGCGCGAGGAGGTCATGGTGCTCGGGGCCCGGCGCATCGAATTGCGCTCGACCCGTTTCGCGCGCATCGCGCCGGACGCAAGCCCCGGCGGGCGCTCGGCCGGCGGCGCCGGGGCGACGCATTACCAGGTCGACGCGCAGGCGGCGCGGCCGATCGGCACGCCGGCCGACTGGCACGATGACCTGGACCAGCTGGCCGACGCGGTGCGCGATCTGGGCCCGGCGCAGCGCCGCCGCGCCGTCGCGCGAGCGCAGCGGCCCGACGCCACTGCGGCCGAGCGCACGCTGGGTGCGATGTTGCTGGAGCAGCGGTGGCCCGAGCGCCACGCCCTCGACCAGGCTCAGGTGCTGTACCTGCGGGCGGCCAGGATGGGCTACGTCCCGGCTCAGGTGCTGCTGGGCGAGCTGGCGGCGCGCCGCGGCGACGATGCGCTGGCCTATGCGTGGCTGAACGAGGCCTCGCTGGCAGGGTCGGGGCGGGCCACCGGCGACCTGGCGAGCCTGTCGATGCAGCTGGCCGCGCAGGGCGGGCCGCCGACGTCGATGCAGGACGTGCGCAACCGCCTGCGGCGGACCGGCGCGCTGCGATACCTCGAGCGATTCATCGAGCAGGCGCAGTCGGCGGGCTTGCCCGGGCGGTAGGCGCGCCGGCCGCCGCGCCCGGCGCGTCAGCGCGCGCGCGCGGTGCGCGCCGCGAGGTCGACGATCGCGATTCCCGGCAGCACCTCGGCCGCGACCTCGGGGCGCTCCATGGCCATCTTCAGGTTCATGCGCGCGATTTCCACATGCTCCTCGCACAGCGCCTGCGCGCGCAAGCCCTGGCCGCGCCCGAGCGCGTCGACCAGCGAGTGGTGCTGGCTGTGCGCCAGGCGCATCCAGGCGTGGCCTTCCTCGAGCGACGACTGCATGGGCAGCATCGAACTGGCCTCGGCGAACGGCAACCCGTTGAGCATGTCCATCGCGCGCGACAGCGCCGCGTTCTCGCTGCCGGCGATCAGCAGCGCGTGCAGCCGGCTGTTCATCTCGACATAGACGGCGTAGTCGTCCAGGTTCATCGAGTCCTTGAGCACGGCCTTGTCGCCGATGGCCAGCAGTTCGTGCAGTTCGCGCGCGAGCTGGCGCGACAGGCCGTGCTCGGCGATGGTGCGCGCCGCGTAGCCTTCCAGATTGCCGCGCACCAGGATGGCATCGGAGACTTCGGCGTAGGTGAACTTGCGCATCTGGTAGCCGCCGCCGGGGGAAGACTCGACCAGGCCTTCGTGCTCCAGCGTGGCCAGCGCCAGCTTGACCGGGGTGCGCGAGGCCTTCAGGCGATCGGCCAGCGGGATCTCGGCCAGTCGTTCTCCCGGGGCGAACTCGCCCTTGAGGATCATGTCGCGCAACTGGACGAGCACGCGGCTCTGCAGCGATTCCATCGAGTACTCCTGGGCACGGGACATCGCGGCACGCCATCGCCCGGCGAAGGCGGCCGCGGGGCCCGGGTCGCCGGTGGGTTTGGCATGCAACGGGCTGGGTGACGCGCCGTCATCATACCCGGAGCACCCGCAGGCAACCCGAAATATCGGGGTTAACACGTATACAAATCCCTTGATGCGTCGCGTTGGGCCGGTGACAATGAATTCAATCGCATGCAATTGCATGCAATAGCGCGGCGCCGACCGCCGCCCAGTCGATCCGACAGCCCACACCATGATCAGCGAGCAGCAGAACATCCTGATGACCCGGGTCGGCCCCGACGCTCCCGCGGGGCAGTTGTTGCGTCGCTACTGGCAGCCGGTGGCGCTCAGCGAGGAACTCGCCGAGGCGCGCCCGCTCAAGGCGCTGACCGTGATGGGCCAGGATCTGGTGCTGTTCCGCGACGAACAGGGACGCCTGGGGCTGCTCGACCGCGACTGTCCGCACCGCGGCGCCGACCTGGCCTACGGCAGGCTGGAAGACGGCGGGCTGCGTTGCCTGTTCCACGGCTGGCTGTTCGACGTGCAGGGGCGCTGCCTGCAAACCCCCGCCGAGCCGCCGGGCAGCCGCCTTTGCGCCCGTGTGCGCCAGGGCGCGTACCCGGTGGTCGAGAAGAGCGGCGTGGTGTTCGCCTACCTGGGTCCGGGCGAGGCGCCCGAGTTCCCCGACTTCGACTGCTTTGTCGCGCCCGACAGCCATACCTTCGCGTTCAAGGGCTTGTGGGAGTGCAACTGGCTGCAGGCGCTGGAAGTCGGCATCGATCCGGCGCACGCGTCGTTCCTGCATCGCTTCTTCACCGACGAGGACACGGCCGACAGCTACGGCAAGCAGTTCCGCGGTGCGTCGGCCGACTCGCAACTGCCGATCACCCGGGTCCTGCGCGAGTACGACTGCCCGGACATCCAGGTCGAGGATGCGCCCTATGGCCTGCGCCTGACCGCGCTGCGCAGGCTGTCGGAGCAGCAGACCCATGTGCGGGTCACCAACCTGGTGTTCCCGCAGGCCTTCGTGATCCCGATGAGCGCGGAGATGACCATCTCGCAGTGGCACGTCCCGATCGACGATACCCATTGCTACTGGTACGCCATTTTCACCAGCTTCACGTCGCCGGTCGACAAGCGGCAGATGCGCGAGCAGCGCGTGCAGACGATCACCCCGCCCAGCTATGCATCGCGCAGGAACCGGCGCAACGACTACGGCTACGACGCCCAGGAGCAGCGCAGCCTGACCTACACCGGAATGGGCATGGACATCAACGTGCACGACCAGTGGGCCTGCGAGTCGATGGGGCCGATCCAGGACCGCACGCGCGAGCACCTGGGCAGCACCGACAAGGCCATCCTGGCCTACCGGCGCATGCTGCTGGCGGCGATCGAGACGGTCGCCGCAGGCGGCCAGGCGCCCAAGCTGCCGCGGGACGCGAGCCGCGAGGGCTTCCGCGGGCCGGCCTCGATCGACGGCGTGGCCGCGGCCGCCGCCGCTGCGGACTACGCGGCGCAGGCCGATGGCCAGCGGCGGCGCGACTGCCCCTGGTCGGCGGCGGCACTCCAGTCCGGAAAGGCGCCGTGATGCCCACTTTCGTCGACCGCCACCAGCTGTGGTCCGACGAGCAGCGCGCCAGCGCGGCCGAGGTCGCGGCACGGCTCGACGCCGGAGGCGCCAAGGTGGTGCGCCTGGTGTGGGCCGACCACCACGGCCTGCTGCGCGGCAAGACCCTGGTGGCCCAGGCGGCCCGCGAGGCCTTGCACGAAGGCATCAGGCTGACCTCCACGCTGCTGTTCAAGGACACCTCGCACCGCACGGTGTTTCCGGTGTTCGCCAAGGGCGGGTCGGGCGCGGGCGGACTGCGCGGGGGCTCGGACTTCACCATCGTGCCGGACCCGACGACCTTCCGCATGCTGCCTTGGGCGAGCGGCACCGGCTGGCTGCTGTGCGACGGCTACCTGCCCGACGGGCGGGCGTGTCCCTTCGACACCCGGCGCATCCTGCGCCGCGCGCTGGCGCAGGCGGGCGAACAGGGCTACGAGTTCGTCGCCGGACTCGAGGTCGAGTTCCATGTGTTCCGGCTCGACGACCCGAGCCTGCGGCTGGGGCAGTCGGGCCAGCCCGGCGAGCCGCCGGCGGTCTCGCTGCTCAGCCACGGTCACCAGTACCTGACCGAGCTGCGCTACGACCGCGTCGACGGCCTGATGGATCTGCTGCGATCGCAGCTGCTCGAACTCGGGCTGCCGTTGCATTCGCTGGAGGTCGAGTTCGGGCCCAGCCAGTTCGAGCTGGTGTTCGGCCCCGGGGTCGGGCTGGCCCCGGCCGACACCATGGTGCTGCTGCGCAGCGCGGTCAAGCAGATCTGCCAGCGCAACGGCTACCACGCCACCTTCATGTGCCGGCCGCGGATCCCCAACGTGATGTCCAGCGGCTGGCACCTGCACCAATCGCTCAGGCGGCGGGCGTCCGGCGAGAACGCCTTCGTGCCGCAGGCCGAGGCCGACGCGCTGAGCGAAGTGGGCATGCACTATCTCGCGGGCCTCCGGACTCACGCCTGCGCCAGCGCGGCTCTGGCCAGCCCGAGCATCAACGGCTACCGGCGCTATCGCCCGAATTCCCTTGCTCCCGACCGCGCCAGCTGGGCACGCGACAATCGGGGCGCGATGCTGCGGGTGCTCGGAGGAGCGGGGCAGCCGGCCACGCGCATCGAGAACCGCATCGGCGAGCCGACCGCCAATCCGTACCTGTACCTGGCGTCGCAGCTGTTCGCCGGGCTCGACGGAATGCACCGTCGCCTCGACCCCGGGCCCTCGGCCGACGCGCCCTACGAGGATCCGGCGCAGCCGCTGCCGCGCTCGCTGCAGGAGGCGCTGCAGCGCCTGCGCGAGGACAGCGTGCTGGCCGGGCAGATCGGCGGCGACTTCGTCGAGCACTACTGCGCGATCAAGGAGGCCGAGATCGCACGCTTCAACCTCGAGGTCAGCGAGTGGGAGCAGCGCGAGTACTTCGACACCTTCTGATTCCGCGGACCCGCGGACCCGCCGAACCCCCAGGCCAGCCCTCCACCCTTCCACCCTTCCACGATCGCGCCGCGCCGCCAAGCCGATGCCCACCATCCATTTCATCCTCGCCGACGGCACGCTGCGCAGCGTGCAGGCGCAGTCGGGAAGCAGCGTGATGCTGGCCGCGATCCGCAACGACGTGCGCGGCATCGAGGCCGAATGCGGCGGCAGCTGTGCGTGCGCGACCTGCCATGTCTACGTCGACCCGGATTTCGCGGGCCGGCTGGCGCCGCCGGACGCGATGGAGGATGAACTGCTCGACGGCGTGGCCGCCGAGCGGCGGCCGGGCAGCCGGCTGAGCTGCCAGATCGAGGTCGACGCCGCGCTCGACGGGCTGCGCGTGCACATTCCGCCGCGCCAGGTCTGAGCATGGCCGGCAAGCTCCCGCTGGTCATCGTCGGCGCGTCCTACGCCGGCACGCGGCTGGCGGCCACCGCGCGCGAGCTGGGCTACGACGCGCCGATCATCCTGCTCGGCGAGGAATCGCATCGGCCCTACCAGCGTCCCCCGCTGTCCAAGGGGCTGCTCGCCGGCAGCGTGGCGCCGGGCGAGCTCGCGCTGTGGGGCGAGGCCTTCTACGCGAACCACGCCATCGAGTTGCGCAGCGGCGTGCGGGCGACCGGCCTCGATCCCCGTGCGCGCGAAGTGCGGCTGCACGACGGCTCGAGCCTGCGCTACGCCACGCTGGCGCTGACCACCGGCGCGCGCTGCCGCGCGCTGGCGGCTCCCGGAGCCGGGCTCGACGGGGTGTTCGCGCTGCGCGATCTGGACGATGCGCTGCGGCTGCACGCGGCGCTGGCCGATGCCACCCGGGTGTGCGTGATCGGCGGCGGGTTCATCGGCCTGGAGGTGGCGGCCTCGGCGCGCCGACGCGGACTCGCGGTCGAAGTCGTCGAAAGCGCGCCGCGGCTGCTGGCGCGGGCCGTCTCGCCGCGCCTGTCCGGCTACCTGGAGCGGGCGCATCGGCTGCGCGGGGTCCAGGTGCGTCCGGGGCGGCAGGTGCGCGCGCTGCGGGGGGACGCGGGCCGCGTGGTCGCGGCCGAACTCGACGACGGCGCGCGCATCGCCTGCGACGTGGTCGTCGTCGGAGTCGGCGCGTTGCCCAACGTCGAACTGGCCGAGCAGGCGGGTCTCCTCACCCGCAACGGCATCGTGGTCGATGGCTTCGGGCGCACCTCGGCGCCGGGGGTGCTCGCCGCCGGCGACGTGGCCAGCCTGGCGCCGGTCGACGGCGATGGCTCGCCGCCGCTGCGCCTGGAGTCGATCCATGCGGCCAACGAGGGAGCGCGGGCCGCGGCCTCGGGGCTGTGCGGCCAGATGCGGGCCTTCGGCGGCGTCCCCTGGTTCTGGAGCGATCAGTACGAACTCAAGCTGCAGATGGCCGGACTGACGCGCGCCGGCGACACCGCGGTGCTGCGCGGCGACCCCGAGGCCGACCGCTTCAGCGAATTCCACCTGCGCGACGACCGCGTGGTCGCCGCGCACAGTGTCAACCGGCCCGGCGAGCACATGCTGGCGCGGCGCTGGATCGAGGCCGGGGCCCGCATCGACGCGGGCATGCTGGCCGACACCTCCGTCGATCTCAAGGGACTGCAGCCCACGCCCTAGAAATCGCGCTCGTCGCGGGACCGGCTCGCTGGCCCGCTGCCCCAGGCATCACCCGGTTCGCCGGCTCATCCATCCTTGGAGGATCGCAATGAAGACCACAGGACTCGCGTTCGCCGCCGCAGCCATGCTGTGCCTCGGCGGCACCGCCGCCGCCGCGGGCACGCCCTTGCGCATCGGCATGCTGGCTCCGTTCTCCGGACCGTACGCGCTGTATGGCCAGGAGTTCCACGACGGCGCCGCGCTCTACCTGAAGCAGCATGGCGGGATGATCGCCGGCAGGCCGGTGCAGATGATCGAAAAGGACACCACCGGTCCCGACCCGGCGCTGGCCAAGCGTCTGGCCCAGGAACTGGTGGTGCAGGACCACGTGAAATTCCTCACCGGGCTGGCCTTCAGCCCGAATGCCTTCGCGGCCGCGAGCGTCGCCACCGAGGGCCGCATCCCCACGGTGGTCATGAACGCGGCGGCTTCCGGGATCACCCTGAAGTCGCCCTATGTCGCGCGGGTGTCGTTCACCGAGGCGCAGGTCACCGAGCCGATGGCGCGCTGGATCTACGCCAAGGGCGTGCGCAGCGCCTACACCCTGGTGGCCGACTACGCGCCCGGCCTGGACGCGCAGAAGGCCTTCGACGATGCCTTCGGCGCGGCCGGAGGCAAGCTGCTCGGCGGCGTGCGCACGCCGATGAGCACGCTGGACTTCTCGGCCTACGTGCAGCGCATCAAGCAGGTGCATCCGCAGGCGGTGTTCTTCTTCCTGCCCTCGGGCCCGATGTGCCAGGCGTTCCTCAAGGCCTGGCAGCAGGCGGGGATGAAGCAGGCGGGAATCCAGCTGTACGCGACCGGCGACGCCACCGACGACGCCTTCCTGCAGGCCACCGGCAAGGTCGCGCTGGGGCTGGTCACCAGCTACCAGTATTCCTACGCCCATCCGTCGGCGCTCAACCGCGACTTCATCAAGGGCTTCTACGCCGACTTCGGCGACAAGCTGCGTCCCAACGCCTTCGCGGTGGCCGCGTACGACGGCATGCACGCCATCGACCTGGCGCTGGCCAAGACCAAGGGGAGCACCGACGGCGCGCAGGTCATGAAGGCGCTGGCGGGCCTGCGCTTCGAAAGCCCGCGCGGCCCGATCGAAATCGACCCGGCTACCCGCGACATCGAGCAGACGGTGTACATCCGCAAGGTCGAGCTGCGCCACGGCAAGCTGGTCAACGTCGAGTTCGACCATGTCGACCACGTGCTCGACCCGTATGAGCAGGCCAAGCACTGAGCAGGCCAAGCACTGATCCCGGCAACCAGGCGAGGGGGCGCGCAGCGCCGCCTCGCCGCAACCTGGGCTGGCGATGGGCATCGTGATCTACGACGGAGTGGCCTACGGCATGCTCCTGTTCCTCATCGGCGTCGGGCTGTCGGTCACGATGGGCCTGATGAACTTCGTGAACCTCGCGCACGGCGCCTTCGCGATGGTCGGGGCCTATGTCGCCAGCCTGCTGATGAATCGCTGGGGCCTGGGCTTCGCGCCGGCGGTGGCGGCGGCCTGCGTGGCCGCCGCGGCCACCGGCGCGGTGCTCCAGGTGGTGCTGCTGCGGCGGGTCGATCGCCTGGGACACCTGGAGCAGGTGCTGTTTTCGATCGGCCTGGTGTTCGTCGCCATCGCGGCCTTCACCTTCTGGTTCGGCCCGACGATGCAGCCCTTCGCGACGCCGCCGGACTTGAGCGGGCAGATGCGGATCGGCGGGGTCGAACTCGGGCGCTACAGCCTGTTCCTGATCGTCTGCGGCGTGATCGTGTTCGGCGCGCTGCTGCTGGCGCTCGGCCGCACCCGCTACGGCGCGATGGTGCGCGCCGCGGTCGACAACCCGCGCGTGGCCGCCGCGACGGGAATCCACGTGCGGCGGCTGTTCCTGCTGACCTTCACGCTGGGCTGCGGCCTCGCCGGGCTGGGCGGCGCGCTGAGCCTGGGGGTGCGCGGCCTGGTCCCGAGCTTTCCGCTGGACTACCTGGTGTACTTCCTGATCGTCGTCTGCGTCGGCGGTTCGGGGACCATCACCGGGCCTTTCGTCGCGTCGCTCGCGGTGGGCATCCTCGACGTCGCCAGCCGCTACTACCTGCCGCAAAGCGGAGCGCTTCCGGTCTACCTGTTCATGGTGCTGATGCTGTTGTGGCGCCCGCAGGGAATCGTCGCCCGCAGGGGACGCGCATGAGCCGCGCCGGGTACGGGCAGGCGCCGCGGGTCGGCGAGGGGTTGCTGTGGCTGGCGCTGGCCGCGAGCTACTTCGCGCTGCCCGACCGGCTGGCGCTGATGAGCCAGATCCTGGTCTACGGGCTGTTCGCCGCCTCGCTGGACATCGCGCTGGGCTACGCCGGCATCCTCGACCTCGGGCACGCGACCTTCTTCGGGGTCGGCGCCTACGCCGCCGGGCTGCTCGCCAGCCATCACCTGGGCGACCCGAGCCTCGGGCTGCTGGTGGCCATGCTGTGCAGCGGCCTGCTCGGCTACCTGCTGAGCTT
This sequence comes from Pseudomonadota bacterium, assembly GCA_021845505.1. GTDB lineage: Bacteria > Pseudomonadota > Gammaproteobacteria > Burkholderiales > Burkholderiaceae_C > Thiomonas_A. The sequence continues at coordinate 80,866 of JAJZVU010000011.1, read as the reverse complement.
CCTGGTGGTGCGCGGTACCGACCTGGCGCGGCTGATGATCACCCTCAGCGTATGCGCGCTGTTCGCCGACTTCGCCAACCGCATGGCGTCGATCACCGGCGGAACCGACGGCCTGCAGGGAATGGACGTGCGGCCGGTGCTGGGGGTGTTCCGCTTCGACCTCTACGGGCGCACGGCCTTCTGGTACTGCTACGTCGTCGTGCTGCTGGTGTTCCTGGCGCTGCGTCGCGTGCTGGCGTCGCCGTTCGGACTGGTGCTGCGGGGCATCGGGGAGAACCGCAGGCGCATGCTGGCGCTGGGCTCTCCGGTCGAGTCGCGAATCCGCGCCGCCTACTGCCTGTCGGCCGCGGTCGCCGGGGTCGCCGGCGCGTTGCTGGCGCAGACCACCCAGTTCGTCGGCATCGACTCGATCGGGTTGAACCGATCGTTCGAGATCCTGATCATCCTGGTGCTCGGCGGCACCGGCAGCCTGTATGGGGGGCTGGTCGGCGCCGTGGTGTACATGGTGCTGCGCAGCGCGTTCTCCAGCCTGAGTCCCCAGTACTGGATGTTCTGGCTGGGTTGCGTGCTGATCGCCATCGCGCTGCTCGGGCGCGGCGGGATCCTGGGTGCGCTGTCCCGCCTGGCGCAGAGGAGGGCGGGGTGATGCGCACCGGTGCCGCGCTGCACGCCGAGGGGCTGTCCCTGCGCTTCGGCGCGCTGCAGGCCATCCGCGGGCTGGGATTGCGCATCGAGGCCGGCGCGCGCCAGGCGCTGATCGGGCCCAACGGCGCGGGCAAGACGACCCTGATCAACCTGCTCACCGGGGTGCTGCGACCGAGTTCGGGCAGCATCCGCCTGGGCGACCAGGACATCACCCGGCTGCGCTGCGACGCCCGCGCGCGCCTGGGGCTGGTGCGCACCTTCCAGATCAACAGCCTGTTCCCGAGCCTGACCCCGCTGCAGTCGGTGGCGTTGGCCATCTGCGAGCGCGAGGGCCTGTGCTCGGCGTGGTGGCGGCCCTTGCGCCGGTGCACCGAGGTGCACGACGAGGCCCACGCGCTGCTGCGCCGCCTGCACCTGGACGACGTCGCGGGACGTCGGGTGCGCGAACTGGCCTACGGCAAGCAGCGGCTGCTGGAAATCGCGCTGGCGCTCGCCGCGCGCCCGCGCATCCTGCTGCTCGACGAGCCGGCAGCGGGCGTTCCGGGCGGCGAGAGCGCCGAGCTGTTCGACGTGATCGACGGCCTGCCTGCCGACATCAGCGTGCTGTTCATCGAGCACGACATGGACCTGGTCTTCCGCTTCGCCAGGCGCATTTCGGTGCTGGTCGCCGGCAGCATCGTCGCCGAGGGCGAGCCGCGGCGGATCGCCGAGGATCCGCTGGTGCGCGAGGTCTATCTCGGCAAGTCGCGCGCAGGCGCGGCTGCTGGAGGGCGCGATGGCTGAGGCGCTGGTGTTCGACGGCGTGGTGGCCGGCTATGGCGATGCCGTGGTGCTCGATCACCTGGGATTCGCGCTGGCGGCGGGCCAGAGCCTGGCGGTGCTGGGGCGCAACGGCGTGGGCAAGAGCACGCTGCTGGAGACCCTGATGGGCAACACCCGGGTGCGCAGCGGGCGCATGGTCTGGCAGGGCCGGGACATCACCCGCACGCCGTCGTACCAGCGCGCGCGCCTCGGACTCGGCTGGGTTCCGCAGGAGCGCGAGGTGTTCGCCTCGCTGACCGTCGAGGAGAACCTGGATGTGGTCGCGCGCAGGGGCGAGTGGACGCGCGAGCGGGTGTACCGCATGTTTCCGCGGCTGGCCGAGCGCAGGCAGCACCTGGGCAACCAGCTGTCCGGCGGCGAGCAGCAGATGCTGGCGATCGGCCGCGCGTTGATGACCAACCCGCGGCTGCTGCTGCTCGACGAACCCACCGAGGGGCTGGCGCCGGTGGTGGCGCAGGAGGTGGGCCTGGCGATCCGCCAGCTTTGCGAACGCGAGGCCATCGCCTGCCTGCTGGTCGAGCAGCACCCGGAGTTCGCGCTGGAGTTGACCCAGCAGGCCGTGGTGCTGCAGCGGGGGCGCATCGTCCACTGCGGCCCGAGCGCCGAGCTCGCGGCCCGCGCCGACCTGCGCGACGCCCTGCTGGGCGTCGGCGGCGCACCCCGCCAGGAGGCCGCCGGTGCCTGAGGCGGGCGCGCCGCGCCTGGCCGGATGCCTGGTGGCCGGCCAGGCGCCCGAATTGCGCCAACTGCTGTACTTTGTCACGGTGGTGCAGACCGGCAGCATCAGCGGCGCAGCCAGGGCGCTGGGGGTGGCCCAGCCGGCGGTCAGCCGCCAGATGCGCTGCCTCGAGGCCACGCTGGGCGCGCCGCTGCTGCTGCGCAGCGGGCGCGGCTCGGATCTCACCGCAGCCGGCAGGAGGGTGTACCGGCACGCGCTGGGCATTCTCGAAGGCGTGGCATCGCTGCTGCGCGAGCTGCACCCGCCCGCGACGACGCCTCGCGTCGCGTCGGGCGCCGCGCCGGACATCGTGCGACCGGCCGGGGCGTAGCGCGCCGGCGCGGCGGCGCCAAGAATTTACGCGGCGTTTATGCCCCCGTGCCTACGATGGCTTCAGGTGTTCTACCTGGGAGCCTTCGATGGACATGGTCTGGGTCGGATGGGCGGTGCTGGCCGCGCTGTTCGCGGCGCTGGTGCTGCTCGGCAGGCCGCTGGGGCTGTACATGGCCGCGCTGGCCGACGGGCGCATGCCCAAGCGCCTGCTCGGCGTCGAGTCCAGGCTGCTGCGCCTTTGCGGGGTGCGGCCCGACGAGGAGATGGGCTGGGGCGACTACGCGCGCGTTCGGTCGTCGCTCACTGCCACGGATACTCGCCGCGTGCCTCGGCAACCGTGCGCACGGAGCGCTCGCGAACCTCGGCATCACTTGCGAGAGATGTGTAAAGGCCATCGGCCTGCGCGGGCATATCGCGCTGCTTCCGTCGCATTCCTCAAGAAATTTGATACCGCATCTATGCGCCAAGGCAATGTTTTTACGCGCCGTTTACGCCAGAGTTCCTACGATTTCGGTGGGTTTAGTAGCAAGGGGCTGCTGCAATGGATCTGATCTGGGTAGGTGTCGCGGTGCTGTGCTTCCTGAGCATGGCGTTGCTCGTTCGCGGCTGCGAGAAGCTGCAGGAAAGGCGCTGACATGACGCTGCTCTACTGGTTGGGCGGGATCATCACCGTGTTGTTGATGATCTACCTGGGCTACGCGTTGCTGCGCGCGGAGGATTTCTGATGACTCCCGCATTCTGGGCGCTGCTGGCCGCGCTGTTCGCGGCGCTGGTGCTGCTCGGCAGGCCGCTGGGGCTGTACATGGCCGCGCTGGCCGACGGGCGCATGCCCAAGCGCCTGCTCGGCGTCGAGTCCAGGCTGCTGCGTCTTTGCGGGGTGCGGCCCGACGAGGAGATGGGCTGGGGCGACTACGCGCGCGCACTGCTGGCGTTCAACCTCCTCGGCGTGCTCGCGCTGTACGCGCTGCAGCGCCTGCAGGGCGTGCTGCCGCTCGATCCCCAGCACTTCGGCGCGGTCGGCAGGGCTTCGTCGTTCAACACCGCGATCAGTTTCGTGACCAACACCAACTGGCAGGGCTACGCGGGCGAGAGCACGATGGGCAACCTGGTGCAGATGGCCGGGCTGGCGGTGCAGAACTTCCTGTCGGCAGCGACCGGGATCGCGGTGGCCTTCGCGCTGGTCCGGGGGTTCGCGCGGCGCAGCGTGTCGACCATCGGCAACTTCTGGGTCGACCTGCACCGCATCACGCTGTACGTGCTGGTGCCCATCTCCTTCGTGGCGGCGATCGTGCTCGTCGGCCAGGGGGTTCCGCAGACCCTGCGGGCGGACCGCGCGGTGGACCTGATCGCGCCGGTGAGCTTCCAGGTTCCGAAGACCGACGCCCAGGGCCACGCTGTGAAGGACGCGCAGGGGCAGCCGGTGATGGTCGCGTCGCAGGCCGCGCGGCAGACCCTGCCGATGGGGCCGGTGGCGTCGCAGGAGGCGATCAAGGAGCTGGGAACCAATGGCGGGGGCTTCTACAACGCCAACTCGGCGCATCCCTACGAGAACCCGAACGCCTTCACCAACCTGCTCGAGGTGTTCCTGCTGCTGCTGATCTCGGTGGCGCTGACCTTCACCTTCGGGCGCATGGTCGGCGACAGGCGCCAGGGCTGGGCGCTGCTGGCGGCGATGGCCATCCTGCTCGCCGTGGGCATGGCGGCCGAGGCGCATTTCGAGCAGCAGGGCAATCCGGCCTTCGCCGCGCTGCACGTCGACCAGAAGGCGGGCGCGCTGCAGTCGGGCGGCAACATGGAAGGCAAGGAAGCGCGCTTCGGAATCGCGTCCACCGCGATCTTCACCGCGGCGGCCACCGGCACCTCCACCGGAGCGGTCGACTCGATGTTCGATTCCAACACTCCGCTGGGCGGCATGGTGCCGATGCTGATGATGCAGCTCGGCGAGGTGGCTCCCGGCGGCACCGGCACCGGGCTGTACGGCATGCTGATGGTCGCGCTGATGGCGGTGTTCCTCGGCGGGCTGATGATCGGGCGCACCCCCGAGTACCTGGGCAAGAAGATCGAGTCCTTCGAGATGAAGATGGTCTCGATCGGCCTGCTGGTCTCGCCGCTGCTGGTGTTGCTCGGAACCGCGGTCGCGTCGGTCAGCGCGCAGGGCGTGTCCAGCCTGGCCAACCCCGGGGCGCACGGATTCTCGGAGATGCTCTACGCCTTCACGTCGGCGTCGAACAACAACGGCAGCGCCTTCGCCGGGCTGAACGCCAACACCCCCTTCTACAACCTCACGCTCGGCCTGGCGATGTGGTTCGGCCGCTTCGTGTCGATCGTCGCGGCGCTGGCCATCGCCGGCTCGCTGGCGTCGAAGAAGCGCCTCGCCGAATCCAGCGGAACCATGCCGACGCACGGCGCGCTGTTCGTCGGGCTGCTCATCGGCACCGTGCTGCTGGTGGCCGCGCTGACCTTCCTGCCTGCGCTGGCGCTGGGTCCGATCGCCGAGCACTTCGCGATGTGGGCCGGGCATTGAGCAGGCATCAGGAGCCGACATGAGTCGTCAACGTCTTTCGCTCATCGATTCCGCGCTGGTCGGTCCGGCGGTGGTCGATTCGTTCCGCAAGCTCGACCCGCGGGTGCAGTTCCGCAACCCGGTGATGTTCGTCGTGTACGTCGGCAGCCTGTTGACCACGGGGCTCTGGCTGCAGGCGCTGCACGGACATGGCGAGGCGCCCGGCGGGTTCATCCTGGCGGTTGCGATCTGGCTGTGGTTCACGGTGCTGTTCGCCAATTTCGCCGAGGCGCTCGCCGAGGGCCGCAGCAAGGCGCAGGCGGCCAGCCTGCGCGGCACGCGCAGCGCCGTGAAGGCCAAGAGACTGAGCCAGCCCAGGTACGGTGCGCCGTGGACCCTGGTCGACGGCGAGACCCTGCGCAAGGACGACGTCGTGGTCGTGCTCGCGCACGAACTGATCCCCTGCGACGGCGAGGTGATCGAAGGCGCGGCGACCGTCGACGAAAGCGCGATCACCGGCGAATCGGCGCCGGTGATCCGCGAGTCGGGCGGCGACTTCTCGTCGGTGACCGGCGGCACGACGGTGCTGTCGGACTGGATCGTCGTGCGCTGCACGACCAACCCCGGCGATTCGTTCCTCGACCGCATGATCGCGCTGGTCGAGGGAGCCAAGCGCCGCAAGACCCCCAACGAGATCGCGCTGACCATCCTGCTGATCGCCCTCACGATCATCCTGCTGATGGCCACGGTGACGCTGCTGCCGTATTCGATCTACTCGGTCAAGGCCACCGGCGCGGGGCATCCGGTGAGCATCACGGTGCTGGTGGCGCTGCTGGTGTGCCTGATCCCGACGACCATCGGCGCGCTGCTGTCGGCCATCGGCGTGGCGGGGATGAGCCGCATGCTCGGCGCCAACGTGGTCGCGACCTCGGGGCGCGCGGTCGAGGCCGCCGGCGACATCGACGTGCTGCTGCTCGACAAGACCGGCACCATCACGCTGGGCAACCGGCAGGCCGGCGCCTTCGTGCCGGTGGCCGGAGTGTCCGAGCGCGAACTGGCCGACGCCGCGCAGCTGGCGTCGCTGGCCGACGAGACGCCCGAGGGGCGCAGCATCGTCGTGCTGGCCAAGCAGCGCTTCAACCTGCGCGAGCGCGACCTGGAATCGCTGCACGCGAGCTTCGTGCCGTTCTCCGCGCAGACCCGCATGAGCGGCGTGGACATCGCCGGCCGGCCGATCCGCAAGGGTGCGGCCGACGAGGTGTCGCGCCACGTGCGCGAGCGCGGCGGGGAACTGCCGGCAGGTCTGCAGGATCTGGTCGACGCGGTCGCCCGCCGCGGCAGCACTCCGCTGGTGGTGGCCGACGATCGGCGCGTGCTGGGCGTGGTCGAACTCAAGGACGTCGTGAAGGACGGAATCAAGGAGCGCTTCGCCCAGTTGCGGCGCATGGGCATCCAGACGGTGATGATCACCGGCGACAACCGGTTGACCGCGGCGGCGATCGCCGCCGAGGCCGGCGTGGACGAGTACCAGGCCGAGGCCACGCCCGAGACCAAGCTGGCGCTGATCCGCAAGTACCAGGCCGACGGCCGCCTGGTCGCGATGACCGGCGACGGCACCAACGACGCGCCGGCGCTCGCGCAGGCCGACGTCGCGGTGGCGATGAACAGCGGCACCCAGGCGGCGCGCGAGGCCGGCAACATGGTCGACCTCGATTCCAACCCGACCAAGCTGATCGAGGTGGTCGAGATCGGCAAGCAGATGCTGATGACCCGCGGCGCGCTGACCACCTTCAGCATCGCCAACGACCTGGCGAAGTACTTCGCGATCATTCCGGCGATTTTCGTCGGCACCTATCCGCAGCTCGGCGCGCTGAACATCATGCGGTTGGGGACTCCCGATTCGGCGATCCTTTCGGCGGTGATATTCAACGCCCTGATCATCGTGGTCCTCATCCCGCTGGCCTTGAAGGGGGTGAAGTTCCGCCCGCTACCGGCGGCCACGCTGCTGCGCAACAACCTGCTGCTCTACGGGCTGGGCGGAATCGCACTGCCCTTTGTCGGCATCAAGGCGATCGACCTCATGCTGAACGGGCTGCACCTGCTTTGAGACGGAGCATTCCATGTCGCGACTCCTTCGCCCCGCGTTGACCCTGTTCGTCGGCTTCACGCTGCTGCTGGGCCTGGTCTACCCGTTGCTGGTCACCGCACTGGCGCAGGCGGTGTTTCCGTGGCAGGCCAACGGCTCGGTGCTCGCCGTGGCCGGAAGGCCGGTCGGCTCGGCGTTGATCGGGCAGTCGTTCTCGGCGCCGAAGTACTTCTGGGGTCGGCCGTCGGCGACCTCGCCGCAGCCCTACAACGGCCTGGCCTCGGGTGGCTCCAACCTCGGGCCGACGAACCCTGCGGAGTTGGCGGCGGTGAAGGCCAACGTCGAGGCGCTGCGCAGCGCCGACCCGGCCGAGGCCGGCAAGCCGGTCCCGGTCGACCTGGTCACCGCTTCGGGCTCCGGGCTGGACCCGGACATCAGCCTGGCCGCTGCCGACTACCAGGTGCGGCGCGTGGCCCGCGCCCGCGGCCTGCAGGTGAGCCAGGTGCGCGAGCTGCTCGTGCGCCATGCGCGCAGGCCGTGGCTGGGGGTGTTCGGCGAGCCGCGGGTCGATGTGCTGCGACTGAACCTGGCGCTCGACGGACTGCATCCGGCGCGCGTGCGATGATGCGGGCGAGCCGCCGCCGGCGCGGGGGCTCGCCCTTGCAAGTCCCCGCCATGCGCTTTCCCCCCACCCGCAGCCCGCGATGACCGAGGAGCAACGCCCCGACCCCGACGCGCTGCTGCGCGAGGTCGAGCGACAGGAGCACTCGGCCGGCGAGGGCCGGTTGAGGATCTTCTTCGGCGCGTCCCCGGGCGTGGGCAAGACCTACGCGATGCTCGGCGCGGCGCAGCAGCTGCGCGCCAAGGGAGTCGACGTCGTGTGCGGAGTCGTCGAGACCCACGGCCGAGCCGAGACCGAGCGCCTTCTCGAAGGCCTGGAGGTGTTGCCGCGCCTGCCGCCGCAGGGGGGCGCGCGCGGCGCCGGCGAATTCGACCTGGCCGGCGCGTTGCAGCGCCGGCCCGCGGTGCTGCTGGTCGACGAGCTGGCGCACAGCAATGCCGCCGGCAGCCGTCACCCGAAGCGCTGGCAGGACGTCGAGGAGTTGCTAGCCGCCGGAATCGACGTCTTCACGACGCTCAACGTGCAGCATCTGGACAGCGTCAGCCACATCGTCGCCAGCATCGCCGAGGTGCCCGTGCGCGAGACGGTCCCGGACAGCCTGTTCCAGCAGGCGGCCGACGTCGTGCTCGTCGACCTGACTCCCGACGAGCTGCTGCAGCGCTTGCGCGAGGGCAAGGTCTACGTCGCCGCACAGGCGGCGCGAGCGCTGCAGAACTTCTTCCGCAAGGGCAACCTGCTCGCGCTGCGGCAGCTCGCGCTGCGCCTGACCGCCGAGCGCGTCGACAGCCAGATGCGCAGCTACCGCAGCAGCCAGGTCGGCGGCGAGGTGTGGAGCGCGTCCGAGGCGCTGCTGGTATGCGTCGGACCCGACAACGGGCCGAGCCTGGTGCGCGCGGCGGCGCGGCTGGCCGAGGCACTGCACGCGCGCTGGCACGTCGTCTACGCCGAGACGCCGCCGCTGCAGCAGCTTCCCGAGGCGCGGCGCGCGGCGATCCTGAAACTGCTGCAGCTCGGGCGCGACCTCGGCGCGCACACCGCCGTGCTGGCTGGCCAGCACGCGCCCGCCGAAGTGCTGGCCTATGCGCGCGTCCACAACCTCAACCGCGTCGTCATGGCGCGCCACCGCAGACGGGCGTGGTGGCGCGAGGCCTGGCGTGCGTCCTTCTCCCGGGCGCTGGGGGTGCTGGCGCCGGACCTCGACCTGGTGCTGCTGGCGCCCGAGGCCGACGCGCAGCCCGCGGCCGCCTCGGCGCCGGGCGCCGGCGCCGAGGCCCGCGCGCTGCCGTGGCGCGACTATGCGTGGGCCCTGGCGGGCAGCGCCGCGCTGACGCTGGTGGCGGTTCCGCTGAGCTGGTACTTCCACCTGTCGAACATCGTCATGCTGTTCCTCGTCGGTGTCGTGCTGGTGGCCTGGCGCCTGGGCCGCGGCCCGGCCGTGCTGGCGGCCTTCGTCAACGTGCTGGCCTTCGATTTCTTCTACGTGCCGCCGAAGTACTCCTTCGCCGTCAGCGACGTGCAGTACCTGTTCACCTTCGGCGTGATGCTCGGCGTCGGCCTGCTCATCGGGCATCTCACGGCGGGCCTGCGCTACCAGGTGCGCGTGGCCAACCAGCGCGAGCGCCGCACCCGCGACCTGTACGCGCTGTCGCGCGACCTGTCGGGCGCGCTGACGGTCGAGCAGGTGGTCGATTTCGGGCTGCAGTACGTACGCAACGGCTTTCGCGCCCGCGCCGCGCTGCTCCTGCTGGGCAACGACGAGAGCCTGCGCGAGGCCGACTCGCCCGATCCCGGCGGCGCGATCGAGGACATCGACGGCGACCTCGCGCGCTGGTGCGTCGAGCACGCCGAAGCGGCGGGGATCGGCACCAACACGCTGCCGGCGCTGCCGCTGCTGTACCTGGCGCTGAAGGCGCCGATGCGGGTGCGCGGGGTGCTGGTCGTCGCTCCCGGCACGCCGCGCAGCGTGCTGATCCCGGAACAGCGCAGGTTGCTCGACACCATCGCCACGCAGATCGCCATCGCGCTGGAGCGGGTGCACTTCGTCGACGTGGCGCAGCAGACCCTGCTGGCGATGGAGGCCGAGCGCCTGCGCAATTCGGTGCTGTCGGCCCTGTCGCACGACCTGCGCACGCCGCTGACCTCGCTGATCGGGGCGGCCGAGGTGTTGCGCATGCACGCGGCGGGCGCTCCGGCTGCGCTGGCCGAGCAGGCCGCATCGATCGGCAGGCAGGCCCGCAGGCTCGCCAAGATGGTCGACGACATGCTGGAGATGGCGCGCTTGCAGTCGGGCAAGGTGACGTTGCGCAAGGACTGGCAGTCGCTGGAGGAAGTGCTGGGCAGCGCGCTGCGCGCGCTCGACGACGAGCAGGTCGCCCAGCATCCGCTGGAGCTGGATCTGCCGGCGGAGCTCCCGCTGGTGCAGGCCGACGCGCAGCTGCTCGAGCGGGTGTTCGTCAACCTGCTCGACAACGCGCTGAAGTACACCCCGCCGGGCACCCGCATCGGCGTGCGCGCGCGTTCGCAGGGGCGCTTCCTGCAGGTCGTGGTGTGGGACGAGGGGCCGGGGCTGCCGCGCGGGCGCGAGCAGGAGCTGTTCGACAAGTTCGCCCGCGGCCACGCCGAGTCCAGCGTCCCCGGGATGGGCCTCGGGCTGGCGATCTGCCGCTCGGTGATCGAGGCGCACGGAGGCCGCATCGGCGCGTCGAACCGGCCGCAGGGCGGCGCCAGCTTCAGCTTCACGCTACCCTTGCAGGCATCGCCGCCCGGCGCCGCGGATGGCCTCGATGAAACCCCAGCCACTGATCCTGTTGGTCGAGGATGAGCCCGAGATCCGCGGCTTCGTCCGCTCGGCGCTGCAGGCCGAGGGCTACCGGGTGCACGAGGCGCAGCAGTGCGCGCGCGCACTGATCGACGCCGCGGCGCGCCACCCCGAGCTGGTGCTGCTCGACCTCGGGCTGCCCGATGCCGACGGCACGCAGTTCCTGCGGCGCTTTCGCGCCTGGAGCCAGGCGCCGGTGATCGTGCTGTCGGCGCGGAACGACGAAGGCGCGAAGGTCGGCGCGCTCGACCTGGGCGCCGACGACTACCTGACCAAGCCGTTCGGCGTCGCCGAACTGCTGGCGCGGGTGCGCGCGGCGCTGCGCCGCCGGGGCACCACCGATGAGGGCACCACGCTGCGCTTCGGCGACGTGGTGATCGACCTGGCCAGGCAGTCGGTCGCCAGGCAGGGCGTGCCTGTGCGGTTGACCCCGGTGGAGTATCGGTTGCTCGAGGTGCTGGCGCGCCATGCCGGAGCGCTGCTGACCCATCGACGGCTGCTGCGCGAGGTCTGGGGGCCTCATGCGGTGGAGAGCCCGCACTACGTGCGGGTGTACATGGGCCGCCTCAGGCACAAGCTGGAGCCGGAGCCGGCCAGGCCGCGCCATCTGCTGACCGAAAGCGGAGCGGGCTACCGCCTGCTGCCGTGACGCGGGCCGGCTGTCGCGCGGCCTGCGCGAAAACCGCGGTCGTGGTACGATGGCCGGGATAGATTCGCGCAAGACCGCTCTTCCAAGGTCTCGTCTGCAGCCCCGCCGGCCTTCTTGAAGGTTCCCCGAAGGTCTTCCTTTCGCGGGCGGCACGCTTCAGCTTCACCCCCCCGCTGATTGTTCTTGGGTGTTTCTGTCTCCGAACGCGATGGGCGCGTCCGGAGTTCATTGGCTTTGATTTGGCATTTCCAAGGAAACACCATGGCTACTCAGACCGGTATCGTCAAGTGGTTCAACGACGGCAAGGGCTTCGGCTTCATCGCTCCCAGCGACGGCGGCAAGGACCTGTTCGCGCACCATAGCGAGATCCGCAACAACGGCGGCTTCCGTACCCTCGCCGAGGGCGCGAAGGTCGAGTTCGAGGTCAAGGACGGCCCGAAGGGCCCGCAGGCGACCAACATCCGCGCGCTGTAACGCGAGCGCCGCGCCCGCCGTCGCGCTGCGACGGCGGCGATCGAGGCCCCGTAGCGTGAGCTGCGGGGCCTTGCTGTTTGTGGGGCCTGGCCTGCTCAGCTGTCGGGCTGGCGGATCTGCGCGACCAGCCAACCGACCCATCGCGACCTGTCGAGATCGCTGGTGAACGGGCCGGCGGCGGGCCGTGAGGCCGCAGCACCCGGGTCGGCGGCCGGCGCCCCGTTCGCCGCGAGGAAGGCCTCGACCTGCCCGTTGCCGGCCGAGTTGCCGTGGTTCGCCGGGTCGGCGAAGCGCAATGCCGCGAGCGCCCCCAGGTGGGTCTGGATCGTGCCCCGCTCGACCGGCAGCCGGAACCGCGCGCGCCAGGCCGCGAACTCGGCCATGGGCATCGGGCGTGCGATGCCGTAGCCCTGCACCAGCTGAGCGCCCAGCAGCCACGCGGCCTCGATCGCGCCGAGGTCCTCGACCCCCTCGACCACCACCAGGCGCCTGAGGTCGCGCGCCAGCTGGATGACGGCCCGCACCAGGCTCAAGGTCTCCAGCGGCGCGCTGCGCAGCTGCAGGGTCAGGCTGCGGTCCACCTTGACGGTGTCGAAAGGCAGCGACGACAGGCGCTGCAGGCTGCTGTAGCCCGAGCCCAGGTCGTCCATCGCCAGCGCCACCCCCAGGCGCTTGAGCTCGCGCAGCGCGGCGCCCTGCGCGACGCGGTCCACGTCCTGGTTTTCCAGCAGTTCCAGGGTCACCCGCGCCGGCTCGATGCGGTGCTCGCGCAGCACTTCGGCCATCCAGCCCGGGCATTGGGGATCGAGCAGGGTGCTGGGGGGCAGGTTCAGCGAGACGTCGATCAGCAAGCCCGCATCCTGCCAGGCCCGCATCTGCCGGCAGGCGTGCTCGAGGCCGAGGCGGAACAGCTGGTCGAGTTCGGCGTCGCCCAGCGTGGGCAGGAAGACCCCCGGGGGAACCAGCGCTCCGTCCTCGGTGCGCAGTCTGGCCAGCGCCTCGACCTTGCGGCAGCTGCCGTCGCGCAGGTCGACGATCGGCTGCACGTGCATCTCCAGCCCGCCGGAGAACAGCCGGTCGCGGTACGCATGCGCGAGGGCCTGCGGCAGCACCGGATCGGTGGCCGCGGCCCTGCAGATCTGCCACACCCGACTGGCGCGCTGCTGCAGCGCGAGCGCGAACTGCCGCACCCACAGCGACGAGAACTGGTTGGGGTAGGCGCCGAACAGCACGACCACGAAGCAGGGCTTTCCCAGCCCGTCCAGGATGGGAACGGCCATCAGGCTGTGCACGCCGATGCGCGAGATCGGCTGGTGCCACAGACCCAGCCGCGGGTCGCGCGAGTAGTTGGCCGTGGCATGGATCTCGCGGCTGCGCCAGGCCAGCGCCGACAGCCCGCCGCTGGTCGGGCGGCCGGGGTCGAGATGCACCGTGTAGGTGGGCTCGCGCAACAACGCCGCGATCTCGGCGCCGCAGGTTCCGGCGGCGCCTTCGACCTGGAAACGGCTTTGCGCGTCCGGACGGGTGATGCAGCAGGCCAGGATTCCGGGAAGGCCGGCGATGGGCTCGATCAGATCTCGCAGCGCATCGGCCCAGCGGGTGGTGGTCGCGCCCGCGGCAAGCGGCGCGCCCAGCGCGGCGAAGTAGGCCTGCCGGGTGCGCGCCAGCGCGCGGGCCTGTTCGCGCAGGTCGGTCTGCAGCCTGTCCTCGACCACTCGCAACACCTCCTGGCGCGCCCGTGCCGGAAGGTGCGAGGTGCTCAGCACCTCGGCGGCCAGCCGCCGGAACTCGCCGCTGGGCTGGATCAGGTGCCAGGGCTCGACGCCGACCAGCGCGTGGACCAGGCCGGAACGGGCCGATCGCCGCCCGGCCGCCTCGGCGCTCATGTCGGGCGCGAACAGCGCGCGCAGGTGCTCGGCGTGGATCTCCTGCAGCCGGTCGACGCCGCAGGAGCTCAGCGTATCCAGCACCGCGGCCGTCTCAGGGTCGCGCCGGGTGGATGCGTAGAACTCGCCGACGAAGCGCTCGACCACCTGCCCCAGCGCCGACGCGCATTCCTCCAGCAGCTGGCGCGCGGCGGGGCCGTAGGGGTCGGGGTTCAGCGGTTCGCGCGGCTCGTCGCTCGCGGTGACTCCGATCTGCCACCAGTGCTCGCGCGTGGCCTTGCGCGCCTTGACCTGGTAGAGCGCGGCGTCGGCCTGGCGCAGCAGGGTGTCGAGCTCGGTTCCGTGGTAGGGCGACAGCGCCAGTCCCAGGCTCATGCCGACGCTGGCCGCGATGTCGCCGCCCAGTGCGAACGGGGTTTGCACCGCGCCATGCAGGCGCTGCAGGATCCTGCGCAGCTGGCGCGCCGAGCGGTCGGCGGCCAGTCCCTCGACCACGATGACGAATTCGTCGCCGCCCAGGCGCGCGAGGAAGTCCGAGGTGCGCAACTGGTGGCGCAGTCGCAGCGCGAACGCGCGCAGCAGGTTGTCGCCGACCTCGTGGCCGCAGCGGTCGTTCACCGGCTTGAAGTCGTCGAGGTCGATGATGCCCACGCCCACCACCGAGCCCGCGCGGCTGGCTCGCGCCAGCGCCTGCGGCAGGTGCTCGTCGAGTGCACGGCGGTTCGGCAGCAGGGTCAGCGGATCGTGCAGGGATTCGAAGCGCAACTGTTCCTGCAGCTTCGCGCGGGCGGTCACGTCCTGCACGGTCCACACAGCCAGGCGCGACTTGCCGTGGGTGGCCACGCCGCCGGAGATGTCGCAGATGAACTCCTCGCCATCGCTTCGGGCGAGTCGCACGTCCATCGCCGACGCATGCCCCTGGCGGAACAGAGTGCCGTACAGCCCTCCGATGCGATGCCGTTCCGCTTCCGACGCGCAGATCGTCGCCGCGGGCTTGCCCAGCAGATCCTGCGGGTCCTCGAAGCCGAGCATGCGGGCGAAGCTGGCGTTGGCGCTGACAATGCGCCGCCGCTTGACCACCACGATGCCGGCCAGCGCGCTGTCCAGCAGCGTGCGCTGCAGGGTCATCAGCCTGTGCTCCTGCCGGGCTCGCTCCACGCGGTCGAGGCCACGGCCGACCACCATCGCGAACTCCTCCAGCAACTCGCGCACCGCCCGGTCCGCGGCGTCGGCAGGCGCCAGCGACAGGCACAGCACGGCCCACGGCGCGGCGCCGCGCAGGATCGGCAGCACCAGCGCCGACGCGGCCTGGCCCGCCGGCGCGCCCGGCGCCAGTCCGTGCAGGCACACCGCCGAGGGCTCGCGCCTGCGCCACGCCCGCTCGACCTGCTCGCGCAGCAGCGGGTTGTCGAGCAGGCTGTCGCGCTGCGTCTGGTCGGCGGCATGGCTGGAGGCGACGACCCGCAGGCGCGCGCCGCGAACCGGACGGACGACGCAGGCGCAGGCCACGCCGGTGGAGTCGACCGCGTTCGCGCAGGACTGTTGCAGCAGATGGGTCTCGTTGGCGGCGGTGGCCGCGGCCTGTCCGGCGCGCGCCAGCAGCGCGTTGAGCGCGGCGATCTTCCGTGCCTGGCGGCTGGCGGCGTCGAGCTGCCAGGCGGCGCGATGGGTCTGCAGCAGGTGCGCGGCCAGTCCGGCCAGTCGCGCCAGGCTTTGGCGTTGCGGCGGCTCCAGGCGGCGCGGCTTGCGGTCGAGTATGCACAGCGTGCCGACCTTGCAGCCGCCCGGCGTGCGCAGCGGGACGCCGGCGTAGTAGCGTATGCGCGGGTCGCCCAGCACCAGCGGATTGAGCCGGAAACGAGGGTCCTCGGCTGCGTCGGGAATTTCGAACAGGTCGTCCTGCTCGATCGCCCGCGAGCAGAACGACCAGGCCCTGGGGGTCTGGCCGACGCCGACGCCGACCCGGCTCTTGAACCATTGCCGCTCCTCGTCCACCAGCGACACCAGGGACATCGGCACGCCGAAGATCTCGGTCGCCAGCGCCGTCAAGGCGTCGAAGGGGGCCTGCGGCTCGGTGTCCAGGATCGCGAGTTCGCGCAGTTCGCGCAGCCTGCGCTGCTCGGCGCCGGCGTCGCCGCCGGTCGAACCGTCGCTCGAAGCGGCGAGCGCGTCCTCCATGCCCATTGCATCCATACCACGCAGCCTGTCATGCCGCAGTCCACGAATCCTCGGGCACATCCTCTGCACGCCCCGGCGCGGCCGCCGGGGCGGCATCGGGTCGCGAAAACGGTGAGCTTGACCCGGGCGCGATGCGCCCTGTCGCCTCAAGACGGGTAACCACAGCGGAGTGATTCGATTCCTTCCGGCCGCAGCGACGGCCGGTCCGCATGGACCCGCGTCGCCTGGGCCCCATCTGGCCGGGTGACGCGAGTGCCGATAGAATAGATTTTTGCATATATTTATATTTAAGTATATCTAATCCACATGAAACCTAGGGTCGCGACGGAGGCGCGGGGGGCACGGGCCAGCCAGCGCATCGGGAC
Source organism: Pseudomonadota bacterium (assembly GCA_021845505.1). Lineage (GTDB taxonomy): Bacteria > Pseudomonadota > Gammaproteobacteria > Burkholderiales > Burkholderiaceae_C > Thiomonas_A. Next base: position 64,767 of record JAJZVU010000011.1, on the reverse strand, counting down.
GCCGCAGGCGCAGCGGGGCTGCGCGCCGTCGGCCGCGCAAGCCATTCCCTCCCGCGTTCGCAGGGGCAACCAGGAGGATCATCGGCGCCTGCAGGCAGCGATCGTCGCGGCGGCGCTGCAACTCTTCCGCCAGGGAGGCACCGATGCGGTGACCATGCAGGCACTGGCGAGGGCGCTGGGTCGCAGCGCGATGTCGCTGTATCGCTATTTCGACGGCAAGAACGCCGTGCTGCAGGCGCTGTGGCGGGTGGTGTTCGACGAACTGCTGCTGGTGCTGCGCGACTGTGTCGACGCCCAGGCGTCGGCGCAGCGCCGGCACCGCGCCCTGGTCGAGGGGTTTGTCGACTTCTGGGAGCAGCGCCCGGACTACTACCGGCTGGTCTACCTGACTTCCAGCCCGGGCGGCCCGTCCGCCCAGGTCCAGACGCAGGCGCTGATGCCGGTGTACGGCGAGATCCTGGCGCTGTTCGCCCACATCACTCGCGCGCTGGCCGACGACCTGGGCAGCGGACACGAACGCCTGGCGCTGGCCGACGAGTTGCGCCTGGCGCTGGCGCTGGGCTACCTGCAGGCGAGGTTCGCCAACCCCCGCTATCCCTGGGGCGACTTCGCCCGCTTGCGCGAAGCCTGCGTGGAGGCCATCGTCGGCGGGGTCGCGCGCTGCCTGGCGCCCGACGCCCCGCGCGCCGCCTGACCGTAACATGGCCGCAACGGCCGCGGCCCGGCGCGCCGCGTGGCGGCGCCCGGGCCGAGTCGGTTCCCGGACCTGGAGACGAGCTGCGATGAACACCCGAGCCCCGGCCCTGCAGGGCATTTCGTCGATGGCCACGCGCGCATTGCTCGCGCAACTGGCGCAGGCCTGCCTGCGCGAGCGGGGCGTGGACCTGCACTTCGAGTCGGTGGGCGGGGTCGACGCGGCGCGCCGCGTGCGCGACGGCGAGTCCTTCGATCTGGTGGTGCTCGCGTCCGACGCGATCGACCAGTTGATCGCCGGCGGCAGCGTGCTGGCCGGCAGCCGCGTCGACCTGGTGGTGTCGAAGACCGTGGTGGCGGTTCCCGCAGGCGCGCCGGCGGTCGATGTCGGCAGCGAGGACGCGCTGCGCCGGGCGGTGCTCGGCGCGTCGGCGATCGGCCATTCGACCGGGCCCAGCGGCACCGCGGTGCTGGCGCTGTTGCGCCGCTGGGGGGTGTTCGATGCGGTGCGCGAGCGGCTGGTGCAGGCGCCCGCCGGGGTGCCGGTCGGGCGCTTGCTGGCGCAGGGCCAGGCGTCGCTGGGATTCCAGCAGATGAGCGAACTCGTCGGGCTGGCCGGCGTGCGGGTGCTGGGCGAACTGCCGCCGGGCTGCGAGATCGTGACCCGCTTCAGCGCCGGCATCTGCGGCGCGTCGCGCCAGCCGCAGGCCGCTCGCTCGGCGATCGACTGCCTGGCCTCGCCGCAATTCGCCGCGATCAAGCGCGAGCACGGGCTGGAGCCGGCCTGACGCGGCGCGGCCGCGCCGGCGGCCGCGGGGCCGGTCGCGCCTTGGGTAATCCTGGTGCGAACGGTGATTTCCATAGATGAATGTGTCAGGAATACTGGCCTTTCGTGAACTCCTGCACAGTTGTTTCGGCCTTGCGCCTGCTACCTTTCGCTACCACATCGCTGCCCGCCGGCTCCCGCCGGGAACTTGCGCCGGGCCGCGTCGGGAAGGCAGAATCGACCGCAAGGACGACAAAAGATGACGGGGGATCGTGCAGGCGCGGCGGCGCCGGCCGTCGCGCTGCAGGCGCCGGCCGCGGATGCCCTGCGGGTCTTGCTGGTCGAGGACGGCGATCAGCCGGACCTGGCTGAAGGGCTCGCCGCCGCGGCGGTCACGCCGCGGCGCGTCGCGCTGGCCGAGGCCCTCGCTACCGGGCCGTCGCCGCTGGACGAGCCCTGCGACCTGGTCATCGCCTGCCTGCCGGCGGCGCATGGCGCCGAGGCCTTGCTGATCCGCCTGCGGCGGCTGCTGCCGGCGCCCGCGGTGCTGCTGCTGGCCGACGGGGTCGATGCGCAGCGCGAACTCGCGCTGCTGCGCGCCGGCTGCACCGAGGTGCTGGGCGACGCGCGGCGCCCTCTGCTGCACGAAGCCATCGGGCGCATGGTCGCAAGCCTCGAGCAGCGGCGGGCGCTGCTGGAGGCGCGCGGCGAGTTGCTGCGCTCGGGCCAGCGCTTCGACGCGGTGTTCGCCCATGCGCCGACCGCGGTGCTGGTGGTGGACGCGACCGGCTACCGGCTGCTGGAGGCCAATCCGGCGGCGCGCCGCATGTTCGACCTCGCCGAGGCGGGCCTCGGCGACGTGGCGCTGCCGCAACTCGTGCAGCCCGACGACGTCGACGTGCTGCGCGCCGCGGTGGCGCGCCTGGTCGACACCGGCGAGCCGCGGGTGCGCATCGAGTTGCGCCTGCGGCGCAGCGATTCCAGCGTGTTCTGGGGCGACGTCAGCCTGGCCTGCCTGCAGGCCGCGGCGGGCGCGCCGGCCGGCCTGATCGTCAACGTGCTCAACATCAGCCTGCACAAGCAGGCCGAGGCGGCTGCCGCCGGGATGCAGGCCGAGCTCGAACGCAGGGTGCGGGAAAAGACCGCCGACCTGGTGGTGCAGCGCCGGCGGGTGGAAGCGCTGTACGCCATCAGTTCGCAGGTGGCGGCCGCGCAGTCGGTGGCGCAGCTGTGCGGCGAATTCGTCGGCGCGCTGCTGCAGCTGGCCGCGGCCGACGCGGCCGTGCTGCGCCGCTGCGATCCCCACGCGGGCGTGGGCGAAGTGCTGGCCGCTGCCGGCGCGCCGGTGGCCGACTGCGCGCTGTGCGCGAGCTGCGACGTGCCGGCCTGCGCGGCGGGCCCCCGGGTCCTCGAGGTGCGCGCCGACGCGCCGCGCTGCCTGCCGCCGCGGGCGCGGCGGGTGGTGCGGCTGCCGGTGGTGGCGCAGGGCAGGGAGCTGGCGGTGCTCGACCTGGCCTACGAGACCGGCACGCAGATTCCGGGGCCCGGCGAGCTGCTGTTGCTCGAGGCCGCGGTCGGCCACCTGGCGGCCGGCCTGGAAGGCCTGCGCAGCGCCGCGCTGGAGCGCGAGGCGGCGGTCGCGGTCGAGCGCGGCCTGCTGGCGCGCGAGTTGCACGACTCGATCGCGCAGGCCCTGGCCTTCATGAACATCCAGATCGACCTGCTGCGCGGCGGCCTGCGCGCCGGCGACCCCGCGCGCATGGAACACGCGCTGCAGGAGCTGGAGGCCGGGCTGCGCGAAAGCTCCGAGGACGTGCGCGAACTGCTGCTGCATTTCCGCACCCGGACCAACGCCGACGACATCGCGCCGGCCATCCGCAGCACCCTGCAGAAGTTCGAGCTGCAATGCGCGGTCCCGGTGCAACTGGAGATCGACACCCACGGCCGCGCGCTCGACGCCGACGTGCAGGTGCAGCTGTTGCATATCCTGCAGGAGGCGTTGTCCAACGTGCGCAAGCATGCGCGCGCGACGCGCGTGCTGGTGCGGGTGGACAGCCTGCCGCGCTGGCGCATCGAGGTGCGCGACGACGGCAGGGGCTTCGATCCCTCGGCCGCCGGCCGGGGCTCGGCGGCGCACGTGGGCTTGCAGATCATGCGCGAGCGCGCCGGGCAGATCGGCGCCAGCGTGCGCGTGCGCTCGAGGCCCGGCGAGGGAACCGAGGTGATCGTCGAACTCGACGCGGGCGGCGCGCCGGTGGGCGCGTCCGCGGGGGCACACGATGGACGAGCCGGCTGAGACGCGGGTGCTGCTGGTCGACGACCACGCCTTGTTCCGCCGCGGGCTGGCCGCGCTGCTGGCCGAGCAGCGCGACATGCGCATCGTCGGCGAGGCAGGCGACGTCAACGAGGCCTTGCGCCTGGCCGCGTCGCTGCGGCCGGGGCTGGTGCTGCTGGACAACCACCTGCCGGGCGTCGCCGGGGTCGACGCGATCGCACCGCTGCGCGAGTGCGCGCCCGAGGCGAGGGTGCTGATGCTCACGGTCAGCGAGTCGGCCGACGACCTGCGCACCGCGCTGCGCAGCGGTGCTGCCGGCTACGTGCTCAAGAGCTGCGCTCCCGCCGAACTGCTGGGCGCGGTGCGCCGCGCGCTGCGCGGCGAGACGGTCATCGGCGCCGGCCTGTCGGGCAAGGTGATGCAGGCCTTCGAGCCGGAGGCGGCGCTTGCCGAGCGGGCCGCCGCGTTGCCGACGCGCGGCGGCCTGCCGTTCCCGTCGCTGAGCGAGCGCGAGCGGCAGGTCGCGCTGGCCATCGCGCGCGGCGCGAGCAACAAGCGCATCGCCCTCGACCTCGAGATGGCCGAGGCCACCGTGAAGGCCCACGTGCGGGTCATCCTGCGCAAGCTGGGGCTGGCATCCAGGGTGCAGATCGCCGTGCTGGCCAGCCGCGGACAGGCGGACAGCCCGAAGGACTAGTCCGAACGCGCAGGCCGGCGCAGCCTTGCTGTCGATAGCCTCGCCGCGGCCACGCACCTAGAGTGAAGGCATCGGCGCGGCCTCGTCGAGGCCGGCCGCAAGCGAGGCCTTGCGCGTGCCCCTTCCGCGACTTCCCGATGCTGCCGGAGCTGCCCGGTTCGCGACTTCCGAGCGGGACTTCCAGCGCATCTGCGGCTGGTTGCGCAAGCAATGCGGAATCGACTATCGCGACAACAAACGCGAGCTGCTCGAGCACCGCATGCGCCGGGTGTGCGAACGCGAGAGCCTGGGGTCGATGCAGGAACTGGCCGAGCGCCTGGAGCGCGGGGGCGACACCGCGCTGCAGCTGGCGGTGCTGCACGGGGCGTCGACCAACCACACCTACTTCTACCGCGAGCCGCAGGTCCTGCAGTTCTTCGCCCAGGTGATCCTGCCTTCGCTGCGTCCGGCGGACCTGCGCATCTGGAGCGCGGCGGCCTCCTCGGGCGACGAGGCCTACAGCATCGCCATGCTGGCGGCCCAGGGCTACGGAATCGACGCGGCGAGGGCCGGGGTCTCGATCCTGGGCACCGACATCAGCGCGGTGATGATCGAGGCCGCCGAGCAGGCCATCTACCCGGCGGCGCGCCTGAGCTCGCTGCCCGTGGCGCTGCGCGAGCGCTACCTGCAGGCGCTGCCCGGCGCGCGCTTCCAGGTCGATGCGCAGCTGCGCGCGATGTGCACCTTCCGCCGGCTCAATCTCAAGACCATGCCGCTGCCGTTCCAGCGCAGCTTCCATGTGGTGTTCTGCCGCAACGTGCTGTACTACTTCGACCGCGAGCAGCAGCGCGCCACCGTGGAGGCCATCTACGACGTCACCGAGCGCGGCGGCTGGCTGCTGACCAGCGTGACCGAGCCGCTGCGTGACCTGGGCACCCGCTGGGCCCAGGTGCACAGCGGCGTCTATCGCAAGGTGGCGTGACATGAAGCCTGCCGCGCCGCTGCGCGTGCTGGTGGTCGACGGCTCGCCGCAGGCCAGGCGGCTGCTGTGCCAGGCCATCGCCGCCGACGCACACCTCGAGTTGCTGGCCCAGGCAGGCGACGCCTGGGCGGCGCGCGACGTGCTGGTGCTGCAGCAGCCCGACGTGGTCGTGCTCGACCTCGACCTGCCGCGCATCGACGGCCTGAGCTTCCTGCGCCGCTACATGCGCGCGCTGCCCACGCCGACCGTGGTGCTGGACAGCGGCAGGGCCGCCGACCGGGGGCGCATCGCCCAGGCCCTGGCCGAAGGCGCGGCCGGCGTGGCCGCGCGCCCCACGGCCGACGATCCGGTGCGGCTGCAGCGCCAGATGCGCCTGCTGGCCACGCGCATCAAGGCGGCAGCGCGGGGCGGCGCGCCCCAGGCGGCGCGCGCCGCGGCGCCCGCCTTGCCGCCGCCGCAGCTGGCGGCCGAGCGGGTGATCGCCGTGGGTTCGTCGACCGGCGGCGTGGAGGCCCTGAACCAATTGCTGCCGGCCTTCGACGAACACACGCCCGGCATGGTGATCGTGCAGCACATGCCGGCCGGATTCACCGGCTCGCTGGCGCGGCGCCTGGACGGACTGGGCAGGCTGCGGGTGCGCGAGGCGCGCGACGGCGACCGCGTGCTGCAGGGCCAGGCGCTGCTCGCCCCCGGCGGCCAGCGCCACATGGTGCTGGTGCGCGCCGGCGCGCAGTTCCGCGTGCGCCTGGTCGACGGCGACCCGGTGAACTACAGCCGGCCGTCGGTGGACGTGCTGTTCGAGTCCGTCGCCGAGCAGGCCGGAGCGCGCTCGGCCGCGGTGCTGCTCACCGGGATGGGGCGCGACGGTGCGGCCGGCATGCTGGCGATCCGGCGCCGCGGCGGCCACACGGTGGCGCAGGACGAAGCGACTTCGGTGGTGTTCGGCATGCCGCAGATGGCACGTCGACTCGGGGCGGCGGAGGCGGTGGCGCCGCTGAGCGCGATCCCCGCCACGCTGGCACGACTCATGAACCCGCAGCGCCCGGGCGCTGCGACCCCAGCCACGCATGCAGGAGAGAGCGATGACAGTGAACCAGGAATTTGAGCGAAACGGCCCGGCACTCGAGGACGAGTACACGGAACTGGTGTTCCGCGACGACGACAACGTCGACGACATGTACCTGACCTTCGGCGTGGCCACCGAGGAATACGGGATCGGCATCGGCTACGTGACCGAGATCGTCAGCATGCAGCACATCGTGCAGCTGCCCGAGTCGGCGCCGTCGATCAAGGGGGTGATCAACCTGCGGGGCAAGGTCATCCCGGTGATGGACCTGCGCCTGCGCTTCGGCCTCCCGCCCAAGGACTACAGCGAACGCACGGTGATCATCGTGCTTTCGGTCAACGACGTGCCGGTCGGCCTGGTGGTCGACCATGTCAGCGAGGTGCTCGAGATCCCGCCGGCGCAGATCGACACCGCGGTGCAGACCGGCGGCCGCGGCGCGTCGATGATCCGCGGCTTCGGCAAGCAGGCCAACCGCTTCGCGGCGATCGTCGACGTCGAGCGCATGCTCGACGGCCAGCTGACTTCGCGGCAAGTCCACTGAACAACCCCTCCAGGAGCCTATTGTGAACGCCATTGCCAACTTCCCCCTCGGCGGGGTCTGCGACCACCTGCAGGCCATCAGCCTGCCGCTGATGCTGGCCGACGCGGAGCTGAACATCCGCCTGGTCAACCGGTCCGCCAACGAGATGTTCAGCCGACTCGAATCCGAGATCCGCAAGGACATCCCCGGCTTCGACGTGACGCGGCTGCTCGGCAAGCCCATCGAGGCCTTCCACGCGCGCGGCGAGGCCACGCGCCAGACGGTGGTCGCGCTGACGCGGCCGCTGACCACCGAGCTGCGCCTGGGCGCGGCGCACCTTTCGTGCACCATCGACCCGGTGTTCGACGACAGCGGAGCGCGGGTGGCCACGCTGGTCGAGTGGCGCGAGGTGCGCGCCGACGACCAGACCGGGCGCCTGCTGGCCGACCTCGACGCGATGTCGCGGCAGCACCAGCAGGGCGACATCGACGCGGTGGTCGACACCGCGCGCCATCGCGGGCAGTTCGCCGAGGTGGCGCAGGCGGTCAACACGATGGTGGGCGGGCACATCGCGGTCAAGCGCGCGGCGATGGCCTGCGTGGGCGAGATCGCCAGCGGCAACTTCGACGCCCCGCTGGAGCGCTTCCCCGGCAAGAAGGCGTTCATCAACGACACCATCGAGAAGCTGCGCGGCAACCTGCGCGGCCTGATCGACGCGATGAACCACATGTCGGCCGAGCACGACCGGGGCGAGATCGACGCGTTCATCGACGCCGCGCGCTTCGGCGGCGCTTTCGGCACCATGGCCTCGGGGATCAACAAGATGGTGGCGGGGCACATCGCGGTGAAGAAGAAGGCCATGGCCTGCGTCGATGCCTTCGCACGCGGCAACTTCGACGCCGAGCTCGAGCGCTTCCCGGGCAAGAAGGCCTTCATCAACGACACCATCGAGGCGCTGCGCGCCAACCTGAAGAGCCTCATCGCCGAGTTGCAGCGGCTGATCGCCGCCTCCGGCGCCGGGCAGCTGAGCGAGCGTGCGCGGGCCGGCGACCTCGAGGGCGACTTCGCCGGGCTGGTGGCCGGCATCAACCGCATGCTCGACGAGATCCTGCTGCCGATCGCCGAGGGCAACCGCATCCTGCGGCAGATCCGCGGCGGCAACCTGCGGGAGAAGGTCGAGATCGCCTGCAAGGGCGAGCACGAGCAGATGAAGAACGCCGTCAACGGAGTGCACGCCTGGCTCGAGGAACTGATCGGCTTCGTCACCCACGTCGCCAACGGCGACCTCGCGGTGGAGATGAGGAAGGCTTCCGGGGATGACCAGATCCACGAATGGCTGATGCTCCTGAAGACCAACATCGGGAACATCGCCAGGGATGCCGCGGAGCTGTCCCAGGCCATCGTCGACGGCCAGCTCGACCGCCACGTGGATGCCTCCGCCTATGCCGGGGAGTACCGCCGCATCATCGAGTCCTTCGGGCGCGCCTTCGACGGGCTCAACGCCACCTTCGGGCAGGTCGCCGACGCGGTGGAGCAGGTCAGCGAGGCCTCGCAGCAGCTGAGCGCCGCGTCGCAGGACATGGCCTCTTCGTCGGAGGAGCAGTCCTCGGCGGTCGAGGAAGTCACCGCGAGCCTGGAGCAGACCGACAGCCAGGTCAAGGCCAACACCGACAACGCCAACACCGCGAACAAGCTGGTCAGCGAGACCTCGCAGTTCGCCTCCAACGGGCAGGACAAGATGGCCGCGATGAGCGAGGCGATGGCCGCGATCAACGTGTCGTCGCAGAACATCGCCAAGATCATCAAGGTGATCGACGAGATCGCCTTCCAGACCAACATCCTGGCGCTCAATGCCGCGGTCGAGGCGGCGCGCGCCGGCCAGCACGGACGCGGCTTCGCGGTGGTGGCGCAGGAGGTCCGCAACCTGGCCGGGCGCAGCGCCAAGGCCGCGCGCGAGACCGCCGAACTGATCGAGGATTCGTCCAAGCGAGTCACCCAGGGGGTGGCGATCGCGGCCGAGACCCGCAGCGCGCTGGAGGCCATCGTGGGCAACGTGATGCAGGTGCGCGACCTCGTGGGCGAGATCGCCACGGCCAGCGCCGAGCAGTCGCGCGGGGTGTCGCAGATCAACACCGCGATGGGGCAGGTCGCCACCGCGGCCCAGCAGGGCAGCCAGCAGGCGGAGGAACTGGCGTCGTCGTCGGCCGAGCTCAGCAGCGTGTCGGCGCAGCTGCGCGAGGAGATCGCGCGCTTCCGGCTGCGTCCGCGCCAGATCGCCAACCTGGTCGTGCCGGGGCTGGGCGAGCTGACGCCCGAGCAGTTGCGCCAGCTCAAGGCGCTGCTCGCCGCGCAGGACGTCGAGGCGCCGAGCGCCGCCAGGGTGCCCGTTCGAGCGCATGCGGCAAGCCGGCGGCCGGTTCCCGGGCGGGTGCTGCCGCTGGACGCCGACGAGCGGGGCTTCAAGCACTTCTGAGGCGAGGCGCGCGGGCTCGCGCGCGGACCCGGGGCAAGGCTTCCGAAGGCACGGCCATGGACACGCAAGCCGCGATGAGCGCGCTGTACCGGGCGCTGGTGTACGACGCCGACGCGCTGCTGGCGCCCGCCAAGGCGCAGACCGCGCTGCGCGCCGTGTGCCGCGCGATGCTCGCCGGGGGTGTGTTCGACGACGCGGCCGTGCTCAAGCCGGGCCGGGGCGCGCAGGGCTGGACCGACGTGCTGCCGCGCGGCGGCGAGCCGGCCGCGATGGTGTCGTGGCCGGAGCTGTGCGCCGCCGCCGCGCGCAGCTGGCAAGGTGGCTGCGTCGAGGTGGCGCCAAGCCGGGGCGGCAGCGGCTGCGCGATCGTCGCGCCGGTGCGCCGCGCCGGCCGTGTGCACCTGCTGCTGGCGTTGCGCTGCGCGGACGGGCAGCCGCCTTGCGCCGACGCCGCATCGCTGGTCGGCTGGGTCGTCGAACTCCTGGGAAGGGCGCTGGACGACCTCGACCTCAAGTCCTCGCTGATGCTGGACTGCGCGCGCCGGGGGTATGTGGCGCGCCACGACGCCGCGACCGGCCTGCCCAACGCGCTGGCGTTTTCCGAGCGCCTGGAGCGCGAAGCGGCGCTCGGCGGCGAGCCGGGCTACCACTTCGCCGCGGGTCTGCTGCAAGGCCTGCGCGCACCGCGCGGAGCCTCCTGGAACGACGCGGCCGCGCGCGACTGCGCGCAGCAGTTGCAGGCGGCGCTGCGCCACCGCGATTTCATCGCGCGGCTGGGCGATGACGTCTTCGGGCTGCTGATCCGCGACCTCGAACCGGGACAGCCGCGCCAGGCGCTGGAACGCATGCTGGGCGCCTGGGCAGCGCGCTCGCGGGACGGCGCGGGGTCGTGCCACGGGCCGGCGCGCATCGGTCTGGTGCTGGTGCGCGCGGCGCGCCAGCCGGCCGCCGAGTTGCTGGACCTGGCTCGCGGCGCGCTCGACGCGCTCGAGGGCGACCCGGCACCCGGGCTGCGCTGGCGCATCGTGCAGCCGCCCGGCGGCGGCAGCGGGCAGCGACCGAGCTGACGCGCACAGCCGGGCGAAGCCGCGACCGGCGATGGCTGTGCTGTAATGGCCGCATGGCCGACGAGGCCGGGTCGGCCGCGCCCGGCGCGGCCGGGGACGACCGGGAGCCGGTCATCGAGCCGGCCGCCGATCGACGGAGGCATCGACTTGAACCAGCCCGGCCCGACAGTCCAGGCCGATGGCGCGGCCGGCAACTGGCTCAACCGCACCGTGCTCGGGGCCGGGCTGACCAGCGCGCTCGGGGACCTGTGCTACGAGACCGCCACGGTGCTGCTGCCCGGCCTGCTGGCGGTGCTGGGGCTGCCGGCGAGCGCGCTCGGGCTGATCGAGGGCAGCGCCGATGCGCTGGCCAGTTTCACCAGGATGTTCGCCGGCCATGCCGCCGACAGGCTGGGGCACCGCAAGCTGCTGGTCGTGCTGGGCTATGCGCTGACGCCGCTCGGCCAGGCGTTGATCGCGCTGGCCGGCGGCTGGCCGTTGCTGCTGCTGGGCCGGCTGGCGTCGTGGTTCGGCAAGGGGCTGCGCGGGCCGCTGCGCGATGCCATCGTGGTGCAGGCGGTGACCCCGCAGACCAAGGGGCGCGCCTTCGGCTTCCATCGCGCCGCCGATACCGTCGGCGCGGTGCTCGGGCCGCTGCTGGGAGTCGGGCTGCTGGGCTGGGCGCATGGGCTGCCGTGGCGCGACCCTGCCGCGCCGTTCCGGCTGGTCCTCTGGCTTTCGCTGATTCCCGGCGCGCTGGCCGCGCTGGCCTTTGTCGCGCTGGTGCACGATCCGCGGCGCTCGCCCAACCCCGACGCGCGGCTGCTGCGCTCGCTGCGCGGACTGCCGACGCGCTTCCGGCGCTACCTCGGCGCGGTCGCTCTGTTCGGCATGGGGGACTTCTCGGCCTCGCTGCTGATCCTCGCCGCGACCGGCCTGCTCACGCCGTCGCTGGGCGTGGTCGAGGCGGCGCAGGTCGCCGGTCTGCTGTTCGTCGGGCGCAACCTGGTGCAGGTGGTGATGTCCTATCCGATCGGCGCGCTGGCCGATCGCGTCGGCCACCTGCCGCTGCTGGTCGGCGGCTATGCGCTGGGCGCGCTGACCGCGGCGCTGACCGCCTGGGCCTTCGTGGCGGGAAGCGCCGGCCTGCCTTTGCTGGCGACCATTTTCCTGTGCGCCGGGCTGTACGTCGCGGTCGAGGAGGCGCTGGAGCCCACGGTCAGCGCGGAGATGATCGATGCCCGCGAGCTGGGCCTGGGCTACGGGGCGCTGGGCACGGTCAACGGCGTCGCCCGGTTCGTCTCCAGCGCCGCGGTCGGCTTGCTGTGGAGCGCCGTGTCGCCGGCGCTGGGTTTCGCGCTGGCGGCCGCGCTGATGGCCTGCGGCACGCTCGCGCTGCTGCGCGTCGCGCGCAGCGGCGCGGGTTGACCGCGCGCGGGTCGGGCCGCCAACCGAATCGCGGGATCAGGGAATCGCGGGATCAGGCGCCCGTGGTGGCCTCGACCGGCTTGCTGCGGTGCAGCGAATGCCAGTCTTCCTGGTCCTTGGCGAAGGTGCGGGTCGCGTCCAGCACGCCGTCGAGCTCCTGCCTGCGCTCGGCCTGGGTCAGGGCATGCAGCACGACCTCGGCGCGCACCACTTCCTGCTCCAGACCCAGCACGTCGATGGTCTTGCGCATCGCTCCCCAGAAGGCCAGCGACACCAGCTGGGTGATCGCCAGCAGGTGGCCGGGCCAGCCGGCGTCGCGGTGCAGCGCCACGCAGACGATCTCCCACGCCAGCAGCGACAGCAGGGTGAAGAGGAACAGTCGCGCACCCAGTCGCCCACCGAAGGACAGCAGGCCGATCGCTGCTTCGCGGCGGGTGATCAGCGTTTCCTTGTGGTAGCGGAGCTGTGTCCCGACGAAGTGCCGGTGCACCCACGCCAACCCGCCAGGGTCGCTGGCGGCGGCCACCGGCTGGGCGTGCAGCAGCGAGCGCAGCGCCAGCCGCACCCAGCCCGAGTCGGCATGCTGGCGCACCTGCAGGCATTCGAGCACCGAGACACCGCTGCCGGCGATCACCCGCGCATGCTCCACGCGCAGCCATTCGGCGAGCAGCCGAAGGTCCTGGTGGGTGCCCTCCCAACGCTCCGACTTGGCGCGCGCGTAGCGCCACCAGGCGACGCCGAGCGCAGCGATGTACAGCACCAGGAACGGCAGCGAACCGCCGGCGATCCATCGCTGCCCGCCCAGTTCCGGCGCAGCCGCGAGCATCAGCGCGGCGAACATGCCCAGCGCGACCAGCGACAGCGGGCGGCGCAGCAGCAGCGCGGCCAGTGCGACGGCCTTGTCGACGGCAGTTCCCTTCGCGCCCGCGGCGATCTCCTTGGTCGTCGCCAGCACCAGCTGCTGCCATCGAGTCTGGTAGTGCACCGCCGCGCTGTCGGCGACCGCGCCGATGCGCACCAGTCGGGCCAGACCGTCGGGCTCGGCGATGTGCTGCCTGGCCTCGATGAAGTTCGAGGGCTCGACGGTCCAGGCGGTTTCGGCCTGGCGCGCGGCATCCGGATCGGGGTCGTCGGCTGCCAGCCAGCCGTTGAAGCGGTCCACCGCGACCAGCTGGGCGACCACCGTATCGAGCATGCCCAGCGCCGCCTCCTGCTCGGCGGGCTGCGCCGAGCACAGATCGCGGATGCGCTCGCGGCTGAAGCCCAGCAGGCTTGCGCGGCGCAGCGCCTCGCGCAGCGCCTCGGCCACGCGCCCACCCGTCAGGTCGGCGAGCCGGACTTCCAGGCTCGGCGCGATCGCGTGGCGCTCGTGCCGGCTGGCGCCGTCGACCACCCGGAACCAGATCGGCTCGGCGTCGCCGCGCTCGTCGGAGTGGTCGGCGCACACCAGCGGAGTGCAGCGCAGCAGCTGCTGCAGCCCGGCGCACGCGGCGGCGGCCTGCGCGCGCGCCGCTTGCGGCAGTTCGGCGAGGCCGACGTACACCGGGACGCGCGAGAGTTCGTAGGTCTTCGGGAACACGTCGGCCGCGACGATCGCCGCGTCGTCCGGCGCGTACCAGACGCACCAGTCGCCAGGCTGCCCGCAGAGGCGACCGCGGTCGCCGGACAGCGCCAACTCCAGCCCCGCCTGCAGCCGCGTCGCCTGGACGCGCGCGAAGCGCTTGCGGTAAGGTCCCGGAAGGCCGGCGGCCTGGCCGCCCGCGGGCTCGTACTTGCGCTCGAACCGCTCGCGCGCGACCGGCCAGCGCTCGCCCTGGACCCCGGTCAGGATGGCGTCGCCGGCCTGGCATCGAACCGGCCCTTCGAGCGTTTGGACGAGCTGCGGGGTGGAGGCGAATTCGACTTCCACCGCGGCCGCGGCGGATCGGGTCTGGTAGGCAACCGCGCGGGCGCGCAGGGCTTCGAGGTCGGTCATCATGGGTCGGCAAAAGAGGGTTGCGCGCCTGGCCCGCGGCCAGGCGGCGATCGGGTGTCGCGTTCAGGCGCTGGGCGCAGAGTGTAGGGCCTGTCGGCCGCGCGTCGGCCGCAGCGCGCGCGAAGAGCCCTCGAGCAGGCCTTCCAGGCGCTCGAGCCGATGCCGGTGGCTGGTCGTGATGGCGTAGAAATGTTCCTGCAGTTGTTCGGAACGGCCGACCTTGACCAGGCTGCCGGTGCGCAGTTCGTCCTGCACCACCACCTCGGGCAGCACGGTCAGCCAGCCGCTGTCGCGGGCGATCAGCCGCAGCATCGCCATGTCGTCGACCTCGGCGCGACAGCGGGGCCTGACTCCGGCGGCCATGCACAGCGCGTCGAACTGCCCGCGCAGCGCGTGGCGCGGACCGGGCAGCGCCAGGTCCTTGTCGTGCAGGTCCTCGGGGACGCGCAGCCGGCGGCGCTTCCAGGTGGCCGCGGGCCCGACCAGCGAGATCGCCTGGCTGCCGAGGAAGCGGCAATGGAACGGTCGCTCGGACTCCGCGGCGACCGCCTCGTTGGAAAGCACCACGTCCAGCCGATGCTGCAGCAGGCGCTCGAGCAGTTCGCCGAGCATCCCCGACTCCAGGCTCAAGGTCACCGCCGGGTCGGCCAGCAGCGGGCGGATCCAGTTCTCCTGGTAGTTGCGCGACAGCGTGGCCACGCTGCCGACGCGCAGCCTGAACGCGCCCTGGCCCTGGCCGTCGAGGCGGCCCAGCAGTTCCTGCCCGAGGCCGAAGATGTTCTCGGCGTACGACTGCACGATCTGGCCTGTCGCGGTGAGCACCAGCCGTCGGCCGTCGCGCTCGAACAGCGCCTCGCCCAGTCGCTCCTCGAGCTGGCGGATCTGGGTCGAAAGCGCCGACTGCGAGACGTGCAGTTCCTGCGCGGCACGCGTGAGATGCCCGGTGCCGGCGACACGCCAGAAGTACAGCAGGTGGCGGAAGTTCAGGCGGTCCAAGTTCATGATTCGTTTTTACAGAACGAACTGTTCATATCAATGAATTTTACAGAATGACGGCCCGCGGGCACCATATCGGCAAGACCACCCGCCCGTATCCGGAATGCCCATACCTCAGCTGCTTGCCGCGGCCGCGCTGGCCCCTGCCGTCCTCATGTCCTGTTGCGCGCTGTCGATCCGGCTGGCACGCCGCGCCGGCGACCCGCTGGCCTGGCGCTGGCTGCTGGCCTCGTGCGCTGCCGCGCTGCTCGGCGCCGCCGCGGCGCTGGCCTGGCAGTGGCTGCACCCTCGCTGGCTGCACGGTGCGCCCGCCGCGCCGCTGGCCGGTGGCCTGGCGCTGTGGCCGCTGGGCGCCTGGCTCGCGCTGCTGGTGCAGTTCCTGGGCACGGTGATCGGCAGCTTTTCGTCGCGCTACCTGCAGGGCGAACCGGGGCAGCGCCGCTACGCGGCGGGGCTGGCCGGCGTGCTGGCCGGTGTGCAGTGGCTGCTGCTGGCCGGCAACTGGCTGGTGCTCATCGCCGCCTGGGCCGGTGTCGCGGCGGCGCTGCATGGTCTGTTGTGCTTTTATCGCGAGAGGCCCTTCGCGCTGCTGGCGGCGCACAAGAAGCGCATCGCCGACAGGCTGGCCGACCTGCTGCTGCTGGGCGCTGCCGGGCTGGTCTGGTGGCAGTCGGGAAGCGCTTCGCTGCCCGCGCTGGCACAGCGGCTGCAGCACGCGCCGGCGTCGGCCGCGCTGCAGGCCGGCGCGCTGCTGCTGGTGCTGGCCGTGCTGCTGCGCACCGCGCTGCTGCCGGTGCACGGCTGGCTGATCCAGGTCATGGAGGCACCCACGCCGGTGTCGGCGTTGCTGCACGCCGGGGTGGTCAACCTGGGGGGCTACGTGCTCATCGTGTTCGCGCCGCTGCTGGCCACGTCGACGGCGGCGCGCTGGCTGCTGGTCGCCGGCGGGCTGGCCAGCGCGACGCTGGCCGGGATGGTCAGCCTGACACGGGTGAGCATCAAGGTGCGGCTGGCATGGTCCACGGTGGCGCAGATGGGCTTCATGGTGATGGAGTGCGGGCTCGGGCTGTACCAACTGGCGGCGCTGCACCTGATCGGTCATTCGCTCTACAAGGCACAGGCCTTCCTGTCGGCACCCGGCGCGGTGCGCGAGTCCGGGCTGCAGGCGCTGCACGAAGCGCTGCCGGTCAGCGCGTGCAGCGTGCTGGCTGCGCCGTGGCTGGCCGCTGCGGTGCTGGCTTCGGTGCAGCGCGGCTGCGGCGGCGAGGCCTGGCCGTGGTGGTGGATCGCGGTGGTCGCGCTGGCCTGGGCGCCGCTGCTGTGGCTTCCCGCGCGGGCGGCCGGGCGGCGCGGCGCGATCGCGAGCCGCGCCGCGGCCGGGCTCGCATGGCTGCTGGCGCTGACGCTCGCCGCGCAGCTGATGCATCGGCTGGCGCTGGGGGTGCACGACGCGCCGTGGCCGGCTGCCGGCGTGGTGGCGCTGGCCGGCATGGCGCTGGGCTACCTGGCGCTGGCCGCGCTGCACTTGCGCCCGCGCCTGCTGTGGGCATGCCGGCGCTGGAGCTATGCCGGTTTCTACCTCGACGAGGCGTACACCCGCGTGGCGCTGCGGATGTGGCCGGCGAGCTGGGTTCCTGCCGGCGCCAGGCGCGAGCCGCGGGCGGCCGCGCGCAGCGTCGCCTGGGGGGCCCGATGAACGCGCCGGCAGGTGGTGGCGTGGCGGCCGCGGCGCGAGCCGAGGGCCGCACGACCGACTCGCTGGCGAGCATCGACGCGGCCTGCGAGCAGGCCTGCGCGCAGATCGCGCCGGCGTGGCCGCTGGACCGTGCGATCGCAGTCAATCCCCACTGGCAACGCGTCGGGCGCCCGCTGCGCGAAGTGGCCGCCCGCATGGCCGTGCTGGCCGGAATCCAGGTGTTCGCTCCGCGCCCGCTTGTGCGCAGCGCCTGGGAGCAGGGGCGCATCGCGCCGGCCGCGCTGCAGGCCGCGCTGCACGCGACGCCGGGCGCGCGCGAAGGCGGCTGGAGCGAAGCGCGCTGCGTCGAGGCCTTGGGCGAGGCGCCAGGGCTGCCGCGCCTGCCGCTGCTGATCGACGCGCTGGATGACGACCCGCGGCGCCAGCAACGCTTGTCGTGGCGCCAGGCCATCACCCATCAGGTCAGCCAGGCCTGCGCCGCCTACTTCGATCGCCGGCAGGCGGACTGGCAGCCCGAGCGCGGCCAGGGGCTGTACGCCTTCTGGCGCGACAGCATCGGCCATGACCATGGCATCGGGCTGCTGATGGGCCTGCCCGGGTTGCGGCGCGGCCTGGCGGCGTTGCCGCCGACACGCGAGCAGGCCCAGCGATGGGTGCTGCAGCGCCTGGGGCTGCCGCAGCGGCACTGGGCCGACTACCTGGAGGCCGTGCTGCTGACCGTGCAGGGGTGGGCGTCGTGGTGCGCCTACCTGCGCTGGCAGGCGCGGCTCGAAGGGCGCGAGGACAGCCACCTGCGCGACCTGCTGGCGATCCGCATGGCCTGGGGGGCGATCCTGCTGGAGTGCAAGGACGATGCCGCGGCCCGCTCGGCCTTCGCAGCGGTGCAGGGTGCGTGGACCGGGGCGGCCGAGTCGCTGCGGCAGGCCGAGCACGCGCTGTGGCCCGATGCAATCTGGCAGCTCGCGCTGGACCTGAGCTACCAGCGAGAGCTCGTCAGCCGGCTGGAAGGCGCGGCGCGGCCGGCGCCGCCGCACGCCGAGGTGCAGGCGGTGTTCTGCATCGATGTGCGCAGCGAGCCGTTGCGGCGCGCCATCGAGGCCGTCTGGCCGGCGGTGCGGACCCTGGGCTTCGCGGGGTTCTTCGGGCTGCCCGCCGCCTACACCCCGCTGGCCACCGAGGCGCGCAGGCCGCAGTTGCCCGGTCTGCTGGCGCCCGCGCTGGAACTGCGCGACGAAGTCGTGCGGACGGCCGACGGGGATTCGGCGCCGGACACCGAGCGCGCCGCGGCGGCGCGCCGACGCCGACTCGCGCGGGCGCAGCAACGCGGCGGCGCGAGTCGCTGGCCGGCGGCCGCGTTCAGCTATGTCGAGGCCGCCGGAGCGGCCCACCTGCCGGCGCTGGCGCGCTGGCTGCTGCCGTCGACGCGATCCCGCGTCAGCGACGACCTGGCCGGGCTGCCTGCGCGCTACCGTCCGCTGTGCCGGCCGCGCTTGTCGGGCCTGGAGCCGGCCGCCGAGGTCGCGCTGGCGGCCGGGGTGCTGCGCGCGATGGGCCTGCAGCGCGACCTGGCGCCGCTGGTGCTGCTGGTCGCGCACGCCAGCCAGAGCAGCAACAACCCGCAGGCCGCGGCGCTGGACTGCGGCGCGTGTTGCGGCAACAGCGGCGAGGTCAACGCGCGCGCGCTGGCGCGGCTGCTCAACCAGCCCCGCGTGCGCGCCGGGCTGGTCGAGGAGGGAATCGACATCCCGCGGCAGACGGTGTTCGTCGCCGCGCTGCACAACACGACCACCGACGAAGTGCAGGCCTTCGACCTCGACCTGCTGCCCCAGCACGCGCGCGAGCGCTGGCAGCGCCTGCACGGCGCGCTCGAGCAGGCCTGCGACCAGGTGCGGCGCGAACGCGCGCCGCGGCTGGGCCTCGACCCCAGGGTGCCGGCTGCGCGACTGTTGCGGCAACTGCGCGAGCGCGCCAACGATGGCGCGCAGACGCGCCCCGAATGGGGCCTGGCGGGCAACGCGGCGTTGATCCTGGCGCCGCGCTGGCGCAGCGTCGGCGCGGTGCTCGAAGGGCGCTGCTTCCTGCACGACTACGACCCGGCGGACGACGCCGACGCCAGCCGGCTGGAGGCGCTGATGACCGCGCCGCTGCTGGTGGCGCACTGGATCAACTGGCAATACCACGCTTCCACCTGCGACCCGCAGCGCATGGGCAGCGGCAACAAGCTGCTGCACAACGTGGTGGGCGGCGACATCGGGGTGTTCGAGGGCAACGGCGGGGACCTGCGCATCGGCCTGGCGTTGCAGTCGCTGCACGACGGGTCGCGCTGGATCCACGAGCCCTTGCGCCTGACGGTGCTGATCGAGGCGGCGGAGCAGGCGATCGAAGGCGTGCTCGAGCGCCAGCCGCTGCTGGCCCGGCTTGCCGACAACGGCTGGCTGCACCTGATGCGCATCGATGCGCGGGGGGGCATCGCCCGCCGCGCCGGCCCGCGGCGGTGGCTCGACGCCTGAGCCGGTCGTGGCCGCGGGCGCCGGGGGCGCACTAGCATCGGTGTCGCGGAATCCCCCCGCGCAGTGACCGAGGACACCGGGAGCATGAAAGATCAGGCTGAGCTGCTGCGCGACGAAGAGCAGGAAAAGCGGGCCATACGGCAGTACTTCGGCGACAGGCACAGCGGGTTTTTCGTCGAGGTCGGCGCCAACGAACCGACCTCGCCGGAATCGCAGACCTGGCACCTGGAGCAGATCGGCTGGCACGGCGTGCTGATCGAGCCCATACCCGATCTCGCGCAAAGCGCGCGCCGGCTGCGCCAGCGGTCGACGGTCGTCGAGTGCGCCTGCGTGGAAAACGACGACCGCCGGGAAATGACCCTGCTGATCCCGCTGCAGGGCGAGTCGCCGGTGACCGGGCACGCCAGCCTGCGCGCCAATATCGACGAGCACAACTACCGGCGGTTCCAGCGCATCACGGTGCGCACGGCCACGCTGACCACGGTGCTCGAGCAGGCCGGCGCCGCCGGGATCGACCTGCTGTCCATCGACGTCGAGGGGGCCGAACTCGAGGTGCTGCAGGGCCTGGACTTCGCGCGCTACCGCCCGCGCCTGATCCTGCTGGAGGACAAGCACCTGTACCTGGCCAAGCACCGGCTGCTGCGCAGCCGGGGCTACAAGCTGGTGCGCCGGCTCAACCGCAACGGCTGGTACATCCCGGTCGAACACCCGGCGCCGGCGGAGCCTCTGCGCAATCGCCTCAGGCTGTGGAAGAGGATGTACCTGAGCATCTGGTTCAAGAAGCTGCGCTACGCGCTGCGCCATCGAACCCTCGAGCCGTTCCGCCATCTCTGAGGGCTGGATCCGGTCCGGCGCCAGCCGGCCTGGTGAAGCGGGCCGCCCGGTCGCCACGGGCCGGGAGTGACAGTTTGTCCCATGGCGCGCGACACAGTGTCACCCGCTGGCGCAGCGCAGCCCGGGCGCCCAGCCCGCCGGGCGCATCGGCTCCATACATAAGTATTTGAGTATATGGGCTTTTCCTGGTGTTGCATCCGGTTGCGATCGCCGGCACGTGGCTTGCTAGCAGCTTGCGGCCGACGCCCCTGCCTGCGCGAACCGGGTTCGCGCAGGCAGGGACGCTACGCGATCGGTCCTACCGGCCATACCAATACGAGGAGAGAACATGAGCTATGCATGGGTTCGCGCCCTGGCCTTGACGCTGGGTGTCATCGGCGTCGCACTGCCCGCCGCCCGGGCGTCGACCGCCGGCGGCGGGGCGAACGCGATGGGGGGAAATGACTACGCGTATCCCTACTTCAACAAGCACCATCCGGTGCGCGCGGTGCTCAAGGTGCCGAGCAATCCGGCGTTGTGGCCCGCTGTCCCGCTGGTCATCACCCACAACCTGGTTTCCCTGATGGGGCACGGAATTCCCACCAAGGTCGTGCTCATCGCGCCGGGCCCGGCGATCTACTTCTTCGTGCAGAAGAAGAATCCGCAGGCGGCCAAGCTGCTCGAGCGCCTGCACGAAATGGGCGTGCGCATGCTGGCCTGCCACGCCGCGATGCTGGCCTTCCACGTCAAGAAGAGCCAGTTCTTTCCCTTTGTCGGTGTGGCGCGACCCAGCGGGGTGACGTCGATCTTCAAGTACGAAGCCAAAGGCTACGTTTACTACAACATGCCCTGAGCGCCGCAGGACTTCCCGACCGGGCAGCGCGCGTGGTGCCAGCCTGGCAGCCGCCGGTGCGCCTGCGCGACGCAGTCAACTCTTTCGGAACCCCATTCAACAGGGATAGAAGATGAAGCCGACCCAATTGTTCGCCACCGCAGCCAAGGTGGCATGTTCCGCGGTGGTACTCGCGAGCCTGTTCGGCGCGCAAGCCGATGCCCAGGCGCCTGCAGGATCCGCCAACAAGACGCTGCGCGTCTGGGCGCCCGAGGCGCTCAGGGGCGCGTTGCAGGAAATCGGTTACGAATTCGAAAGGCAGCATCCCAACCTCCACATCACCTATGAGTTCGCCCCATCCGGAGTGCTGTATGCCGGGACCGTCCAGGGCGTGCCGTCGGACATCCTGATCCTTGCCGGGGATGGCTACCAGAACAAGCTGACCGACGGCGGTTTTGTCAACCTGTACCACACCGTGGCCTACGACCACATCGCCGCGGTCGCGCGCTGCGGCGACGCACAGGCGCTGGCGGGCAAGCTCGATGCGGCCTACCTGCGCTCGATGCAGGGCCAGGTGGTCATGCCCAACGAGGACCTCAGCCCCCTGGGCGGGCAGTCGATGCACCTGTTCGATGGCCTGACCCGGTCGGACCCGAAGCTCGAGGCGGGCATGGCGCGGGTGCTCGGGACCGACCAGGTGGCCGACGCGCTCAAGCATGGCGGCAAGCGCCTGGGCATGATGTACGCGTCGCAGACCACCCAGTACAAGACCCAGGGGCTGTGCCTGCGCAGCGTTGCGCTGGCGTCGGGAAGCTACGCGAGAGTGGCCTTCACGGTCAGCGTGCTGAACAGCGTGAAGTTCCACTTCGTCGGCCCGCGCCGCAAGGCCGACAACGACGAGCTCGCCGCCTTCTACCGATCCAAGTACGCGCTCGGCGTATGGAGGCAGTGGGGACTGCAGACCGCCAAGTGAGGTCGCGCGGCGCGGTGCCCTGCGGCACCGCGCCGCGGCGATGCGTACCGGTGTCGCTCAGCGCTCGCGCGTGGTCCGGATGCCCAGCCGGTGCATGTGGCGGTACAAGGTGTTGCGGCTGACACCCAGGTCGGCTGCCGCGTGGCTGATGTTCCAGCGATGGTGCTGCAGCAGCGCGGTCATGTCGTGGTAGCCGTGCGGTGCGCTGCGTGCACCGGACTCGGCCGCCGGCGCCACCTGCGCTGACGCAGCGCGCAGGCCCGCGCGCTGCGCGGCCGTCCGGCCACTGGGGCCGCCGGGGCCGCCCGGGCCGCGCAGCGCGGCCGGCAGGTGCTCGACGCGCAGCACGCCGTCCGGCGACAGCGCGTTGGCGGTGCGCACGACATTGCGCAGCTCGCGCATGTTGCCGGGCCAGGCGTATTGCAGCAGGCAGGCCAGCGCGTCCGGCTCGATGCGCAGCGGGCGCGCGCCGCCTTCGCTGCGGCAGGCCTCGACGACCAATGCCCGCAGGTCCTCGCGCTCGCGCAGCGGCGGCAGGCTCAGCGTGATGCCGTTGAGCCGGTAATACAGGTCCTGGCGAAACAGTCCGCGTTCGATCAGATCCGGCAGGTCGTGGTTGCTGGCGCTGATCACATGCAGGTCGACTGGAATCGCCCGCGTGCTTCCCAGCGGCGTGACCTCGCGTTCTTCCAGCACGTGCAGCAGCCGCGCCTGCAGGCTCAGCGGCATGTCGCCGATTTCGTCCAGGAACAGCGTTCCGCCGTCCGAAGCCACGATCTTGCCCCGCATGCCGCCGGAGCGGGCCCCGGTGAAGGCGCCCGACTCGTAGCCGAAGAGTTCGCTCTCCGCCAGGGTCTCGGGGATCGCCGCGCAGCACATCGCGATGAAGGGCTTGCCGCGGCGCGCGCTGCGCAGGTGGATGTCCTTGGCCAGCGTGCCCTTGCCGGTTCCGGTGGCGCCCTGCAGCAGGATGTTGATGTCCTTGTCCATGATCTGTTCGGCGCACCACAGGTTGTGCGCCATCACCGGGTCGATCGCAGCCGCCGGCCGGTCTTCCCCGGCCGGCGCGTCGGCGGCCAGCGCGCGCAGGCTGGCGCAGGCCGGCGACTCGGGGTCGTCGCCGCGGCCGCCCGCCGGCAGCGCGGTGCGCTGCGGCGGGCGCACCGAAAGGAAGTAGCGGCTGCCGGCTCGCTGCCCCTGCACCGGCCAGACGCGGCAGGGCATCCGGGTGGCGCGCGAGCAGAAGCCGGCGCGACTGAGATCGAGGAATTCGCCGATGTCGCGTCCGACCAGGTCCGCCGCGCCGCGCGAGCCCAGCAACGCAGCCGCCTGGGCGTCGGCGCCGCATATGCGGCAGTCGCCGTCGATCGCCAGCACGCCGTCGCGCATCGTTCCGACCAGTTCGGCGCGCTCGTGCAGCCGCACCAGCCAGTGCTGCTGGAAGCTGCCGGTGAAGTACACCCGCTCGATCAGCCGCGCCGACATGCCCACCAGCAGCGTGGTGTGACGCTGGCTTTCCCGGCTGTCGCGGCATTGGACGCTGCAGGCGTCGAGCACGCCCAGCATGCTGCCGTCGGGAGCGCGGATCGGCGCCGCCGAGCAGCTCAGCCCCGCCAGGTCCCAGAAGAAATGCTCGTCGCGGTAGACGGTGAGCGCGCGGCCCTCGTGCAGGCAGGTGCCGGGGCCGGCGGTGCCCGCGTGTCGCTCGTCGCACAGGAAGCCGGGTGCCAGCCCCAGGCTGTCGAGCAGGTCCTGTTGCAGCGGATCGCAGACCCTGTCCAGCAGCACCCCGTCGGCATCGGCCAGCAGCAAGGCGCCGTGGCTGCCGCCGATCTGGGAGTGCAGGCTGGCCATCTCCGGGCGCGCGATGCGCAGCAGTCGCTGGCTGGCGTCGCGCGCATGTTCGAGTCGATCGCCGGCCACCGCCGCCGCGGCGAAGGGTTGCTGGGGTTGCAGCCCGTAGTCTTCGATGCAGCGGCGCCACGAGGCGACGAGAAACGCGGGTGCCTCGGCGCCGGGGCCGGCCGCGGGCGGCGCGCCGGCGTGGCTGCGGATCCTGTCGGTATGTGCGTCCCTTGCGGCGCGGACCTCCGATGTCATGCACGGTCTCCGGGGTGGATGCCTTGGTCGGCGACGGCGCTGCCCGGCGACTGCCGCGGCTGGCTCGCCTGGTTGCATTTGTCATGGTTGGTCACTCTCGCCGGGGTCTTGCCGTGCCTGCCGTGGCAGGGCATCGGGCCGGTCGAGCACTGCAAGCCGGCGCGTCTGCTGGGGAAGACGTGCATGTGCGGGAGAGGGCAGGCGCCCGCCGGAGTTGCGCATGAGTCTGCGCGCGCGGCAGCCGGGAGCGTCAGCCGAGTGTACGTGGCCGGGCCGGTGCGCGATCTTCCCGTATACCCCAATTGTCGTCCGCAAGGCGAACCCTTTGGACGGCGCTGCGGCGTGCACCTGGCTGTGACCGAATATGACCCAGGCCGTGGTTGGGCTTCATCACGTTGCACTCTGCGCCGCGCATTGTTCCTAGACTGCCAGGGTTGTCCTCACTCAAGGGAGCAGTGCCATGGCGTCATCCGCGTTGAAATCCAGATTGCTCGTAGTCGGCCTCGCGCTGGCCGCCGGACTGCTCGGCGGTTGCGCCTCCACCGGCGACCTGGCGAAGACCAATGCCACGGCCAACTCGGCGCAGCAGGCCGCCGAGGCCGCGCAGTCCCAGGCCGCCCAGGCCAACAAGACCGCCGACCAGGCCAACCAGACCGCCAACGCCGCGATGCAGAAGGCCGACCAGGCTTCGTCGACCGCCGATCGGGCGATGAGCGAGGTCGATCGACTGAAGCAGGAGATCGACCGCATGTTCAAGAAGACCATGCAGAAGTAAAGGGGCATGCGACGCCGCCTTCGCCGGTACCCGCGCCGGCACCTGTGCCGGGATCTGCACGGGCGCAGGCGCCCGACCGACGATGGCCCGCGCTGGCCGCATGGCCGCCGCGCGCCGGCCTCAGCGGATCAGCACCAGGGTGCCGACATGCACCCACTGCGCGAGCCGCAGCACCTGGCGGTTGGTCAGGGCCACGCAGCCGTCGGTCCAGTTGACCAGGCGCTGGACCGCCACGGGGTCGCTGCCCAATCCATGGATCCCCAGATCGCCGCCGAGCGCGGTGTGCTGGGGAGGCAGACGGCCGTGTTCGAAGGCGTGGACGATGGCGTGCAGTGCCGGCAGCCCGAGCCGGCCTTCGAGATAGGCGCGGCGCGCGATGCGTGGGGTCGGGTAATCGAGCCCGAAGAACAGACCGAAGCGGCTGTGCCGGTCGATCCAGGCGACGCGAAAGCGTCCCAGCGGCGTCGTCTGGTCGCCTCGCCGGTGCCATTCGGCGACTCCGCCGCTGCCGATGGCGATGTCGGCGAACCGGGCCAAGACCCGGTGGCGTGGCGACAGCACGGTCAGGGTGAGTCGATGGGTGTCGACGACGACCCAGGGATGGGTGTGCGCGCAGGCCGGTCGGGGCGCGCCGGCAAGCAGCAGGCAGACCAGGCCGGCCGCCCGCAGCAGCGCGCCGTGCCGCCGACATCGACCGCCGGTGTCGCTGCGCGTCTGTGCGGTGCGCTGCTGGCCTGCCTGGCCTGCGCGCTCGCGATGCCGGTGGCCGACGCGGCCACCTTCGTGCTTCCCGAGGGCGGGAGCAACATGGTCGGCCAGCTGCGGGTGGTCCGCGTGGCCAATCCCCGCAACACCCTGCTGGACATCGCACGCCACTACGACCTCGGCTACCACGAGATCACCGCCGCCAATCCGGGGGTCTCGGTATGGCTGCCCGGCGCCGGAACCCGCGTTGTCGTTCCCACCGAATTCATCCTCCCGCCCAAGCCCTGGACCGGCGTCGTCGTCGACGTGCCGCGCCGCAGGCTGTACTACTTCCCGGTGCCGCGGCCGGGGCAGCGCGCCCGGGTGGTCACCTTCCCGGTGGGAATCGCGCGTGCGGGCTGGCCGACGCCGTTGGGTGCGACCCGCATCATCGCCAAGTACAAGGATCCGTCGTGGATCGTCCCGAAGGATATCCAGCAGGAACACCAGGCGGAAGGCGACGTCGATTTCCCTGCGTATTTTCCGCCTGGGCCCGGGAATCCGATGGGCATGCTGGCGATGCAGACCGGGTTCCCGGGGATTTTCATCCACGGCACCGACAGGCCCTGGGGGGTCGGCATGCAGGTCAGCCACGGCTGCGTGCACCTGTATCCCGAAGATGCGGCCTACCTGTACCCCCGCCTGCCGGTGGGAACTGCGGTGCGGGTGATCGACCAGCCCGTGCTGATCGGCAGCCGGGACGGTCGGCTGTACGTCAGTGTGTCGTCACCGGTGGGCGACTACCCTTCGACCCAGAGCCTGGCCACGCGTGCGGTCGGCGCGCTGGCGAGCTTTCGCGCCCGCCACCCGCAAGAGGTCCCGGCCAGGCCGCCATGGCGGCAACTGCTGGCGGCGGTGGCGGCCAGGCGCATCGTGCCGGTGCCGATCGGCCCCGGCGCGGCCACCTGGGACAGCCGCGTGGCTGCGCTGACTCCGACCCGCTATGCCTGGCCGCCCTACGGGATCTCGGCCAACGACGCGGCGGCGCCGCCGCCCGGCCGGTAGCACCGGAGGCCGGCGCGGCGCGGTCCTATGGATTCATGCTGCGATGCAGCGTAGACTGGGAGTCGCCGTCGTGCACCCGCAAGGGCTGCCGCGGCGCGCGGCAGCGATCCGGCATCCGCCGTGAACACGCAACGACCGCGAGCAGGGGGAACGAGTGATCATGACCACATCGGCCGGCGACCCGTTCTGGGTACGCCTGGGAGTGCGCGTCGAGAGTTCGGAGGACGCGCGCCAGTTGCAGTGGCTGCTGGAGCGTTTCGACTCCGGACGCATCCGCCGTGTCGCGTACTGTCTGCGGCTGCGCGAGTCGCCCAAGCCCGAGCGCATCGCCCGCGAACTGGGTGCCCGGATCCCCGATCCCGCACCTGCGCCACACGGCTGAAGCGACCGCTCGCGGGTTGCCGCAGCCAGCGGGACGGGCGGGACTCCTGCGCCCGCGGCGGCCTACACCCGTTCGCGCTGCAGTTCGAGCACGTAGGTGCCGCGGCGGCGGTCGCCGTCTCGCATCCCGGGCCGGGAGGACAGCACGTGGCAGTCGGCGCGGGACTTCAGCCCGCGCACCTGCAGCCTCTTGTCCAGGCGCAACGGCTGGCCCTGGTTGAGGGTGAAGTCGGCGAGGATCACCAGCACGTTGCCCGGCCGGGTTCCGACCAGCGTGGCCTCGGCCCCGGTGCTCATGCCGCCGTGGTCGCTCCACAGCGTGACCGGCGACGCGTGGAAACTGCCTCGGCGGTCGATGGCCACATGCTCGAATCCGTCCAGCAGGCAGTTCAGGGTCAGCGAGTCGCTGCCGGCGGCCAGCGGCGGGGGGGTGAAGCCCATGCCGGAAGACTTGTTGCGCATTTCGCAGCCCGTACAGGAATGGTCCAAGAATACCTCTTAAACCCTGACAAATCCAGGGGAAACGCGATCGCGCGTCGCCCGTGGCGGGGTCTCGCGGCGCGTGGCCTGACACGCGGCCGTCATACAAGCCGCCTAGAGTGACTCGGGCCAGTCGCGCGCGGGCAAGCCTGCGCTGGCACGCCGGGTTCCCCCGCTCGGCGAGAGTGTGAGCGAACCTTGTCTGCCCGCCGCAACGCGGCGGGCATTTTTCTGGCTGCCGCGGTCAGCGCGTTGACATGGCGCAACACTGCCACCGGAGGTCCGCGCTTATCGTTACCAGACGAAACGGCAAGCCAGGGCCGCTGCGGCTTTCGAGCCGGTTGGCGCCTGCGAGCTTGCGAGCTGGAGGCAGACAACCATGTTCCGACGGATGAGCGACGAGTTGACCTTGTGGAGGCTGGGCGTGCGCCTGGAGACGGCGGCTGACGCCGCGCAGCTCGGCTGGCTGGTGCGCCAGTGCGGCGCCAACCGGGTTCGCCTGGCCGCGGTCAGGCGAACCGTGCGACTGGCGCCGCGCCCGGCGGCCGTGGCGGCCGAATTGCAGCTGGAGTTGCCCGCGGAACTGCAACCCGACGTGCTTGCCGACTATCCGCGGCTGGCCGCGCGCGGCGCGCTCGGCGGCGCGGCGGCCGCCGCACCGCGCGGCTAGCCGGCGCGTGCCCTCCCGCTTACCAGCGCGGGCGGGCGTGGCCGGCGAAGGTGTCGGGCAGCGCGTAGCTGGATGGCACGTGCTGGTATCCCTGGGTTTCCAGCGCCAGCATGCGGCGCTCGAGGTCGCTGAGGTCGCAGGCCTGAGCCAGGTAGGCCTCGTCCAGGCGCTGTTGCGGGTCGAAGTGGATCAGTTCGTCGAGGAATTTGGCGGGGTGGAACATCATCGGCTCCCTTTGGGAATCGGCACGCCCGGGGCCGGGTGTGCGGGTTAACCCTAATATAACTCCATCCGGCAGATTTTGCATGAAGACATTTGCTCTCATGTTGTGAAATAACAAGGTCTGCGCCGCCGGGTTGCCGGGGCGCTTCGGACATTGCGGGACAATCGTGGCGATGCACATCCAGCTCGCCTCCGACCTGCACCTGGAGCGCCTCGCGGGGCGCTTTCCGGGGGACACCCTGATCCGGCCCGCGGCGCGCGCCGATCTGCTGGTGCTGGCCGGGGACATCGCGCCGACCGTCGAGGGCGTGCGGCTGTTCGCCCGCTGGCCGGTGCCCGTGCTGTACGTGCCGGGCAACCACGAGTTCTTCGATGCCGACTGGCCGGCCACGCGCCGCGCGTTGCGCCAGGCCGCCGAGGGCACCCGGGTCACGGTGCTCGATGGCGCCGAGTGGCGTTACCGGGGGGTGCGCTTCCTCGGCTGCACGCTGTGGACCGATTACCGCCTCGAGGCCGACGTGAGCCAGCAGCAGCAGATGGATCGCTGCGGCCGCCGCATGCGCGACCATGCGGTGATCCATGTCGGCGAGCGGCCGTTCACCCCTGCCGACGCGCTGGCCGAGCATTCGCGATGTCGCGACTGGCTGGATGGGCAGCTGGCGCAGCCGGTCGACGGGCCGACGGTGGTGGTCAGCCATCACGCACCCAGCGCCGGCTCGGTGCACCCGCGATTCGCCGGCCATCCGGTGAACCCCGCCTATGCCAGCCACCTCGACGACCTGGCCGCGCGGGCCGACCTGTGGCTGCACGGACATGTGCACGACAGCTTCGACTATCGGGTACGCGGCGAAGCCGGCCGGGCGTGCCGGGTGGTGGCCAACCCGCGTGGCTACGCGCGCGGGCGCGACGCGGCGCGCAGCACGGCCGATCTGGAGTTCGAGAATGCCGCATTCGACTGGGAATGCCTGGTCGAGGTGTGAAGGCACGAACAGGGCGCAGGGGCGAGGGGGCGAGCGCGGCCGCTGCGCTGTGCTCAAGTCCTGGGCAGCCGTGCCGTTAGATCGCACAATCGAGACGTGAAACTTGGCGCGGCCGACGCGGCCGTGCCGACTGCGCTACCCTGGCAATGCGCATGGCGGGCGCGTGCGCAGACGCCCGCGGGACTTGCGCCGCATGGCTTCGCCGCTACCCGATGGCTACTTCCTCGCTCCACCCCGCGGCATGGTCGGCACTGCGCCAGGTGTTGGCGCGGCTGCCGACCTGCGACATGCTGGTCGAGGCCCATGGCCCGGCCAGCGGCAGCCGGATCGTCTATCTCAACGAAGCCGCGCAGCGCGAGTTGCAGGCTGCCGGGCTGGAGCCGGGGGCGCCGCTGGCGGCCTGGATCGACGCCCTCGGACTCGATCCGATGCAGTGCATGGCGGCGCTGCGCGAACTCACCGGGGGCGGCAGCGACAGCGCGAGCCTGGAGTGCGCGGCGCAGCAGGGCATGCTCCGACTGCGGCTGCAAAGCCTGCGCGATGAGCAAGGACTGATCGGGGGCCTGCATGTGTGCTGGCAACCTGCGCCGCAGCCCGGGCAGGCCGCGCCGGGCGAGGCAGCCGCGCAGCCGGCGCTGCTGCAGGCGCTGCTGCAGCGCCCGATCGTCGCCAGCGACCAGCGCATCGCCGAGTTCGAAGGCGCCGAAAGGCAGATCCTGCAGTTCCTGCGGGACAAGGCGATCGCCTGGGAGGAGGGCTCGACCAAGGTCGGCCTGGCCGCGGCCCGGGGCTATTTCTCCCCCAAGGGATCGGTGCAGGTGTTCCAGCGGCGCCAGAGCGAGCAGGAGGCGCTGATCGCCCAGGTCGGGCAGGGCGTGCGCGACGTCGTCGAGGCCAACCGCGCGATGCAGCAAGGCGTCGCCCAGGCCGCCGAACGCGGGCAGGCGATTTCGGCGTTGGCCGAGGCGCGCCAGCGCGACGTCGGCGAGGCGCGCGAACAGTTCCAGTCGCTGACCGACGAGGTCACCCGCAACGGCGAGCATCTGCAGCGCATCGGCAGCCATGCCCAGGGCATCGTGCGGGTGCTGCACGTGATCCAGGACATCTCCGGGCAGACCAACCTGCTCGCGTTGAACGCCGCGATCGAGGCCGCGCGCGCGGGCGAGGCGGGGCGCGGCTTCGCGGTGGTCGCCGACGAGGTGCGCCGGCTCGCGAACAAGGCGGCGCAGACGGTGGTCACCGCCGGAGAGTCGATCGAGGCCATCCAGGAGTCGGTCGAGGTGGCCAACCAGGCCGCGCACACCCTGGGGGACGCGGTGGGGCGCAGCGCCGAGCAGATGGGCGGGGTGCTGCAGGACTTCGCTCGCATCAGCCAGGGGATCGCGCAGAACCGCCAGCTGTTCGCCCGCATCGACGAACTCGGCGAGTCGGCCCAGCGGGCGATCGGCGAACTGGCGTCGCGCTTCGACCAGATGGCGGGGGGAATCCGCGAGGCCAACGAACAGGCGATCCAGGGGGCCGAGGAGATTTCGGCGCAGTTGCTCGAGACCCTGAACGAGAACAAGGTCCTGCTCGAGATGAACCTGGACTTCGACACCGGCTCGGAACTCAGCGTGGCCTCGCGCGCGGCCTTCGACGGCGCCGAGGAGATCGGCCGCGAACTCGAGCGCGCGCTGGCCGACGGAGCGATCGACGAGGCCGCGCTGTTCGACGAGGAATACCAGCCGATCCCCGGCAGCCAGCCGCCGAAGTTCCGCACCCGCGCGAGCGCGCTGTTCAAGCTGCGGGTGCAGCCGCTGCTCGACCGCACGCTGGGGCGCAGCCCGCTGCTGCGCTTTGCCTTCGCGGTCGACCGCAACGGCTACACGCCGACCCACAACACCATCTACGACCAGCCGCTGACCGGCGATCCCAGGAAGGACCTGGTCGGCAACCGCGCGATGCGCATCTTCAACGATGCCGCGGGGCTGGAAGCGGCGCGCAACGCCAAGCCGATCCACCTGATGATCTACGCCCGCGACACCGGCGAGGTGCTGCGCGAACTCGACGTGCCCATCCGCGTCGGCCAGCGCCAGTGGGGCAACCTGCGGGTCGGCTTCCAGTAGCCGGCCCGCAGGGCCGCCGGGGCGGTCGCGCTAGAACAGCGCGGCGGCCTTTTGCAGCGCGATGAACACCCCGATCAGGAAGGGGATGCCGATGGCCAGCCAGGCCAGCAGGCCGAGCGCGCCGAAGGACCCGCGGGCCGCCGTGTCGGCGTGCTCGGCGCCCTGGCGTTCATGCTGCAGCGCCTTTTCGCGCGCCAGCCGCTGTTCGTCCATATGGTGTTTTTCGTGCACCGGGCGCACCAGGGAATTGAGGATCAGCCCGAGCAGCAGCAGCGCCGACAGGGTGTAGAGGGTGCGGTCGTAGACCAGGTTGTGGGCGACCCCGGCGTGCAACTGCGCCTGCCGCAGGTGGGCGATCAGGTACGGGCCGACGATGCCCGCGACCGACCAGGCGGTGAGCAGCCGGCCGTGGATGGCCCCGACCATCTGGGTGCCGAAAATGTCCGCCAGGTACGCCGGCACGGTGGAAAAGCCGCCGCCGTACATCGACAGGATCAGGCATACCCCGACCACGAACGCACCCGCCAGCCCGAGGTGGCCCAAGGTCGGCAGGCTGACGTACAGCGCGATGCCCAGCACGAAGAACACCGCGTAGGTGGTCTTGCGGCCGATGCGGTCGGAAATGCTCGCCCAGAAAAAGCGCCCGAGGCTGTTGAACAGGCTGATCAGGCCGACCAGTCCTGCGGCCGACGCGGCGATCGCGGCCTTTTGCGCGGCGTTCAGCGTGGTCGCGGTGTCGAGGCCGATGAGGTGGCCGCCGAACACGTCCTGCAGCATCGGGCTGGCCATCGAGATGACCCCGATGCCGGCGGTCACGTTGAGGAACAGCACCCCCCAGATCAGCCAGAACTGCGGGGTCTTCCAGGCCGCGTCGAGGTGCACGTGGCGGCTGGTCACCATCGCCTTCGCGGCAGCCGGCTCGCTCCAGCCCTCGGGCTTCCAGCCGCTGGGGGGCACTCGCATGCCGAAGGCGCCCAGCGACATCACCACCAGGTACAGCACTCCCATGGTCATCAGCGTCGCGGCGACCCCCGCCGGGGCGTGGCCCTGGCCGAAGTGCTTCATCAGCGCCACGGCGATCGGGGCGCCGATCATCGCGCCCCCGCCGTAGCCCATGATGGCCATTCCGGTGGCCATTCCGCGGCGATCGGGGAACCACTTGATCAGGGTCGACACCGGGGTGATGTAGCCCAGCCCCTGGCCGACTCCGCCGATGATCCCGCAGCCCAGCCAGAGCAGCCAAAGCTGGTGCATCGACACGCCGATGCCGCCGATCACCATGCCGCCGCCCCAGCACAGCGCGGCGATGAAGCCTGCCTTGCGCGGGCCGGCGTGCTCCAGCCAGCCGCCCCACAGCGCGGCTGCCAGTCCGAGCACCGCGATGAACATCTCGAAGGTGGAAGTGACGAGGGGGACGCTCCAGTTGCAACTGCTGGAGAACATCAGACTGCCGACGCCCGCGCCGGTGCAGGTGGCGGCGGGACCCGACAGCAACTGGCTCATCGGCAGCCAGAACACGGAAAAGCCGTAGGCCATGCCGATGCACAGGTGGATCGCCAGCGCCGCGGGGGGCACCAGCCAGCGGTTGAAGCCGGGCCCGGCGACAATGCGCTCGCGCGCGAGCAGGCCGGGAGCGGCGAGTGGGGGGGTGAGCACCTCGGACATGGATCTCCTCCTGGCAGACCGGTGGTAGGACACGACGAGTCGCGGCTGCATCGGCCACGGCTTGTCACATCGTTATAACCGGATCCAACGCTCTGTAGCCAGATGGAAGACCCTTGTCGGGATGTATCGCAGCCAGGTTGAAACGGCGCGGCGCGCGGCCGGCGTGCCGCGCGCGGGTGCTCGCTCGCCGCGGGCCGTCAGATCACCCAGTGCGCCCCCAGCGCCAGGTTCAGCACGATGCCGAAGGTCAGGTACATCAACAGCAGCCCCGTCAGGGTGTGCGCGAGTCCGAGCAACTTCTTGCTCAGCGGCATGATCAGCCCGAAGCAATAGAAGAACTCGAAGAAGTACACAGCCATCAGCCCGATGAACAGCAGCGCGACCGGCGTGTCGCCGACGCTGGCGAACACGATCAGACCGAGCAGCGAGACCAGAAAGAATGCGATGCACATGTAACCGTTGGGTACGATCGAACCTCCGCGCAATCGACTCAGGCCCATCGCCAGCCAGTGGATTCCGAACACCGTGGTTTCGATCCCGGCGGCGTACAGCGGCGCCCCCTTGAACACCTGGAACCAGGTCAGGCCGACCAGGATGTAGGTGCCGCAAAGGAATTGCAGCACCCCGGGCATCCAGAAGCCCCACCATGCATTGGAGATTTCAGTGGCTTCGCTCTTTTCCGGATAGCCGAACAGCTCTTGCGGTCCGAAGATCAGGTAGCCGGTGCCCAGGCCGAAAAAGGCCAGGCCCAGCGGGACGTATGCCGAAGGGGAGAAGCTGAATACGGTCGGGGTCATGCGGGAGTCTCCTGGAACAGGGGAAGCCGCGACCGGCTGCGCAACCCGCAGGGCTGCGCGGCCGGTCGTGGGTCGTGACGCGAAGGGCACCGGCACGCGGCCGGCACGCCCACACGCAACGGGCCGCGACTGCGTGGGCTACGGCCTCGCGAAATCTTTATATCGTTGGCGAGTCGCGCGATCGCAGCAGGAGGACCCTGCATATCGGCGATAAATTCCGCATG
Organism: Pseudomonadota bacterium; assembly: GCA_021845505.1. Taxonomy (GTDB): domain Bacteria; phylum Pseudomonadota; class Gammaproteobacteria; order Burkholderiales; family Burkholderiaceae_C; genus Thiomonas_A. Next base: position 30,899 of record JAJZVU010000011.1, on the reverse strand, counting down.
GGCCTTCGGCTTTGCCGAACGACCCATGGGCCCGGAGCTTCACGCGGGCGCGCGCGTTCCGTGCCGCCTTGCGGAAGCCACGACCCGATGGCCCGGCGCAGCCGCTGCCGCGGCCTGCGCCGCCGTCGGGGACGAGCGCCGGACGATTTCGCGGGCCGCGTCGCGCAGCAGTTCGACGCGCAGCGCCAGCGGATTGCGCGCCAGCGTGACCAGCCCGGTCTGCCATTCGAGTTCGGGATCGACCAGTCGCAGCACCTTCACGCCGCGGGGAATCCCCACCGCTTCGAGCACGCTCAGCGGCAGGATCGAACACCAGGCGCCGCCGGCGACATGGGCCAGCAGGCTGACCACCGAGTTGGTCTCCAGCGCGGGCCGCGGGAGCAGCCCCGCCTGTTCGAACATGCGGTCGATCGACTGCCGGTTGTGCAGGTCGAGGGTGAGCAGGCACAACGGCTGGTGAGCGGCTTCGCGCCAGCTCAGCGCATCGCGACGCGCCGCCTCGGTCGCGCTGCCGGCGATCAGCACATGGCGCTCGCGCCAGATCGGCAGGTACTGCATGCCGTCGATGCCGCTCGAGTCGGTGTGGATGACTCCGCCGTCGAGCTCGAAGCCCTGCACTCCCCGCACGATGGCCTCGGTGCCCAGCGACAGGATCTCCAGGTCCAGGCCCGCGTGGCGTCGGCGCAGCACCATCGACAGTTCGGCCACCACCGGCAACGCGGTGGCGATCACTCCCAGGCGCAGCCGCCCGGTGGCGCCGCCGGTGAGCTGACCCAGGTGCAGCCGGAACTCGGCCTCCACCGACGCCATGCGCAGCGCGTACTCGAGGACCGTGCGGCCCTCGGCCGTGAGCCCGACGAAGCTGCGGCCGCGCTCGACCAGCGCGACTCCGAGTTCGTGCTCCAACTCGCGGATCGCCCCCGACAGGGTCGACGCCGACACATGGCAGCAAGCCGCGGCGCGACCGAAATGACGCTCCTGCGCAAGGGCGATCAGGTAGCGGTATTTACGCGACAGCATCGAGTCCGGGACCGCTGGCGCCGGCCTTCACAGGCCGAGTTCGCTCAGCCCCGGGTGGTCGTCGGGACGCCGCCCCGCCGGCCAGTGGAACTTGCGCTGCGACTCGGCGATCGGCTGGTCGTTGATGCTGGCATGGCGGGCCTGCATCAGACCCTGGGGGTTGAATTCCCAGTTCTCGTTGCCATGGCTGCGATACCACTGGCCCGAGTCATCGTGCCACTCGTAGGCAAAGCGCACCGCGATGCGGTTGTCGGCGCAGGCCCACAGTTCCTTGATCAAGCGGTAGTCGAGTTCGCGCGCCCACTTGCGGCGCAGGAATTCCAGCACCTGCTCGCGCCCCTGCGGGAATTCCACGCGGTTGCGCCAGCGGGTGTCGGGCGTGTAGACCAGCACGACGCGCTCGGGGTCGCGGGTGTTCCAGGCGTCCTCGGCCATGCGAACCTTCTGGGCCGCGCTCGATGCGGTGAATGGCGGCAGCGGTGGCCGTTGTTCCATGGCAGCGTCCTCCCTTGGCGTGCGCGTACGCCGCTCGCGTCGCGACGGCATGCCCGCGAGGCAGCCGCCCGCCGGCTCGGCGGCGATGGTGTGGTCGCCGCCATGTTGCCACAGCGCGGCGGCTCGCGCTCGCGGGTTTCATCCCGCGCCGGTGGACTCGCGTCGGCCGCGTGGCCTGGGCTTCGCGCCGCCACGCGGCACGCCGCGCCCGAGCAGGCCGGCGAAGGCCTGGTCGAGCTCGAAGACCTGGCCGCAGTGTCCGGCCTGGTAGCCGGGGAGCTGGTCGATGCTGGCGTGGAACTGCGGGCTGCGCAGGGTGTGCAGCATCTGCCCGAGCAGCGGGTCGCCCAGACGCCTCTGGTCGCACAGCAGGAAGTACCTCTCGGTCTGCAGGGGCACGAAATCGAGGTTGAAGCGCCGCGCCGGGGTCTCCACTCCCAGCCCGACGTCGGCCATGCCGCTGGCCACGTAGGCCGCCACCGCGGCGTGGGTCAGTTCGCACTGCTCGTAGCCGTTGACCTGGCCGGGCTGGATGCCGGCCTTGCGCAGCAACAGGTCGAGCAGCAGGCGGGTTCCCGAGCCGGGCTGGCGGTTGATGAAGCGCAGGTCGCCTCGCGCCAGGTCGTCGATGCCGAAGACCTTCTTCGGATCGCCGCGGGCGACGATCAACCCTACGCGGCGGGTGGCCAGCCCGATGACCCGCTGCTTGGCGGGCTGCAGCCACGCGCGGTAGTGATCCAGCACCTCGCGCTCGAACTCTCCGCCGGGGACGTGGAAGCCGGCCAGGTCGCAATTGCCCAGCGCCAGCGCGGCCACCGCGTCGCTGCTGCTGCAATAGCGCAGTTCGTTGAGCACCCCGGCGCGGTTGAGCCACTGGTGCAGGGTCTCGACCGCGAAGCCGTGGCTGGCGCGGATGCGCAGCAGCCGATCGTGTTCGCGCTGCACGCGACCGATCTCGGCCTCGAGTTCGGAAGCCAGGGTGTCCAGCGTCGGCGACAGCCGCGCGGCGATGCGGCGATCGGCCCATACCAGGGTCTCGGCCAGCGGGCTCAGGCGCGAGCCCTTGCCGCGCTCCATCAGCAGCAACGGGATTCCCAGCAGCGCCTCGCCCTCGCGGATCAGCGTCCAGCCATGGCGATAGGAAATGCCCACCGCGGCGCAGGCGCGTAACAAGCTGCCCTGTTCGGCAACCGCCAGCAACAGCGCCATCGTGCGCCCGGCCAGCGCCTCCCCGGTAGGAAGGCGCAGCGACCAGCGGGGTTCGATCGACACTTCAAACATAGGGGTTTTGCCTTATGAGCCAGGCTTCTTATGGCATGCGCCGACCAAAGCATATTGCGCAAGCCCCTGCGGCATCCTAAAGTGAACCAGGTAGGGTTGCATGGCGTGCGCCGCCGGGCAGGCCGGCGCGCTCGCTGACGCGGCCCGGCGGTACACCCTGCACGGAGACACCATGCGCGACCCAGAGCAAGTCCGTGCCACCTTCGACGAGGTGGTGTCGCAGGCGCTGGCGCGCTGGGCCGACCAGCCCGGCGCGCTGCTGCCGATCCTGCACCAGCTCCAGGACACCATCGGCTACATCCCGCCGCAGGTGGTCCCGCGGATCGCCGGCGGACTGAACCTGTCGCACGCCGAGGTGCACGGGGTGATCAGCTACTACCACCACTTCCGCACCGAGGCGCCGGCGCCGCATGTCGTGCAGGTGTGCCGAGCCGAGAGCTGCCAGGCGATGGGCGCCGAGTCGCTGTACCGCCACGCGCTGCAGCGCACCGGCTGCGCCGGCGACGCCGGGCATCGCTGCCGCAGCGCCGACGGCCGCTTCGACGTCGAGCCGGTGTATTGCCTGGGGCTGTGCGCGGCGTCTCCGGCGATGCTGGTCGACGGCACGCTGCACGCTCGCATGAGCCCGCAGCGCTTCGATTCACTGGTCGATTCGTTGCCGGAGGTGACCCGATGAACGCGGTGACGGTTTTCGTGCCGCGCGACAGCGCGGCGCGCGCGCTGGGTGCCGACGCGGTGGCGCAGGCTCTGCGCGACGAATGCGCCCGCCGCGGTCTGGGGATCGACCTGGTGCGCAACGGTTCGCGCGGCCTGTACTGGCTCGAGCCGATGGTCGAGGTCGCCACCGCCGACGGGCGAGTGGCCTACGGGCCGGTGCAGCCGGCCGACGTGCCGGGCCTGCTCGACTCCGGCTTGCTGCAGGGCGGCGGGCATGCGCTGTGCCAGGGACCGACCGAGTCGATCGACTATCTGGCGCGCCAGCAGCGCTTGTGTTTCGCACGCATGGGAATCACCGATCCGCTTTCGCTGGCCGACTACCAGGCGCACGAAGGCTGGTCCGGGCTGCGCGCCGCGCTGGCCCTGCAGCCGCAGCAGATCGTCGAACAGGTGATGGAGTCGGGCCTGCGCGGACGCGGCGGCGCGGCCTTCCCGACCGCCATCAAATGGCGGACCGTGCTCAACACCCCGTCGCCGCAGAAGTACGTGGTGTGCAACGCCGACGAAGGCGATTCCGGCACCTACTCCGACCGCATGGTGATGGAGGGCGATCCCTTCATGCTCATCGAGGGCATGACCATCGCCGCGCTGGCCAGCGGAGCCACGCGGGGCTACGTGTACATACGCTCCGAATACCCCGACGCGATGGCGGTGATGCAGCAGGCCCTGGCCAGCGCGCGCCACGCCGGCTTCCTCGGCCCGGACATCCTGGGCTCGGGGCGCGGCTTCGACATCGAGGCGCGGCTGGGCGCGGGCTCGTACGTGTGCGGCGAGGAGACCGCGATGCTCGACAGCCTGGAGGGCAAGCGCGGGGTGGTTCGCGCCAAGCCTCCGCTGCCGGCGGTCTCCGGGCTGTTCGGGCAGCCGACGGTGATCAACAACGTCATCAGCTTCGCTTCGGTGCCGCTGATCCTCGCTCGCGGCGCCGCCTTCTATCGCGACTACGGCGTCGGCCGCTCGCGCGGCACCTTGCCGCTGCAACTGGCGGGCAACGTCAAGCGCCCGGGGCTGGTCGAGCTGGCCTTCGGCGCCAGCCTGCGCGACTTGCTGTTCGATTTCGGCGGCGGCAGCGCCAGCGGGCGGCCGATCAAGGCGGTGCAGGTCGGCGGGCCGCTGGGCACGTACATCCCGGAGTCGCGCTGGGACGTGCCGCTGGACTACGAGGCCTACGCCGCGTTCGGCGGGGTGCTGGGCCATGGCGGCATCGTCGCCCACGACGACAGCGCCGACATGGCCGCGCTGGCGCGCTATGCGATGGAGTTCTGCGCCATCGAGTCCTGCGGCAAGTGCACCCCGTGTCGCATCGGCTCGACCCGCGGGGTCGAAGTCATCGACCGCATCACCGGCGCCGCCGACGCCGCGCAGCGCGCGCAGCAGGTGCACCTGCTGCGCGACCTGTGCGACACCATGGTGCACGGCAGCCTGTGCGCGATGGGGGGGATGACCCCGTACCCGGTGCTTTCGGCACTCGATCACTATCCCCAGGATTTCGGGCTCGACCCCGCCGGCGCGGCGGCCGCCTGAATGCGGGGCGCGAGCGCGCATCGCCCGCGTCCCATCGGAACCGGAGAACCCAGCCATGCTCGAGCAACTGCAACAACCCGACATGGGCACCCCGCGGCGCCAGGCCGAGCGCGAGGTGACCCTGGACATCGACGGCGTGCAGGTCACGGTGCCCGAGGGCACCTCGTTGATGCGCGCGGCGGCGCAGGCGGGGGTGATGGTGCCCAAGCTGTGCGCGACCGACAGCCTGGAGCCCTTCGGCTCGTGCCGCCTGTGCCTGGTCGAGATCGACGGCCGCAAGGGTTTCCCGGCCTCGTGCACCACGCCGGCCGAGGCCGGCATGAAGGTGCGCACCCAGACGCCCAGGCTGCAGCAGTTGCGCAAGGGGGTGATGGAGCTGTACATCTCCGACCACCCGCTGGATTGCCTGACCTGCGCGGCCAACGGAAATTGCGAGCTGCAGGACATGGCCGGGGTCACCGGGTTGCGCAATGTGCGCTACGGCTATTCGGGCGCCAACCACCTGGGCGATGCCAAGGACCGGTCGAACCCCTACTTCACCTACGACCCGGCCAAGTGCATCGTCTGCAACCGCTGCATCCGCGCCTGCGAGGAGGTGCAGGGAACCTTCGCGCTGACCATCGGCGGCCGCGGCTTCGACTCGCGGGTGGTGGCCGGCGTCGGCGAATCGTTCATGCAGTCCGAATGCGTGAGCTGCGGCGCCTGCGTGCAGGCCTGCCCGACCGCGACCTTGATCGAGAACACGGTGATCGAGCTCGGCCAGGCCGAGCACAGCGTGACCACGACCTGCGCGTATTGCGGAGTGGGCTGCGGTTTCAAGGCGGAAATGAAGGGCAGCGAGGTGGTGCGCATGGTGCCGTGGAAGGACGGCGCCGCCAACGAGGGGCACAGCTGCGTCAAGGGCCGCTTCGCCTGGGGCTACGCGACCCACAAGGACCGCATCACCCGGCCGATGATCCGCAAGAGCATCGCCGATCCCTGGCAGGAGGTCAGCTGGGAACAGGCGATCGCCCATGCCAGCGCCGAGTTCAAGCGCATCCAGGCCAAGTACGGGCGGGGCGCGATCGGCGGCATCGTGTCGTCGCGCTGCACCAACGAGGAAGGCTACCTGGTGCAGAAACTGGTGCGGGCTGCCTTCGGCAACAACAACGTCGACACCTGCGCCCGGGTATGCCACTCGCCGACCGGCTACGGCCTCAAGCAGACGCTGGGCGAGTCGGCGGGGACGCAGACCTTCAAGTCGGTCGAGAAGTCCGACGTGATCATGGTCATCGGAGCCAACCCCACCGACGGCCACCCGGTGTTCGCGTCGCGCATGAAGCGCAGGCTGCGCGAGGGAGCCAGGCTGATCGTCGTCGACCCGCGGCGCATCGACCTGGTGCGCACGCCCCACGTGCAGGCACAGTACCACCTGCCGCTGCGGCCCGGGACCAACGTCGCGGTGCTCAACGCCCTCGCGCACGTGGTGGTCACCGAAGGGCTGGTCGACGAGGCCTTCGTCGCCGAGCGCTGCGAGGCCAAGGCCTTCGCGCAGTGGCGCGACTTCGCCGCCCGCGCCGAGAACTCGCCCGAAGCGCTCGAGGCGGTCACCGGGGTGGCGGCCGCCGACCTGCGCGCCGCGGCGCGGCTGTTCGCCACCGGCAACCCCGAGGGCAGGCTGGGCGAGCGGCGCCCCAACTCGGCGATCTACTACGGCCTGGGGGTGACCGAGCATGCCCAGGGCTCGACCGCGGTGATGGCCATCGCCAACCTGGCGATGGCCACCGGCAACGTCGGCCGCGAGGGGGTGGGGGTGAATCCCCTGCGCGGCCAGAACAACGTGCAGGGCTCGTGCGACATGGGTTCGTTCCCGCACGAGCTTCCCGGCTACCGGCATGTGTCGGACAGCACCGTGCGCTCGCAGTTCGAGCAGCTGTGGGGAGTGGAGATCGAGTGCGAGCCGGGCCTGCGCATTCCCAACATGCTCGATGCCGCGCTCGACGGCTCGTTCATGGGCCTGTATTGCCAGGGCGAGGACATCGTGCAGTCCGACCCCGACACCCAGCATGTCGCGTCGGCGCTGGCGGCGATGGAATGCCTGGTGGTGCAGGACATCTTCCTCAACGAGACGGCCAAGTACGCCCATGTGTTCCTGCCCGGCTCGTCGTTCCTCGAGAAGGACGGCACCTTCACCAACGCCGAGCGCCGGCTGTCGCGGGTGCGCCAGGTCATGCCCCCGCTGGCCGGCTATGCCGACTGGGAAGTGACCCAGCTGCTGTCCAACGCGCTGGGCTATCCGATGCACTACCGGCATCCGTCGGAAATCATGGACGAGATCGCCGCGCTGACGCCGACCTTCCAGGGCGTCACCTTCGACCTGATCGACCGGCTGGGCAGCGTGCAGTGGCCGTGCAACGACCACGCGCCCGAGGGCACGCCGACCATGCACGTCGGCACCTTCGTGCGGGGCAAGGGACGCTTCCTCGTCACCGAGTACGTTCCCAGCGACGAAAAGGTCACTCCCAAGTATCCGTTGCTGCTGACCACCGGGCGGATCCTCTCGCAATACAACGTCGGGGCGCAGACCCGGCGCACCGCCAACAGCCTGTGGCACGACGAGGACCGGCTGGAGATCCATCCCCACGACGCAGAGGACCGGGGCATACGCGACGGCGACTGGGTCGGCGTGAGCAGCCGTGCCGGCCAGACCGTGCTGCGCGCCGACGTCAGCGAGCGCATGCAGCCCGGGGTGGTCTACACCACCTTCCATTTCCCCGAGTCGGGGGCCAACGTGATCACCACCGACAGCTCCGACTGGGCCACCAACTGCCCGGAATACAAGGTCACCGCGGTGCAGGTCACGCCGGTGTCGCAGCCGTCGAGCTGGCAGCGCGAGTACACCCGCTTCAGCCGCACCCAGCAGGAGCTGCTGGCGCAGCGCCGCGCGGCGCATGCGCTCGGCCGGGAGGCGTCGGGCGCGCCGGCAGGCGGCGAGGTCGCGACCACATGACCCGTGCGGGAGCAGGAGCGCATCGATGAGTGCCGACGAGTCCGGGGCGCGCAGGCTGCAGGTGCTGCGCTGGCGTGCCGGCCAGGCGCAGCAGGCCGAGGACTGGGTGGCCGAGGAGGTCGCTGTGGCCTTGCAGTACAACGGCGTGTCGCATGCGGTGATGCTCGCCACCCCCGCCGACCTGGAGGACTTCGCGCTGGGCTTCAGCCTGAGCGAGGGCATCGTCGACCAGCCGGAGCAGGTGTACGACTGCGAAGCCGTGCGGCAGCCGCTGGGGATCGAGCTGCAGCTGCAGGTGGCCACCCGCTGCTTCGAGGCCTTGCGCCAGCGCCGCCGCAACCTGGCCGGGCGCACCGGCTGCGGGCTGTGCGGCACCGACAGCCTGGAGCAGGCGCTGCGGCCGTTGCGCCGCCTGCCGGAGAGGACCGGCTGGATGGTCGGCTCGTCCGCCGTGGCGGCGTCGCTGCGCCAGCTGCGCGCTCTGCAGAGGCTCAACCGCATCACCGGGGCCGTGCACGCGGCAGCCTGGTGCTCGCCGGACGGCCAGGTGCGCCTGTTGCGCGAGGATGTCGGGCGCCACAACGCGCTGGACAAGGTCATCGGCGCGCTTGCGCGCGGCGCGCTCGACGCATCGCAGGGCTATCTGCTGGTGACCAGCCGCGCCAGTGTCGAAATGGTGCAGAAGGCCGCGCAGGCGGGGGTGCCGCTGCTGGTCGCGGTGTCCGCGCCGACCGCGCTGGCGGTGCGGGTCGCGCGCGAGGCCTCGATGAGCCTGGTCGGGCTGGCGCGAGACGACGACCTGGTGATCTACAGCGGCCCGCAGCGCATCGCTCTCGAAGCTTCCGCGAATCCCTCGATCAGCCTGGTCACGTCATGAACACCGAACACCTGATTTCGATGCTCAACCGCATCGGCCAGTTTTTCGCCGCGATGCCCGATCGCGCCGAGGCCCTGGAAGGCATCGCGATGCATGTCAAGCGGTCGTGGGATCCTCGGATGCGCCGCGAGCTGCTCAGCTACCTGGACGAGAACGACGGCAAGGGACTCGACCCGGTGGTGCTGCAGGCGCTGCGCCAGCATCGCCAGCTGCTCGCCTGAGCCGGCGCCGGCGGGCGCGGGGCCGGCGGGTCCGCAGGGCGGCTGCGCTGGTAGCATGCAGGCCGCAGCCGCGCGGCGCATGGTGTTCGCCGGGCTGCAGTGCGATGACCCCTGCCTCGATTCCCCTGTCCCCTGCGGCCCCGGTGGCTCCGCGCCAGCAGCTGCTCGGCGCGGCGGCGGTGCTGCTGGCCTTCAGCTTGAGCCTGCCCACGGCCAGCGGCTCGGTGGCGGCCGTGCTGTTCCTGCTGGCCTGGCTGACCGCAGGGGGCTGGCGCGTGCAGTGGCAGCGCTGGCGTGCGAGTCCGACCGCCATCTGGGCCACCGCGCTGCTCGGCATGTTCGTGCTGGGCATGAGCTACAGCAGCGCGACCACCGCGGACCTGGGCAATTTCGCCGGCAAGTACGCCAAGCTGCTGCTGCTGCCGGCGATCGTCGCCGGGCTGGTCGACGCCAACTGGCGGCGGCGCGCGCTGCTGGCCTTCCTGGCCGGCACGGTGCTCGCCTCGACCTTGTCGTATGCCCGCTTTGCCGGGTGGATCTCCGAGCGCTACGCAAGCCACGTGGTTCAGGGCCACATCCATTTCGGGGTCATCGAGGCCTTCGCGGCCTACTGGTTCGCCCGCCTGGCCTGCGAGCGCGGACCGCGGCGCTGGCTGCTGGCGCTGCTGGCCGCGCTGCTGGCCTTCGATGTGATCTACATCGACATCGCCCGGACCGGCTATGTGGTGCTGTTCGCGTTGATCGTGCTGCTGGCCGCGCAGCGCCTGGGCCGCAAGGGCGTGGTCGTCGGCGCAGCGACTGCGCTGGCGCTGGCGCTGGTGGCCTTCACCGCCTTTCCGATCGCCCGCACCCGGCTGGAGCAGGGTTGGCAGAACCTGCGCCAGTACCAGCGCATCGAGGCCACGCATCGCGGCACGCTGGCCGACAATTCGCTGGGCCTGCGGCTGCAGTTCTGGCGCAACACCTTGCGCATCATCGAGCGCCGCCCGCTGCTGGGCAGCGGCACCGGAAGCCTGCCGGTGGAGTACGGCCGCATCGCTCCGCATGACCTGCGCACATCCAACCCGCACAACGAATACCTGAACACCACCGAACAGCTGGGCCTGGTCGGACTGGTGCTGCTGCTCGGCTTCGGAGTCGCGGCCTGGCGGGAGTCGCGCCGCCTGCAGCCGGCGCAGCGCGACGCTGCGCACGCGGTGCTGCTCAGCATCGCGGTGGGAAGTCTGTTCAATTCCCTGTTGATGGATGTCAACGAAGGCCGCTTCCTGGTGGTGATGCTCGGGCTGTTGCTGGCCGCCGCGTCGAGCGGCCTCGAACGCGGGCGCCGCTGAGCAGCGCGGCAGCGGCTGCACGCCGCGCAAAGTCCTCGCGGCAGCAAGGGCGGCAGCGGGCTGGCCATAATGGGTCCTCCGCCGGCAGCGTCGGCGCGCACTTCGCGCCGGCGCAGTCGCGAGCCGGCGCAGCAGACCGATGCCCTTCGACTTCAGCTGTCCCGCGCTGGCCGGTTCGCGTGCCCCGCATGCGTCGGGCGGCGAGCGGCAACCGGAGCGGGCAGGCCGCCGGGCAGCGGCGTGGCCGGGCGGGTCGCGATCGAGGCGGTGGGTGCGGCTGGCGCTCGCGGCGTGGTTCTGCGCCGCGTTCGCGCAGGCCCCGGAGGCCCGCGGCGGTGCGACCGGCGCTGCGCGTTACCAGGTGGTCATCCAGGCGCCGCCGGCGCTGCGTGCCGAGTTGCGGCGCGGCCTGGACATCGAACGCTGGACCCATTGGCCCGGCTTGCGGGAGCAGCAGTTGCGCTCGCTGGTGCGGGCGCTGCCCGGGCAGGCCCGCCGGGAGCTCGAGGCGCTGGGCTACTTCACTCCGCGCATCGAGGTGCGGCTGCATCGCTCGGCACGGCCGCCGCAGCTGGTGCTGCGCGTCGACCCCGGACCGCCTACGCGCGTGGCCGGCGTGCATCTGCAGGTACGCGGCCCCGCGCCGCGCGAGGCGTCGCGGCTGGCAGCGCGCCTGTTGCGGCATTGGGAGCTGGGGGTCGGCAAGGTATTCGTCAGCTCGCGCTGGCGCTCCGCCAAGAGCGGCGCGCTGTTGCGCCTGGGCGCCCGGCGCTACGCCGCGGCGCGCATCGTCGGCAGCCGTGCGCGGGTCGACCCGGCGCGCCATCGGGCGCAGTTGTACCTGTGCCTGGACAGCGGGCCCGCCTATCGCTTCGGAGCGCTGCAGGTGCGGGGCCTGCGGCGCTACCCCGAGTCGGTGGTGCGCAACCTGCTGCCGTGGACGCGCGGCGATCCCTATTCCCAGCAGCAGTTGCTGCAACTGCAGGCGCGGCTGCAAGATACCCACTATTTCCGCCAGGCCACGGTCGCCGCGCCCGTGGCGGCGGCGCGGGGCGACGAACTGCCGGTGCGTGTCAGCGTGGTCGAGCAACGCGCCCGGCGGCTGGGAGCCGGCGTGGGCTACAGCAGCAACACCGGGGCGCGCGCCCGCCTCGACTACACCGACCTGAACCTGCTGGGTCGCGCCTGGCGGCTGCGCGGGCGGATCCAGGCGGAAACCCTGCAGCAGTCGATGCAGGCCAGCCTGGCGCTGCCGCGGCGCGCCGACGGCACCCGCTTGCTGGTGCTCTCCCGGCTGCGGCATGCCGACATCCAGGGTCTGAGCACCCGCTCGCAGACCCTGGGCGTGCAACGCCGGCGCGCGCAGCACGCGACCGAAACCGTCGAGTCGCTGCAGTTCATCCAGGAGCAGCAGCGGATCAGCGGCGCGGGCGCCAGCTCGGCCATGGCGCTGATGCCGGGCTGGAGCTGGAGCCGCAGCAGTCTGGACAACCGCCTGCATCCACGCAGCGGCAGCCTGCTCGACCTGCGCGTCGCGGCGGCGGCGCGCGGCCTGTTGTCCGACCAGGATTTCATCCGCCTGTACCTGCATGGCCTGCGGGTGCTGCCGCTGGGCCGACGCGACCAGCTGGTCCTGCGCGCGCAGGTCGGCGCGGTGCTGAGCCCCTCGGCAGCCGGCATCCCGCAACAGGTGCTGTTCCGCGCCGGCGGCGTGGGCTCGGTGCGCGGCTACGCCTACCAGAGCCTGGGCGTTCGGCAGGACGGCGCGGTGGTCGGCGGGCGCGCGCTGCTGACGGCCGGTGTCGAGCAGGTGCACTGGGTGCTGCCGAGCTGGGGGCTGGCGCTGTTCGCCGATGCCGGCAACGCGGCCGACCGCTGGGCGGCATGGCATCCGGTGCTGGGCTGGGGGGTCGGGGTGCGCTGGCGCAGCCCGGCGGGCCTGCTCAGCGTCAACCTGGCCCATGGCCAGGCCAGCGGGTCGACGCGCCTGGAGTTCCACGTCGGCATCGGACTCTGACAGTGGGCATCGATGTCGCAAGCCCGACCGCCGTCCCCGCCGCCGTCCCCGCAGCCGGCCCGCCGCCGGCTGCGCCGCGCGCTGCACGCGGCAGCCTGCGCGCTGCTGCTGGCGCTGGCCGCGGCAGCCGCGCTGGCCTGGCTGGGAAGCTCGGGCGGGGTGACCTGGCTGGCGCGCAGCGCCGGGGTCGGCCTGCAGGGTGCGCAGGGCAGCCTGTGGAGCGGCCTGCACGCGCGCAGCCTGCAGTGGCGCGATCGCGGCACCGAAGTGCAGGCACGCCAGCTGTGGCTGCGCTGGCGTCCCGGGGCCCTGCTGCGCCGCCATCCGCGGCTCGAGTTTGCCGAACTGCGGGTCGGCGAGATCGACATCCGGCAGGCTGCCGCGGTGTCCGCTGCGGCGGCCGCCAGCGGCCCGCCGAAACGGCTGGCGCCGGCGTTGCCGCTGCGCCTGGAAAGGCTGCGCATCGGCAGGCTGCGCCTGCTGCGCGCCGGTCGGGCGCGCTGGCTGGACCTGGGGTCGCTGCAGGGCAGCGTGCGCGCCGACAGCCGGCGGTGGCGAGCCGCGTTGCGCTGGCAAGCCGCCGCGGGGCAGGGCAGCGCCGAGCTGCGCGTGCAGGCCAGCGCGCCGTTCGCGGTGCGCGGCAGGGCCACCGCGGAGCTGGCGCTGCGCCAGCGTCCGCTGCACCTGCAGGCCACGCTGGGCGGGACCTTGTCGAGGCTGCAGGGGCGCGCCTGCGCCCAGGCGGCGCGGGCGCGGGCGAGGGTGCGCGCCGAACTGCTGCCGTATGCGAGCGAGTGGCTGGGGCCGACGCGCATCGAGGTCGACACGCTGGACCCGAGCGCCTTCGAGCCGGCGCTGCCGCGCGCCGAGCTGAGGCTGCGGGCGATCCTGCAGCAGCAGCCCGGTGGCCTGGTGCAGGGGCAGGTGTCGATGTCCAATCGGCTTGCCGGCAGCCTCGATGCACGGCGCCTGCCGCTGCGCGGCCTGCACGCGGCGCTGCACTGGTCCGGCGCTGCGCTGCGGGTCGACCCGCTGCGCCTGGCGCTCGATGGCGGCGGCAGCCTCGACGGCGCGCTGGACTGGTCGCCGCGGGGGCCTGCCCAGCTGCAGCTGCAGGTGCAGCGCCTGGACCTGCACGCGCTGTACGGCCGGCTGGCGGCGACGCAGCTGCACGGCAGGCTGCTGGGACAGGCCGATCCCGGCGCCCAGCAGCTGCGGCTTGCGTTGGCACAGCCGGGCTGGCGGCTGCGCGCGCGGCTGCGGCGCGAGGGCCGGCGCGTCGAGCTGCAGCGGCTGCGGCTGCATGCTCATGGCGCCAGCGTGGACCTGCAGGGCAGCATCGACACGGCGGGCACCCGGGCACTGCGGCTGCAGGCGCGGGTCGACGACCTGCAGCCGCAGCGCCTGGGCGACTGGCCTGCGGCGCGCCTCAACCTGCGCCTGCAAGCGCAAGGCGAGCTGGCTGCGCGGCAGCTGCGCTTCGCGCTGCGCCTGCTGCCCAGCCGCTGGGGTGCCCGGCCGCTGCAAGGGCGCGCCGCCGGTGCGCTGACAGCCGGTGGGCTGCGCGACCTGCAGGCCGATCTGCGGCTGGGGGCCAACACCCTGCATGCCCAGGGGGGCTACGGCCGGCCCGGCCAGCGCCTGCGCCTGGCGCTGCGGGCGCCGCGGCTGGGTCAGCTGGGTGCCGCCTGGGCCGGCGCGCTGCAGGCCAGCGCCACGCTGGCCGGCACGCTGGCCGAGCCGAGCGGTGAGCTGACGCTGCAGGCCAGCGGCTTGCGGGCACCGCCGGGGCTGGGCGTGCAGCGGCTGCGACTGCAGGCGCGGCTGCAGCCGGGCCCGCGCGGGCAGCTGGGGGTGCGGGCCAGCGCCCTCGGGCTGCGGCTGCGCGCATGGCGCCTGCAGCACGCTGCGCTGCGCCTGCGGGGCAGCGTGCCCGCGCACCGGCTGCGCTTGCGACTCGACGACCCGCGCGGCCTGCGCCTGCTGCTGCGAGCCCGCGGCGGCTGGTGCGCCGGGCGGGGTTGGCGCGGGCGCATCGAATCGCTGCGCAACCGCGGAGCCCGCGCGCTGTGGCTGCAGGCCCCGGCGTCACTGAGCATCCGCCCGGGCTGGCGGGTCAGCCTGCGCGGGTTGGCGCTGCACGGCGCAGGCGGCAGCATCGATCTGCGCAGCCTGCGGCGCGACGCCGCCGGCTGGAGCAGCCACGGCAGCGCGCGCGACATCGATCCGCTGCACTGGGCGCGCCTGGCGGGACTGGGCGAGCGCGAGCTGCTCTCCGACCTGCGGCTGCAGGCGCGCTGGCGGCTGCGCACGGCACCCCGGCCGGTTTTGCACCTGCTCATCGAGCGCAGCGCCGGCGACCTCGGCGCGGCCGGTGCCGAACGCCGGCAACTCGGCTTGTCGCAGCTGCGGCTGCGGCTCGAAGGCGACGCGGCCCGGGTGCGCGTCGAGCTGGTCGCGGAGGCGGCACGTCTGGGGCGCCTGCAGGCTCAGGCGACGGTTCCGCTGGCGCGGCGCGCGGCGACCTGGCGGGTGGCTCGCGATGGCGCGATCAGCGGCCACGCAGCGCTGGCACTGACCGACCTGCGCGCGCTGTCGGCGTGGTTGCCAGGGGCCGTGTGCCTGGGCGGCGCGCTGCACGGCGGCGTGCGCCTGGGCGGCAGCCTGGCCGCGCCGGAGCTGCAAGGCAGCGTGCGCGGCAGCGCGCTGGCGCTGGCGCTGCCCGGGCTCGGCGTGGACCTGCGCCGCGGCAGCCTGGACGCGCGCCTGCGCGGCGAGCGGCTGCAGTTGGCCTCGCTGCTGCTGCACGACGCGCGGGGCGGTGGCGAGCTGCGGGCCAGCGGGGTGCTGGTCCTGGCCGGCGGGCTGCCGAGCGGCACGCTGTCGATCCTGCTGCACCAGTTGCAGGCGCTCGACCGGCCCGGCCAGCGGTTGCGCCTGGGCGGCCGGGCTCGGCTGCAGGCGAACCACGGCAGGCTGGCGATCGATGCCGGCCTGCACGTCGACCAGGCGAGCATCGAACTGGCCAGCGGGCGTGCGCCACGTCTGGCTTCCGACGTGGTGGTGCAGGGCCGCGCCGACGCCGCGGCGAGCGCCCCGGCGCTGCCGGTGCAGGCCCGCGTGCGCCTGGACCTGGGCGATCGCTTCCAGGTCACCGGCTACGGCGTGGACGCACGGCTCGCGGGTTCGTTGCTGCTGCGCGCGGCGGCCGGGCAGCCGCTGCGCGCCGAAGGCAGCATCGTGGTGCGCAGCGGCAGCTACGGCGCCTACGGGCAGCGCCTGCGGCTGGTCGAAGGCGGCAGCGTGAATTTCTCCGGGCCGGTGGACAACCCGGGGTTGAACCTGGCGGCGCAGCGCGCCAACCTGCCGGTGCAGGCCGGGGTGCGGGTCACCGGCACGCTGCGCGCTGCGCAGGTTGCGTTGACCTCGACGCCGCCGATGCCCGACGACGCGATCCTGTCGTGGCTGGTGCTCGGCCAGGATCCCGCCACCTTGTCCGCCGACCAGGCGCCGGTGCTGCAGGCTGCGGCCGCGGCGCTGCTGTCGCGCGGCCAGGGCGCATCGCTCACCGGGAGGCTGGCCGGCGCCCTCGGGCTGGACGAACTGCGGGTGGGGGGCGAGGGCGGGCTGCAGGGCAGCGTGGTCACGCTGGGCAAGAGGCTGGGTTCCAGGCTGTCGGTCAGCGTGCAGCAGGGGCTGGCCGCCACCGGCAGCCTGTTCAATGTGCGCTACCGTCTCGGCCCCAGGCTGTCGCTGCGCCTGCAGTCGGGGGCCGACAATGCCCTCGACCTGTTCTACGCGTTGCGCTTCGACTGAGCCATCGACGCGGGCCCGCGCTGCCGGCCCGGGCCTGCACCGCGCGCTCAGGGAAACGACGGGATGTCGGGGTCGATGCCCCCGTGGCGCGCCTGGGGATGCACGCTCGCGACCAGCGCGCCGATCTCGTCGGCGCGGGCCGCCGGTACGTCGACCAGCATCAGCAGGCTGCCCTGTTCGATCGCCTGCTCGAAGGGCTTGAGCCGGGGGCTTTCGACGCTGACCCCGATCATGCTGCTGACCCAGGCGCCGACCGCGCTGCCGGCCAGCGCCAGGCTGAGCACCAGCGCGCCGGCCGAAACCACCGCGCCGCCGGGCACCGCGATGGCCAGCAGCCCGGCCAGCGTGCCGGTGACCCCGCCCAGGCCCAGGCCGCGCTCGATGGCCGGGATCAGGTCGCTGGTCTGCGCCAGCCCGGCCGCGGGCAGGTTGCCCAGCGGCGTGCCTTCGCGCGCGATCAGGTGGATATGGCGCTCGGCGACCCTGGCCAGCAGCAACCGGTCGACCGCGGCGCCGGCCGCATCGAGATCGGGCAGCAGGAAGTACAGACGTCGCATCGCAAATTCCTCGAGGCTGCGGCTGCAGGCCGCGGGGCTGGCGGGTATCGGTCGATCGCGCTCGCGGCGTTCGCCAGCGGAATGCGAAACAATGTACGTCATCGCATTGTCCCTGGCGGGGGCGCCGGTATGTCCGAGGTTGCCGCCGCTGCCTCCGTTTCCCCGGGTCGACCATCATGGCGCTAGGTCTTTACATCATCGGTGATGAAATCCTGTCGGGCAAAAGACAGGACAAGCATTTCTCCAGGGTGCAGCAAATGCTGGCCGCGCGAGGCATGCAGTTGCAATGGGCCCAGTACCTGGGCGACGACCCGCAAGTGCTCAAGCAGGCGCTGGGCGCCAGCTTCGCCCGCGGCGACACGGTGCTGAGTTGCGGAGGCATCGGCGCGACCCCGGACGACCACACCCGCGCCGCCGCGGCGCAGGCGCTGGACCTGCCGCTGCAGTTGCACCCGCAGGCGGCCGAGTTGATCCGCCAGCGCATTCTCGGCGCCTCGTTGGGCGACCCCGACTCGGCGGCCAACCGGCAGCGGCTGGAGATGGGGGTCTTCCCCCAGGGAAGTGAAATCATTCCGAACCCCTACAACCAGATCCCGGGGTTTTTCCTGCGCGAGCATTACTTCGTTCCCGGCTTCCCGGTGATGGCCTGGCCGATGATCGAGTGGGTGCTCGACACCCGGCTGCGCGCGTTGCAGCGCCCCAGCGGGTATCTGGAGCGCGGGCTGATCGTCAAGGGCGTGATGGAATCGGAGATCACCCCGCTGCTGCAGCGCATCGAAACCGAGCACGCGCGGATCAAGGTGTTCAGCCTGCCCAGTGTCGACGACGCGCAATGGGGGCGGCATATCGAGGTCGGAGTCAAGGGCGAACCGCAGCGCGTCGAGGCAGCGTTCGCCAGCCTGCGCCAGGGACTGGTCGACTTGCGCGCCGACATCCGCACCGAAACGGTGCGTTCGATCTGAAACGCACCGGAAAGAGGCGCCGCGCGCCATGCTGGGGCGACGCGTCGGCCGCTGCGCGCGCCTGCCCGGCGCCTGCGCGGTGCCTGCGAACGGCGGGATTTGGCATGGATTCTGCTAGATTTGCGAGCAGGGCCGCAGCGGTTCCCGGTGTTGTCGCGCCAGCACCGCAGCGCCAGCCGCCGCCCCGGCCGGGCGCCGCAGGTCGCCTGCCGGGAATCCGGCCCCCGGATCACCCATACCACCCTTGGAGAACTTGCATGACCAAACAGGTTGATGACGTACTGAACATGGTGAAGGAAAACGACGTCAAGTTCGTCGATCTGCGCTTCACCGACACCCGCGGCAAGGAGCAGCACGTGACCGTGCCGGTGTCGGCTTTCGATGAAAGCAAGTTCAGCCAGGGCCATGCCTTCGACGGTTCCTCGGTGGCCGGCTGGAAGGGGATCGAGGCTTCGGACATGCTGCTGATGCCCGATCCGTCGACCGCCAACATCGACCCGTTCATGGACGAGACGACCCTGCTGCTGCAGTGCGACGTGCTCGAGCCGGGCGACGGCAAGCCCTACGACCGCGA
Organism: Pseudomonadota bacterium; assembly: GCA_021845505.1. Taxonomy (GTDB): domain Bacteria; phylum Pseudomonadota; class Gammaproteobacteria; order Burkholderiales; family Burkholderiaceae_C; genus Thiomonas_A. Next base: position 12,518 of record JAJZVU010000011.1, on the reverse strand, counting down.
TCCGCGGTCCATCGCGAAGAAGGCCGAAGCCTTCCTGAAGGCCTCGGGAATCGGCGACACCGCGTATTTCGGTCCGGAGCCCGAATTCTTCATCTTCGACCAGGTCCGCTGGAATGTCGACATGGCGGGCAGCTTCGTGCGCATCGACTCCGACGAGGCTTCGTGGTCGACCGGGGACAAGCTCGAGGGCGGCAACATGGGGCATCGCCCGGCGGTCAAGGGAGGCTACTTCCCGGTGCCTCCGGTCGACAGCCTGCAGGACATCCGCTCCGAGATGTGCCTGCTGCTCGAGCAGCTCGGCGTTCCGGTCGAGGTGCACCACCACGAGGTCGCCGGCGCGGGCCAGTGCGAAATCGGCACCCGCTTCTCCACGCTGGTGCAGCGCGCCGACTGGACGCAGATGCTCAAGTACGTGGTCCACAACGTCGCCCACAGCTACGGCAAGACCGCGACCTTCATGCCCAAGCCGGTGGTCGGCGACAACGGGTCGGGCATGCATGTGCACCAGTCGGTGTGGAAGGACGGCAAGAACCTGTTCGCCGGCAATGGCTACGCCGGGCTTTCGGAGTTCGCGCTGTACTACATCGGCGGCATCATCAAGCACGCGCGTGCGCTCAACGCCATCACCAACCCGGGCACCAACAGCTACAAGCGCCTGGTTCCGGGCTTCGAGGCGCCGGTCAAGCTGGCCTACTCGGCGCGCAATCGCTCGGCGTCGATCCGCGTGCCCTACGTGCCCAGCGACAAGGCGCGGCGCATCGAGGTGCGTTTCCCCGATCCCACCTGCAACCCGTACCTGGCCTTCGCGGCGATGCTGATGGCCGGGCTCGACGGCGTGGAGAACAAGCTGCACCCGGGCGAGGCGGCGAGCAAGAACCTGTACGACCTGCCGCCCGAAGAGGATGCCAAGATCCCCACCGTGTGCTCCAGCCTCGACCAGGCGCTGGAACACCTCGACAACGATCGTGCCTTCCTGACCCGCGGCGGGGTGTTCAGCAACGACTTCATCGATTCGTACATCGACCTGAAGATGGAGGAGGTCACGCGCTTCCGCATGACCACCCATCCGGTGGAATTCGACATGTACTACTCGCTGTGACCAGGTGAGCTGGAGGTCGCGCGGGGCCCGACGCGCCCTGCGCGCCGGGGCAGCGCCGGCCGGCGCCGCAGTCGCGAGGCTGCGGCGCCGGTTTACACTCCGGCACAGTCGTGGGCTGCCGCTGCCCTCGCCCGCGGTGTCGCGGGCCGGTGGCGCCCAGCCGCTTCGTTCTGCGGGGTTTGCGATGTACAAAGTGTGCTTTGGCGGTCTCGTCGCGATCGTGTGCCTGGCCGCGACAGCCGGGGCTGCGGCGTCGGCCCAGCAACTCGACCCGACGCGGGTGTACCGGTGCCCGGACAATTCCTACACCAACATGCTCAGCGTGGTGCGGGAGAAGAATTGCAAGCCGGTGGACAACGCCAACATCAGCGTGCTGTCGCCGGCCAGCGGCGCGCCGGCGCGCCGCGTCGGCAGCGCCGCGCGCCGTGCCTCGGCACCGGGGCAGATCCGCCCCGGAACGCAAAGCGAGCGCGATGCCGAGGCCAGGCAGTTGCTGCTGGGTGAGTTGCAGGCGCAGCAGGCCAGGCTGGCGCAGTTGCAGCAGGAATACGACAACGGGCATCCCCCCCGCCTGGGCAACGAGCGCAACTACCAGACGTACCTCGATCGCGTGCAGGCGATGAAGCAGCAGATCGAACTCACCCAGGCCAATATCGACTCCCTGCAGCGCGAACTGCAGCATTATTCCCACTGAGGTGGCGCGCAGCCGACGACCTTCGGGCGACCCGGCCGACGCCGCTGCCAGCGCCCGGCTGGCAGCGCTGGAATGGCTGGCGACCATGACCGCGGTGGTCGACCGCGAGGGCCGCGTGCTGCATGCCAATCCGGCGCTGGAGGCCGGACTGGGGCTGTCGCGCCGGCAGTTGCTCGGGCAGCGGCTGGAGCATCGGCTCGGCCGCCGCGGCCCGCTCGCGCAGGCGCTGCGCCAGGTCCTCGAGGAGGAGTTCTCCAGCAAGCGCTTCGACGACGCGCTGCTCGCGCGTCCCGGCGCCGAGGCGCTGCCGGTGCAGGTGATCGTCTCGCGCACCGATCTGCCGGGGCAGTTGCTGGTCGAACTGGTCGAGCTCGGCCAGCACGACCGCCAGGAACGCGAGGAGCAATGGCATCGCCAGGCGCAGGCGAGCAAGGACCTGATCCGCAACCTGGCGCATGAAATCAAGAACCCGCTGGGCGGGATCCGCGGGGCCGCCCAGCTGCTGCAGTCCGAACTCGACAGCCGCGAGTTGCGCGAATACACGCGGGTGATCATCCACGAGGCCGACCGGCTGCAGGGCCTGGTCGATCGGCTGCTGGCGCCGCACCGCCGGCCGCATGTGGTGGCCGAGCTGAACATCCACGAGGTGCTCGAGCGCGTGCGCTCGGTGATCCTGGCGGAGTTCCCGCGGGGGCTCGAGGTGGTGCGGGACTACGACGCCAGCCTGCCGGAGTTGCGCGGGGACCGCGAGCAGCTCATCCAGGCCGTGCTCAACATCGCGCACAACGCGGCGCTGGCGCTGGCCGAGCGGCGCGCCGCCGGCGACGCGCGCCTGGTATTCAGGACGCGGGTCGCGCGCCAGGTCACGCTGGCCAAGCAGCGCCACCGCCTGGCATTGGTCTTGCATGTGATGGACAACGGCCCCGGGGTCCCGGAACACATCAAGGACCGCCTGTTCTTCCCTCTGGTCTCGGGGCGCGAAGGCGGTTCGGGCCTGGGCCTGAGCCTGGCCCAGACCTTCATCCAGCAGCATCAGGGGACCATCGAGTGCGACAGCCGACCCGGACACACCGATTTCCGCATCCTCCTGCCATTGACCTGAGCGGGCGCGGCGCCGCGGCGGGGAGCCGGCGATGAAGCCGATCTGGATCGTCGACGACGATCAGTCGATCCGCTTCGTGCTGCAAAAGGCGCTGCAGAAGGCCGGCTTCGAGGTGCGCAGCTTCGCCAGCCCGCGCGAGGCGCTGGCCGCGCTGGCCTCGTCGCAGCCCCAGGTCCTGGTGTCGGACATCCGCATGCCCGGCGGCAGCGGGATCGCGCTGCTGCAGGAACTCAAGCGCAGTCAGCCGCAGTTGCCGGTGATCATCATGACCGCCTATTCCGACCTGGACAGCGCGGTGGCGGCATTCCAGAGCGGGGCCTTCGAATACCTGAGCAAGCCCTTCGACGTCGACAAGGCGGTCGACCTGATCCGCCGCGCGGTCGACGAAAGCCTGCGCGAGCAGGCGGCCGAGAGCAACGGGCTGCAGGCTCCCGAACTGCTCGGCCAGGCGCCGGCGATGCAGGACGTGTTCCGCGCGATAGGCCGCCTGTCGCCTTCCCAGGTGACGGTGCTGATCACCGGCGAATCGGGCACCGGCAAGGAACTCGTCGCGCAGGCGCTGCATCGCCACAGCCCGCGCGCGCAGGGGCCGTTCGTGGCGATCAACACCGCTGCGATTCCGCGCGACCTGCTGGAGAGCGAACTCTTCGGCCACGAGCGCGGAGCCTTCACCGGGGCGCAGAGCGCGCGCCGCGGGCGTTTCGAGCAGGCCGAGGCGGGCACGCTGTTCCTCGACGAAATCGGCGACATGCCCTACGAGTTGCAGACCCGGCTGCTGCGCGTCCTGTCCGACGGCCAGTTCTACCGGGTCGGCGGGCACGCGCCCATCCGCGCCAACGTGCGGGTGATCGCCGCCACCCACCAGAACCTCGAGCAAAGGGTGCGCGACGGGCTGTTCCGCGAGGACCTGTACCACCGCCTGAATGTCATCCGGCTGCGACTTCCCGCGCTGCGCGAGCGCCGCGAGGACATCGAGCTGCTGGTGCGGCACTTCCTGCACAAGAGCGCGGCCGAACTCGGAGTGGAGACCAAGCGCATGTCGCCGGCCGCGCTGCAGGTGCTGCTCGCCTACCCCTTCCCCGGCAATGTGCGGGAGCTGCAGAACCTGTGCCACTGGCTGACGGTGATGGCTCCCGGGCAGGCGATCGACATCAAGGACCTGCCGCCCGAGCTGCGGCAGCGCGAGGCGCCGCATCGTGCTCAGGCCGCGGTGCCGACGCAGGCCGACGCGGCGCCGGTGCCCGTCGTGCCGGTGCCGGAGGCGGCCGCGACAGCCGTCGCCGACGGCTGGGAGCAGCAGGTCGCGCGCGCCGCACGCGAGATGCTGCGGGCCGGTCAGCCCGACGTGATGGAGCAGCTGGCCCGGCGCTTCGAACGCGCGGTGATCCAGGCCGCGCTCGAGCACACCCACGGCCGGCGCATCGAGGCCGCGGTCAAGCTGGGCATCGGGCGCAACACCATCACGCGCAAGATCCAGGACCTCGGGCTCGACGACTGAATCGGCGGCGCGCCGCCGTCAGCCATCGAAGGCATGCCCGGTCCATCGGCAACTGCCCCGATGGACCGGGCATGCCGGCCGCACTAACGTTGCTCGCTGCCGGGCCCGGTTTCGGCCTGGTGTGCGGATCGTCATTCACTCGGGAAAGGACATCGAAATGGGACTGCTGAACAAAGGCGCGTTGCGCAAGTTGTGGTCGGGCGCGAAGGACTCGGTGCTCAAGAAGAATACGCAGCTGACGGCCAAGGAAAAGAAGTTCATGTCCACGACTTTCGGCAAGTTCGACCTGGGGCCCAATCTCGATGAATTCAGCGACCTGCTGGCCAAGGGCAAGAGCGACAAGCTGACCAAGAGCCACGAAGTCTGCCTGCGCATCCTGACCGCGTACATGGCGGGCCTCAAGCACGGCGTCGACCACGGCGAGCTCAACGAAAGGGACGGGGAGCACCTCCGGGATACCCTGAAGCTGATCGCCAAGGAGGTGGAAAGCGCGTACGCGAAGGTCAAATGACCCGTTGACGCGGCCTCAGCGCGCCGCCCGGTCGAGCTCGACCAGCACCGGAGCGTGGTCGCTGGGGCGTTCGTTGCGCCGCGGCGTCTTGTCGACGCGGCAGCCGCGCAGCGCCGGCAGCAGCGCGCGGCCGACCAGCACGTGGTCGATGCGCAGCCCCTGGTTGCGGCGGAACGCCAGGTTGCGGTAGTCCCACCAGCTCCAGGTCTTCGGCGGCTGCTCGAACTGGCGGAACGCATCGACCAGGCCGAGGTCGAGCAGCGCGCGGAAATGCGCTCGCTCGGCGTCGGTGCAATGGATGGTTCCGCGCAGACCCTCGGGGTCGAACACGTCGCGGTCCTCGGGAGCGATGTTGAAGTCGCCGAGCAGCACCAGCTCGGGGTGCTGCGCCAGTTCGCTGCGCAACCACGCCGCCAAGGCATCGAGCCAGCGCATCTTGTAGACGAACTTGTCGCTGTCCGGAGCCTGGCCGTTCGGGAAGTAGGCGCCGACCACGCGCAGCCCGTCGATGGTCGCCGCGATGACGCGGGCCGACGGATCGTCGAAGCCCGGCACGTTGCGCACGACCGCGGTCGCCTCGCGGCGGCTCAGCAGCGCCACGCCGTTGTAGGTCGGCTGGCCGAAGCACACCGACCGCCAGCCGGCCTCGCCCAGCGCCTGGTGCGGAAACCGGGCGTCGACCAGCTTGGTCTCCTGCAGCGCGACGATGTCGGGCTGCTCGGCTTGCAGCCAGTCGAGCAACTGCGGCAACCGCACGTTCAGCGAGTTGACATTCCAGGTGGCGATTTTCATCGAAGTCCGGGTTGCGCGGCGACGGCGCGGGTGCGTGAAGGCGACTGGGCGGCGGGTTCGGGCAGCGGCAGCACCTCGTGCAGTGCCAGGCCGCAGGCCTGCGCCACGCGCTGCAGCAGCCGCGGATCGCCGTTGCTCCAGGCCTGCAGGCCGGCATCGCCGCGCGCCGGCAGGTCCTGCGCCAGGCGCAGCGCCTGCGCGGCCACCGCGTCGGCCGGGTCGAGCAGTTCCACCTCGCGCGGCGCCAGGGCTTCGCGGATCGCGCCCGCCAGCAGCGGGTAATGGGTGCAGCCCAGCACCACCCGGGTGCAGCCGGCGCGTTGCAGCGCAACGCAGAAGCGCCGCAGCAGCGCCAATGGCTCGGCGCCCTGAGGGCCGTGGGTTTCGATGGCCTCGGCCAGCCCGGGACAGGGTTGCAGCAGCACCTCGTCGCCGCCGCGCTGGCGCGCCAGCAGCGAGCGGAACTTGTCGCTGGCCAGCGTCCCGGGGGTGGCCAGCACCCCCACCGGGCCGTCGCCTGCGCGGCGCGCGGCCAGCGCAGGCTTGATCGCCGGCTCGATGCCGACGAAGGGCACGTCGGGCCAGCCGCCGCGCAACTCGGCGATGGCCAGCGCGGTCGCGGTGTTGCAGGCGACGACCAGCATCTGCGCACCCTGCCCGAGCAGGAACGACGCCAGGCGCCGCGAGCGCTCCAGCACATAGTCGCGGTCGCGTTCGCCGTAGGGCGCGTAGGCCGAATCGGCGGCGTACAGCAGTCGCGCCGCAGGCAGTCGCCGGCGCAGCGCGGCCAGCACGGTCAGCCCGCCGACGCCGGAGTCGAACACCCCGATCACCGGCGCGCCCGCGGGCATCGGCGCGGACTGGCTCACTGGCGGCGCGCTCAGGCGGTGGTCACCGGGATCTTGCCGATGCGCGCGCGCCATTCGGCCGGACCGGTCTTGTGCACCGAGGTGCCTTCGGCGTCCACGGCCACGGTGACCGGCATGTCCTTGACCTCGAATTCGTAGATCGCCTCCATGCCCAGGTCCTCGAACGCCAGCAGCCGCGCCGACTTGATCGCCTTCGATACCAGGTAGGCTGCGCCGCCCACGGCCATCAGGTAGGCGCTGCGGTGCTTGCGGATGGCCTCGATGGCCAGCGGGCCGCGCTCGGCCTTGCCGACCATCGCGACCAGCCCGGTGCGGGCCAGCATGGTCTCGGTGAACTTGTCCATCCGCGTCGAGGTGGTCGGGCCGGCCGGGCCGACCACTTCGTCGCGCACCGGGTCGACCGGGCCGACGTAGTAGATCACTCGGTTGGTGAAGTCCACCGGCAGCCGCTCGCCGCGCGCCAGCATGTCGACGATGCGCTTGTGCGCGGCGTCGCGCCCGGTCAGCAGCTTGCCCGACAGCAGCAGCGTCTCGCCCGGCTTGAAGCCGGCGACCTGCTCGGGAGTCAGGGCGTCGAGGTCGACGCGGCGGCTCCTTTCGGTGTCGGCGGTCCACTGCACCTTGGGCCACAGGTCCAGGCTCGGCGGCTCCAGGTAGGCCGGTCCGGAACCGTCGAGCTCGAAATGCGCGTGGCGGGTGGCGGCGCAGTTCGGGATCATCGCCACCGGCAGGTTCGCCGCGTGACACGGGAAATGCCGGATCTTGACGTCGAGCACGGTGGTCAGCCCGCCCAGGCCCTGCGCGCCGATGCCGAGCGCGTTGACCTTTTCGTACAGCTCGACGCGCAGTTCCTCGAAGCGGTCGCGCGGGCCGCGGGCCAGCAGCTCGCTCATGTCGATGTCGTCCATCAGCGCCTGCTTGGCCATCAGCATGGCTCTTTCCGCGGTGCCGCCGATGCCGATTCCCAGCATGCCGGGCGGGCACCAGCCGGCGCCCATGGTCGGCACGGTGTTGAGCACCCAGTCGACCACGCTGTCCGACGGGTTCAGCATCGCGAACTTGGACTTGGCCTCCGAGCCGCCGCCCTTGGCGGCCACCTGCACGTCGACGGTGTGGCCGGGCACGAGTTCCACATGCAGCACCGCCGGGGTGTTGTCGCGGGTGTTCTTGCGTTCGAACAGCGGGTCGGCCAGCACCGAGGCGCGCAGCTTGTTGTCGGGGTTCAGGTAGCCGCGGCGCACCCCTTCGTCGACGGCGTCCTGCAGCGAGCCGCTCAGCCCCTCGAAGCGCACGTCCATGCCGATGCGCAGGAACACATTGACAATCCCTGTGTCCTGGCAGATCGGGCGGTGGCCCTGCGCGCACATGCGGCTGTTGGTGAGGATCTGCGCGATCGCGTCCCTGGCGGCCGGGCTCTGCTCGCGTTCGTAGGCCAGCGCGAGGTGGCGGATGTAGTCGGCCGGGTGGTAGTAGCTGATGAACTGCAGTGCGGCGGCGATGGATTCGACCAGGTCGTCCTGGCGGATCACGGTGCTGGCCATGGCGGCGCTCTCCTGTGCGAGGGTTGTCAGGGTATCCCCCCATGTTAAGGCCGCGGTACGCCGCAGCGCGAGTTCAGGGAGCCTGCTGCGAGTGGCCGTCCTGCGCCAGGCGGATGGTGCCGGTCATCACCCGGTCGGTCCAGGCGATCGCCAGCGCCGAGACCAGGAAGGTGAGGTGGATCGCGGTCTGCGCGACCAGCGCCTTGATGCTGTAGGCGTCGGCGTTGATGAAGGTGCGCAGCAGGTGGATCGACGAAATGCCGATGATGGCCATCGCCAGCTTGACCTTCAGCACCGACGCGTTGACATGCGACAGCCACTCCGGGTGGTCGGGGTGCTCCTCCAGGTACGTGCGGGAGACGAAGGTCTCGTAGCCGCCGACGATGACCATGATCAGCAGGTTGGCGATCATCACCACGTCGATCAGGCTCAGCGCCACCAGCATGATGGTGGTCTCGTCCAGCCGCGGCTGCGCGGCGCCGCCCGGGCCGATGCCGTGCACCGTGACGGCCTGCAGCAGGTGCTGCAGCGCCGCCGGGTTGCCCATCGCGGCGCCGACCAGGTTGAGCAGTTCGCTCCAGAAATGCACCACGTAGACGCCGAGGGCGACGATCAGCCCGACGTACAGCGGCAGTTGCAGCCAGCGGCTGAGGAACAGCAGTCGGGCGACGGTGGGGATCGGCCGCTCGGGGCCGTTCTCGGGGGCGGCTTGGGACATGATGCGATGCGGCACAAGTTCGGGGATCGGCGACAATCACCAAGCATATACCCTGAAAATAGTAACAAAAAATAAACTTATTTATCAGAGTGTCATGGCGTCAGGGCTCTGTCAGGGCTCTGTAAGAGCCTGCGCTACACAATCGGGACTCGCCACCCTACAGTGTGGCAGAGAGCGGGCGCACCACCCGCCACCACCCGCCGAATGTCCGACATGGCGCAACCGCGGCCAACATTCCTGGAGACAGCGATGAGCGAACAACAAGCCCCCGAACATCATCCCCTGAAGACCTACTACCCCTCGGTGCAGGCCGTGCAGGGCGCGCGGATCTCCGGCATGGACGCGTACCGCGCGCTGGTCGACGAGGCCGAGCGTGATTTCGAGGGCTTCTGGGCGCGGTTGGCGCGCGAGCACCTGAGCTGGCACAAGCCGTTCACCCACACGCTCGATGCCAGCGGCGCGCCGTTCTACAAGTGGTTCACCGACGGCCTGATCAACGTGTCCTACAACTGCCTGGACCGCCATGTCGAGGCCGGCAAGGGCGAACGCACGGCCATCGTGTTCGAGGCCGACGACGGCAAGTCCACCCGGGTCAGCTACCGCGAACTCCTCGAGCGCACCTGCAGGATGGCCAACGCCCTCAAGAGCCTGGGGGTGCGCAAGGGCGACCGGGTGGTGATCTACATGCCCATGTCGGTCGAAGGTGTCGTCGCGATGCAGGCCTGCGCGCGCATCGGCGCGACCCACTCGGTGGTGTTCGGCGGTTTTTCCGCGCAGTCGCTGCGCGACCGCATCGAGGACGCCGGGGCGGTGCTGGTGATCACCGCCGACGAGCAGCGCCGCGGCGGCAAGTCGCTGCCGCTGAAGGCCATCGTCGACGAGGCGCTGAGCCTGGGCGGCTGCGACAGCGTGCGCAACGTGATCGTCTACCAGCGCACCGGCGGGAACGTGGCCTTCAACCCCAAGGGCGATCTGTGGCTGCACGAACTGCTGGCCGGCCAGAGCGCCCACTGCCCGCCGGAATGGGTCGAGGCCGAGCATCCGCTGTTCCTGCTGTACACCTCGGGCTCCACCGGCAAGCCCAAGGGGGTGCAGCATTCGACCGCCGGCTACCTGCTGTGGGCCCAGCTGACCATGCTGTGGACCTTTGACATCAAGCCCGACGACCTGTTCTGGTGCACCGCCGACATCGGCTGGGTCACCGGCCACACCTACATCACCTACGGCCCGCTGGCCTGCGGGGCCACGGAAATCGTGTTCGAGGGCGTGCCGACCTACCCCGATGCCGGACGTTTCTGGAAGATGATCCAGGATCACAAGGTCACGGTGTTCTACACCGCGCCGACCGCGATCCGCTCGCTGATCAAGGCCGCCGAGGCCAACCCGGCGGCGCATCCGCGCAACTACAAGCTCGACTCGCTGCGCATCCTGGGCACGGTGGGCGAGCCGATCAACCCCGCCGCGTGGGAGTGGTACTACGAGAACATCGGCGGCGGCCGCTGCCCGGTGGTCGACACCTGGTGGCAGACCGAGACCGGCGGCCACATGATGACCCCGCTGCCCGGCGCGACGCCGATGGTTCCGGGTTCGTGCACGCTGCCGCTGCCGGGGATCTTCGCCGAAGTCGTCGACGAGACGGGGCATGACCTGCCGTGGGGCACCGGCGGCATCCTGGTGATCAAGAAGCCCTGGCCTTCGATGATCCGCACCATCTGGGGCGACCCCGAGCGCTTCAAGAAGAGCTACTACCCCGACGAGCTCAAGGGCTACTACCTGGCGGGCGACGGCTCGATCCGCGATGCCAACACCGGCTACTTCACGATCACCGGACGCATCGACGACGTGCTCAACGTCTCCGGGCACCGCATGGGGACGATGGAAATCGAGTCGGCGCTGGTGTCGCATCCGCTGGTCGCCGAGGCCGCGGTGGTCGGGCGCCCGGACGAGCTGACCGGCGAGGCCATCTGCGCCTTCGTGGTGCTCAAGCGCCCGGTGCCCACCGGCGAGGAAGGGGTGGCGATCGCCAACGAACTGCGCAACCACGTCGGACGCGAAATCGGCCCGATCGCCAAGCCCAGGGACATCCGCTTCGGCGACAACCTGCCGAAGACCCGTTCGGGCAAGATCATGCGCCGGCTGCTGCGCACGCTGGCCAAGGGCGAGCAGATCACCCAGGACACCTCGACGCTGGAGAACCCGGCGATCCTCGAGCAACTGGCGCGCAACCACTGATCCGCCGCGACGCCCGCCCGCGCAGCGGGCGTGGTGATCGCAGGCCAGCCGCCGGCACCCGCGTGCCGGCTTTTTTTCGCTCGCCGCCGCAGCGACCGCTCAGTCGGCGGGCAGCGCCACCGCGAGCTGGCCGCTGCGTCCGGCCACGCTGCCCAGGCCGACCCGGCGCACCGGCAGCGCGCTCGGGTCGAGCGCCGCGGCGTGGTCGGCCAGCGTGCCCAGCCGCACGCCGGCGTCGGCCCAGCCCTGCAACAAGGCCTCGAACACACCGGCCAGCTGTCCGCCCTCGAGTTCGGCGTGCAGGGTGTAGACATGGTCGCGGCCGTCCAGCGACAGCCGCAGCAGTCGTTCGGCGACATTGCCGGCATGCAGGCCGTCCAGGCCGATCAGCTCGTCCAGGGTCGGCAGGGTGGTCGGCAACTGCGGCACCTGCAGCACCCGATCGCCGACGCGGGGCAGGAAGGGCGCATCGCCGCGGCCGTCGGAAGCCAGCCGGAACCCCAGCTCCTGCTCGAGTTCGTAGGCATGGTCGTTCATCTGCCAGCCGGCCGCGCCGTGCACCTCGGGCGCGCGGCCGAACACTTCGCCGAAGCGCTCGACCGCCAGCAGCAGCTGGCGCCTGGTCCACTCGCGGTCGCGTCGCGCCACATGGTCCTGCCACAGCACATGGTCCCAGGTATGCACGCCGACCTCGTGGCCGGCGCGCCAGGCGGCGCGCATCGGCTCGGCGGCGCGCCGTCCGATGTCCGGCCCGGGCAGCAGGGTGCCGTACAGCAGGGTCTTCAGTCCGTAGTTGCTGCCCACCGAGGTGCGCCGCACCTTGGCCAGGAAGCCCGGGCGGAAGATGCGCTTGAGCGCGCGCCCGGTGTGGTCGGGACCGAGGCTGAACAGGAAGCTGGCGCGCACCCGGTGGCGCGCCAGCTGGCGCAGCAGCGCGGGCACCCCCTCGAGGGTGCCGCGCAGCGTGTCCACATCCACCTTCAGAGCGATGCGGGGCATTTCAGGGATGGTGCAGAGTCAGACACCGCAAGCCGGGCCACGCCCGGCGCAGGGGGCGCATCGCAGGGGGCCCATCGGCAAGCAAGCGCCGGGCCGCCCCAAGCTTGCCTGCGCCCCCCTCGGGGGGGCCGGGCAACGCCCGGCGAGGGGGCGCATCGCAGGGGGCCCATCGGCAAGCAAGCGCCGGGCCGCCCCAAGCTTGCTTGCGCCCCCCTTGGGGGGGCCGGGCAACGCCCGGCGAGGGGGCCCATCGGCAAGCAAGCGCCGGGCCGCCCCAAGCTTGCTTGCGCCCCCCTTGGGGGGGGCCGGGCAACGCCCGGCGCAGGGGGCCCATCGTCAAGCAAGCGCCGGGCCGCCCCAAGCTTGCTTGCGCCCCCCTTGGGGGGGCCGGGCAACGCCCGGCGAGGGGGCCCATCGGCAAGCAAGCGCCGGGCCGCCCCAAGCTTGCTTGCGCCCCCCTTGG
>JAJZVU010000075.1 GCA_021845505.1 Pseudomonadota bacterium | reverse complement strand
TGGCGCTGGCCGGCAAGCTGGCCGACCGGGGCTTCATCGGCCAGGACAGCGTGGCCTTCGGCGACTTCCTGCGCACCCGCGCCGGGCGCTACTACCAGCCGCTGCAGGCACCGGGGCAGGCGCCGGCGCAGGCGCCCGCGCCGCTGGCGGCCTGAGGCTGCCCGCGCGCGCTCGCCGCTGCCTGCGCAACGCCGGCACGCAGCGGCGAACGCGCCGCCTGGTGTATCTTGCGCTTGCCCCGGGCGCCGCCGGTGCGCACCGCGCCGGGCCGCCGCCTGCCTGCATCCCAACGATTCCATGCAACGATCGGTCGCTGTCCTCGGAGCCGGAATGGTCGGCACCGCTTGCGCGCTGGAGCTGCAGCGCTGCGGCTTCGCGGTCACGCTGGTCGACCCGCGGCAGCCCGGCAGCGCGACCTCGCACGGCAACGCCGGGGTGATGACCCGCAGTTCCATCGTCCCGCTCAACAACCCGGGGTTGTGGCGGGCGCTGCCGGCGCTGCTGTCGAACCGCTCGGTCGGGCTGCGCTACCGCCCGGGCTACCTGGCGCGCAACCTCGGCTGGGCCGTCGGCTTCGCGCGCTCGACCAGCGAGCGCCGCTTCCGGCTGACGGTGCGCGCGCTCGACCAGTTGATCGGGCTTTCGCTGCCCGAGCACCGGCGATTGCTGCAGGAGTCGGGGCAGCTGCACCGGCTGCGGAGCGACGGCTGGATCTTCCTCTACCGCCAGAACGCGCAGACCGAGGCCATGCGCTTGCAGCTCGCCGCTTTCGCAGCCTGCGGGGTGCGCGTGGCCGAGCTGGACCGCGTGGCGATCTCGCAGCTCGAGCCGGCGCTGCGCCCGGTGTTCGCCCGCGGCCTGCATGTGCTCGACGCGCTGTCGGTCGACAACCCGGCGGAGGTGGTACGGGGCTACGCGGCGCTGTTCGGCCAGCGCGGCGGCCGACTGCTGCAGTGCGGCGCGCGCGGTCTGCAGCCCGGCGCCGATGGCTGGACGGTGCGCCTGGACGACGGCTCGGCGCTGCAGGCAAGCCAGGTCGTGGTCGCGCTCGGACCCTGGTCGAAGGATTTCCTGCGGGGCATCGGACTCGCGGTTCCGCTGGCCTTCGAGCGCGGCTACCACATGCACTACGCCGCCGACGCCGGCGCGGCGCTGACGCGCCCGCTGTACGACGCCCAGGGCGGCTACGTGTTGTCGCCGATGCAGCAGGGGCTGCGGCTGAGCACCGGAGTCGAACTGGCCGCGCTGGACGCGCCGCCGAACCACGCCCAGCTCGACCTGGCCGAACAGGCGGCGCGGCAGGCCATCGCGCTCGGGCCCAGGCTCGACCCCCAGCCCTGGCTGGGCGCGCGTCCGACCCTGCCCGACAGCCGGCCGATGATCGGCGAGCTGCCGGCGCCGCGCCGCGGCCTGTGGGCGGCCTTCGGGCACCAGCACATCGGTTTTTCCACCGGGCCGGGAACGGCACGTCTGCTGGCCACGCTGGTGTGCGAGCAGGCTCCCGCGATCGACGCCGCGGCTTTCGCGCCCGCGCGCTTCCTGGGTCGCTGACGCGGCGCTCAGCCCACCGTCGCGCGTCGGTCGAGCTTCAGGCTCAGCACCACCGAGGTGGTGGTCTGCTTGATGCCCGCCATGCCGCCCAGCTGGTCGAGCAGCTGGTCGAGCTGCTCGTGGCTGTCGCAGCACAGGAACACCATGTAGTCGTACTGGCCGCTGAGCGCCGCGACCTCGAGCACCTCGGGCATGCGCTCGAGCGCCGCGATCACCGCGCCGGCGTTCGCGGCACGCACGCTCAGGCCGCAATAGGCACACACCGCGGGATGCTCCGGCCTGCGCCCCAACCGCACGCCGTAGCCGGCGATGATTCCTTCGCGTTCCAGGCGGGCGATGCGCGCCACGACGGTCGTGCGCGCCACCTTGAGCTTGCGCGCCAGCGTGGCCGCCGGCTCGCGGGCGTTGGCCTGCAGCAGGCTCAGCAGATGGCGATCCATCGAGTCGAGTTTGCGGTCCATGCGTGCCCAGTCGTGCCCAGTCGTGCCCGGTCGTACCCGATCGTGCCCGGTCGTTCCCGATCGTTGCCGATCGCGTCCGCCCGCGCAGGCCTGCGGCCGCAGCGGCCGCTGCCGCGCAAGCTACCCCGCGCCCGTCGCCCGTGTCAATCGGCGGGCCTTCGGGCGCCCTGCCGCAGCGCGCGCCAGCTGCGCAGCAGCAGGGTCTCCATGTCGTGCACCGGCCGCGCGGTGGCGCGCTCGACCGCGGCCCGGTAGGGAGGCATGTTGGTGCATTCGAGCACCACGTTGCGCACCCCGGGGTTGCGCTCGACCAGCAGGCACGCCGCCTCGACCACGTCCTCGCTGGCCTGACGCAGGTCCAGGGTCGGCTGGTTGCCGAGGATGCGCAGGCGAAACTGCGCATCGTGCCGCACGCCCTGCACCGGCACCTCGGCCCCGACCCCGGCGGCCCGCAACTCCCGCGGGCCCAGGCTGTCGCGGTCGATGGTGACAATTCCCGGCGCCTGCAGTTCGCACACCTGCAGCAGGCTGGACGTGATCACCGGCACGCCCAGCGAACCCGCCAGCGCTGGCTGGTAGCGGCACAGGAAGCCGCAGGTGGTGGCGATCAGCGCAGCGCCTTCGCGCTCGAGCTGGCGCGCGCCCCGCACGATCGGCTCGAGCAGCGCGTCGTCGCCCTCCACCACCGCGCGTTGCGGATCGACCCCCTGCATGCGCAGGTAGCGCACCGGGATTCCCGCGCGCTCGAAGGTGCGGCCGCATCCGATGTCCCCCGGCGGCCGCGGAAAGCGGGTGTCCAGGATCAGGATGCCGAGGAAGCCGGCGGGCATCGGCGGGGGCGAGCGGCGGGAGCGGCGCCGCTCAGGCGGCGCGAAAGCGCGCCAGGAAGCTGCGCGTGGCTTCCTGCTGCGGGTCGTCGATCACCTGCGCCGGCGGCCCGGCCTCGACCACCACGCCGTCGCGCATGAAGATCACCCGGTCGGCGACCTCGCGCGCGAAGGCGATCTCGTGGGTCACCAGCACCATGGTCATGCCTTCGGCGGCGAGTTCCTTGACCACCGCCAGCACCTCGCCGACCAGCTCCGGATCGAGGGCCGCGGTGGCCTCGTCGAACAGCATCACCTGGGGCTTCATCGCCAGCGCGCGGGCGATGGCCACGCGTTGCTTCTGCCCCCCGGAAAGCTTGTCGGGAAGGAAGTCGGCGCGGTCGGCCAGCCCGACCCGCTCGAGCAGCGCGCGCGCCCGCTCGCGCGCCTGCTCCCTGGGCATGCGCAGCACCGTCACCGGGCCTTCCATCACGTTGCCCAGCGCCGTCATGTGGGGAAACAGGTTGAACTGCTGGAACACCATTCCGGTGGCCGCGCGAAAGCGCGACAGCCCGCGCGCGTTGGGCAGCCGCGTGGCCGCGCCCTGGAAGGTGATGCCCTGCTCGCCGACGCGCAGGAAGCCTCCGTCGGGGATGGTCAGCAGGTTGATACAGCGCATCAGCGTGGACTTGCCCGAGCCCGACGGCCCGATGATGGCCACCACCTCGGCTCGCGCGACCTGCAGGTTGACGTCGCGCAGCACCTCGTGCCTGCCGAAGGACTTGCGCAGATTGGCGATTTCGATCAGCGCCGCGTCGTCGACCATGTCAATGACCCTTGTCCCGGCGCACTTCGAGTCTCTGCGCCAGCAGGGTCGCCGGGAACAGCACGATGAAATACAGCACCGCCGCCACGGTGTAGAACTCCAGCGGACGGTAGGTCGCCTGCGACGCGCTCTGCGCCTGGTAGAGCAGGTCGGGCACCGCGATCACCGACAGCAGCGAGGTGTTCTTCAACTGCATGATCGACTGGCTGACCAGCGGCGGCACCATGTTGCGGAAGGCCTGCGGCAGCACCACCCGGCGCATCACCTGGGCCGGCGACATGCCCAGCGCCTGCCCGGCCTCGGTCTGCCCGACGTCGATGGCGAGGATGCCCCCGCGGATGATCTCCGAGTAGAAGGCTCCGCCGTACAGCGAGAGCCCGATCGCGGCCGCCGCCGGCGCCGACAGCTGCAGCCCGGTGAGCACCGGCAGCGCGTAGTAGATCCACACCAGTTGCACCAGCACCGGGGTGCAGCGGAAGAGTTCGATCACCGCGCGCACCGGGATCGCCAGCAAGCGGATTCCCGACAGCCGTGCGATGGCCGTCAGCAGCCCGAACAGGAAGCCGCACACCATGCAGATGACGGTGAACACCAGGGTGTACAGCAGCCCCGCGTACAACTGGCTGCGGTACTGCCAGATCACCTCGAAGTGCCAGCGGTAGTGGGGGACCGTGTCGTGCATGCGCAGCAGGCGGTACAGCGCGTAGACGGCAAGCACCGCCAGCACCACCCACAACCCCCGCAACAGCCTGTGCCCCGACGGGTCCTGCTCCGCCTCGCTGCGCGCCGCACCCCCCGCCGTTCCGTCCATCCCCGTGCCCGATACCGACATCGACAAGTGTCCTGTTGCACAAACCCCCTTGCGGGATGAAGCATCGGGCGCGCCGGCAGACTGCCCGTGGCGCAGTCTAAGCTGCGCCCCGGGCAGTGGCAACTTCGCCACACGGTGTCCGCCAGCCGCACGAGCGATGCGAGCCGCCCGGCCGCCGGGCTGGCGATGCGGGCCTGCGTCGCAGCGGTCGCACGCAGCGCGTC
>JAJZVU010000047.1 GCA_021845505.1 Pseudomonadota bacterium | reverse complement strand
CGCGCACCCCGCCGCGCACCCCGCCGCGCACCCCGCCGCGCACCCCGCCGCGCAATCCGCCGCGCAATCCGCCGCGCAACCCGCCGCGCAACCCGCCGCGCAACCCGCCGCGCAACCCGCCGCGCACCCCGCCGCGCAATCCGCCGCCTGCAGGCCGCGCGCACGCACCCGGCGCGCTCACAGCCATCCCCTCGCGGCGAAGGAGCAGACTTCCGTGCGCGCGACCACCAGGTGGTCGAGCAGCGCGATGTCCAGCAGGCCGAGCGCCGCCTTGAGGCGCTGGGTGACCTGCTGGTCGCTGGCCGAGGGCTCGGCCAGCCCCGACGGGTGGTTGTGGGCGACGATCACCGCGGCCGCCTGGTGTTCCAGCGCCAGCTTGACCAGTTCGCGCGGATACACCGCGGTGTGCGCCAGCGTGCCGCGCCACAGCTGCTGGCAGTGCAGCAGGCGATGGCGATGGTCCAGCAGCAGCGCGGCGAACACCTCGACCTCGCTGCCGCCCAGCCACAGCCGCAGGTAGTCGGCGACGACCTCGGGGCGGTCGAACAGGCGGCGCTCGCGCATCGGCTCGGCCAGCGCGCGCCGCGCCAGTTCCAGCACCGCGGCCAGCTCGGCGTACTTGGCCAGCCCCAGGCCGCGCACCGCGCGCAGCCGCGCGGCCGGCGCGTGCAGCAGGCCGTGCAGCCCGCCGAACAGGTCGAGCAGCTTCTGGCCGAGTTGCAGCGCGTTGCAGCCGCGCACCCCGCTGCGCAGCAGCAGCGCCACCAGCTCGGCGTCGGCCAGCGCCTGCGGGCCGCGCTGCAGCAGCTTTTCCCTCGGGCGCGCGGCAGGGGGAAGGTCGGCGATGCGGGTGGACATGCGGTGTCGTCCCTACAATGGCGGCTTGCGGCAATCGTCGCCTCGACACAGTGTATCGACCCCGTGGACCACGTTCGACCCGATTCCCTGCTGACCCTGCACTACCGATTGGCGTCGCCCGGCGGGCCGGCGTGGATCGACACGTTCGGCCACAATCCGGCCACCCTCACGCTGGGAGTGCAGCAACTGGCGCCCGCTCTGGAGGCCTGCCTGCTCGGGCTGGAGGAGGGCGCCCGCGCGAGCTTCGAGCTCGAGGCCGGGGCGGCCTTCGGCCCGCACGACCCGCAGCGGGTGCAACGCGTGCCCCGCGAGCTGCTGCTGCAGCACATGCCCGACGACGTGCACCTGAAGGTGGGGGACGCGGTGCAGCTGGCCGGGCTGAGCTCGGCCAGCGGGGCCAGCGCG
Organism: Pseudomonadota bacterium; assembly: GCA_021845505.1. Taxonomy (GTDB): domain Bacteria; phylum Pseudomonadota; class Gammaproteobacteria; order Burkholderiales; family Burkholderiaceae_C; genus Thiomonas_A. Next base: position 23,349 of record JAJZVU010000047.1, on the reverse strand, counting down.
GCGGCGACCGTCACCGCGCTCGACGAACGGCTGGTCGAACTCGACTTCAACCACCCGCTGGCGGGCAAGGCGGTGGTGTTCGACGTGCACATCCTGGGGGTGCTGTGAATCCCCGGGCGCCGCAGGCGGGCTCGCCGCCTCCCGAGCTCGACGTGCTGCTGGCCAGCCCGCGGGGCTTTTGCGCCGGGGTCGACCGGGCGATCGACATCGTCGAGCGCGCGCTGCAACTGTTCGGCGCGCCGATCTACGTGCGCCACGAAATCGTCCACAACACGACCGTGGTGCAGAGCCTGCGCGCCAAGGGCGCGGTGTTCGTCGACGAACTCGAAGACGTTCCGGCCGGCGCGACGCTGGTGTTCTCGGCGCACGGGGTATCGCGCGCGGTGCGCGAGCAGGCGCAGGCGCGCGGCCTGAAGGTGTTCGACGCCACCTGCCCGCTGGTGACCAAGGTGCACGTCGAGGTCTCGCGCATGCGCAGCCAGGGGCTGCACCTGGTGATGATCGGCCACGCCGGCCACCCCGAGGTCGAGGGCACGATGGGCCAGGCCGAGGGCGTGCACCTGGTGCAAAGCGAGGCCGACGTCGCGCGCCTGCCGTTCCCCCAGGGCGACGAAGTCGCCTATGTGACCCAGACCACGCTGTCGGTCGACGACGCCGCGGCGGTGGTGGCCGCGCTGCGCGCGCGCTACCCCAGGCTGCGCGACCCCAAGCGCCAGGACATCTGCTACGCCACCCAGAACCGGCAGGACGCGGTCAAGTTCATGGCCCCGCAGGTCGACGTGGTGATCGTGGTCGGCAGCCCGAGCAGTTCCAATTCCAACCGCCTGCGCGAAGTCGCTGCGCGCCTCGGGCGCCCGGCCTACATGGTCGACACCGCCGCCGACCTGCGCGCCGACTGGCTGGCCGGCGCGCACAGGGTCGGCGTCACCGCCGGCGCCTCGGCTCCCGAGCGGCTGGTGCAGCAGGTCATCGACCGCCTGCGCGAACTCGGCGCCACGCAGGTGCGCAACCTGCAGGGCGTCGACGAGACGCTGCGCTTTCCGCTGCCCAAGGGGCTGGGCCCGAAGGCGTCGCGCGCCTGAGGCCGCGCATCCAACGATCCACCGAACTCTTCCATGCTGGACATCAACCTGTTGCGCAAGGACCTCGATCAGGTCGTTGCCCGCCTGAACACCCGCAAGCAGCCGCAGGACTTCCTCGACGTCGCGCGCTTTCGCTCGCTGGAGTCCGAGCGCAAGCAGCTGCAGACCCGCACCGAGGAGCTGCAGGCCCAGCGCAACCAGGTCTCCAGGCGCATCGGCCAGCGCAAGTCCGCCGGCGAGGACGCCAGCGCCGAAATGCAGCAGGTGGCCGCGATCAAGGACGAGCTCGAAGCCTCCGCGGGCCGGCTGGAGCAGATCCAGCAGGAACTCGGCGAACTGCTGCTGGGCGTTCCCAACCTGCCGTACCCCGAGGTGCCGGTCGGCTCCGACGAGAAGGCCAACCTCGAACTCAGGCGCTGGGGCGAGCCCAGGCGTTTCGATTTCACCCCGCGCGACCACGTGGACATCGGCAGCGCGCTGGGGCTGGACTTCGAGGCCGCGGCCCGGCTGTCCGGCGCGCGCTTCGCGGTGCTGCGGGGCCAGCTGGCACGGCTGCACCGGGCGCTGGCGCAGTTCATGCTGGACCTGCACACCACCGAACACGGCTACACCGAGGCCTACGTGCCCTACCTGGTGAGCGCGCAGACGCTGCAGGGCACCGGCCAGCTGCCCAAGTTCGAGGCCGACCTGTTCGCGGTTCCGCGCGGCGAGCTGGGCAATTTCTACCTGATCCCCACCGCCGAGGTGCCGCTGACCAGCCTGGTGCGCGACAGCATCGTGCCGCCCGAGCAACTGCCGCTGCGGTTGTGCGCCCATACCCCGTGCTTCCGCTCGGAGGCCGGGTCCTACGGCCGCGACGTGCGGGGAATGATCCGCCAGCATCAGTTCGACAAGGTCGAGCTGGTGTGGATCTGCGCTGCCGACGAGTCGGCACAGGCGCTGGAGAGCCTGACGGCCCACGCCGAAACGGTGCTGCAGCGCCTGGAACTGCCGTACCGCACGATGCTGCTGTGCACCGGCGACATGGGCTTCGGCTCGGCCAAGACCTACGACCTGGAGGTCTGGCTGCCCGGCCAGAACGCGTACCGCGAGATCTCCAGCTGCTCGAACATGGACGCCTTCCAGGCGCGGCGCATGCAGGCGCGCACCCGCGACGCCCAGGGGCGAACCCAGTGGCTGCACACCCTGAACGGATCGGGGTTGGCGGTGGGGCGCACGCTGGTCGCGGTGCTGGAGAACCACCAGCGCGCCGACGGCGGAGTCGACGTTCCGGCCGCGCTGCGCCCGTACCTGGGCGGCCAGCAGGCGCTGCTGCCGGCGACCGCCTGAGCGCGCCTGGATGCCGCCCCGCGGCATCGCCCTTTCGGGGCGGCGGGGCGGATGCTACACTTTCACGCTTTGACCGCGGCTCGGCAGACCCGGGCCGAAGCCCGGGCGCTCGCAGCAGTGCCGCGGGCGACGCGACACCCCGGAAAGGTGGCAGAGTGGTCGAATGCGCCGGACTCGAAATCCGGTGTACGGTTACACCGTACCGTGGGTTCGAATCCCACCCTTTCCGCCAGAGATTCAAGAACTTAGGACGCTTCGGCGTCCTTTGTTTTTTCGGGTGTGCGCCGTGTGCGTGTGCGTTTTCTTGCTACTCCGATCGTGTCCACTTCCAGGTGTGCGTAGCGATCTGTCGAACGGGGATCCTGGTGCCCAAGGACCTTTCCGACGGTATGCAGCCCAACGCCGGCGTTGATCATCTCGCTGGCTGCGCTGTGGCGTAGGTCGTGGAAGGTCGCGTGCTCGAGGCCTGCTACTGCGCGGGCCTGGCGCCGGTCAGCTTGGAGCGTGCTGCGGTTGATGGTGAGTGGTAGGAGCCCGAGGCGCACGATCGACTGGAGCCGGGCTGGAATCGGGATCGCCCGCGGTTTGCCGTTTTTGCTGTCCGGCAAGATGAGCAGGTCGCGGTGCTGATCGACGCGCAGCCGGTACAGCTCACCCAGGCGTCAGCCGGTGTAAAAACCGCCCCGGATGGCGACACGGGTTCCGTGATGCTTGCAAGCACGAGCTATGCGCAGCATCTCTCCACGAGCGAGGTACACATGCCGCTCGTTGTGCACCTCGGGCAGCGTCATTTTTTCCGCCGGGTTGTGTTCGCCCATCTCGTGCTCTTTCCAACCCCAGCGACACGCGGCCTTGAGCCACGCCAGGCGCTGTCGGATCGTCGCGTCTGCGAAGCCGTCCTCCCGGCATGCTTCGATCACCTCTTTCGCGATGGCCGGCAGGTCCGCAAAGCGCTTGCCCGCATACGCCCACGCGATAGCGCCGAGGTGCTCCGCGGTCGACTTGTACGACTTCCAGTGTTTTTTGTCCGCCAGGAACAGATCGATGGCGTTCTGTCAGCGCCCGTGGTGCCGTCATGCCTTGCCGTCTGGTCGCTCGCGATCCGGAGACCATTCGTGCATCTCCTGCGCGATGAATTCGGCCAATGGCTTGATCTGACCCTTGACGCTCGCGGCCTCCAAGGCGCCCATGTAGGCATTGCGCCGACTCATCCGAATCACCGTCCACGGGTAGCCGCCAGATGCCAGCAGCGTGTTCATCAGGAAGCGACCGATGCGGCCATTGCCGTCGCAGTACGGATGGATGAAGACAAAAAGGTGGTGCCCGAGAACCGCGCGGACGCAAGCCTCGGGTTCCTCTTCGACCCTATCCCACAGCGCCTCGAGCGCGTCGAGAATGCCGTCACTGGGCAGGGGCGTGTGCATCGAGTTGCGGATGAAAATCGGGCCGCGCCGATACCCAGCAAGCTGACTGGCTTCGACGATGCCTGCCGTGACCGATGGGCCGAACAACTCGGCAAACCAGTCGTGATGGTCGCGCTTGACAACGAGGCCGGCGTTGTCCTTCGCCAGCACCTGGCTGATGCTTTGCTTGACCGCATGAAAGGCTTGGTAGTAGCCCCGCGCTGCCAGCGCGTCCCTGGTCTTGTCATGCACCGGATCGCCGTCCGGATTCCAAGCCCCGCGAGCGACACGTGCAATGAGTTCGTCCGTGACGCGATAGCCTTCGATCGACAACGAGTTGTAGGCGTCAGCGACGTAGCGCTCATCAACCTGCGCCAGATAGTCGCCCGTTTGGTTCTCGAGGCCTGGCGCAGGCGGAAAGACATCGAGGATGTCTTGGCGCCATCCCGCCCACATGGAGCGCAGCCGCAAAACATGGGGCGAACGCTCCTTGCTGGGCGAAATTGTCGGCTCGGCCAGCTTGAAGGGATTCACCGCCTTGAGGGGGATCTTCAACTGCGCGAAGGCCTTCTGAATGCGCTCGGCCTCGTCGGGACGTTTGACGAACTCGAACGCGGCGACGAGCCGGCCGGCTGCCGTAACCAGCTTGTCGCCAGCAAGCAGCGTGGGGAGCAGTTCGGACGCGTTGCGAATAGTGGCCAGTGCGATCTCCGCCTCGCGCGGATGGTTGATGAAGAAGGACGGGCCCACAAAACACAGGGCCTCGGCAACGGGCCAGACTTGCAGACCTCGCACCTCCACGCGTGCATGGGGAACTCGTTTCTTGTCCGGGTACACAAGCAGCGAGGTGTCGAAGGGCAGGTCAACCTTTGAGGTGCCGCTGTCCATCGTGACGCACGTCACCTGCCTGGGTACGGTGGTGTTGCCGGTGTGGAGCATCAGCGAGGCCTCAGGGTTCAAGCAGTAACGCTTGCCGAAGCGCTTGCTGAGGTAGCCAGACACGAATGCCCAGAAGGACGCGTACCAAGCCGTGGTGTCCCCCTGTTGGTCGCTCGGGCGTCCGCAGATGTACCAGCCCTTCATGACAGGCCTCAAGAAACCCGTGTCAACCAGCAAGGTGCGTTGTTCATCGCTCTGGATGTCCGCGGACTCGACAACGCCGTGGTGCTTTTCCTGGAGCCGCTTGAGCGTCTTCAACGCATCTGCGAGTGCGGGATTTCCCTTCGGGCGGTCGGATGCGGAGTTCATGAAATTGCTATGGTATTCCAGACAAATTTGCTCTGCTATCACTCGTAAATTTACTTTGGTATTGTACTGTCTTGGCGCCGGCTTGCCAAGCAGGTTTGCGCCGCTCGCCTGCACGCTCGGCGGCCAAGGCAAGTCGGGCCTTGAGTCGCTCCTCGAGCCGAATGGTCGTCGTGCTCATGTGTGGGGTCATGTTGCATCGGCACGGCCAGCGGTCGCGGAGATCGGCGAGGCCGGGCTGGGCGGCCGCTCGTGAATGGAGCCCTCGGGCAACCCGGTCTGTCGGCCCGCCGTCGGAATGGCGCGGTGCCGCGAATGGCTGTGGGCGTATCTGACCCAGCGCAGATGCGGTTCGCCGGCAAGCTGCGGGCGCAGGTCCGACGGTGCTACCGTCGGCCCCGGTTGTCACGAAGCGTCGAGCGAGGCCGCCTATGCGATCGGCAAGTCATGAACGGGTGTCCGCCCGCCGGTTCTGCGCGGCGACCGCAGGGCGTTGCACTCGCCGCGCCACGCTGGCGGGCGCCTTGCTGGCGCTCGGCCTGGGCGTGCTGCAGCTTGCCGGCTGCGCCAGCGAGCCGGAAGGGCGCGCCGATCTGTTGGAGTTCCTGCGCGACGGCTCGACGACGCGCACGCAGGTCGAACTCGCACTCGGCGAGCCCAGTGCGCAATTCGAGTCTTCGCGGGTGCTGGCGTACCGACTGCGGAGGGACCGGGGCGGCTATGTGCTGCTGCGTCGACGCGACGACTGGGCGGCGGTTCAATACGACCTGATGCTGCTGTTCGATGCGGACGGCGTGCTGCAGCGGCATTCCCTGGTCGAGGTGCACGCGCCGTGAGCGCGCGCCGGGGGTGCGTGCCCGCAGCAAGCGGGCGCGCGAGGGGGCCAGGATGAGCGGGCGAAGGTGGATGCGCGCTGCGCTGCCTCTGCTGTCGGCGGCGGTTCTGTGCGGTTGCCTTCCGGTTCCCGTATTGCCGACGGGGGACACGCCGGGATCGCGCCGGAACCTGCCTGGCTCCGTTCCCGAATTCATGATCCCGGGCAGGACCACCAGGGCGCAAGTCCTGTTGCGATTGGGCGAGCCCGACCATCGGGGCAGGGACGACGTTTGTCTGGTCTATTTCCGGAAGTCCGTGGAAGGAGGCGTCGCCTTTCTGTACGGGGGATCCATGCGCGGTGGCGTGACCGGCGTCCCGGTGACCTTCAGGATCCTGACCCTTCACTTCACGCGCGAAGGGGTCCTGGAGTCGGCCGGGTTGCGGGTCGTTGTGCAGAGGGACTTCGGCCCCTCTCTGACCCCCGATCCGCCGATTCATGGAGATTGCCCGAGCTAGGGATAGAACTCGCGCGCCGCGTGAGTTCTGAACGGCATCCCCAGGCCTCTGCGTGAGGTCATCGACCCGCGATCGACGGAAGAAGCCGTACGCGAGCCTGCGGTCGGAGCGGGCCCGCGAATGCAGGCCATTGCAGGACGAGCACATGCGATGGGGCAGGCTCGTCGCGGATCCCGGCCTGGACAAGGCCGTGCTGCAGCGTATTCACCGGACGGTTCGTGGACCTGGGGGCCTATTATCACGGTGCCCGGTCCGATTTCCGTCATTCGGGAAAGCCGACCGACAAACGCCTGCTGGGGACCTGAAACGGCTCGCCGCGTGGTGAGTGTCCGGACGTGCACTGCTTGGCGTCGCAGGCTGAATCCACGCGGTTTTCGCGGGATGGAGGCGGAACGCCAACCGGAGTCGCGTTCGCCGTGCGGTCGATGATATTCACCATCCTGAATATCGGCGATCCAGGGACTGAAGCCCGCCCGAGGGGCGGGTAACCGGGCGCGACGGACTCCAGCGCCGGTCCGGAGAAGTCGGGCGGATCAACGGGGGAAATGGCTTCCGGAGATGGCCGGCCCGACGAAACAGCGCAGGTCGGCGGGATGGGACGGGGCAGATCGGCGCGAAGACAATATCCCAATCGATATCCAGACCCGAGGTAGCATGAAAAAATCGAACCTGATCGCCTGCATTCTTCTCGGCGTGTCGCTGTCCGGCTGCGGCGTTGCCGAGATGCAACAAGAATCGAAGATGACGCCTGATGCCTTTGCGCAGCATCTGCAGCTCCAATCGATAACGTTTACACAGAAGGACATCGACGGCCCGGCGTTCCAGCATTTCGCGAAGCAGGAACCGACCAATGCCGCCGGCTTCTCGAATGTCCTGATGGCCGATGTGCTGCTGGGTCGAGCCGGCGCGGTGAATCTCGGTCAACAGCACCTGACGCCACTTTCCGTCGCGATGACGCTCGACCCGCATGCGTTCGTGACGAGCGTGCCCGCCATTCCCCTATTGGGCCTGCTGCTTCTGTCCCATGGGCAAGGCGCGCACTACCCCGCGTCCGAGGTCGGGTCGCTGAACTTCTATTACCCGCCGTCCAAGGCGGATCCGATTCCGAATGCCACGAAGCTGCTCGTCGAAGGCATCAAGATCATGGAGATGACGCACGAGGGGGTCGCGACGGGGCCTATGGCCTTCCGTGGGTACGTCTACTCGGTCAAGGGCAGGACGCCATTCGACTTCTCGCTGTCGGCACATATGTACGCCAACCCCTATGGCTTCAATTTCGATGATGGCTATGACACCACGGCGGGGTTGCCGGACCTCGACCCCGGTTATTCGATGGTCGGGGTGTTCTTCAACGCCGCGACCTTCCCCGTGAGCGTCATGACGGGTGTCACCCCCGGCATGAAGCTCTACACGATGGCGCAGATCCAGGCGATGTACCGGCATCACCCTTTCCTCAAGGGATGGTGGGCGGTGTTCAACACCAGGCTGTCGAGCGGACAAGCCGTCTGGGTCGTCTACGACGGGGCCAAGGTCGTGATGGAGGTGAAGGCGGACCAGACCTTCCATGGGTGATGGTGCCGAAGGACCGTCAGACCATCGACGGTCCCGGCTTTGCACCGCGCAGCGGGTCAGCCTTGCGCGCCCGATGGCGCGCGCGGCGCGGGCTGCTGCATCGGGGGCTCGCCCAGCTGGGGCGGCGGAACGCGGAAAAAACCCCAGGCCAGCGCGCGCTCGGCCAGCCACTGGCTGGAGGTCGCGCTGATCAGCCAGGGCGCGCTCAGCAGGCCCAGCGTGATGGGGGAGAACCACCAGGCCATCACCGGGTCGACGAAGGCCAGGCTGGCGAAGGCCAGCCCCAGCGCCAGGTGCTCGCGCAGCGCGGGCAGCACCGCCAGCACCGGGATGCGGTGGGCTTCGCGAACCTGCGCCGGCCAGCCCGACGGAACCCCGAGCGCCATCGCCGCCAGCGCCTTGGTCTGCGTGACCATGGTGACCGGCGCCATGAGCACCGCCAGCGGGATGTCCAGCGCCACGGATCGCAGCACCCCGCCGGTCCCGCCGAAGCTGCGCCTGCGCGGTGCCGAGGCCAGCATCCAGATGGTTCCCATCAGCTTGGGGCCGAACAGCAGCAGGATGGTCAGCCACAGCACTCCGGGCGATGTCAGCCCGACCAGCGTCGTGCGGTGCGACACGATGACCTGCAGCGCGCTGGTCAGCAGCAGCAACAGCCAGCCCGGCGAGGTCAGGTAGGCGCAGGCGCCGATCAGCAGGTGCAGGCGGCTCGCCCAGTGCAGCCCGGAGGTGTCGAGCAGCCGCAGATGCTGCACATTGCCCTGCATCCAGCGGCGGTCGCGCGCGGCGAATTCCACCACCGTGGGCGGGAATTCCTCGTAGCTGCCGTCGATCATCACCATGTGCACGGCCCAGCCACGCCTGCGCAGCAGCGCCGATTCGACCATGTCGTGGCTCTGGATATGGCCGCCGAAAGGCGGCTTGCCCGGCAGATCCGGCAGGCCGCAGCTGTGCGCGAAGGCGCGCGTACGCACCATCGCGTTGTGTCCCCAGAAGTTCGCCTCCGACCCCGACCACCAGAGGAGCCCGGCGGTGGCGATCGGCCCGTAGGCTTCGCTGGCGAACTGCATCCATCGCTGGAACAGGGTGCGCGCGTTGGTGATCATCGGCACCGTCTGCAACAGGCCGATCGAAGGCCTTTCCTCCATGATCGACGCCATGCCGACGATGGCGCTGCCGCTCATCAGGCTGTCCGCGTCGAGCACCAGCATGCATTCGTAGGCCCCGCCGAAGCGCCGCACCCATTCGGCGATATTGCCCGGCTTGCGCGCGATGTTCTGCTCGCGCCTGCGGTAGTACACGGCGATCGGCGCCTCGCTCGCCAGCTCGCGCCACGCAGCCTCCTCGAGCTGGCCGTTGGCCGCGTTCGAGTCGCTGAGCACGAAGAAGTCGATCCACGGCGCAGCTCCCGCGGCAGCGATCGAGCGCGCCATCGCGCGCACGCGTCCGAAGGTCTCGTCGACGCTCTCGTTGTAGACCGGCATGAGCACGGCGATGCGATGGCGCAGGGCTCCGGCCGGCTCGGGAATCGCGGTGAATCCGGGGTGCTCTCCGCTGATAAGCTGGATGAATCCGATGGTGGAGTTCACGAAGCCGAAAGAAATCCAGCTGAACAAAGGAAGGAACAGGATCAGCAGCACGACGTCGATGGCGTCCATCCCCTCGCGCGACAGCAGCAGCCGCAACTGTGTCGATGCCGCCAGCGCGAGCACCGCGGTGCTGCTGATCAGCAGCAGGCGCTTGACCAGCATTCCGTGGGGCTGCGTCTTCACCTCGATCGATCCCGGGGGAGGCCCGTGCAGCCGCTGCACCGGCATGTCCAGCGGCGCTTCCGGGGGCAGCGGGGGCAGCGGGGGCAGCGTGGGCGGCGTGTGCTGCATGGGTCAGCGCTCGAGGGTGACGAGCAGGGTTTCGCTCAGTGCCTGCGCGCCGCGCTGCAGGAACAGCCTGAACTCCTTTTGCGCGATGGCCTCCAGCCGCAACGCGAGGACCACGCGCCAGGCATCCTTGCGGCCGTACAACGGGTGCGCGCGCAGCTCGATGATCGACTCCGCGGGCAGGTCCGCCAGCGCGCGCACCCCGCTGGACTCGTCGAGCCCGGACAACGAGTCGCCGTGGAAGTCGATGACGTACTTGCGCGTCGTGGGGTCCACAGGCGCCCCCTCGGCGCTGGCCGGGCCGATCAGCAGGTTGCGGCAGTGGGCGTTGCTGTCGGTGCTGGGGTCGGCGGTGGTCCAGGTCAGGCGGTAGGCGATGTCGCGCCGTTGCCCGGCCCGCGCGGCTTCGTCGGAAACCCAGAAGGCTCCCATGTTGTCCACGGTCTCGGAAATCGACGCCATTTCATACAGCATCACCGAACCCGTTCCCCAATCGCCCTTGGGCTCGACCCACAGCGAAGGCCGCAGCTCGTAGAACAGCTGGTCGTCCTCGTACTGGTCGAAGCGGCGTTCGCGCTGCATCAGCCCGAAGCCGCGCGGATGGTCGGCGCGAAGCGCGTGCATGCGCGCGCGCGACGGGTTGTGCAGCGGGCGCCAGATGCGCTCGCCGCTTCCGGTCCAGATCGCCAGCCCGTCCGAGTCGTGCACCTGCGGCCTCCAGTCGCCGATCGGCTGCGCTTGCGGCAGGCCGTTGGCACGGGTCTGGTCGTAGAGGAACATGCTGGTCTGCGGAGCGATGCCCAGGCGCTGCACGTCGCGCCGCAGGAACAGCGCGCAGCGCACGTCCTGCACCATGTCCTTGCCCTCGCGGCGCCAGGTGTCGATGGCGTAGGCACCGGTCAGCGAAGGGCCGTCGATCAGCGCGTGCACCAGCACGTGGTCGTCGCCGTGCTGCTCGACCCAGAAGTCGGTGAACGCGGGGAACTCCTCCGGGCCGGGCAGCCCGGTGTCGACCGATACGCCGCGTGCCGACAGGCCGTAGCGGTTGGCGGTCCCCGAGCAGCGGAAGTACGAGGCGCCGAGGAAGGCCATCCAGTCGGTGCGGGCACCGGGCCCCAGCACCCGCCAGCCCGCGACCTCGCGCTGGCCGACGCCGCCGAACAGTCCGCGGGTGTCGATGAGCTTCCTGGCCACGCCGTGGCTGACGACATGCATGGTCACCGCGTAGGGGGCGACGCCGCGGCGCGTCGGGAACAGGCGCACCGTCCCGGTCAGCGGCTGCGCCGGGCCGTAGCTCAGGCGCACGAAGCTGTCCCAGTCGGTGACCGCGTCGGGCGAGGGCTTGGGCGGGAGGTAGCGTTGGCGCGCGCGCTGTTGCGCGCGTTGCACGAGCAGTTCCCACGAGAAGGGGCGCGGCGGCCCCCAGCGTCCGCCGCCGGCGGCGAAGCCCGGCGCGGGCTGCAGCATCGCGCCGCCGAGGGACGCGATCAGGGTGCCGGCCTGGCGGCGCGTGAGCATCGGAGGAGTTCGGGTCATGGTCGGGGGCGCGGGCGCCGGGAGCCCGCGTCAATGGCCGGGCTGGCGTGCCGAGGGTGACGATGCGGCAGGCGCCTCGCGCCAGCCGATGATCGCCAGCTGCCCCGGGCGCACCTTGCCGGCGAGGATCTGGGTGTGCTGGCCGTCGCTCGGGCCGGCGACGATCGGAACGCTGCGTGCCGTGCCGTCGCGCGCGAGCAGGCAGATGCTGTCGCGGCCGCGCTGCGCCGAACAGTGCGGAGCGAAGGCCAGCGCCGCGTCGGGAACGAGCAGCACGTGTCGGCGCAGCGGCAGGTTCAGCCGCACGGTGACGCTGGCGCGCGGCGGCAGCCGTGGGTCCGGCGGCAGTGCGAACACCGCGTGCAGGCGGCCCGCCGGGCCGGCTTGCACGTGCAGCAGCGTGGCCGCGCGCGGTGGCGCCGCACCGATGACCACCTTCACGGGCATGCCCGGGGGCAGCGGGGCGTCGATCGCATCCAGCGTGACGGCCACACGCGCCGCCGCTCCCAGCGGTGCCAGGCGCAGGATCGGCTGGCCCGCGCGCACCCAGCTGCCGGCGGCGACGAGTTGCGCGCTGACCACGCCGGCCACCGGAGCGCGCGGCAGCGCGGCCTGCAGGCGCAGGGTGTCGGCCTGCAGACGCTGCGCGGCCGCATCGGCCAGGGTGCGCGCACGGCGCGCGGCCAGCGCGGCGCGCGCGGCCTGCATGCGCGCCGCCTCGAGCTCGTCGAGCGAGGGCACGCGCTGCCGCGACGCGCGCCATACCGCTTCGAAGCGCGCCAGCCGCGCCGCCGCTGCCCGGCTGGCGATGGCTTCGCGCGACGCCTCGTCGCGCGCCGCGGCCAGGCTCGCGCGGTCGGCGTCCAGCAGTTGCACGTAGCTGGTGGTGTCGATGACGGCCAGCGCCTGGCCGTCGGCCACGCGCTGGCCCACCGCTTGCGGCAGTGCGGTCAGCAAGGCGTCGTGCGGCGCGCGCACGGTGATCTCGCCGGCCGGGTACAGGCTGCCCGGCAGGCTGAGCTGCGGCCGCAGGTCGCCGCGGGTGATCGGCGCCATGTAGTACGGGGTGTCGTTGCCCTCCAGGAAGCGCAGCAGCAGCGTGGCCGCGGCGGCCAGCGCCAGCAGCAGCAGGCCGATGCTCACCCAGCGCCGCGCGCGGCTGCGCGGGCGCGCGCCCAGCAGCTCGTCGATCTGCGTGGACGGGACCTGGTCAGCCACCGCGACAGCTCCGCGTCGCGCGGGCGGCCAGGCGCGCCAGCGCTTCGTCGGTCCACAGGCGGATGCTCGCGCCGGCGATGTCGGCGCGCGCGTCGACACGTTCGGCGCGCACCGCCAGCACCGAGGTTTCCGCGACGTACAGCGTGGCGAAACCCCAGCTGCCCAGACGATACGCGGTACGCGCATCCGCGACCGTGTCTTGGGCGTGCCGCTGGAGCTCGCGCAGCGTGGTCGCGCGCGCTCGCGCCGCAGCGAGCGCGGCCCGTTGGCGAGCACCGGCAGCGGCGCAGCCCGGCGCGCCGCACGCGCCAGGCGCGCGCCATCGCGGCATCCAGGTCACGCCGGCCAGGGCGCTGCGCAGCCGCCGCGGCGGCATGCCGCCGCGCAGTGCCAGGCGTGCGGTGGCCGCGGCCAGGCGCGTGCGCGTGGAGTCGATGGCCGCGGCGTTCAGCCCCACCATGGTCGCGCCCAGGCCGCCGTCGACGGCGCTCACCAGGCCTGCCTCGCGACGCCAGACGGCCACGCGGGCGTCGTCGCGGAACTGCCGTTGCAGGCGCAGCCGCAGCGCGAGGATGGCGCGCAGCCGCCGCACTTCGACGTAATCCAGCGCGATGGCTTCGGCCTCGCGCTGGCGCGCCCGCTCCAGCCTCAGCGCGCGTGCGCGCAGGCGTGGCGCGGGCCAGTCCAGCGTCTGCGCGAGCCAGCGGCGCCAGCCCTCGCGCAGCCGCTGCGCGCGTGCGCGCGCGAGCGCCAAGGCCTGCGCCCGACGTTGCAGCGAGGGGTTGGCGCTCAGGCCGCCGGCCACCAGGCGCGACAGCAGCGCGTCGCCGGCCGTGTTCCACCAGGCCTGCGCAGGAGCGGGGTCGATGCTCGGGCAGGCGGCGGGCGCGCGCGGCGCAGGCGTGGTGCCGGCTGTGGGGCCGGCAGTGGGGCCGGGCGGCGTGCCGGGCGCGGCGCATGCGGCCAGCGCGCCCACCAGCAGCAGCCCGAGCAGCAGGCTCGTTCGTTTGGGTATGACAGGTCTGCGCACCCGAGGCGGGTGCGGCGTTGGCAACGAAGGTGCGACGATTGTAAAGGCGCGCCGCGCACGAGCGGGCCAGGCCGGGCGCCCGGCCTGCCCGGGGAAGCGCCGCGGATCAGCCCCTGATGTTGTCCAGGAACAGTTCGACCTTGGTCAGGCTGTCGAAGCCGGCATTCAACGGCGCCGCGGCCTTCTTCGCGAGCTTGGCCTGGGTGGTGTCGGCGTACTGCTTGTTCACTTCCCTGAGCGCCTTGGCCTGGTAGTTCGCGTAGGTGGCCAGGATGCCGAGCAGGCCGTCCTTGCCGATGGCGTTGAGCATGTCGCTGACCTTGGCCTTGGTGTACTTGAGCAGTTCGGTGCGCGCCGCCACCTTGCCCTTCAGCGAGGTCATGTCCTTCAGGTGGCCGTTGTAGTCCTTGATCCTGGCCTGGCCGTCCCCCTGGAGGTGGAGCAGGGCCCCGTCCTGGGCGCCGGTCGCCGCGTTGACGAACAGCTTCTGCGTCGAGAAGAAGGTCTTGATCGCGGAATCGGTCACGATGGGCTTGCAGATCAGAGCGAAATTCGTCTTCCCGATCAGTTCCTCGAGCGAGACGCTCTGGTTTCCGGCATTGTGCTTGGCCAGGTCGGAAATCTCGTCGGCCAGACCGCGCAACTGGTTGATCATCGAATTGACGTTCATCTCATAGTTCTTGTAACCCGAGTCCTTGTTCATCGCGGATTTGGCTGCCTCGACCCAGGCCGTGATGCTCTTGGTCAGGTTCTTCTGGGCGACGACCAGTTCATCCCACTTCTTGTCCTTGACGATGGCGTCGACCGCGGCCAGCGATTTTTCGAGCCCCGATCCCTTCTTGATGAAACCCATGACGGTTTCGCCGGGCTTCTTCTTGCCGGTGTCCTTCTCGAACGTCTTCTTGATTTCCTTCCACTGATCGCTGTAACTGGCCATCTCGAGGCATCCTCCGTTGACAGAAAGGGGTCGCAAACCCTCGCAGCGCGCCCTCGCGGTGCCTGGCGGGGCAGCTCGCCGCGGCTCGCCGTGCGCGTGATCGCCCGCGTCGATTCGCCTGGATTGCGTGCGGGCCATTTTTTCATCGGGATGGCCGCTGTCAAGCTCCCCGCCACCCTGATTCCGGGGGGAGGACCAGCGCTTGGGCTTGCCGCCGTGGCCGCGGCGCCGCGGTCCTGAGGCCGGCGGGGGAGGATGGCGTGACACGACGGCGCCACGGAGCGGCGCCCCGGCGCGACAGTCCTGCGCAAGGATCCTGAATACACTCAGGTCATCGTGGAGTTCGAGTCCTGCGTCCCGCATGGTTCGCTCGCCAAGGGGGCGCATCGGGCTGGCGGCTCGCATGACGGGAGGACGACATTGCGCCGACGGCTCCTCATCGGGTCACTCCGGGTTCTGGCCTGGTGCACGGTGGGCATCGGGGCAAGCCTGAGCGGGCCTTACGCGCAGGCGGCCCCGCGCACGCTGCGCGTGGTCACCGATGACAACTATCCGCCGTTCCTGTTCCTCGGGCCGAGCGGCCGACCGAAGGGCTACCTGGTCGACCTGTGGAAGCTCTGGCAGGCCAGGACGGGGGTGAAGGTCGACCTCGAGCCGATGCAATGGGCGGCCGCGCAGCGCATGATGCACGACGGCAGGGCCGACGTGATCGACATGATCTTCCGCACCCCGGTTCGCGACCAGTTGTACCGGTTCTCCCCACCGTACTCGACGCAGTCGGTGGGCATCTACGTCGACCATGACATCCACGGAATCACCGGCCCGGGGTCGCTGCCGGGCTTCGTCATCGGCGTCGAGCGCGGCGACGCCTGCATCGACAAGCTCGGCAGCCTGGGGCTGACGCGGCTGGCGGTGTTTCCCGACTACATGGCGATCCTCAAGGCGGCGAGGTCGGGCTCCATCAAGATGTTCTGCATGGATGACGATCCCGCGAACTACTACCTGTATTTGCTCAGGGACCAGTTGCGCTTCACCCGGGCCTTCACGCTCTACTCGGGGCGTTTCCACTGGGCGGTGGACCGCGGTGATTCCGCGACCTTCGCGCTGGTCCGCCGCGGCATGGCGATGATCACCCCGGCCGAGCGTGCCGCACTCAAGCGCAAGTGGTTCTCCCAGCCGCTCCAGTTCCGGCCCTACCTGCGCATGGTGTTGATGGTGCTCGCGGGCGCGCTGGCCGTGCTCGCCGTGGCCGCGGCCTGGATCGGCATGCTGCGCCGGGCGGTCCGCATCCACACGGCGGAACTGCGCAAGGATCGAGCCCAGCTTCGCACCCTGCTGGAAAGCAGCCCCGACGCGATGTGGCTGAAGGACGAGCAGGGCCGCTACCTGGAGTGCAACGCGCGTGCCATCGAAGTGATCGGAAGGCCGCGCGACCAGGTACTGGGTCGTGACGACGCCGACGTGCATGCGAACGCCGAACTCGTGGCGGCGGTGCGCGAGGTCGACCAGCGGGTGGTGCGCACCGGCCAGGCGCATCGCGCCGAATTGCAGTTCCAGCGCGACGATGGAGTCGCCTACGACCTGGAAATCATCAAGGTCCCGATCCACTCGGCTGACGGGAGTTTCGTCGGCCTGCTCGGCGTTGCGCGCGACATCACCGAGCGCCGGCGCGCCGAGCGCGAGACGCGCCTGGCGGCCGCCGCCTTCGAAGGCCAGGACGGAATGATCGTGACCGACGCGGCCAACGTGATCGAGCGGGTCAACGAGGCCTTCACGCGCATCAGCGGCTATACGGCGGCGGAGGCCATCGGAAAGACGCCGGCGATGCTGCGCTCGGGGCGTCACGATCGCCTGTTCTACGAACGGCTGTGGAGCGAGCTCGAGGCCGCGGGGCGCTGGTCGGGGGAGTTCGTCAACCGGCGCAAGAATGGCGAACTGTTCATCGCGCGCACCGGGATCACCGCGGTGACCGACCGCCAGGACCGGCTCCTGCACTATGTCGGATCGTTCCAGGACATCACCGCCGAACGCCGGGCGACGCAGGAGGCCGAGCACCTCAAGCTGTTCGATCGGCTGACCAACCTGCCCAATCGCACGCTGCTGGACGATCGCATCGCCCATGCCCAGGCCAGCAGCGCGGAAGCGCAGCAGTTCGGCGCGGTGCTGATGATCGATGTCGACGACTTCCAGCGCATCAACGATGCGTTCGGCCACGGTGTCGGCGACGAGTTGCTGGTCGAGATCGCGCGGCGCATCCGCTGGGCCGCCGGCGAGGGCGACACCGTCGGGCGGTTCAGCGGCGACAGTTTTGTCGTCGTGGCCGAGGATCTCGGCGCCGTGCAGGGGCACGCCGTGACGCGCACCATCGCGATCGCCGAGAAGATTCGCCGCGCCATCGCGGAGCCGGTGCGCGTGGGCGGACACAACCGGGTGTGCACGGCATCGATCGGCGCGACGGTGTTTCTGGGCAACACGGCCAGGAATGGGGTCCTGCTGCGCATGGCCGAGCTGGCCGTGTACAAGAGCAAGCAGCGCGGTGGCGATGCGGTACGCCTGTTCGAGGACGCGATGCAGGCCGAGGTCGAGGCGCGAACGCGCCTGGAAGCCGAGTTGCGCGAGGCCATCGAGCAGCAGCGCTTCGTGCTGCATTACCAGCCGCAGGTGGACTCGACCGGGCGTCTCATCGGTGCCGAGGCGCTGGTGCGCTGGCAGCACCCCCAGCGCGGCCTGGTCGGCCCGGACGAGTTCATCGCGCTGGCCGAGGAAACCGGGCTGATCGAGCCGATCGGGCGCTGGGTGCTCGGGCAGGGATGCCGGCAGCTCGCCCTGTGGTCGGCGCGCCCGCGATGGCGCGAGCTGACCCTTTCGGTCAATGTGAGCACGCGCCAGTTCCGCTCGCCGGCCTTCGTCGGCGAAGTGCTGGCAGAGGTGGCCCGCTTCGGCACGCAGCCGGAACGGCTGAAGCTGGAGATCACCGAAAGCCTGGCCATCGACGACGTCGAGGCATCGGTCGGCAAGCTGCAGGCGCTGCGCGACGCCGGCATCCTGCTGTCGATCGATGACTTCGGCACCGGGAATTCGTCGCTCAGCTACCTGACCAGGTTGCCGCTGAGCCAATTGAAGATCGACAAATCCTTCGTCGATCATCTGCCCGGCAGCGCGAGCGCGGCGCTGGTGGCCCAGGCCATCATCGCGATGGGAGACGGCCTCGGCCTGCATGTCATCGCCGAGGGAGTCGAGACGCCCGAGCAACGAGAGTTCCTGGCCGCTCACGGCTGCCATGCCTATCAGGGCTACCTGTTCGGCAAACCGGTTCCGCTGGAGGAGTTCGAACGCGTCGCAGGCACGTTGGCGGACAGCGTGGCGGGCCGCTGAGGGACGTATGCGGAACCGTCGGCCAAGCTTGCCTCGCGGGTCGCGCAAGGGACTGCGAGCGCGATGGATCGTCGGCGCCGCGCTGTGCCTGTCGGCGAGCTGGGCCCACGCGCGCGCCAGGAATCTGGTCATCGCCACCGTCGAGAACGCGCAGATGCTGCAGATGCAGCAACTCACGCCGGTGTTCGAAAAGGCCCATCCCGACATCAGGGTGATCTGGGTCACCCTGCCCGAGGGTACGCTCCGGCGCGACGTCGCGACGGACATCACGACCGCGGGCGAGCAGTTCGACATCGTGACCATCGGCCTCTACGAGACGCCGCTGTGGGCCCGACACGGCTGGCTGCGACCGATCCGGCCCGATGCCAGCTACGACACGGCCGACCTGCTGGCTCCGATCCGCGCCGGGCTGTCGTATCGCGGAGTGATGTACGCCGTGCCCTTCTACGGCGAGAGCTCCATCCTGATGTATCGCACGGATCTGCTGCGCCAGGCCGGCCTGCGCATGCCCGCGCAGCCGACCTGGAGCCAGGTCGCGGACTTCGCGGCCCGGCTGAACGACCCCAGGCAGGGGGTGTACGGCATCTGCCTGCGCGCCAAGCCGGGCTGGGGGGAGAACATGAGCCTCGTGACGACCATGGTCAATGCCTTCGGCGGCCAGTGGTTCGACATGCAGTGGCAACCGCAATTGCTCGGCGGACCCTGGCGGCAGGCGGTGGGCCTGTATGTCGACCTGCTGCGCAAGTACGGTCCGCCGGACCCGACGACGCGCAATTACAACGGCAACCTGAGGCTGTTCGAGCAGGGCCACTGCGCGATGTGGGTGGATGCCTCGGTGGCCGCCGGATCGATCTCCGATCCCCGGCTCAGCAAGGTCGCGGGCGAAGTCGGCTATGCGCCGGCGCCGGTGGAGGTCACCGCCAAGGGCTCGCATTGGCTCTGGGCGTGGGCGCTGGCGATTCCGTCCGATGTCGGCGCCGGCCAGGCTGCGGCGGCGCGGACCTTCGTGGAGTGGGCGACGTCGCGGGCCTATGTGCGACTCGTGGCACAGCGCTTCGGCTGGGGACTGGTGCCCTCGGGCACCCGCAAGTCCACCTACGAAAACCCGCGCTTCCAGGCCGCCGCGCCGTGGGCGCGACGCGAACTGCAGGCCATCGAAAGCGCCGACCCGCGCGACGCGACCTTGCCCGCGAGTCCCTACACCGGGGTGCAGATCGTGGAGATCCCGGAGTTCCCGCGCATCGGCGACCTGGTGGGGCGGCAGATCGGTCTGGCGGTGCGCGGGAGGATCAGCGTGGCGCAGGCTCTCGCGGCCGCGCAGGCCGCCACCCAGCGCGAGATGCTGCTGGGCGGCGATCCTGACTGAGCTGCGGCGCGTGCCGAGGTCTCGAGCCCCGAACGCGCTTCGGCGGTGCTGGCCCGAGGGGCCTGCGACTTCCGCTGTGCCGGACCTGGGTCACCACCTGCGCTTGCGCACGTGGCGCAGGAATTCCTCGAGGATCGGCGCGCAGTCGAGCAGCTCGGGGTTCGACGGGTGGTGGAACTCGGGGTGCCATTGCACCCCGAACAGGAAGTTGCGCCCGGTGCCGCGGATCGCCTCGGGCAGCCCGTCCTCGGGGCTGATCGCGTCGACCACCAGGTCCCGCCCGAGCGCGCGCACCGCCTGGTGATGCACCGAGACGACATGCAGCGTGGCCGGGTCGACGTCGGGGTACAGGCGCGCGAGCAGGCCGTTCTGAACGAAGCGCACGGGGTGCAGGTTGCGGTCGTAGGCGTCGCTGACGTGGGTGATCCGGCTTTCGGGAAGCTGGGTGGCCAGGTCCTGATAGAGCGTGCCTCCCATCGCCACGTTGATCAACTGCGCGCCGCGGCAGATTCCCAGCACGGGCTTGCGCACTTCGATGAACTCGTGCAGCAACTCCATTTCGTAGCCGTCGCGCATCGGGTCGCCGGCCCACTCGGGCTGCAGCGGTTCCTCGCCGTAGCTGTGCGGGCTCATGTCGGCGCCGCCCTGCAGGATCAGTCCGTCGAGCGCGTCGGCGTAGTCCGACAGCCGGATGTTGCTGCGCACGATGCCGCCGCCGGTGGCCACCGTGGGCACCATGAACACCAGCACGTCGCGCGACATGGCCCAGTGCGCGACCGACTGCTCCAGGTATTGCAGGGTCTTGGCGCGCAGCCCCGCCTGGCCGGGCTGGGGGTGTTCGATGCGTGCCGAAATACCGATCTTCAGGGGTTTGGCGGCCATGGCGCACTCGCTTTCAGGTGCAGGGGGAAACCGCGCCGATCATCGCCCGACGTCCCGCTGTGCGAAAGGCCGTCGGGCCTGCTGCGAGGGCGGGCTTGCGATGACTGCGGGACATCGCGGGTCCCCCGGGTGTTGGAGACAAGCATAGCGGCCACGCCGGCGTCCGGGGCGAGCAGTCGACCGCTGCCCTCGGGCAGGAGGCCGCGCAGCCCCGCGCGCCGGGTTTCCCCGGTTGCGTCGATGCAACACGAGTGCGCAGAATCGCGGCGCCGTGCAAGGTTCCGTTGCTGCGGCAACGGAGTTTGCATCCAGATGTCACCGCAGCCCGAGTCGTGGAGCCACCATGAAGAACGCAGACGCCATCCTGACCAAGGCCTGGGTCGTGAAAACCGACAAGGAGGCCACCACCGAGTGGGCGAAGTGGGACAAGAGCCGGCAGAAGAAGTGGTCGGACGAGTACCTGAAGACCTCGCTCGAGGCATGGGGGGTGGTCGCCGACAACGCCACCGAAGCGGCGACCCGCATCACCGCGATCAAGAACAGCATGAAGCTGGCGGTGGACGGCGCCGAGAAGATCCTCGAGGCCAGCCGCAAGTCCGGCCAACCGCTCGGCGATGCCCAGCGCAGCTGGCTGGACAAGGCGGCCGACACCATCGAGGGATCGGAGGTGGCGGTGGACGCGATCACCGAGGAGTTCAGCCGCAACAGCCCCTTCGCCGGCCGCCTGGATTACTACAGTACGGCGCTCGAGAAGGGGGCGCTGACCAAGGCCGCGGTCGAGAAGATCAGGGCCGTGCGTGCCAAGGGCATCGACATCGGCAACACCTACGGCAAGTCCGGTCCGCTGACCCTGCGCATGGAGGAATACCGCAAGCGCTGGACGGTGCTGCAGGCCGAACTGCAGGGCCTGGAGAAGCAGCGTGCCGGCCAGGCCCAGGAGTGGGCCGCGTCGTTGACCAAGCGGATCCACGCATTCGTCGCCGGGGACGTGGAGTGGCAGGCGGAGCTGCAGTTCGCGTTGAAGAAGGTCACCGACAACATCGGATTCCTGACGGGGCACCTGGACCGCACCGAGCCCAAGAATTTCGGAGCGGCGCTGCTGAAAAGCCTGAAGGTCAAGGTGGACGCCAAGGCCAAGGCCAAGAGTGAGTTGGATGCCAAGGCCACGCAGACCTACCTGGTCCGGCTCGCTGCGACGATCAAGTCGTCCAAGGGCAAGCTCAAGACCCGGGTGATGGAGTTCAAGGCCCTGTCGGAGTCGATCAAGGATGCAGGACACCACGGTGAGCCTTTCGTGAAGATGCTGGCCCCGATCGGCCTGAAGCTCGCCGAGCACCAGAAGACCATCGACGCTCTGGTCAAGGACGTCGACACGGCGGTCCAGCTCGCCGGTAGATAGGCCCCGTGGCGTGCTGCCGGAGCGGATTCCGGCAGCGTGTCCGCAACGCCGATGCAATGGCCGGATGCGCGCGCGCGGCGCCGTGCGCCTTCCGCTTCCCGCGCCGCGTCGAGGAGGAACGGTAAATGGGCAAGATGCGTGAGCAGTGGAAGAAGGCCAAGGGCTCGATGAGTGCCGGCACGGTGGCGGCCCTGCCCAAGGGGGACTTCGGGCCTCAGTTGGATACCTTCGAGGAAACCTGCAACAAGCTGGCGAAAAGCCTGGCCGATGCGGAGACGGCGCTGGAAGAGTGGGAAAAGCAGTACAAGTTCCTGAACGGGCCGATGTTCTCGGCCTACATTGAGCATGTTCCGAACGGCGAGAAGACGGCCCACGCGGAAATCGCCAACCTGCTGCGCCTGATCCGCGGCTACGGAGCGAAGGTGCACACCGAGTGGGTCAAGGTGAAGGGCGCGAAGATCGGGGCCTACAAGTTCTAGGCCGACGCCCCGCGCGGCGATGCTGCGCGGGGCCGTTGCTGCGGTTTCAGCTGCCCGGCTCGTCGCTCGCGGCGCCTGCTGCCAGTCGCGACTCGTCGAGCCATTCGCGCCACACCGCCAGCAGCACCGCCAGCACCACCGGGCCGAGGAACATGCCCACCAGGCCGAACGCGGCCAGGCCGCCGAGCACCCCGAACACCACCAGCACGAAGGGCACCCGGGTACTGCCGCTGATCACCAGCGGGCGCACCAGGTTGTCCACCCAGCTGACCACCAGCAGCCCCCACAGCAGCAGGCCGATGCCGGCACCGATGCGGCCCTGGGCGATCAGCCACAGTGCGGCGGGAGCCCACACCAGCGGGGTGCCGAAGGGAGCCAGCGCGAACAGCGCGGTGACCGCGGCCAGCAGCACCGGCGCGCCCAGCCCGGCCCCCCAGTAGCCCAGTCCCGCGAACAGGCCCTGCACCAGCGCGGTGAGCACCAGGCCCCACAGCACCGCGCGGGTCATCGCGCCGGCGGCCTGCAGGTAGCCGTCCACGCGCGGCCCCAGCAGGTGGCGGAACACCGTCTGCGCCTGGCGCAGCCCGCGTTCGCCGTCGCGATACACGAAGAACAGGGTCAGCAGCGCGAAGCCGAACTTGGCCGCGTTGCGCCCGGCTCCGCCGAGCAGCGCGAAGGCCTGTTCGGCCGCCTGGGCGGTCCACGGCGAGCCGCGCAGCGGGCCCGCGGGGTGCGGGCCGGTGGCTTCGCGCAGCAGGTCCTGCAGCATGCTTCCGAGCAGCGGCAGCCGGGCCAGCGCATCGGGCAGATGCAGCGCGCCGCCCGACAGCCGTGCGCTGGCGGCGGCCAGCGCGCCGGCCAGCTCGCCGCGCAGCAAGATGCCCAGCCACAACACCGGCAGCATGAAGGCCAGCGCCATCGCCAGGGTCATGAGCAGCGAGGCCACGTGGGGGTGGCGCGGCAGCCGCGCGCGCAGGCGCTCGAACAGCGGCCAGCTGGTGAAGCCCAGGATCATCGCCCAGGCCACCGAAGCCAGGAAGGGCTGCAGCACCAGGTAGCCCAGGCCCAGCAGCACGATGAGCAGCAGGCCCAGCGCCACGCGGCGCAGGGCCGCCTGCGAGGCCGGCGGATCGATGTCCATCGCGGTCGGGGCGCGCGGTCTCAGCCGCGCGGCTGCTGCAGCGCGGCGATGCGCTGCTCGAGTGGGGGGTGGCTGGCGAACAGTTGCATCCAGGCGGGGCGGTCGGTGATGCCGGAGGTGGCCAGGTTGCGCGGCAGCGCGCCGGG
>JAJZVU010000074.1 GCA_021845505.1 Pseudomonadota bacterium | reverse complement strand
GGCCCCGACTTCGTGCGGCCGCGCCCCCCCACGGTCGGCAGCTACGTCTCGGGAACCACGCCGTCGGCGTTCGACGCCGGCAGCGGCGAGGCGACGCAGCGGGTGGTCGAGGGACGGGCGATCCCGGCCGCGTGGTGGCGGCTGTTCCACTCGCCGCTGCTGGACCGGACGGTTCGCGAGGCACTCGCCGGCAACCCGGGCGTCGACTCAGCCCGCGCCACGCTGGCCCAGGCGCAGCAGGCTGTGCTGCAGGCGCGCGGCGCCGACTACCCGCAGCTCGACTTCGCGGCCACGGCCCAGCGCCAGCAAGGCCCCGCGTCGATACTCGGCCAGCAACCCGGGCACTCGCTGCCGCTGTACAACCTGTACACGGTCGGTCCCGTCGCAAGCTTCTCGCCCGACGTGTTCGGCGCCAACGCCCGGCGCGTCGAGCAGCAGGCTTCGCTGGCGCAATACCGTGCGTTCGAACTGGCCGCCGCCCAGCTCGCCGTTTCCGGCGACGTCGTGACCGAGGCGGTGACCGCCGCGTCGCTGCGGGCGCAGATCGATGCGGTCGGGGAGATCCTCGCCGCAGACGAGCGCAATCTCGCACTGGTGCAGCGCAAGTACGCGGCAGGTCGGACGGCGCGCTCGGACGTGCTGATCGCGCGCAGCCAGCTCAGCAACGACCGCGCGCTGCTGCCGCCGCTGCGCCAGCAACTCGCAGCCGCCGAGGACGCGCTGGCCATCCTGGCCGGGCGGTTTCCCGCGCAGCGCACCGCGCCGGGCTTCGCGCTCTCCGACTTCACGCTGCCCGCCGAGCTGCCGCTTTCCGTGCCCTCGGCGCTGGTCCGCCAGCGCCCGGACATCCTCGCCGCCGAAGCGCAGCTCCACGCCGCGAGTGCCGCGGTCGGCGTGGCCAGCGCGCAGCTGTACCCGGACATCACGCTGTCGGCGACCCTGTCCGGCGCGGCGCTGACGCCGGGCGCGTTGTTCGGCAGTTCGGGAACCGTGTGGTCGGTGCTCGGCGGAGTCACCGCCCCGCTGTTCCACGGCGGAGCGCTGCGGGCGCAGAAGCAGCAGGCGATCGACGCGCTGCGCGCCGCCGACGCCACCTACCGGCAGACCGTGCTGCAAGCCTTCGGCCAGGTCGCCGACCTCCTGCGCGCGCTCGACCACGACGCCCGGCTGGTCGCCGACGAGCACGAAGCGCTGGAGGTGGCGCGCGCCTCGCTCGCGCTGCAGCGCGCGGGCTACGCCGCGGGCAAGACCGACGTGCTGCGCCTGCTCGACGCGCAGCGCAGCGACCAGCAGGCGCGCATGGGTTATGCCCGCGCGCTGGCTCAGCGCGACCTGGATTCGGCCCAGCTGCTGGTCGCGATGGGCGGCGGCTGGACCGAGGCGCGCGCGCTGTGCGCGGGCTGCCCGGGCTCCGGCGGGAAGGCTCCCTGATACGAGGTGCGCATGAATACGTCCACGAAATCGAGGCCGAAGGCGCGCAGGCGCACCTACCTGCTGGTCGGGGCGACCGTCGTCGTCGTCGCGGCGGGCGCCTTCCTCGCCTGGCGCGCCTTGCTGCGACCGCTGACCGTCGAGGCAGCGCCGCTGCGCACCGACGTGCGCGAGCAGGTGTTCGGGCTGGGCGTGACCGCGGCGCGGGTGCAGTCGGCGGTGGGCTTCAAGGTGGCGGGGGTGCTGGCGGAGCTCGACGCCGACGAGGGCGACCGCATCCGCTCGGGGCAGGTGCTCGCGCGGCTGCAATCGCGCGACGTGCAGGCCCAGCTCGCGGTAGCCAAGGCCGCGGTGCTGCAGGCGCGCGCGAACATCGTCAAGGCGCAGGCCGACGTGCTCGGCACCTCGGCCAGCCTGAGCAACGTGCAGCGCATCGCGCGGCGCGACGCCAGCCTGCTCGACACCGGCGTGGTATCGAGGGAGCAGGCGCAGACCGACGCCGCCGCGGTGCGAGTCGCCTCCGCGAACCGCGCGGTCGCGCGCAGCGAGCTGGCCGTGGCGCGGGCGGCCTTGCGCTCGGCCGAGGCCCAGCAGGCCTTCGAGCAGGCCACGCTGGCGCAGTACACGCTGCGTGCGCCCTACGACGGCCGGGTGGTCGCGCGCAACCTGGAACTGGGCAGCATGCCCAACCCCGGCCAGCCGGTGTTCACGCTGGTGCAGGCGGGCTCGGTCTGGGCGGTGGGCTACGTGGACGAACGCCTGGCCGGCCGGGTGCGCGTCGGCCAGCCTGCGCAGATCGTCCTGCGCTCCGCCCCGGGCCGGCCGCTTGCCGGGCACGTGGCGCGAATCGAGATCCAGAGCGACTCGGTCAACGAGGAGCGCATCGTCGACGTGGCCTTCGACCACGTCCCGCCCGACATCCACCTCGCCGAGCAGGCGCAGCTGGAGATCACCACCGGGACGCTGCCGCGGGCGGTGCTGGTGCCGCAGACCGCGATCTCCGGGCTGCAGGCCGGGCGCGGCACCGTGTGGACCGTCGAACACGGGCGGCTCGCCCGACGCAGCCTGGACTTCGGTCCGCAGCTCCTGGACGGTGCGATGCCGGTCGTCGGCGGTCTGCCCGCTGGCGCGGCCGTGGTGGCGCGGCCGGTGGCCGGCCTGCGCGCGGGGCGCGCCGCGCGCGTCCGCGGGGAGGCGGCGCCATGAACCTGGCGATCCGGGATATCCGCCACAACTGGCTGCGCTTCGTGCTGACCGGCCTGGGGCTGGGCGGACTGCTGGGCATCGTGGTGACCATGATGGGCATCTACGAAGGCGCGCTGACCGATGCCGTGCGCCTGCCGCGGGCCTCCCACCCGGCCCTGTGGGTGGTCGAACCCGCGACCAAGGGACCGTTCGCCGAGCCGTCACGCCTGCCGCGCGATACCCGCGAGCTGGTGCGCCGGCTGCCCGGTGTGGCCGAGGCCGGCGCCGTGACCTTCGAGACCGTGCAAGTCACCGCGAATGGCCGGCCGTTGCGTCTTTACGTCCAAGGCTACGAGCCGGGCCGACCGGGCGGCCCCGGCCACCTCGTGGCCGGCCACGGCATCACCGAGAGCCACTACCAGATCGTGGTCGACGCTTCGTCGGGACTGCGGCTTGGCGAGAACGTGGTCATCGGCCCGTACCGCGACCCCTACACGGTGGTGGGCCTCACGCGCGGCATGGTCAACTCGGCCGGAGATCCCGCTGCCTGGGTCACGCTGCTCGACGCCCAGGCGATCCAGTTCGCGGTGGCGCCGCCGCTGCAGCGGCGCGAGAAGGCGCTGGGACGCAGCCCCCAGCAGACGAACGACGTGAACGCCGTGCTGGTGCAGCTCGCCCCCGGAGCGTCCACCTCGGCGGTGGCCGCCGAGATCGACCGCTGGAAGCACCTGTCGGCGGTGACCGAAACGCAGCAGGAGGACTACCTCACGGTGTTCGTGATCTCCAAGATGCAAAAGCAGCTGGGCATGTTCATGGGCATCCTGATCGTGGTCGCCGCGGTGATCATCGCCCTCATCATCTACACCCTGACCATGGACAAGATGCGATCCATCGCGACCCTCAAGCTCGTGGGGGCGCCGGACCGCACCATCGTCGGCCTGGTGGTGCAGGAGGCGCTGGTGCTGGGCGTCGGCGGATACGCGCTGGGCATCGTCCTCGTCGCGGCGTTCAGGAATCGCTTCCCGCGCCGCGTGGAGATGCTGCCTCGCGACCTGGCCATCCTGCTGCTCGTCGTCGTCGTCGTGTGCCTGCTGGGCTCGGCCTTGAGCGTGCGCACGGCGGTGAAGGTCGACCCGGCCAAGGCACTGTCCGGATAGCGCCATGACGGACCTGCCGCAAGCGCTGGTGGAACTGCACCATGTCTCCAAGCACTTCGGGGAGGGCGAGACACGCGTCGACGCGCTGGTCGACGTCTCGATGTCCGTGGCCGAGGGAGAAGTGGCCGGGCTCGTCGGCCCCAGCGGCTCGGGCAAGACGACCCTGCTCAATGTCGTCGGCTGCATCACCCAGCCGGACGAGGGCCGGATCCGGCTCGACGGCGATGCGGTGTTCGACGGCCGCTGGCAGAGTCGCGACCTGCGCCGGCTGCGCCTGGAGAACATCGGCTTCATCTTCCAGACCCACAACCTGCTGCCCTTCCTCACCGCGACCGAGAACGTGATGGAAGTGATCGAACTGGCCGGGGGCACCAGCAAGGCCGCGCGCGAGCGCACGCTGGAGCTGCTGCGTTACCTGCAGGTCGATCACCGCGCCGCGGCGATGCCGTCGCAACTCTCCGGGGGCGAGGCGCAGCGCGTGGCCATCGCCCGTGCGCTGGCCAACAGCCCGAGGATCATCCTGGCTGACGAACCGACTGCACCGCTGGACTCCGAGCGCGCCGGGATCGTCATGGATCTGCTGCGCCGCATCGCTCTGGACCACCGCGCCGCCATCGTCGTGGTCACCCACGACGAGAGCATTTTCAACCGCTTCGACCGGATCTTCCGCTTGCGCGACGGCCGGCTCGTCTCGGTGGAGGCGAGCCGCCCGGCGATGCCCGAGGCCGGCCCGGCCTGACGCCGGGCGACCGGGTCGTTGCCGTGGAGGATGGCGCCATGCGGTCTGCTGCCCTCGTGGGCGTCGCTGCGGCACGCCGGTGGCGCCCGGCTTCCAGGCCCTGGCGGAGCGCGAGGACTTCGCCGGAACGACGACAGCCGAGCCGCTGCCTTGGAAGTTTCCACATTTCCTGTATTATAGAAACATGGAAACGTTGACCGCAGCCGAGCTTCTGGCCGCCCTCGGACACGAATCGCGCCTGTCGATCTACCGCGCGCTGGTCGAGGCGGGGCCGCGAGGACTGCACGCGGGGGCGATCGGCGAGCGCCTGGGTCTGCCGGCTCCCACCCTTTC
>JAJZVU010000046.1 GCA_021845505.1 Pseudomonadota bacterium | reverse complement strand
CACGGCCTCCGCCGCCTTGCGGAAGTTGCCCAGCTCGGCCACCGCGCGGAAGGCGATCAGATCGTGGAGTTCGAAGTTGACGGCCATGGGCAGCGAGGCGGGCGGGCTGTTGCAGTCGCGGAGGGGACCCGCGACGGATTCTGCGCCGTCCTCCAGGAAAAAGAAAAGCCGACCCGCGGGTCGGCTCGCAGCGGCGAATCGGTCTCCGGGATTACTGGGTGACCTTCGCTCCGGCCAGCAGTTGCTGCTGGTATTTCTGGATGGCTTCGCGCTGCAGTTCCTCGACGATCTGCGGCCGCAGTTGCTGCAGGGTCGGCGGCTTGGCCGGGCGCGTCTGGTCGAGCTTGATCACATGCCAGCCGAACTGGGTCTGCACCGGGGTGGTGGTGTACTGGCCGGGCTTGAGCTTCATCAGCGCGCTGGCGAAGGCCGGCACGTAATTGCCCGGAGTCGACCAGCCGAGGTGGCCGCCGTTGGCCGCCGAACCGGTGTCCTTCGAATCCTTCTTCGCCAGTTCCGAGAATTTGGCACCCTTTTCCAGCTGGGCGATCACGTCCTCGGCTTCCTTGCGGGTGGGCACCAGGATGTGCTGCGCTTCGTATTCGGTGTGGCCGAAGGACTTGGCGAACTTGTCGTACTGGGCCTGGATCTCCGCCTGGCTGACCGGGTGTTTCTGCAGGTAGGCCGCCAGCACCGCGTGGATCAGCACGTTCTGGCGGTCGATCTGCAGCTGGTCCTGGATTTGCGGGTTCTTCAGCAACCCCTGCTTTTCGGCTTCCTGCACGACCACCTCGCGCAGGATCATCTGTTTCTTGATCTGTTCCTTGAGTTGCGGGGTCACCGGCTGGCCGGCCTGCTTGGCCATCAGCGCGGCCACGCTGTCGACAAAGGACTGGGAAATGGCCTTGCCATTGACGGTGGCCGCGGTCTGCGCCAGCGCCAGCGGGCTCGCCAGCGCCAACGCCAGCGCGGCCGGCAGGAATTTCGAACGAATCGGGGTCATGGAAAAATCAACCAGGAATGGAGGGGAAAAAACCGGCGAATAACCCGGGTCGGATCGGCTGCCGTCGGCCGTACTGCCTGGCCCGGCCCGGCCCGGCCTGTCACTCCGGACGCAGGTCCAGGGTGATCGAGTGCACCTCCTGGCGCAGCAGCGGGCCCAGGGCATCATACACGAGGCGGTGGCGCGCAAGCGGCGCCAGGCCGGCAAAGCGCGGACTGCGGATCCGCACCTGGAAATGGCTTCCCAGCGGGTCGAATCCGGCGTGGCCGTGATGCTGCGCCGAAAGGTCGTCGACGCTCACCCGGTCACCGGGGAAGGCCTCGCGCAGCAGGCCCTCGATGCGCTGCTGTCGGCTCTGCACGTCAGGAGGACTTGGACGGCAGGTAGCGGGCGATCAGCAGCGACTGCAGCAGCGCGAAAACCAGGGTCAGGCCGAGGCTTCCGAACAGTTTGAAATTCACCCACGCGGCGGTCGAAAAAGTGTAGGCCACCCACAGGTTGACCACACCCATCAGCGTGAAATAGCCGGTCCACGACCAGTTCAGGCGGGTCCACGCGGCCTCGGGCAGGTCCATCTGGCTGCCCAGCAGCGAGCGGATCAGGTTGCGCCGCCACAGCAACTGGCCGCCGGCCAGGCTGAGCGCAAATACCCAGTACAGCACCGTGGGTTTCCACTTGATGAAGGTCTGGTCGTGCAACACCAGCGTGGCGCCTCCGAACAGCACGACGATCACCAGGCTGACCCACAGCATCGGTTCGACGCGACGACCGCGCAGCCAGATCCAGCCGATTTGCAGGACGGTCGCGGCGATCGCCACCGCGGTCGCGACGTAGATGCCGCCGAACTTGAAGGCGACGAAAAAAAGCAATATGGGGAAAAAATCGAAAAGCAGTTTCATTCGGTCTCGCTCGCCTTTCCCGCTGGATTCTTGTCCCCGGGCTGGAAATCCAGCGCCGCCGAATTGATGCAATACCGCAGCCCGCTCGGCCCCGGGCCGTCGGGAAACAGATGGCCCAGATGGGCGTCGCAGGCCGCGCAGCGCACCTCGGTGCGCCGCATGCCATGGCTGCGGTCCAGGTGCTCGTCGATGCGCGCGGCAGGTGCCGGCGCGCTGAAACTCGGCCAGCCGGTACCGGAGTCGAACTTGCTGGACGACTCGAACAGCGGAGCGCCGCAGCACACACAGCGGTACTCGCCGCGGGCGTGATGGTTCCAGTACTGGCCGCTGAACGGCGGCTCGGTGGCGCTGCAGCGGGTCACCTGGTACTGCTCTTCGCTCAGGCGCTCGCGCCAGTCGCCGGGCTTGTCGGGGTCGGGAGCCTTCATAGTCGGGGTGGTCAGCAGCCTGTTGCAACAGCCTGTCAGCGGCCGGTGGCCGCCCGCGGCGGCCCGGCCGATGCGATATTGTGCGCCTTCCGCGCCGCGGCGCTCAGCACGGACACCTCAGGACGAGCACGACAGCACCGCCGCCGCGGCGTCCGGCGGCGGCGGCGCGGCCAGGTCGGCCGCGTCGGCCTGTTCGTCGTAGGGCCTGCACCAGACGCTGTGCAGCCGCTGCGCGGGAGCGAAATCTCCCTGTTGCGCGTGCTCGATCGCCTGCTGCAGCAGGTGGTGCCGCGGCACGTAGCAGGGGTTGCTGCGCAGCATGTCGCGCAGGCGTTGTTCGCGCTGCTGCGCAGTCGACGGCTGCAGGCGCTGGCGCAGCCTCGCCAGCCAGTCTTCCAGGCGCTGCGGCCAGCGCCGGAACTGCCCGGCGAAGTCGGCCGGCGGCGCAAGTTCCGGATGCGCGACCACCTGCGCCAGCAGGCGGTGCGCCAGCGTCCAGTCGGCGCCGCAGGCGCGCAGCAGGTCCAGCCAATCCTGCACCAGTTCGGCGTCGCCTGGCTGCTCGGGGCCCAGTCCGAGCTTGTCGTGCATGCGCCGCCGCATCTGCGCGCCGAAGGCCTCGCCGAAATCCTCGACGCTGTCGGCCAGGGCCTGGCGATCGTCGACCAGCGGCACCAGCGCGCTGGCCAGCGCCAGCAGGTTCCAGCGAGCCACCGCGGGTTGCCGCGCCCAGGCGTAGCGCTGCCAGGTGTCGCTGGTGTTGGGCGTGTAGGCCGGGTCGAACGCGTCGACGAAGCCGAAAGGCCCGTAATCCACGGTCCAGCCGACGATCGACATGTTGTCGGTGTTCATGACTCCGTGCACGAAGCCCAGCGCCTGCCAGCCGGCGATCAGCGCGGCGGTCCGCGCGACGACCTCGCGCAGCAGCGCCAGCGCCGGATTGGCGGCATCGGCGCAGGCCGGATACAGGCGCTGGACCGCGTAGTCGACCAGCCGGCGCAGCGCGTCGTGGCGGCCGCTGTGGCTGAAGTGCTCGAAATGCCCGAAGCGCAGGAAGCTGGGACTCAGGCGGGTGACCACCGCGGCCGTCTCCAGTCGCTCGCGACGTACCGGCAGGTCCGAGTCGACCAGGCACAGCGCGCGGGTCGTGGGCACCCCCAGGTGCCACATCGCCTCGCTGGCCAGGAATTCGCGGATCGACGAACGCAGCACCGCACGGCCGTCGGCATGGCGGGAGTACGGCGTCGCTCCGGCCCCCTTGAGTTGCACCTCCCACCAGGCGTGCCCCAGCGCCTGCCGCGGGTCGCGTGCAGCGGCTTCGCCGAGCAGGTGCGCCCGGCCGTCGCCGAGCTGTCCGGCCCAGTTGCCGAACTGGTGCCCGGCGTACACCGTGCAGATCGCGCTGCCGTCGGCCGCCGCGACGTTGCCGCTGAAGGCCTGCGCCCAGCGCTCGCGCGCCGCGTCGTCGGCGGGGGGCGCGAGTCCGAGCAGTTGCGCGGCGTCGGCGCTGAACAACCGCAGCCGTGGCCGCGGCAGGCCCTCGGGCGGGGTCGCGCTGTGGAATTCGGCGCCGAGCCGGGCGAAGTCCTGGCGCAGCGCCAGCAACGGCGCGGCGCCGCCGAGGTCGGCGCGGGAATCGGTCGGCGTGGGCAGTTCGACGAGCATGGTCCGATTGTCCATGCTCGCTAAATCCATCCTTGGCGTGTGGAAACGGTCCGATGCGGCGCGCGCCGCCCCGCCGGTGCGCGCGCCGGCGGGCTGTCCGACGGCGCCCGCGGCGAGGGTTTGTCCCAAGCATCGAGACTTGTATCGCGACGCTGCAGTGCCGCAAAATGCGCCTTCGACCTCCCATCCCTTCATGCCGAACGAGCCGATCCTGCAAGCCCGAGGGCTGACCAAGCAGTTTTCCGGATTTGCTGCTGTCCAGGACGTCGACCTCGATGTAACCGAGGGTTCGATCCATGCGCTGGTCGGGCCCAACGGGGCCGGCAAGACCACCTGCTTCAACCTGCTGACCAAATTCCTCGAGCCGACCGCGGGCAGCATCCGTTTCGCGCAGCGCGACATCACGCGCCTGCAGCCGGCGCAGGTGGCGCGGCTGGGCCTGGTGCGCTCGTTCCAGATCAGCGCCACCTTCGGCCACATGAGCCTGCTGGAGAACGTTCGCGTGGGCATGCAGCGCGCCGCCGGCATGGCATGGCAGTTCTGGGCCTCGCCGGCCCGGCTGGCGCGGCTCGACGAGCGCGCGCTGCACTATCTGGAGCAGGTCGGCCTGGCGGGCCAGGCGCGGGAGCTGGCTGTCAACCTGCCCTATGGCCACAAGCGGGCGCTGGAACTGGCGACCACCCTCGCGCTGGAGCCGCGCATGCTGCTGCTCGACGAGCCCACGCAGGGGCTGGGCCACGAGGACGTGGAGCGGGTGACGGAGTTGATCGCCCGCGTCGCCAGCGGCCGCACGGTGCTGATGGTCGAGCACAACATGTCGGTCATCGCGCGCATCTGCGACCGCGTCACCGTGATGCAGCGCGGGCGCAAGCTGGCCGAGGGCAGCTACGCCGAGGTCTCGTCCAACCCCGAGGTGATCAGCGCCTACATGGGCGAGGCGGCCGAGGAGCTGGCGGCGTGAGCGCGCAACCCGCAGAGCAGCGGGCGCACGCGTCGCAGGCGCCGGCGGCCGCGGCCGGCGAAGTCGCGCTGGACATCCGCGACCTGCATGCGTGGTACGGCGAATCGCACGTGCTGCACGGCGTCGACCTGCAGGTTCCCGCCGGCAGCACCGTGTGCCTGCTCGGGCGCAACGGCGCGGGGCGCAGCAGCACGCTGCGGGCGATCATGGGCCTGACCAGCGCGCGCAGCGGCAGCGTGCGGGTGTTCGGGCACGACCTGGCGCGGGTCGCGCCGCACCGCATCGCCGGCCTGGGGGTCGGGTACTGCCCGGAGGAAAGGGGCATCTTCGCCAGCCTGTCGACGCGCGAGAACCTGTTGCTGCCGCCGCTGCTGCGCACCGGCTTCGAGGGACTGAGCCTGCAGGAGATCGACGAGCTGTTCCCGAACCTGAAGGAGCGTGCGCGCAGCCCCGGCTCGCGGCTGTCCGGCGGCGAGCAGCAGATGCTGGCGCTGGCGCGCATCCTGCGCACCGGCGCCCGGCTGCTGCTGCTCGACGAGATCTCCGAGGGGCTGGCGCCGGTGATCGTGCAGGCGCTGGGACGGGCGATCGCGGCGCTGCGCGACCGGGGGTTCTCCATCCTGCTGGTGGAGCAGAATTTTCATTTCTCGGCGCGTCTCGCCGATCACTTCTACGTGATGGAGCGGGGCAGGATTGTCGAGCAGTTCTCTCGCGAGCAACTGCCGGGCAAGCGCGAGCAGCTGGAAAGGCTGCTCGGTGTGTAGTGGTTGGGTGGACAACGCAACAACAAGGAGACTCGCATGAAAATGACCCGCTTGAGTGTCGCGGTGGCCGGCGCGCTGGCCCTGTGCGCCGCATCGGCGCAGGCTGCCGCCCCGGTGAAGATCGCCTTCATCACCGACATGTCCGGTGTGTACTCCGCGGTCGACGGGCCGGGCGGGGTCGCCGCGATCAAGATGGCCATCCACGACTTCGGCGGCCAGGTGCTGGGCCGCAAGATCGAGTTGATGACCTTCGACCACCAGAACAAGGCCGACCTGGCGGCCGCGAAGGCCAAGGAATTCCTCAGCCAGGACGGCGCCGACATGCTGGTCGCCGGCACCAACAGCGCGACCGCGCTGGCCATGGAGCCGGTGGCCGCGCAGTACAAGCGGCCGATGATGGTGGTCGGCGCCGGCGCGTCGACCATCGTCGGCAAGCAGTGCACCCCGTACACCGACATGTACGCCTACAACACCACCGCGCTGGCGCGCGGAACGGCCAAGGCGATCGTCGCCAAGGGAGGCAAGACCTGGTACTTCCTGACCGCCAACTACGCCTTCGGCAAGTCGCTGGAAAGCGACGCGGCGAAGGTGGTCAACGCCAGCGGCGGCAAGGTGCTGGGCCAGGTGTACGCGCCGCTGAGCTCGTCGGACTTCTCGTCCTACCTGCTGCAGGCGCAGGCCTCGAAGGCGCAGGTGCTGGGCCTGGCCAACGCCGGCGGAGACGCCGTGAACTCGATCAAGCAGGCCACCCAGTTCGGCATCACCAAGACGATGAAGCTCGCCGGGCTGTTGCTGCTGGTCACCGACATCCACAGCATCGGGCTGGCGTCGGCGCAAGGGCTGTACCTGACGACACCCTGGTACTGGAACCAGAACGCCACCACGCGCAAGTGGTCCGAGCGCTTCTACAAGGAAGAGCACGTGATGCCCACCTTCATCCAGGCGGGCGACTACTCGGCGGTGATGACCTACCTGAAGGCCGTGAAGGCGGCCGGCACGACCAACGGAGCCAAGGTCATGGCCGAGTTGCACAAGATGAAGGTCAACGACATGTTCATGCAGGGCGGCTACATGGCGCCGAACGGCCTGACCGTGCATGACATGTACCTGGCGCAGGTGAAGACCCCGGCCGAGTCCAAGGGCGAATGGGATCTGTACAACATCGTGCAGAAGATCCCCGGCCCCGACGCCTTCGGCCCGATCGCCGACTACGGCTGCCCGCTGGCCAAGTAACGCGGTCGTTCCCCGGCCGGGCGCGGCACGGGCCTTGCCCCGTGCCGCGCCCGGCCGCCCGCGCCCGCCAGGCGCGCCTGCCCGACGAGGCTCCCGAGTGACAGAGTTGTTCGGTTTCCCCTTGCCGCTGCTGCTGGGCCAGTTGATGCTGGGCCTGGTCAACGGCGCCTTCTACGCCATGTTGTCGCTCGGGCTCGCGGTGATCTTCGGGCTCATGGACGTGGTCAATTTCGCGCATGGCGCCTTTTTCATGATGGGCGCGATGCTGGCGTGGATCGGCGGCCAGTACCTGGGGCTGGGCTACTGGTGGATGCTGCTGCTGTCGCCGCTGCTGCTTGCGGTGTTCGGCATGCTGGTCGAGCGCCTGCTGCTGCGGCGCCTGCGCGGCATGGATCCGATCTACGGACTGCTGCTGACCTTCGGTCTCACGCTGCTGCTCGAAGGGGGGTTCCGCTCGGTATTCGGGGTCGCCGGGCAGCCTTTCAACCCGCCGTCGCAACTCGGCGGGGTGCTCAACCTGGGCTTCATGTTCCTTCCCGTCTACTACGCCTTCGCGGTGGTGGCCAGCGTGCTGCTGTGCGCGCTGACCTGGGCGCTGATCGAGCGCACGCGCCTGGGGTCGTACCTGCGCGCGGGCACCGAGAACCCGGCGCTGGTGCAGTGCTTCGGCATCAACCTGCCGCTGCTGGTGACCTTGACCTTCGGCTTCGGCGCCGCGCTGGCCGGGGTCGCCGGGGTGCTGGCGGCGCCGGTGATCCAGGTGTCGCCGCTGATGGGGTCGAACCTGATCATCACCGTGTTCGCGATCGTGGTCATCGGCGGCATGGGCTCGGTCGCAGGATCCATCGTGTCCGGGCTGGTGCTGGGCCTGGTCGAGGGGCTGACCAAGGTGCTGTACGCGCCGATGGCCAACACCGTGGTGTTCGTGCTGATGGCCGTCGTGCTGACGCTGCGCCCGGCAGGGCTCTTCGGGAGGCAGCGATGAGCGGCTCCTCGCCGGCCCAGGGCGTGCCGCGCGGGCGCTGGTCGCAGTCGTGGCCGTGGCTGTGGCTGCTGCTGGCGCTGGCCGCGGTGGCGCCGTGGCTCGGCCTGTACCCGGTGCTGGGAATGCGCATCATGTGCTTCGCGCTGCTGGCCTGCGCCTTCAACCTGCTGGCCGGGTACGGGGGGCTGATCTCCTTCGGCCACGCGGCGATGTTCGGTGGCGCCGGCTACATCGTCGGCCAGGCGCTGGTGCAATGGCACCTGCCGACCCCGCTGGGCGTGCTGCTGGGAGTGGGCTTCGCCGCCGGCGTCGGCCTGGTGATGGGGCTGGTGTCGGTGCGCAGGAGCGGCATCTACTTTTCGATGATCACCCTGGCGCTGGCGCAGATCGTCTACTTCTACTTCCTGCAGGCCTCGTTCACCGGCGGCGAGGACGGCCTGCAGGGCATTCCGCGCGGCACGCTGCTGGGCCTGTCGCTGCAGCCCGACCGGGTGCTGTACGAAGTCGTGCTGTGCGCCTTCGCGTTGAGCTGGTGGTTCATGCGCCGGATCAACCGTTCGCCCTTCGGGCAGATCCTGCGCGCCGCCCGCGAGAACGAGCCGCGCCTGGTTTCGCTCGGCTACCACGCCGCGCGCTACAAGCTCGGGGTGTTCGTGCTGTCGGCCGTCTTCGCCGGGCTGGCCGGCGCGCTCAAGGCGCTGGTGATGGGCTTCGAAACCCTGGACGACGTGCACTGGGCGACCTCGGGACTGGTCATCCTGATGACCCTGGTCGGCGGGCTGGGGACCGACCTCGGGCCGGTGCTGGGGGCGCTGATCATCACCGTGCTGGAGGACAAGATCGGGCTGATCTCGCGTTCGCTGGTGCACCTGACCGGAATCGCGTGGTTCGCCCACCTGAGCGACTCGGTGGGAACGGTGATCGGCGGCATCTTCGTGCTGTGCGTGCTGTTGTTCCGCCGCGGCATCATCGGCGAGATCGCGGCGCGCCTGGCACCGCGCCGAAGCACCGACTGAGCGGCTCAGCCCTGCGGCGCCTCGTCGGGCGGCGCCGCCGGCGCGCGCGACACCAGCACCTTGTCGATGCGCTTGCCGTCCATGTCGACGATCTCGAAGCGCCAGCCCTCCCACTCGATCGAGTCGGCGGTGCGAGGCACCCGCGCCAGCAGCAGCATCAACATGCCGGCCAGGGTGTTGTAGCGGGCCGTCTGTTCCTCGGGCAGCGCGCGCAGCGCGAGCTTGTCCTTGAGGTCGCCGACGGGGATCAGGCCGTCGAGCAGCCACGATCCGTCCTCGCGCTGCACCGCCCACGGCTCTTCGGAGGGGTGGCTCTTGAACTCGCCGGCGATGGCCTCGAGGATGTCCTGCACCGTGACGATGCCCAGCGTCTGCCCGTACTCGCCGACGACCAGCGCGGTGTGGTCCGGGCTTTGCTTGAAGGTCTGCAGCAACTCCAGCCCGGTCAGGCTCTCCGGCACGAAGATCGCAGGGCTCGAGGACTTGCCCAGGTCGTCGATGCCCTCGCGGCGGATGAAGCGCCCGAGCAGCTCCTTGGCCGAAACCAGCCCCAGCACGTCGTCGAGGTCGCCGCGAACCAGCGGGAAACGCGAATGCGGGCTCTGCGCGATCTTGCTCAGGTTGTCCGACAACGCGTCCTCGACGTCGAGGAACTCGATTTCGTTGCGCGGGGTCATCAGCGAGGCGATCTGCCGATCGTCCAGCCGGAACACATTGCGCACCATTTCGTGTTCCTGGACTTCGATGACCCCGGCGTCGGACCCTTCCTCCAGCACGACGTTGATCTCTTCCTCGGTGACATGCTTGGGCTGGTCGGTGCGCACCCTCAGCAGCTTGAGCAACACGTCGGTGGACACCGACAGCAGCTTGACGAACACCGAGACCGTGCGCGCCAGCACCAGCATCGGCTGCGCGGTGGCCAGCGCGATGCGCTCGGGCGCCAGTTGCCCCAGGCGCTTGGGAACGAGTTCGCCGACGACGATCGACAGATAGGTGATCACCACCACGACCAGCGCGGTCGCTGCGATCGACGACACGCTGGCCGACAGGCCCAGGCGCTGCAGCGCGCCGGCGATTCCCGAGGAAAACGCCGCCTCGCCGATGATGCCGTTGAGCACCCCGATCGACGTGATGCCGATCTGCACGGTCGACAGCAGCCGGGTCGGCTGTTCGGTGAGTTGCAGCGCGGCGCGTGCCGGCACGCTGCCCGACTCGGCCAGCGCGGTCAGGCGGGCGCGCCGCGCGGTCACCAGCGCGATCTCGGCCATCGCGAACATGCCGTTGAGCAGGATCAACAGCAGCACAATGAAGGCTTCGCTCATGGCGCGGGGATCTCGCGTACAGGTTGCCGCGGCGGGCGGCGGGGGTCCGCGCAGCTCGCCGGGCGGCCGGGGATCGCGCCGCGGGCTGCGCGTGCAATGCGACGGATGGCAGGTCGAGGCTTCAATGCGCGGGGTGGGGTATGCGGGTTCGCTGCACTGCTCCTATGCTGGAGCCCTGGCGGACGGCGCCGGCGAGCGTTCCGGCCCGGTCGTCCGCGCGGCCGGCTGCGCGCGCTTGCACGCAGCATGGTCGTCTCGGCGCAGGAGAACCCCTACCCATGTCCAAGGAAGAACACGGTTCCCGATTAGAGCAGACTTCGCCCGCGGCGGGCGACGGCGCGGAGCGACCGGCGCCGGCGACCTGGCTGCAGCACCACCGCTACCGCGCTCCTGCCGGCTTCGCCTCCGCGCAGATGCCCACCTACCGCGCGTCGACGGTGCTGTTCGATAACGTGGGGCAAATGCGCTCGCGCCAGTGGCGCGACAAGTCGGGCTACACCTACGGGCTGCACGGCACGCCGGCCAGTTTCACGCTGGAGCGGCGGCTCGCCGACCTCGAGGGGGCCGAGCACGCGGTGTTGTGCCCGTCGGGGCTGTCGGCGATTGCCTTGATCGACCTCGCGCTGCTCGAACGTGGAGACCAGGTCCTGATTCCCTGCAATGCCTATGCGCCGGGCAGGGATCTTGCGCAACACATGCTGAAGTCCTGGGGCATCGAGGTCGCCATCTACGATCCGATGCGGCCGGCGACGCTGCGCGAGCGCCTGGGACCGCGCAGCCGGCTGCTCTGGCTGGAGGCTCCGGGCTCGGTGAGCATGGAAATGCCCGACCTGCGCGCGCTGGTGGCGCTGGCGCGTGACGCCGGGGTGTTGACGGCGATCGACAACACCTGGTCGGCGGGGCTGGCGCTGCGGCCTTTCGAACTGGGCATCGACCTGTCGATGCAGGCGCTGACCAAGTATCAGTCGGGAGGAGCCGACGTGCTGATGGGCGCGGCGCTGACCCGCGACGACAGGCTGCACGAGTCGTTGCTGCGGGCGCACATGCACCTGGGGCTGGGTGTCGGCGGCGACGACGTGTCGCTGATGCTGCGCGGGCTGGCGTCGCTGCCGCTGCGCTACGCGGCGCACGATGCCTCGGCGCGCCAGGTCGCGCGCTGGCTCGAGCAGCGCCCCGAGGTCGCCAGGGTGCTGCACCCGGCGTTGCCGCAAAGCCCCGGGCATGCCTACTGGCAGCGCGACTTCCGCGCTGCCGCCGGGTTGTTCAGCGTGGTGTTCGACGAGGCCATCGAGCCTCGCCGCGTCGACGCGCTGGTCGACAGCCTGCGCTGCTTCGGCATCGGCTACTCGTGGGGCGGGCCGCTGAGCCTGGCCGTTCCCTACGACATGGCGTCGACCCGCGCCGTGCTGACGCCGGCGGCCGCCCCGGACGAAGACCGGGCGGCGCAGCCCGGCTACCTGCTGCGCCTGAACATCGGACTGGAGCAGCCGGAGGACCTGATCGCCGATCTCGAGCAGGCGATGCGCAAGGCGCTGTGACACGGCGCGTGCCGCTCATGCGCGATCCATCCGAAGACCCGTCGACCCGAAGGGAGTGGCATATGGGAATGCGAAGCCTGGTGGCGCTGTTGCTGCTGGTCGCTCTGGCGGCGTTCGCCGCGGCCAACTGGGGGGCCTTCACCGCCCCGACCGAACTGACGCTGGGAGTCGTCCGGGTGCACTGGCCGCTCGGGCTGCTGATGCTCGGGTTGTGCGCACTGCTGCTGCTGGGCCTGGGCGGCCTGGCGCTGTGGGTGCACGCCCGCTCGCTGATGGACCTGCGCCGCCAGTTGCGCGAGCAGCAGGCGCTGCGCGAGCGCGCGGACAACGCCGACAGCTCGCGGCTGGCTCAGCTGCAATCGACCGTGCAGGCAGGCTTCGACGGCCTGAGCCGCACGCTGGACGCATGGCAGCGCCAGCTGGGCGAGCGCATCGACTCGCTGCAGAGCGAACAGGCGCGCCATGTCGCGCAAAGCGCCAACGACCTGGCCGCCGCGCTGGCCGACGTCGAGCGACGGGTCGCCGAGGCGCTGCGCCGCGGCGGCTGAGCGCTCGCCTGCCGGGCGATACCCGTCCGCCTGGCAGGGGCTGCGGAACTTCGGGCGCCCGCGCCGCTCTGAGCTACAGGGCAGGCGCAGCGCAGCCGTCGGGGCGGCGCAGCCTGCGGCTCGGAGGGCGGCCCACCTTGTCGCAAGCGCAGGCGCACACCGCGCAACAGCAGGCGCAACAGCAGGCGCAACAGCAGGCGCAGGCCGCGTGGGCGCGCAGCGACCAGCCGCAGGCGCTGGCGCTGCGTGTCAGCGGCGAGGCGCTGCGCGCGGTCAGCCCGCGCGAACTCGACGACACCGCCTGCGCGCTGAGCTGGCGGGTGCAGGGCCTGCACGGCCATGAATCGGTCGACGAGCTGTTCGAATACACCCTCAGGCTGAAGCGTTCGCGCCGCCTCGACCCGCGCGGCCTGTGGAATCCCCGCCGCATGACCGGCCGCGCGCTGACCGTGCACATCGCTCTGCCGGGCGGCGGGCTGGAGCACGCCATGGGGCCGTCGAGCTGGGGCTGGGAGCGTGGCTGGCGGCCGCTGTGCGCACTGGTCGGCCGCGCCGAGCATGTCGGCTGGGACGGCAGCGACGACGAATTCGAACTGCGGCTGCATCCCTGGCTGTACCTGGCCGGGCTGCGCAGCCAGTGCCGCATCTACCAGCACATGGACGTGCAGCGCATGCTCGAGCGACTGCTGCGGGACTATCCGGGGCCGGTCCGCTGGCAGTTGCAGCAGCGCCATGCGCGGCGCGACTACCAGGTGCAGTTCCACGAGACCGACCTGGAGTTCTTCCACCGCCTGGTCCAGGAGTGGGGAATCCATTACCACTTCGAGCATCAGGTGGGTCGTTGCGAACTCGTGCTGGGCGACGGCCCGGCGTCCTTCGGCCAGGCGGCTTCGCAGCTGTACCGGGAGCTGCCTTGCGTGCACTGGCACGGGCCGCATGGGCGGCCGCCGCCGCGCGCCGGGGCCAACCCCGAATGCCTGCAGGAGCTGCAGTGGCGCGAGCAACTGGTCGCGACCAGCTGGGCGGCCAGCGACTACGACTACCTGCGCCCGCGCCGGCCGTTGCGCATGCAGCTGCAGGACGCGCCGCCCGGGCTGGCCGCGCAGCCCGGCGGGGTGCGCTGGCGCGGCTTGCACGGGGCCGACGTGGCGCGCCCGGGGCGCGCCGCTCGGCCGTCGCAAGCGCCGCGAGGCGACCCCGACGACCCCGACGACCCCGAGGACCCGCATGCCCAGGCGGCCATGCTCGGCGCGGCGCGCCTGCAGGCGCAGAGCCAGCTGGCCGCGCGCGCCTGGGGCCGCGGGGCGCTGCGCGCGGTGTGCGCCGGGCAGCGGCTGCGCGTCACCGGCCATGCGCTGGCACAGTGCAACGACAGCTTCGTCGTGCTGCATGCACGCCTGGCGCTGCGCGCGGCGCCCGCGGCGCCCGGGTCCTGGCTGGTGCAGGCCGGGTTGCTGCTGCAGCCCTGCGCGCAGCCGGTGCGTCCGTTGCAGCGCCAACCCAAGCCGAGCCTGGCCGGGTTGCAGACCGCCGAGGTGGTGGCAGCGCAGGGCGCGGGGGCCGCGGCCGGCCAGCCGTGGGTCGACGCGCTCGGGCGCATCCGGGTGCGCATGCACTGGGATCGGCATTCCCCGCCCGACGAGCGCGCGAGCTGCTGGGTGCGGGTGGCCACGCCGGCGGCCGGCAGCCGCGCCGGCCAGGTCTGGCTGCCCAGGCCCGGCCAGGAGGTGCTGATCAGCCTGGTCGACGGCGATGCCGACTCGCCGGTGTGCGTGGGCGCGGTGTACGGCGCGGCCAACCCCCCGCCGTGGCGGCTGCCGGCGCACTGCGCGCTCAGCGGGATGCGCAGCTGCGAGTTGCCGGGCGGGGCAGGCGGCGGGGCAGGCGGCGGGGCAGGCGGCCCGGCCTGCGAGCGGGCGGGCAACCAGTTGGTGTTCGACGACACGCCCGGGCGGCTGCAGGCCCAGCTGGCCAGCGACCGGTCGCGCAGCCGCCTGGCCCTGGGGTCGCTGCACCCTCTGCCTGCGCCGCGGGCTCGAGGGCCGCAGCCGCCGGCGCCGGCGCAGGCCGCGCGGGGCGAGGGCTTCGAGCTGCGCAGCGACGGCCAGGTCGCGGTGCGCGCGCTGCGCGGCCTGCTGCTGTCGACCCACGCCCGCCCGGGGGCATGCGGCGCGGTGCTCGAGCTGCAGGAGCCGCTGCGGCTGCTGCGCCGGGCCCGGCTCGGTTGGCTGGCGCAGCTGCGCGCCGCGTCGCCCTCGGTCTGCGCCGACCCCGCATTCGACTCCCAGCGCATGCAGTGGCTGCAAAGCCTGCGCGCGCAGATCGAGGCCGAGCGCCGCCAGGCGCGCCCAGGATCGCAGGGCCAGCGGCTGCACGGCCAGTTGCTGCTGGCCAGCGCCGGCGCGCTGCTGGCCAGCAGCGGGGGAGCGATGCACTGGGTCGGGCGGGCCAGCCTGGGTGCCAGCGCTGCCGGCGCCATCGACCTGCACGCCGCCGGCAGGCTGGTGCTGGCCGCCCGACAGGGGCTGCGGCTGCTGGCGCAGCGAGCCGGAATGTTCCTGGTCGCGCGTGCCGGGCTGGTGCAACTGCAGGCGCCGGGCGGCGACCTGGAACTGTGCGGGCGCCGGGTGCAGGTGCAATCGCGCGACGGCTGGGTGCGGATCCGCGCGCGCGACCAGCTGGTGCTGCGCGTCGGCGGCAGCTGCCTGCGGCTGAGCGACGAGGGGATCGACATCCGGACCCCGGGCGCGCTGCGCGCCGACGCCGCAAGCCACGCCTTCGACGGCGCCGCCGGGCTGGCCAGGCCGCCCAGGCCCGCGCCGGACGAGGCCGCCGGCCGGCGGGAATCGCCGCCCCCGCGGGAACGGCGCCACGCGCGCATCGTGCCCATTGTGTTCCTGCCGGGAATCATGGGTTCGAACCTGCGCATCAGCCGCGAGCGCCAGCACGAACTGGGGCTGCAGGACAACCGCGGCTGGCGCCCCGACGACCTGGGCCTGACCACCTTGCTCGGGCTGAGCCGCTTCGGCTCCTTCCTGAAGAACGCCACGCCGCGCCAGCGCCAGCTCCACTTCGACCCGCAGTCCACCGAGGTCGATCGCTACGACGGCACCGACGACCCCGCGCACTTCGATGCCTCGCCGGGCGACGATCGGCGCCACGACAACCTGCCGTCGTCGCTCGAGGTCGAGCCGCTGGTGGCGCGGCGCCCGGCCGGCGACGCGGCACGCTTCGATCTCGCGTGGAGCGCCGGGCAGCGCGACGCGACCGCTCGGCGCAAGGCCCGGCTGCGCGGCTGGAGCGAGGTGTACTGGAAGACCTACGGCCCCGTGCTGGCCGGGCTCGAGGACTGCATGAACAACATCCGGTCGGGCTGCGGCGGCGCCGGCGCGGGCGCCGCCCGACCGCGCCTGGACGGACGCTGGCTGCCGCTCGATTCCCGGCGCGCCGGCTTCGGCCTCGGCGGGCTGCGCGACATCGGCCCGGTCGGCGTGCCGCCTGCGCGCTGGGGGAGGCTGCGCCGCGGCCCGGCCCGGCCTCTGGCCGCCGACGAAGTGCTGCAGCTCGGCGACGCCATCTATCCGGTGCATGCGATGGGCTACAACTGGCTGCGCCCCACCGCCGACAGCGCGCGCGAGGTGGCCGCGCGCATCCAGGCGCTGGTGCGCAGCTACGCGGCGCAGGGCGCGGCGCAGGGCGCGAGTTGCGAGCATGTGCTGCTGCTGACCCACAGCATGGGCGGCCTGCTCGCCAGGTCGCTGACCGACCCGCGGATGGGCGGGCTGCCCGAGTCGATGCTCGGCGGCGTGGTGTTCACGGTCATGCCGACTTTCGGCGCGGCCACCGCATACAAGCGCATGCGCGCCGGCATGAGCGGCGAGGGCGGGCTGCTCGAGTGCCTGGTGGTCAACCGGGTGCTCGGTGCCAGCGCCAGGCAGAGCCTGCCGGTGGTGGCCAAC
Organism: Pseudomonadota bacterium; assembly: GCA_021845505.1. Taxonomy (GTDB): domain Bacteria; phylum Pseudomonadota; class Gammaproteobacteria; order Burkholderiales; family Burkholderiaceae_C; genus Thiomonas_A. The sequence goes on along the minus strand of JAJZVU010000046.1, from coordinate 9,218 downwards.
GCCAGCGGGCCGCTGGAGCTGTTCCCCGCGGCCGACTACGGCGACGACTGGCTCAAGGTGCGATGGACCGACCACCAGGGCCGCGTGCAGCAACGGGTGCTCGACGTGCAGCGGGCGATCGGCGATTGCGACTGCTGGTGGCGGGCGCTGCATCCCGAGTGGATCAACCCGGCGAACCAGCCCGCGGACCGCTCGTCCTTTCGCGCCGCGGCCAGGCGGCTGCAGCAGGCCGCACTGTGGCACGAGGATCTCGCGCAGGCCGAGCCGCTGCCCAACAGCCACGCGCTGTACGGCTGCGACCGCCGGCGCCCGGCGTGGGGCGAGGTGGTCTGGGTGGCCGGCCAGCCCCTGCCCGCGCAGGTCGATCCCGACCCCGCGACCTGGACCCTGCTGCACGACGATGCGCTCGGCGGAGTGCGGGTCGCCAGCCATGGGGTGGAGTTCGAACTGCGCATCGCGGGCCCCGCGGACGCGGGCGACGGTACCGTGCCGGCCGAGCGATCGGCGGCCAAGGCGGCGGTGCAGCACGCGTTGTGGCAGCAGCAGGGCTACGACCACCAGGACTGTTTCACCGACGATGCGACCCTGGCCGCCACGCTGTGGGGCCTGGTGCGCAGCGAGCAGCTTTGTTCCCTCGACCAGGATGCACCATGCAAACCAAGCGACGACATGTGGTAGCCGCCGGCCTCGGCCTGGCCTCGGCATCGATCCTCGATTCCTCGGCGATCGCCGGGGCGCTGCGCGCGGCGGCTGCTCCGGGCACGCCCGTGCAGTCGCTGTTCGACAGCACGCGCACGCTGTGCTTCGGGCGCTATGCCCTCGAGGCGCCGCGGGACACCGAGCAGGTGTTCGGCGAACAGACGATCGACGCGTTCTTCGAGCGCTACCCGGCATCGCGCTATCCCGACGCGGCATCGCTGCTGCGCGCCAAGTGGCAGGAGATCGTGCAGCAGGCGCGGGGCATGCCCGCAGGGCTGGCGCCGGGAATGCTCGGCCCGATCGTCCGCGGTCCGGTGAGCGGGGCCAGCTACCTGTGGCTGTACAAGGGCCGCGACGACTACGAGCGGGGCGGCGACTGCAATCTGTACGGGGCGATCCGCGTCGGCGCGACGGTGCACCTGTTCCGCGGCGTGGCCGGCGCCAGCGAGCACATCGGCCGCGACCAGGCCTTGCGCGACATGACCGACCTGATGCGCGGCATGCGCGCCTGGGACGGTCGCAGCGTGCCGCGCCAGCCGGGGGTGTGCATGCGCGGGGTGTTCATCGAGGAAGCCAGCAACCGCTTCCAGGAGATCATGAGCTCGGGCTTCTATTTCCCCAGCCTGCCCGACGTGAGTTTTTCGGTGCTGAGCAACAAGAACGCCAGTGTCGACGGCGAGAACGGCAGCGGGCTGCTCGAGCGGGTCGAGCAGGCACGCGCCGAGCAGCCGCGCTACCCCTACCGCTTCCTGCGCCGCGGCAAGCGCACGCTGCACCGACTGTGGGACGGCGAGGAGGTGCTGGCGCGGCGCGCCGACGGGGTGCTGGAGTTCGACTGGGAACTCGTCGGCCGCCCCGGTGATCCGGCGCGCCCGTCGTGGTTCGAGATCGGGTTGCGCACCGGGGTCGCGCACAACCAGGTGGGCGCGGCGACCACCCGCTCGCTGCGCGACGAGCAGGCGGTGGTCTTGTGGGACCGCCTGCTGGAAAACCTCAAGTTCCGCGTCGCCGTGCCCGGCGCGACCGCGGAGTCGGTGGCGCTGCGCTGACGCGGCGATCGGCCCGGTCAGTCGCCCGCCAACGCCCGCAGCACGCCGTCGAGGCCGCAATGGTTCAGCGCCATGTCCGCCGCCCGCTGCACCGTCGGCTTGCCGCGGTAGGCCACCGCGAGGCCGCAGGCCGACAGCATCGGCAGGTCGTTGGCGCCGTCGCCGATGGCGATCGCCTGCTGCGCGCTGCAGCCCGCGCGCGCGCAGGCGTCGAGCAGCGCCTGGCGCTTGGCGGCGCCGTCGACGATCGATCCGCGCGTGCGCCCGGTCAGCTTGCCGTCGGCGATGTCGAGCTGGTTGGCGTGCACTTCGTCGAGCCCGAGCTGGCGCTGCAGCCGCTCGGCGAACCAGGTGAATCCCCCGGTGGCCAGGATCACCCGCAGCCCCGCGGACTTGGCCGCCGCGACCAGTTCGCGCGCCCCGGGGTTGAGCTGCATGCGCTGCCAGACCTGCTCGAGCACGGCCTCCGGAGTTCCGGCGAGCAGCGCCAGCCGGCGGCGCAGGCTTTCGGCGTAGTCGGCGATCTCGCCGCGCATCGCAGCCTCGGTGATCTCGGCGATGCGCTGCTTGACCCCGGTGGCGCTGCCCAATTCGTCGATGGTCTCGATGTTGACCAGCGTGGAGTCCATGTCCAGCGCGAGCAGGCGGAAGTCGCGCAGCGCCAGCCCGGCCGGCAGCAAGGCCCAGTCGAAGCCGTGGCGCAGTGCCAGCGGCGGCAGCAGCGCGCGCGCGACCGGCTCGTCGAGCCCGATGTCGAGCAGGCGCACCGCGCTGCAGCCGGCCGACGCGTCGGCGCAAGGCAGCGGCTGCAGCGCGCGGGCTCGCAGCTGCTCGCTCAGTCGGCCCAGCAGCTCGGGGTCGAGGCGGCCGGGTGCGGGAACTTGCAGGACCAGATGGTGCATGGTGGAAGGGGCTGGGGAGGGAAGCGGGCGGGCGGGCGGGCGGGCGCGGCCGGCGATGGTACCCGGGCGGGCAGCGCGGTGCGGGCGCGCATTCAGCCCGGCGCCACCGCGCGCGGCTCGCCCAGCAGGCGCAGGGTGTCGCGCACCAGGCGCGCTCGCCCCGCGGCGTCGGGGACGGCCCGCTCGATGCGCAGCCGGTCGTTGCCGGCGAGCCGTATGTGGCGGTGATTCTGCACCAGCCAGATGATCCGGCCGGGATCGACCGGGGGCGACGGGCGGAACTGCAGCAAGGTGTGCGCCTCGGCTGAATCGACCCGCAGCACGCCGTAGCGCTCGGCGAGCAGCCGCAGGCGATGCGTTTCCAGCAGGGTCAGCGCGGCCTGCGGCATGCGCCCGAAACGGTCGACGATTTCCTCGGCCACCTGCTGCAGCGCGGCCTCGTCGGCGGCGCTGGCCAGGCGCTTGTACAGGTTGAGGCGGGCGTTGACATCGGGGCAGTAGTCCTGCGGCAGCAGCGCCGGCTGGTGCAGGTTGATTTCGGTGGTCACCGCCAGCGGCTGCAGCAGGTCGGGTTCGTGCCCGGCCTTGAGCGCCTTCACCGCGGCGCCCAGCATGTCCAGGTACATCTGGTAGCCGACCTCCTGCACCTGCCCCGACTGGGCTTCGCCCAGCGCCTCGCCGGCGCCGCGGATCTCCAGGTCGTGCATCGCCAGGTAGAAGCCGGCGCCGAGCTCCTCCATCTGGGTGATGGCCTCCAGGCGCTGCTGGGCGGTCTTGGTGAGCGATTGCAGATCGGGCACCAGCAGGTAGGCGTAGGCCTGGTGGTGCGAACGCCCGACCCGCCCGCGCAATTGGTGCAGCTGCGCCAGCCCGAACTTGTCGGCGCGGCTGATGACAATGGTGTTCGCGCTGGGCACGTCGATTCCGGTCTCGATGATGGTCGAGCACAGCAGCACGTTGAAGCGCTGGGCATGGAAGTCGCGCATCACCCGCTCGAGCTCGCGCTCGTGCATCTGCCCGTGGGCGATCTCGATGCGCGCCTCGGGGATCAGCTCGGCCAGCATGTCCTTGCGCAAGCCGATGCTCTGCACCTCGTTGTGCAGGAAGTAGACCTGGCCGCCGCGCTTGATCTCCCGCAGCACCGCCTCGCGGATCACCGCCTTGCTCTCGTTGCGCACGAAGGTCTTGATGGCCAGGCGCTTTTGCGGCGCGGTGGCGATCACCGACAGGTCGCGCAGGCCTTCCAGCGCCATGCCCATGGTGCGGGGGATCGGCGTGGCGGTCAGGGTCAGCAGGTCGACCTCGGCGCGCAGGGCCTTCAACGCCTCCTTGTGGCGCACCCCGAAGCGGTGCTCCTCGTCGACGATCACCAGCCCCAGGCGGGCGAAGCGCACCTCGGGAGACAGCAGCTTGTGGGTGCCTATGGCGATGTCCAGCGTGCCCTCGGCCAGCCCCTGCAACGCCGCGCGCACCTCCTTGGGGCTGCGAAAGCGCGACAGTTCGGCGATGCGCACCGGCCAGTCGGCGAAGCGGTTGCGGAAGGTTTCCACATGCTGCTCGGCGAGCAGCGTGGTGGGGGCCAGCACCGCGACCTGGCGGCCCCCCATCACCGCCACGAAGGCCGCGCGCAGCGCGACCTCGGTCTTGCCGAAGCCGACGTCGCCGCACACCAGGCGGTCCATCGGGTTGCCGGCCTGCATGTCCTGCACCACGGCGTCGATCGCGGCCGCCTGGTCGGGAGTCTCGTCGAAGCCGAAGCCGGCGGCGAAGGCCTGGTAGTCCTGCGCCGCCAGGCTGAAGGCATGGCCCGGGCGGCTGGCGCGACGCGCATGCAGCGCCAGCAGTTCGGCCGCGGTGTCGCGGATCTGTTCGGCGGCCTTGCGGCGCGCCTTGTCCCACTGCCCCGAGCCCAGGGTGTGCAGCGGAGCGTGTTCGGGGTCGACCCCGCTGTAGCGGGCGATCAGGTGCAATTGCGACACCGGGACGTACAGCGAGGCGTCCTTGGCGTAGGCGATGTGCAGCAGTTCGGTCGGACCGTCGCCCAGGTCCAGCGCCACCAGACCGCGGTAGCGGCCGATGCCATGCTGCTGGTGCACCACCGGGTCGCCGGGCTTGAGTTCGGACAGGTCGCGGATCAGGTTCTCGACATCGCTGACCCGTTCCTGGCGCCGCCGGCTGCGCTGCGCCGGCGCGAGCGCCAGCAGTTCGGTCTCGGTCACCACCGCGAGGGCCTGGCCCGGCAACGCGAAGCCGGCGACCAGCGGCGCCACCGTCAGCGCCAGCGTGGCCTCGCTGCCCAGCATGGCCTGCCAGCCGTCGACCGCCTGCGGCTGCAGCCCCGACTCCTCCAGCAGTTCGCGCAGCGATTCGCGTCGGCCGGCGGAGTCGGCGCACAGCAGGACGCGCAGCGGCGGGCGCGCCCGTGCGCCCTGTTGCAGCCAGTCGCGCAGGCGGCGCAGCGGCGGCTCGGCGCGACGTTCCAGCGCGATCCCGGGCAGCGCGGCCGCGGACGGCGCGGTCGCAGGTGGCGTCGACGGCGGGGTCGACGGCGGGGTCGAAGCGGTGCTGGCCGCGGCGCCCGGCGCACCGCCGCGCAGCGCCAGCTGCGCCAGTGGCTGGATCGCGACGTAGAACTCCTCCTCGCGCAGGTACAGATCACCCGGTGGCAGCGCGGGGCGCTCGGGGTCGGCGCGCAGCAGCCTCCAGCGGTCGTGGGTGTCGGCCCAGAAGCCTCGCATGGCCGCGGGCACGTCGCCGAGCAGCGCCACGCTGGCCTGCTCGCCACAGTAGTCGAGCAGGGTCGCGGTGTGCTCGAAGAACAACGGCAGGTAGTACTCGATTCCCGGGCCCGCGACGCCGCCGGCGATGTCGCGGTACAGCGGACTGCGGCTGGGGTCGCCCTCGATGCGCTCGCGCCATTGCGCGCGAAAGCGTTGTCGCGCGGCTTCGTCGAGGGGAAACTCCCGCCCGGGCAGCAGCCGCACCGAGTTCACCGGGTACAGGCTGCGCTGGCTGTCGGGGTCGAAGGCGTGGATCGATTCCAGGGTGTCGCCGAACAGGTCCAGGCGCAGCGGAAGGGTGCTGCCCATGGGGTGCAGGTCGAGCAGCCCGCCGCGGATCGCGTATTCGCCCGGCGCCACCACCTGGGTCACCTGGGAATAACCGGCCAGCACGAGTTGCCGGCGCAACATCGGCGCATCCAGCGCCTGTCCCTTGTCGAAGGCAAAGGTGCTGGCAGCGAGGAACGCCGGCGGCGCCAGCCGCTGCAGCGCGGTGCTGGCGGCCACCAGCACCATGTCGAGCTCGCCCTGGTGCAGCGCCCACAGTGTGGCCAGCCGTTGCGAAACCAGGTCCTGGTGGGGGGAGAAGGCGTCGTAGGGCAGGGTTTCCCAGTCCGCCAGCACGCCGCAACGCAAGCCCGGCGCGAACCATTGCACTTCGTCGAGCAGACGCTGCGCGTCGCCGGCGTCGGCGGTGAGCACCAGCCAGGGGGCGCCGGGTCGGCTGCCTCGGCCGAGTTCGGCCAGCAGCAGGGCATCGGCACTGCCCGGCGGGCGGGCATGGACCAGGCGGCGCGCCTTGCGCAACGCCGGCAGCGCCCCGGCGAGCAGGGGCGGCGATTCAGGGGAGCTTGGGGACATCCCTAGAATTCTCGCAGCAGCCAGCATGCGCCGCCCGCGCGCTGGCGGCACGCACCGCGGATCCGCGACGCGATTTGCCGAACCACCCACCGGGCTTTCGAATGCACGCCCTCATCCCCGCCGCCGGCTCGGGCACCCGCCTGGGCGCGGCCGAGCCCAAGCAATACCTGCCGCTGGCCGGCGAACCGATGCTGGTGCACAGCGTGCGCGCGCTGCTCGGTTGCCCCGAGTTGCGCAGCGTGACCGTGGTCGTGCGCCCCGGCGACACCCGCGCCGGCGAGTGCCTGCGCGCCGATGCGCGGCTGCGCATCGTCGACTGCGGCGGCGCGACCCGCGCGGCCAGTGTGCGCGCCGGGCTGGAAAGCCTTCTCGAGGCCGGCGCGCGGCCGCAGGACTGGGTGCTGGTGCACGACGCGGCGCGCTGCTGTGTCAGCGTCGGCGCGGTGCGGCGGCTCATCGAGGCCTGCGAGCACGACGCGGTCGGCGGATTGCTGGCGCTGCCGGTGGCCGACACCCTGAAGCGCCAGCGCGGCGACAGCCGGCGGGTGGGCGCGACCCTGTCGCGCGAGGGCCTGTGGCAGGCCCAGACTCCGCAGATGTTCCGCATCGGCCTGTTGCTCGAAGGCTTGCGGCGCAGCGACGCGCTGGCGCTGACCGACGAATCCTCGGTCATCGAGTCGCAGGGCCTGCAGCCGCTGCTGGTCGAGGGCGAGCCGGACAATTTCAAGGTCACGCTGCCGGGCGACCTGCGCCTGGCCGAGGCGCTGCTGCTGCGGCGCCGCGCCGCGCAGCCTGGCCGGGGAGGGCAGGGATGAATCACGGCGAATGGGAGTACCGGGTCGGGCTGGGCGAGGACATCCACGCGCTGGTGCCGGGGCGCAGGCTGGTGCTGGGCGGCGTGCCCATCGCCCACGCCAGCGGGCTGCTCGGGCATTCCGATGCCGACGCGTTGCTGCACGCGGTGACCGACGCGCTGCTCGGTGCGGCCGCGATGGGGGACATCGGGGAACTGTTCCCCGACGACGACCCGCGCTGGGCCGGCGCCGATTCGCGCGCGCTGCTGGAGCAGGCGATGCAGCGCCTGCGCGAAAAGGGCTGGCAGGTGGTGAACGTGGACTGCACGGTGCGCGCGCAGGCGCCCCGGCTGGCCCCGTACCGCGAGGCCATGCGCCGGTCCATCGCCGGGGCGCTGGGAATCGGGGTCGAGCGGGTCAACGTCAAGGCCAAGACCGCCGAACGGCTGGGCGCGGTGGGCCGCCAGGAGGCCATCGCCAGCAGCGCGACCTGCCTGCTGCGTCGGCCGGCGCAGCGCTGACGGCCCGGGCGGCGCTCGGCCGCGGCGACGGAAAACTTGTCCATGATGCGCTGCGCCATTACACTGCCGAAGGTTCCCAAGTCCGTGCTATCACGGGCCGAGCAAACGTCGGCAGGTATCCGAGAGGCCGACGCTCGGTGCGCAAGCCTTCGACTGCCTGCGGCAGCTTGACGGCGGCGCCGGTAGGCAGGCATGCCAGCGGCCCGGCGGATCGGTGGAACGAGTCTCGAGAGCAGGCCACGAGCCTGGCTGGAGAGGCGCCTACGGTTTTTCGTCAGAGAAATTCAACGAGGTCGTCATGGATACTGTGATCGCTACCGCGCGCGGCGCGGCCCAACCGTCGTTCACGACGGAACCCTCCCTGTCTTCCCCCTCCCAGGCGAGCAACCGCTCGGGCGCCGAACTCTCCGGTGCCGAAATCCTGGTGCGCTGCCTGCAGCGCGAGGGCGTCAGGCACATCTGGGGCTATCCAGGTGGTGCTGTGCTGTATATCTACGACGCCCTGTACAAGCAGAAAGAAATCCAGCACGTGCTCGTACGGCACGAGCAAGGCGCGGTGCACGCTGCCGACGGCTTTGCCCGCGCCACCGGCGAGGTCGGTGTGTGCCTGGTCACCTCCGGGCCGGGCGCGACCAACGCGGTGACCGGCATCGCCACCGCCTACATGGATTCGATCCCGATGGTGGTGATCACCGGCCAGGTGCCGACCCATGCGATCGGGCTCGATGCCTTCCAGGAATGCGACACCGTCGGCATCACGCGGCCGATCGTCAAGCACAACTTCCTGGTCAAGGACGTGCGCGACCTCGCGCTGACCGTGAAGAAGGCCTTCCACATCGCCCGCAGCGGCCGCCCCGGCCCGGTGGTGGTGGACATCCCGAAGGACGTCTCGGTGGCCAGCGCGCCGTTCCACTACCCCGACGAACTCGCGCTGCGGTCGTACAACCCGGTGCGCAAGGGCCATGGCGGGCAGATCCGCAAGGCCGTGCAGCTGCTGCTGCAGGCCAAGCGGCCCTACCTGTACAGCGGCGGCGGAGTGGTGCTGGCCGGCGCCTCCGACAAGCTGCGCCGGCTCGCCGACATGCTGCAGGTCCCCTGCACCAACACCCTGATGGGCCTCGGGGCGATTCCCGGCAGCGATCCCAAGTTCCTCGGCATGCTGGGCATGCACGGCACCTACGAAGCCAACATGGCGATGCAGCACAGCGATGTGGTGCTGGCGGTGGGCGCGCGCTTCGATGACCGGGTGATCGGCAACCCCAAGGACTTCGCCCAGATCGAGCGCAAGATCGTGCACATCGACATCGACCCGTCGAGCATCTCCAAGCGGGTGAAGGTCGACGTGCCGATCGTCGGCGACGTCGGCGAGGTGCTGTCGGACCTCATCGAGCAACTCGAGCAGCAGATGGCCGAGGGCCGCAAGCCCGACGCCGCCGCGATGACCGCCTGGTGGCGGCAGATCAACGAGTGGCGCAAGCGCGAGTGCCTGAGCTACGAAGCGTCCGACGAGGTGATCAGGCCGCAGCTGGTGATCCAGACGCTGCACGAGCTGACCCGCGGCCAGGAGACCTACGTCTGCTCCGACGTCGGCCAGCACCAGATGTGGGCGGCC
>JAJZVU010000045.1 GCA_021845505.1 Pseudomonadota bacterium | reverse complement strand
CTCAGCCGCGCGGCTGCTGCAGCGCGGCGATGCGCTGCTCGAGTGGGGGGTGGCTGGCGAACAGTTGCATCCAGGCGGGGCGGTCGGTGATGCCGGAGGTGGCCAGGTTGCGCGGCAGCGCGCCGGGCTGCAGCTCGCCCAGGCGGCGCAGCGCGGCGATCATGGGCTGGGGGGTTCCGAGCAGCGCGGCCGAGCCGGCGTCGGCGCGGAACTCGCGCTGGCGGGAGAACCAGGCGACGATCAGGCTGGCGAGCACGCCGAAGAGGATGTCGCACACCAGGGTGGTCAGCAGGTAGCCCACGCCGGGGCCGCGGTACTCGGAGTCGCCGCGATGCAGCGCGGAGTCGACGGCGAAGCCGACGACGCGGGAGAGGAACACGACGAAGGTGTTGACCACGCCCTGGATGAGGGTGAGGGTGACCATGTCGCCGTTGGCGATGTGGCTGATCTCGTGGCCGAGCACCGCGGTGGCCTGCTCGCGCGACATGGCTTGCAGCAGCCCGGTGGACACGGCCACCAGCGCGTGGTCGCGGCGCGCACCGGTGGCGAAGGCGTTGGGTTCGCCTTCGTAGATGGCCACCTCGGGCGTGCCGATGCCGGCGGCGCTGGCCAGGCGCGAGACGGTGTCGAGCAGCCAGGCCTCGGAGGGGTCGCGCGGCTGCTCGATGACCTGGGCGCCGGTGCCGAACTTGGCCAGGGTCTTGGACAGCAGCAGCGAGATGAAGGCGCCGCCGAAGCCGATGACCGCGGCGAAGCCCAGCAGCGCGGGCAGGTCCAGCCCGTAGGCGCCGAGGAAGCGGTCCAGCCCGAGCAGGCGCGTGACCACGCCCAGCACCACCAGCACCGCCAGGTTGGTGGCGAGGAACAGCACGATGCGTTTCATCGTCGGTCTCCGGTGGAACCCAGCAAGCGCGCCCAGCGGCCGGTCGAGATCAGGACGCGGGCTGGATGCCGGCGAGCAGCCAGGCCGTGCCGCGGTCGCGTGGCCGGGTGAAATGCCAGACTTCGTCGAAGGACTCGGGCGCACCGGCCCGCGGCCCCTCGCGCAGCAGGCCGGAGAAGCGCACGCTGGCCAGCTCGCCCAGAGGGTGCTCGACGCGTTCGAGCATATGGGCCTGCAGGCTCAGCACCTCGGTGGACTGCTCGTCATCACCGAGGCGGATCAAGTCGCGGCGGAATTGTTCGAACAGATCGGGCGTGGTGGCGTCGCGCAGGGTGGCGAGGTCGCCGCTGTCGTGCGCCTGCTGCAGGCGCAGGAACAGCTCGCGCGCCGAAGCGACGAAAGCCTGGTCGTCGAAGCTGGCGTCGCCGGCGGCCGGCGGGGCGACCGGAGGCTGCGCGGCGCCCGCCGACGGCCAGCGCGGGCCGAGCACCGACGTGCCGCGTGCCCGGCTGCCGGTGCCCAGCGAGCGCAACAGGGCGTAGCCGGCGAGCGCGAACAGCAGCACCATCAGCCACGAACCCCACGCCGGAGCGAGTCCCAGGTGGGACAGCAGCGCGCCCAGCCCGAGCCCGGCGGCCAGTCCGGCCAGAGGGGCGAGCCAGCGGCCCGCCTGCGGCGCCGCGGCGGCCGGGCCGGCGGCGCGCGGGGTGCCTGCCGACTGCGCCTGCGGGCCCGCCTGGCGCGGGGTACCGGCCGCCGACGGGCTGGCCGGCGCGTTGCGGGTGACCTGGGGCCGGTACAGACCGCTTGCGCGCCCGCCTCCCAGCCGGGCGGCCGAGACGTCGAAGGCCGACAGCAGCAGGCCGGCCGCCACTGCGAGCGCGATCAGGCGCGCGGCGGTGCGGGTGTTGCGCGGGGTTGGGGAATGGCGGGTTTGGGCAGGCATGGAATCGGCTCCGTGGGCGGGCGGCGCGGCGCGCCGTCGCACCCGGTCTTGCGCTGTTCGGTAACAATTGGACACGCGCCCAGTATACCGATTCCCAGCTCCTGGAGCCTTCGAGATCATCTACATTTAAGGGAGGATGTTTTCGAAAAAAACGAAGGATTTGCGTCCTTGGGAAGGCCCGGGGACAGGCTGCCGAAGACGGAGACCGACCGATGGCTGCGTACAAGCTGCGACATCTGCAGTATTTCTGGGTGGTGGCCAGCGAGGGCAGCATGAGCGCCGCGGCGCGGCGCCTGGGGGTCGCCGTGCAGACGGTCAGCGCCCAGGTGCGCGACCTCGAACGCGACCTGGGCTTCACGCTGCTGCGCGTGCGGGCGCGCGGCGTGGAGCTGACCCCCGCCGGGCGCGCGGCGCTGGAGCTGGCCGAGCCGATGTTCCAGCTTGCCGAGCGCCTGCCCCAGGCCGTCGCGCAGGCGGCGGCGGGCGAGGGCGCGGTGCTGCGCGTGGGAATCGCCGACAGCCTGCCCAAGCTGGTGGTGCAGCAACTGCTGGGGCCTGTGTGCGAAGGCGCCGCGATGCGCCTGGTGGGGCTGGAGGGGGAATTCGACGACCTGCTGGCCGAGCTGGCGCTGCACCGGCTGGACATCGTGCTGGGCGATCGCGCGGCGCCGATCCAGCCCAGCCTGAGGCTGCACAGCCGGCTGCTCGGCAGCGCCCAGGTGGCCTGGTTCGCCCAGGCCGCGCTGGCGCGGCGGGTGGAGGGCGTGGCCTTCCCGGATCTGCTGGGTCGCCTGCCGCTGCTGATGCCCACCCCGCATGCGGCGCTGCGCGCGCGGCTGGACGACTGGCTGGCGCGCCACGACATCCGTCCCCAGGTGGTCGGGGAGTTCGAGGACAGCGCGTTGCTGGCGAGCTTCGGGCAGTCGGGGATGGGCGCCTTCGCGGCGCCGGACTGGTCCACGCCGCAGTTGCTGCGCGACCGCGCGCTGGTGCGACTGGGCTCGAGCGCGGACGTCAGCGAAAGCTTCTACGCGATTTCCGCCCGCAGGCGAATCGAGCACCCGGCCGTGCACAGGCTGCTGGCCGCGGCGGTCGAAGTCCAGGCGGCCGCAGCCGGACCAGGCGGCCCGGCGGCTGCGCCTTGACTCAGCGCGCGGTTGCGCGCCGGCGTCGCCGGCGCACCAGCGCCTTGCGCGATTCCTCGACCCACAGCACGCAACTGGCCGCCGCCGCGATGCCCAGCAGGTGCTGCGGCGGCAGCGCCACCGTGTGGAACAGCCGGTTCAGCACCGGCAGGTACAGCACCGCGGCCTGCAGCACCAGGCTCAGCCCGAAGCCGGCGGCCAGCCAGTGGTTGCGCAGCACTCCGAGCCGCAGCGCCGAGGCGGTGGCCGACTGGCAGTTCAGCACGTTGAACCACTGGCACACGGCCAGCAGCGTGAAGGTCTCGGTGCGCACCACCTCGTAGGGCACTCCCGAGGCCTGGCGCCAGGCGAACCAGCCGAAGGTCACGGCCACCGCCACCGGCGCGAGCAGCGCGATGCGCCCGAGCATCGAGCGGTCGAGCAGCGGTTCGTCCCGCGCCACCGGCGGGCGTGCCATCTCGTCGCCGTCGGGCGGGTCCATCACCAGGTTCACCGTCAGCGTGCTTTCGGTGACGATGTTGATCCACAGGATCTGAACCGCCGCCAGCGGCAGCGGCAGGCCTGCGAGCAGCGCCAGCAGCAGCACCAGCACCTCGTCGATCGAGGTGACGAACAGGAACAGGATGACCTTCTTCAGGTTGGCGTAGACCACTCGCCCCTGTTCGACCGCGGCGACGATGGTGGCGAAGTCGTCGTCGGTGATGACGATCTTCGCGGCGCTCTTGGCCACTTCGGTGCCGGTGATCCCCATCGCCACGCCGACGTCGGCGCGCGCCAGCGCGGGTGCGTCGTTGACCCCGTCGCCGGTCATCGCGACGACTTCGCCGCGCGACTGCAGCGCCTCGACGATGCGCAGCTTCTGCGCCGGATGCACGCGCGCGAACACGGCGATGCGGGGCAGCTCATCGAGGAGCTCGGTCGGGTTCAGATGTTCGAGCTCGACGCCGTCGAGGGCTTCGTCCTGCGCCGTGGCGATTCCCAGCTCGCGCGCGATCGCCAGCCCGGTGAGCTTGTGGTCGCCGGTGATCATCAGCGGGCGGATTCCGGCGGCGCGGCAGGCGGCCACCGCGGCGCGGGCCTCGTCGCGCGGCGGGTCGATCTGGCCGATCAGTCCGAGCAGGCGCACGCGCCCGGCCAGCGCGTCGAATCCGCCCTGCAGCGCGGGCCCGTCGCCGGGCCCGGGCGCCGACGCCGCCAGCGCCAGCACGCGCAGCGCGCGCCGCGCCATCGCGTCGGCCGCGGTGCGCGCGGCGCGCAGGGCCCGCGCATCGTCGGTGGTGCAAAGCCGCAGCACGGCTTCGGGCGCGCCCTTGACGTACAGGCGCTGCAGGCCGTGCTCGGCGGCGTGCAGCGTGGCCATCATGCGGACGTCGGAATCGAAGGGGATCTCGCCGCTGCGCGGGTGCCGCGCGCGCAGCGCCCGCGCGTCGATCCCCGCCTTCGCGGCGGCGACCAGCAGCGCGCCCTCGGTGGGGTCGCCGAGCACCCGCCACGCCCGGCCTTCGCCAGGCGGCACCAGCTCGGAGTCGTTGCACAACACCGCGGCCGCAAGCAACTCGCGCAGCGCGGGGTCGTCCGGCGCCAGATCGCGGCCGCCCTCGCGCAGGCTGCCCGCGGGCGCATAGCCGACGCCGCCGACCTCGATGCAGCGGTCGCCCGCCAGCCACAGCGCGCCGACGGTCATTTCGTTGCGGGTCAGCGTGCCGGTCTTGTCGCTGGCGATCACCGTCGTCGAGCCCAGGGTCTCCACCGCGGACAGCCTGCGCACGATGGCGCCGCGCGCGGCCATGCGCTGGATGCCCACCGCCAGCGCGATGGTCATCGCCACCGGCAGCCCCTCGGGCACCATCGATACGGTCTGGCTGATCGCCACCATCAACAGCTCGGCCAGCGGCAGCCCGCGCAGCAGCCCGAAGACCATCACGCCTGCGAACAGCGCCAGCGCACCCGCCACCAGCTGGCGCCCGAATCCGGCCAGGCGCAGTTCCAGCGGGGTCTTCGGCTCGCGCGCCTGGCGGGTCATGCGGGCGATCGCGCCGACCTCGGTGTGCTCGCCGGTGGCCGTCACCACCGCGCGCGCCCGCCCGGCGGTGACGTAGGTTCCCGAGTACACCATGTTGCGGCGGTCGCCGAGCCCGGTGGCCTCGGGCAGGGTGTCGACGCGCTTGCCCGCCGGCACCGACTCGCCGGTCAGCGCCGCCTCGGCGGCCGCCAGCGACGAGGCTTCGAGCAGCCGGGCGTCGGCGCCGACCGCGTCGCCGGCCGCCAGCAGCAGCACGTCGCCCGGCACCAGGTCGCGCGCAGCGACCTGCTGCTCGCGGCCGTCGCGCAGCACCCGCGAGTGCAGCTCCGACAGCCTGCGCAGCGCGGCCATCGAGCGTTCGGCGCGCCCTTCCTGCAAGGCGCCGATGAGCGCATTCGCGAACACCACGCCGAGGATCACCGCAGCGTCGCCCCAGTGGCCGAGCGCCGCGGCCAGCGCCGAGGCGGCGAACAGGATGTAGATCAGCGGGCTCTTGAACTGGTGCGCGAACAGCCGCCAGCGCGAATCCGCGGGCGTCTCGGCGACCGCGTTCGGCCCGAGGTCGGCGAGGCGCTGCGCGCAGGCCTGCGACGACAGGCCGGTTCCGGCGTCGGAGGCCAGGCGCCGCACGGCGCAGTCCGCGTCGATGGCGTGCCAGGCAAGCCGCGGCAGCTGGAACATGTGCGAATCTCCTGTCTCAGGCCGCGGCGACGGAGGTCGCCGCGATGAACCCCGCACCGGCCTGCAGCAACGCGAACCGGCGGCGGCGCGACCGCGCTCCGCGGCGAGGCAGGACCCGCGCCGGTGTCGGCAGCCCGAAGGCCACCGCGACGCCCACTTCGTGCAGCGACGCGCCGATCGGCCGGATCGATGCCGCCGGCCCGACCACCGCGAGGCCGTCGAACAGGTTGCTGCCGCTCGGCGTGCCCCCTGCGACGTCGTCGTGGTCGCGCCTGCGCGCCAGCGGCAGCAGGAGGTCGGTGGTGTGGGGCATCTGCACGCCGCAGCCTCGCCGTCCGGCAGCCGCTCAGCCCGGCTTGCGGCCGTTGCGCAGTCGCGCCACCGCGGCGCCCAGCGCCACCCCGGCGAGCGCGCCGGCCAGCGCGACGGTCTCGTCCTTCTGGGAATCGAAGACATCCCCCTGCGTGCCCAGGTAGGCGTAGGCCGCATGCGGATCGACGATCAGCGCCACCCACCACTCGACGAGTTCGTAGCCGGCGCTGGCGGCCAGCAGCAACGCCACGGTCACGAAACCGAGGCGCAGCCCGCGCAGATGGCTCGTGCGCTGCAGCACCTCGCGAACCGGGCACGCGAACAGCAGGCCGAATGCAAAGTGCGCCACGCGGTCGTAGTGATTGCGCGTGAAGCCGAGCAGCGCGCTCGCGGCGAACCCCGGCGGAACCCGGGAGTAGGTGTAGTGCGCCCCTACGGCATGCATGGCCAGGAATGCAAGCATGCACAGGTACGAGGTGTCGCTCAGAGGCCAGCGCCGGTAGCCGGCGAGCAAGGCGGCGACCAGCGCGAACACCAGCAGGTTCTCGAGGAACCAGTCGAATCGGTCGACCGGAGCGATCGCCGCGACGATCCAGATCGCCAGGTAGATCGCCGCGGCAACCGCGACCACGGTCCTGCGCGGTCGGCGAGGCGAAGCCTGCGCTCCGGTCATGACGAGGGATCGGGGGGTGCCGCGGACGACGTCGCCGCGTCCTGCAGCAGCGGCAGCTCCTCGCGCAGCAGCGTCTCGCGTTGCAGCAGCAGGCGCGCGCCATCGTCGAGTTGGCGCCGGTAGCGCCGCAGGATCTCCAGCGAGATCGAGAACGCGCTGGAGACCAGGGCACGTACCGCGCAGTCGATCTCGCGCGCCGTGCGCTCGCTGAACTCGCGATCGGCGTAGTGGGCGAGGGCGTTCTCGGCGAGGAAGGTCTGGCGTGGCGACTCGTAGGTGACCTGACCGAGCGTCGCGTCCATGCCGAAGCGGGTCACCATGTTGCGGGCGATGTCGGTCACCTTGTTGAGATCGTCGGCGGCGCCCGTGGAGATCTCGTCGAATGCCAGGGTTTCCGCGGCGCGTCCGCCGAGCAGAACGGCCATCCGATCCTTGAGCTCCTGACGGGAGATCAGGAAGCGATCCTCGGTGGGGCGCTGCATCGTATAGCCGAGCGCGCCGACCCCGCGCGGGATGATCGAGACCTTGTGCACCGGATCCATCCCGGGAAGCGCCGTGGCGACGATCGCGTGCCCCATCTCGTGGTAGGCAACGACCTCGCGGTCGCGCGGGTTGAGCAGGCGGCTGCGCTTCTCGATGCCGGCGACGATCCTCTCCACGGCCGCGGTGAAGTCGTCGGCCGTGACCGAATCGGCGCCGCGGCGGGTCGCCCGCAGGGCCGCCTCGTTGACCAGGTTGGCCAGGTCGGCCCCGGTGAAACCGGGGGTCAGCGCCGCGACGGCGTCCATGTCGACATCGGCCCCGATGCGCACCTTGGCGCCATGCACGCGCAGGATGGCGGCGCGCCCCTGCCGATCCGGGCGGTCGACCAGCACCTGGCGGTCGAAGCGGCCGGCTCGCAGCAGCGCCGGATCCAGGATCTCGGGGCGGTTGGTCGCCGCAAGCAGCACGATGCCCTCGCGCGGGTCGAATCCGTCGAGTTCGACCAGCAACTGGTTGAGCGTCTGCTCCTTCTCGTCGTGACCGCCCCCGAAGGGGCCGACACCTCGTGCGCGCCCCATCGCATCGAGCTCATCGACGAAGATGATGCAGGGTTTGGCCTTGCGCGCCTGGTCGAACAGGTCACGGACCCGCGCCGCGCCCACGCCGACGAACATCTCGACGAAGTCCGAGCCGCTGATGGAGAAGAAGGGCACACGCGCTTCGCCGGCGACCGCACGTGCCAGAAGGGTCTTTCCGGTCCCGGCCGGGCCGACGAGCAGCACGCCCTTGGGGATGCGCGCGCCGAGGCGGCCGTAGGAGCCGGGATCCTTCAGGAAGTCGACGATCTCCTTCAATTCCGCCTTCGCCTCGTCCACGCCGGCGACGTCGTCGAAACGCGCGCCGACCTCCTTTTCCATGTAGACCCGCGCCTTGCTCTTGCCGATGGACATCAGGCCGCCCATCCCCTGTCGCTCGGCGACGCGCCGGAACACGAACATCCAGAGCGCGAAAAAGAACAGGATCGGCAGCATCCACGAGAGCAGGTTGCGCAGGAAGGTGTCCTCGATCGCGCCGGTGACCGTGACGCCGTGGCGGACCAGCCAATCGGAGACCGGCTGGTCGACGCGGTTCGTGACGAAGCGCGTGGCGCCGCCGCGCGTCGGCTCGCGCAGGGTTCCGGAGATGCGCCGCGAATCGACGTGCACGTCCTTGACCTTGCCCGAGTTCACCAGCGACTGGAATTCGCTGTACGGGAGGGTTTCCACCTCCTGGCGCGCGATCCACCAGTCCTGGAACAGCATCAGCGCGAGGACCGCGACGACGACGTACCAGATGTTCAGCTGGATCTTCCTGTTCATCGCACTCTCCTGCGTCCCGGGCTTGCGTTGGCACGACGCGCCGCCGGCTCGCTGGTCACTCTACCCGGAGCTCTCGCCGGCAGCCTTGACAGGCATCACCTTCGCGGACGCGGCGCGGCCGCACGACCGCGACACCCCGCCAGATCAAGTTCCACGCCCGCAGGGGCGCGCCGCATGCTTGTCGGGTTGCCGCTTGCCGCCCATCATCGGCACACGCCGTGCACCCGCCGCGCGATGGCCGATGCCAATCGCCGGCCGCACGCATCGAATCCATCCCCGGAGGCTTGAGCCATGCATCCATCCGCGAATCGAAGAAGACTGCTCGCCCTGCTGGGCGCCGGCAGCCTGCCGCTGCTGGCACGCCCTGCGCTGGCCGTGGTGTCGGCGCAGACCGAGACGGCGCAGCAGGACTTCACCGGACCCGGCGCGAATCCCTACTGGAACAGCGTCGGCCCCTATGTCAGCTATCCGCAGAAGCTGCCGCTGATCCGTCTCACCGACCGACCGATCCAGCTCGAGACGCCGCGCCAGTACTTCCGCGAGGTGTTCACCCCGAACTCCGCGTTCTTCGTGCGCTACCACCTGCCGCAGACGCCCAACGAGGTCGACCTGGCGACCTGGCGGCTGCGCCTGGAAGGCCATTTCGAGCGCCCGCTGGAGCTGTCCTTCGAACAGCTGATCCGCGAGTTCAAGCCCGTCACCGTGGCCGTGGTGAACCAGTGTTCGGGCAACTCGCGCAGCCGCCTGCAACCGCGCGTTCCCGGCGGCCAGTGGGGCAACGGCGCGATGGGCAACGCCCAGTGGACCGGCGTGCGGCTGCAGGACGTGCTGGAACGCGCCGGAATCAGCAAGGGCACGGTGCAGTTGCAGTTCGAGGGGCTCGACCACGGAGTCGGCGCGCCCGACAAACCCGAGGCACGCTTTCTCAAATCGGTCGACGTCGGCGACGCGATGCTCGGCAGGGCGGTGATCGCGTACCTGATGAATGGCGAGGCGCTGCCGATGCTCAACGGCTTCCCGGTGCGCCTGGTCGTGCCGGGCAAGTTCGCCACCTACTGGACCAAGCACCTGAGCTTCATCCGCGCGCTGACCGAGCCGGACACCAACTTCTGGATGAACCCGGCGTACCGAATCCCTGCGACTGCGGGCGGCGACACGACGCCGCAGGCGATCGCCTCCGGGCAGGTCAAGATGCAGCCGATCGGAGCGGTGGACATGCCGGTGCGCTCGTTCATCGTCGACCCGGACGGCAGCGCGCCGCTGGTGCGCGGGCTGCCGGCGGTGATCCGCGGTGTGGCCTTCAGCGGCCAGGGTCGGGTGGCCCGCGTCGAGGTGTCGACCGACGACGGCCGCAGCTGGCGGCGCGCCACGCTGGGCGACGACCACGGGGTCTATTCGTTCCGAGGCTATACGCATGTCTGGACGCCGCCGCAGGCCGGGCGCTACGTGCTTGCGGTGCGCGCCACCGACAGCAGCGGCCACACGCAGACCGAGCATGGCGTGTGGAACCCCGGCGGCTACCTGTGGAACCGCATCGAACGCCAGGACGTGGTCGTCCTGAGCGCCTGAGACGAGGAGGTGTGCGATGAACATCCAGGCAATCGTGCTCGTCGGCCTCGGCCTCGCCGCGGCCGGCGCGATGGCGCAGGAACGTCCGGGCCTGCTTTCCAGCGGCGAATACACCCCCGGCGTGCTGGGCGCGGCGCAGCAGCCGGCGCGCG
This sequence comes from Pseudomonadota bacterium, assembly GCA_021845505.1. GTDB lineage: Bacteria > Pseudomonadota > Gammaproteobacteria > Burkholderiales > Burkholderiaceae_C > Thiomonas_A. The sequence goes on along the minus strand of JAJZVU010000045.1, from coordinate 15,874 downwards.
TCCAGCCCTCCGAGGGCAGCGTGTACCGGGTGGGCAAATGGCCTCTGTACACCGCCGAACTCGCTCCCGGCGCGGGGCGCGACGCCGTGGTCGGCAACTGCAGCATGTGCCACAGCGTGACCTACATCACCATGCAGCCGCCGCTGCCGCCGGCCGCCTGGCAGGCCGAGGTGCACAAGATGATCGCGGTGCTGGGCGCGCCGATCCAGCCGGCGACCGCCGAGGAGATCGTCAGCTACCTGCAGCAGCACTACACACCGCAGACACGCAAGCCCTGAATCGGCGTGGCCCCGCGCGGGCTCGGGCTGGCGGCGATTCGCCGGCCCGCAGCCCGCACGGGACCCCCGATGCTGTTACAATCAAGGCCTGCGCCGTGGTGTTGCTTACCTCTGCGGCGCGCGACGCCCTGCGAGCGCCTCCGCTTCGCATCCTCGGCAGCGTTGCGGCCTCTGGCGCAACGACGCTGCACCCAGGCAAGCATCGTCTGGGTCATGAAAACCGGGCATTCGCCTCCATGGTGCCGCCAAGGCAGCGCCGGAGCGAACCAGGCCCCGGGATCTTGATCTGCACCCCCTGTGCGTGACCCGGCGCGTGTACGCGCCGTCGCGGCCAGGCCCTTGAACCATCCCGCCTCGACCGGCGGGCGAGAACCCATTGATTTCGACACCGCAACCATCCCGTACCGTGGGCAGGTTCGTCCTGACCCCGTTGATCAAGGCCACCGAATGCGGTCGCCACCGCGCCTCGCTGTCGATTCGCAGCGGCGAGGGCATGGCCAGGCACGACCGCCTGTTCCGCTTCACACCGGTGTTCGGCTCCCCGCAGGCCGCCGCCCGCTACGCGCTGGACTACGGCCTGCAATACCTGCGACAGGGTCGACGGGCCGCGACGGCCCGGGCCCCGGGCGCGAACCTTTCCATCTGAGGGACATCGAACATGGCCAAGGAAGAACTCATCGAGATGCGTGGGGCAGTGGACGAAGTGCTGCCCGATGCCCGCTACCGCGTGACCCTGGAGAACGGCCACGTGGTCATCGCCTATACCGGCGGCAAGATGCGCAAGCACCATATCCGCATCCTTGCCGGCGACAAGGTGTCGCTGGAGCTTTCCCCCTACGACCTGACGAAGGGGCGCATCACCTTCCGCCACCTGGAGCCGCGCACCGGCCCGGCGCCCAAGGCGCCGCCGCGGCGGCGCCACTGAGCGGCGAGCCGGGCGGCCGCGCAGCCAGGGTCAGTGGACCTTGGCGTAGATCCGGCTGGCGATCAGCTCGTAGCCCGCGTTGGTCGGGTGCAGGTCCTTGGTCGGGCCGCAGACCAGCGACAGCTCGCACAACTTGCCCTGCTCGTCGAACTGCGGGAACACGCGGATCACCTGGGCATGCACCGCATGCGCACTGTGCTCGATCAGCGCATTGAGTTCGTGCACCTGCCGGTTGGACCCCGGGTGCTGCAGCGCCAGCCAGTTGTAGTAGGTCAGCACCGCGATCGGGGTGTGGGGCGCCGCCCGGCGCAGGCGCTGCAGGATGGTGTCCAGGTTGCGCGCGACCCGGGCCCGGCTGGCTGCCCACTTGGGCGCCAGGCAGGCATCGAAATGCGCTGCGTTTGCGCATTGCAGTTCACCGGCGCGCAGGTCGTTGATGCCGATGTCCAGGGTCACCAGCCGGACGTCGTAGCGCGGGCTTGCCAGGTAGCCCAGAGCCGCCTTCAGCTGCGCACCCCGGTAGGCCACGTGCATCGGCAGCGGCGTATGGCCGAAGGGCTTGCCCTCGGTGGCGAAGGCGCAGGGCCCGTGGATGAACGAGCTCGTCGTCTCGCCCGGGCAGCCCAGGTCGATCAGCCGCAGGTCGGGGATCGACGCACGCAGCTTGTCGGCCAGTCGGTTGGCGTAGCCGGTGTCGAAGGTCGCCGCCGAGACCTTGCCGGCCTTCATCTCCTGCTTCAGATGCCCGATCTGCATGCCGTAGGCCAGCGAGTCGCCGATGGCCAGGTAGGTCGGGATCGGTGCGGCTGCGGCGACACCCGCGCAGCCGAGCCAGCAGCTTGCGGTGAGCGCCGCGAACAGCGCGAGCCATGGGACTTTCATGTGCTTGTCTCCTTGCGATGGGCCCCGTTGCGGGACGTGACGTCCGCCTCCCTGGTCCTCGGCCGGCTGCGGGGCAGGGAAGTTCGCCGGGCTCGAGGCCATCCGGCGTGTCGCGCACGCGCGGTTCGCGCTGGACCATAAGCCGCGGCCCGATCCGCCTCAAGCGGGAAAGCCCGCCCCCGGCGGCCTCGACGGCTTCTGTGGATAATCCGCCGTTGCGCCTGCTCGGCGTACTTTCCCGGAAGGCGAACCCCATGCAACACTACGACTATCTGGTGATCGGAGGCGGCAGCGGCGGCATCGCGTCGGTCAACCGGGCCGCGATGCACGGCCGGCGTTGCGCGCTGGTCGAGCCCGGGCCGATCGGCGGAACCTGCGTCAACGTGGGCTGCGTGCCCAAGAAGATCATGTGGCACGCCGGGCAGATCGCCGACGCCATCGGGCGCTACGGGCCCGACTACGGGCTGAGCAGCGGCGGAACGCGGCTGGACTGGGCCAGGCTGGTGGCCAGCCGCGGCGCCTACATCGAGCGCATCCACGCCTCCTACCTGTCGGGTCTGGACAGGAACCGGGTGACCCTCGTGCGCGGCTACGCGAGCTTCGTCGACCCGCGCACCGTGGAGGTCGACGGCCAGCGCTACAGCGCCGAGCACATCCTGGTCGCCACCGGCGGCCGGCCGCAACGGCCGGACATTCCGGGCGCCGAACTGGGGATCGACTCCGACGGCTTTTTCGCGCTGCGCGAAATGCCCAGGCGCACGGCCATCGTCGGTGCCGGCTACATCGCGGTCGAACTGGCCGGGGTGCTGCAGGCGCTGGGTTCGCAGACCCACCTGTTCGTGCGCCATGACGCTCCGCTGCGCCACTTCGATGCCATGCTGGGCCAGACGCTGGTCGAGGTGATGCGCGCCGAGGGACCGACCTTGCATGCCCACGCCGTGCCCAGGTCGGTGCGCAGGAACTCCGACGGCAGCCTGGAACTGCAACTCGACGACGGGCGCAGTCACACGACCGACTGCCTGATCTGGGCCATCGGCCGCCAGCCCCAGACCGACGGGCTGGGGCTGGCCGCGGCCGGCGTGGCCACCGATTCCCGGGGCCATGTGATCGTCGACGACTACCAGGACACCAACGTGCCGGGCATCCACGCGGTGGGAGACGTCACCGGCAAGGTGGCGCTGACCCCGGTTGCGGTGGCGGCCGGCAGGCGACTGTCGGAGAGGCTGTTCAACGGCAAGCCCGACGAACGCCTGGACTACCGCAACATCCCCACCGTGGTGTTCAGCCATCCGCCGATCGGCACCGTGGGCCTGAGCGAGGCCGAGGCGCGCGCCGAATTCGGCGACGCGGCCGTCACCGTGTACCAGTCTTCGTTCACGCCCATGTACAGCGCGGTGACCCACGCGCGCCAGCCGGCGCGCATGAAGCTGGTGTGCGAGGGGCCGCGGCAGCGCATCGTCGGCATCCATGGAATCGGCTACGGCATGGACGAAATGCTGCAGGGCTTCGCCGTCGCGCTGAACATGGGGGCCACCAAGCGGGACTTCGACGACACCGTGGCGATCCACCCGACCGCGGCCGAGGAGTTCGTGACCATGCGCTGAGGCGCGCTCGCCTGCGGGCTACCGCAGCACCGCCAGGACCGCGTAGAAGTGACACACGCTGCCGCCCAGCACGAAGGCATGCCACACGCCGTGGCCATAGCGCAGCCGCTGGTCGACGACGAAGAACACCACCCCGACGCTGTAGGCGACGCCGCCCGCGAACAGCCACAGCAGCGCGCCGCCGGGCATCGCCAGCCACAGCGGGCGGATGGCCAGCAGCGCGACCCATCCCATCGCCAGGTACAGCGTGGTGGACAGCCTGGGAAAGCGCGCGGCGCCCAGGCTCTTGAACAGGATTCCCAGCACCGCCAGTCCCCACACCAGCCCGAACAGCGACCAGCCCCACGCGCCATGCAGCACCGTCAGCGTGAAGGGCGTGTAGCTCCCGGCGATGAACAGATAGATCGCGGCATGGTCCAGCCACTGCAGCACCGCCTTGGCGCGACGGTGCCGGACCGCGTGGTAGAGGGTGGACGCCAGGTACGACAGCACCGCGGTGGCGCCGAAGGCCGCGGCCCCGGTGACGGCTGCACCGCCCCGGGCGCGCACCACGAGGATCGGCAGCGCGGCCAGCGCCAGCGCCAGGCCGACGCCGTGGATGAGGCTGTTGACCCATTCCTCGGCGGGGGATTGCAGCGCCTGTTCGAAGGTTGGCACGGTGGTCGGGGTTCTGCGCCCGGGGGCTCGCGGAGGCTGCGGCCCGGAGCAGGTCGCGCGGGCGCGCGTCGCGTCGCGGCGGCCTGGCACGTCGTGCCCATGCTACGCGCTGCGCCCGCCAGCCTTCAGGACGAGGCCAGCACGCGGCTGGCGAGCACGTAATGCGACCCGCGTGCCAGCCAGGGCTTCTCGACCAGGTGCCAGGAAAGGGCCGCCGCGAGCAGCGCCGCGCCCCATGCCGCGAGCAATCCGGTGTAGGGGGAGGCTGCGAACCAGCCGGCCGCGATCAGGGCCTGGATGATCGGGAAATGCCAGATGTACAGGCCGTAGGACAAGTCGCCGAAGCGCGCGAAATGGACCGGCATGGGCCCGAAGGCGAGCAGGAAGACGGCGCTGGCCAGTCCGGGCGCGTACAGTGCCTGCACCCCCCAGGTCCAGCCGATCGCCAGGCAGGCCAGTCCGAGCGGGGCCACGACGCGCAGGTGGCGTGCGATCCAGTCGTGGTAGTAGTAGCACAGGGCCCCGCTGACGAAATAGACCATCTGCGCGGGCAACTGCTTGGCCAGCAGCAGCCAGATCGCCTGGCCGCCGGTGCGCGCGAGCAGGGTGCAGAGCCCGGAGTAGGCGAGCGAACCGACGAAGATCGCGCCCAGCGTGCGAAGCCGGCCCAGGCGCCGCATGGCCCACACGATCAGCGGCACGCTGAGGTAGAACGCGACCTCGATCTTGATGGTCCATAGCGAACCGTCGACCGCGGCAAGCGGGTTGCCGGCGAACACTCCGGGCAGCGTGGGGTGCAGGAAGTTGAGGAACAGCAGGTTGCTCGCCAGGTAGGCGAGCAGTTCGCGCCCGAAGTACTGCGACGCCGGCAGGCTGCTCACGCAGGCGCCGAGCAGCGCGCAGCCGACGACCACGGTCAGGTAGGCCGGGTAGATGCGGCGGGCGCGCTTGACCAGGTATTCGCCCGGCGTCGCCGAGCGCTCGTAGCTCATGAAGACCAGGAATCCGCTGATGACGAAAAAGCCCCGCACCGCGAGGACGGTGTCGGCGTAGGGGCGGTACCACAGCAACGCGTGGCTGAGGCTGAGGTCGTAGCCGTGCGCGAACACGACGATCGACGCGAACAGCAGTCGCAGCGCGTCCATGTTGTTGGCTTGGGGAATCGCCGGCAACCGGGCAGCGGCTGCGGGCTGCGGCAGGCGGGAGCCGCGCCGACCGGGGCGGTTCGAGGGCTGAATACGCGTCTCCCCGCCGGCGTCGCCGGCCCTGGGTCCGAGGTCTGCGTGCGACCCGACGAGGGCGCATGCGGCGCATTGCGTCCGACCCGACGGGTCGCGCGGGGCCGTTCGGCGCCGCGTGCGGGACAGGAGGCCGGGCGAGTCTATCGGCGCGGGCGTGAAGCAGGCGTTAGCGCCGCGTTAGCGCGTTGGCGCGTATGCGCGGTGGCGGTGGCGGTGGCGGTGCGGCGCGCCTTGCCGGGCGTGGCTACAGCGAGCGCCGGATCGCCTGTTCGAGCAGCGACAGCCCGAGGTCGATCTCCTGCTCGCTGACGGTCAGCGGCGGCGCGATGCGGAACACCGATCCCATTCCCGGCAGCTGCACGATGTTCATGCTCAGCCCCAGCTTCATGCATTCGCCGGTGATGCGTGCGCCCAGCCCTTCGTCGGGTTCCTTGGTGTGGCGGTCCTTGACGATCTCGATTCCCAGCAGCAGGCCGCGGCCGCGCACGTCGCCGATGCATTCGAAGCGCCGCATCAGATCGAGCAGCCCGCTGCGCAGGCGCTGGCCCAGCACGCCGGCGCGCCGGGCCAGGCCGTCGCGCTGCACGACTTCCAGCACGCGCAGGCCGACCGCCGCGGGCAGCGGGTCGGACACGTGGGTGGTGTAGAACAGGTAGCCGCGTTCGTGGGCGCGTTCCTCGATGTCGGCGGTGGTCACCATGGCCGCCAGCGGCAGGCCGGCGCCCAGGGTCTTCGACAGCGTCAGGATGTCGGGCACCACGCCGTCGCGCTCGCAGGCGAACCAGCTGCCGGTGCGCCCGATTCCGGTCTGCGCCTCGTCGAGGATCAGCAGCATGCCGCGCTGCTCGCACTTGTGCTTGAGCGCGGCCAGGTAACCCTCGGGCAGGTCGATGATGCCCCCGGAGCTGAGGATGGGCTCGGCGATGAAGGCCGCGAGCTGGCCGCTGGACTGGCGGTCGACGAGGTCGAAGGCGTAGTCGAGTTCGGCCTTCCAGTCGTACACGCCGTTGCGCTCGAAGCGCGGGCGATAGCCGAACGGGGCCGGAATCGCGAACGAGCCGACCGCCGCCGGGCCGACTCCGCGCCGGCCTGCGCTGTAGGTGGCCGATGCGGCGGCGCCGGTCATGCCGTGCCAGGATTGGGCGAAGCCCACCACCTCGTGGCCTCCGGTGACCAGCTTGGCCATGCGGATCGCCGCCTCGTTCGATTCGGCGCCGGTGCTCAGCAGCAGCGCGCGTTGCAGGTCGCCCGGCGCGATGTCGGCCAGCCGGGTCGCCAGATCGACCACCGGGCGCGACAGCATGCCGCTGAACAGGTGGTCGAGGCGGCCGATGCTGTCGCGCACCACGTCGACGATCTCGGGGTGGGCGTGGCCGAGCACCGCGCTCATCTGCCCCGAAGTGAAGTCGAGGATCGCCCGCCCGTCGGCGTCGAACACGAAGCTGCCCTCGGCCCGCTCGATGATCACCGGCGCGAAGCTGCCGCCGTAGCGAACCAGGTGCTCGCGGGCGTTCTGCCAGAACCGGGGGTCGTCGTTGGCGGACATCGTCGCTCTCCTGGGCCAGTCATGCGCTGCGACCGAGTCTAGGCGACGCGCGGCCTTCGCGGAAGCGACCCCGCGCTCGGGCGGGCGATGGGTGGTGGCCCGGCGCGGGCGCCGGATCAGCCGGAGACTTCGTCGAGTTGGGCGATGCGCAGGTCCGCGTGGTCGCGCATCCGCAAGCCGCTGCGCATCGCGGCGATGCGGTGCGGCCTGCGTTCGCCGCGGGTGTCCAGGTAGACCATGTCGCCCTCGCGCAGCTGGGGCTCGATGGTCAGCAGCGTCGGCCTGCCGTCGACCGAGATGCGCACCCTGGCGCGCAATGGCCTGCCGTCGGCAGCGCCGAGGAACACGCCCGGGCCGGCAGGCTGTTCGCCGCCGCGTCCGTCGAAGTCCGCATCGTCGGAATCGAGCGGCCACGCAGCGGCGAGCAGCGGGTCGGACGGGTAGCCCTCGTCTGCGCCTTCTCCTTCGATGCTTCGCATGGTCGCCTCCGCAACTGGGTATGGCGAAATCCTAGGAAACGCGGCGGAGCGGGGCGCGCAACTATTTCACGGTGCGGGGTCGCGGCGCCTGGGGGGATCGGCAACTATTTCACGGAATCGGCGATGAATGCTCGATACGGGTTGCGGCTCGGGCCGCGGCCTGCGGTTCGCTGCGCGGGTCGCCACCGAAGCCTATAATGGAACGAGGATTCCATTAATATCCCGTCGAACCCGGGCCGGGCCGGCGCAGCCCGCGCAGGGCAGGCCGCCATCGGAGACCCCGCGATGTCCGATCAGGACTACATCCCCCCCAAGGTCTGGACCTGGACCCCCGGCAACGGTGGTCGTTTCGCCTCGATCAATCGTCCGACCGCCGGCGCCACCCACGAGCAGGAACTGCCGGTCGGCCAGTGGCCGCTGCAGTTGTACTCGCTGGCCACACCCAACGGCGTCAAGGTCACGGTGATGCTCGAGGAACTGCTGGAACTCGGGCACCGCGGCGCCGAATACGATGCCTGGCCGATCCGCATCGATGCCGGCGACCAGTTCGGCAGCGGGTTCGTCGCGGTCAACCCGAACTCCAAGATCCCCGCGCTGGTCGACCGCGGCGTGCAGCCCGCGCTGCGGGTGTTCGAGTCCGGCGCGATCCTGCTGTACCTGGCCGAGAAGTTCGGTGCGCTGCTGCCGGCCGGCGGCGCGCGCGCCGAATGCCTGTCGTGGCTGTTCTGGCAGATGGGCAGCGCGCCGTACCTGGGCGGAGGCTTCGGCCATTTCTATGCCTACGCGCCCAGCAAGATGCAGTACCCGATCGATCGCTACACCATGGAGGTCAAGCGCCAGCTCGACGTGCTCGACCGCCAGCTCGCGCAGCGACGCTACCTCTGCGGCGACGACTACACCATCGCCGACATCGCCACCTGGCCCTGGTACGGCCAGCTGGCGCTGGGCGATCTGTACGGCGCCGCGGAGTTCCTGCAGGTGCAGGACTACACCCATGTGCAGCGTTGGGCGCGCGACATCGCCGCGCGGCCCGCGGTGCGGCGTGGCCGCAGGGTCAACCGCACCTGGGGCGACGCATCGGAGCAGTTGCCCGAGCGCCACGGCGCGGCGGACTTCGCGTAGTCGCGCGGCGCGGGCGCGCCGCGGCGGTCAGCCGGCGGTGCCGCGGGCCAGCGCGATGGCCTCGGCCAGCAGCCGGCCGTGGCCGTCCTCGAGTTCGGCGAGCACGCTCAGGTGGTTCGCCCCCGGCAGTTCGAGCAGCCACGCCGGCTCGCCGGCCGCCTGCAGCGCGGCGGCGTATTCCCGGCTCTGACGCAGCAGCTCGGGCAGTTCGGCGCCGCCCACCGCGACCACCGTGGGCACGCCGCGGCCGATGCGGCGCTGCGGGCTGCAGTCCCGCACTTCCTGCTCGCTGAGGCGCAGCGCGGCGTTGAGTGCGCCGCGCCGGATCGGCTCGAGTTCGAACAAGCCGCTGATCGCCAGCACGCCGGCCAGCGACGGGTGGGCGCGATGCATCGCCGCCAGCTGGCCCCCGGCCGAGTGCCCGCACAACACCATGCGCGGGCGGTTGGCGGGCGCGCCGCCCAGCACCGGGTGGCGCGCCAGCGTGTCGAGCAGCAGCCCGACCTCGGCCACCATGTCGGCCAGTCGCGCCTGCGGCGCCAGGGTGTATTCGCCCAGGACCACGTGCATGCCCGCCTGGTGCGCACCCGCGGCCACGCAGGCGAAGTCGCGCTTGCCGCGCGCCTGCCAGTAGCCGCCGTGCAGGTAGACCAGCACGGGTGCGTGCGCGGCGTCCGCGCCCGCGGCCGGATACCAGTCGCAGACCTGGCGCGGGCCGCCACCGTAGGCGATGTCGGCCACGCATCGATGGCCCTGGTGGAAGGACTGGCTGCGGGAGTGCAGCGCAGCGATCACGTCGGCGACACCGTCGATCGCGGCCAGGTTGTCGTAGGCGGCGGTGAAGTGCTCGCGAGTCTGCAGTTCGGCGGGGATGGGCATGGCGGGCTGGCTGGAGGCGGAGCCTCAGTCTAGCGAGGCACAAGGGGCGGGCAGCAGCGGCGCACCGGGATGACCAAAGGTAACAGACGTTACCATCATGGTTTGTTCATAAATGGGAAAATTTCCCACGGCACAATGGGGTCATCGCCGCGCCACCGCGCGCTCACGGGTTCCACAGGGAGTCGAGGTGAACATGAAAGAAATGCAACCAAGCCGTACCGCCGCCGCGGTGCCATCCCAATTGGCGGCTGCCGCGGCGCCGGACGCAAGGGCGGTGCTGCCGCTGGCCGGCCGGCGCGTGGCCCAGGCCAAGAAGGCCTATACCGTGCGGCGCGCGGCGTTGAACCGGACCGAGGGCTTGCGCCTGGCGCAGGCCAGCCCGCGCAGCGGGGACCTGCTGCTGGCGCGGGTGACGCAACTGGGAATGCACCAGCACCTGGAATCGGCCGACGGCAGGCGCCAGCGACTGTGGCCCGGCGACGAGATCGTCGTCGCCTACGGGCGGCGCTACGCTCCCGACCAGTTCGAGGCGGTCATTCCCGACGAACTGTCGGCCTGCCACCTGGTGGCAGGCGGCGGGGTCGCCGCCCGCGTCCTGAGCCGTCATGCCAGTGTCAAGCCGGCGACCCAGATCGAGCCGATCGGCCTGCTCGCCGACTCCCTCGGAGTGCTGAACCTGCAGCGCAGTGCGCTCGGCGCCTCCGCCGGGGGACGCGCGCCGCTGACGGTGGCCGTGCTCGGCTCCAGCATGAACGCCGGCAAGACCACGACGGCCGCGCATGTGATCGCCGGACTGCGGCGCGCCGGCTTGCGGGTCGGCGCCGCCAAGGTGACCGGAACCGGTGCCGGCGGGGACCGCTGGCTGATGCACGATGCCGGCGCCGCGGTGGTGCTGGATTTCACCGACATGGGCTACGCGTCGACCGCCGGGCTCGAACTGCCGGCGCTCGAGCGGCTGTTCATCGAACTCAGCGGCCATGTCGCTTCGGCCGGGGTGGACTGCACGGTGATCGAGGTCGCCGACGGCGTGCTGCAGCGCGAGACCGCGGCGCTGGTGTGCTCGCACGTGTTCGCCAAGTACGTCGATGCCGTGGTGTTCGCCGCCCCCGACGCACTGAGCGCCATCGCCGGCGTGGCGTGGCTGCAGCAGCGCGCCTTGCCGGTGGTCGCGGTCAGCGGCGTGCTCACGGCGTCGCCGCTGGCCACCCGCGAGGCTGCGTCGGCCGTGCAGCTCGCGCTGCATACCGCCGACGAACTGGCCACCCCCGCGGTGCTGGCCAGGCTGCTGCCGCGGGTGACGGAACTGGTCGAACATGCCGGCCGCGCCGCTTGAAGCGCTGGGCCCGGCCGTTGCCGGGAGCGCGGGGCCGCAACAGTTCGGGCCGCTGCGCTACTGGTTCCAGCCGGCGCCCGGCACGCTGCCGGCGCGCGGCCTGCTGGTCGCCGTGCACGGGGTGAGCCGCGGCGCGGCGATGCACTTCCAGGCCTTCTCGGAGGTCGCCGCGCGTTGGCAGTGCCATCTGCTGGCGCCGCTGTTCGATGCCTGGCGCTACCCCGATTACCAGCGGCTCGGCAGGCCCGGGCGCGGCGCGCGCGCCGACCTGGACCTGATCGAGCTGATCGGCGAACTCGGCCGGCGCCACGGCTTCGACATGGCCAGGCTGTTGCTGTTCGGCCATTCGGGGGGGGCTCAGTTCGTGCACCGGTTCGTGTTCGCCCATCCCGACCTGGTGCGCCGGTACGCCCTCAGCGCCGCCGGCTGGTATACCTACCCCGACGAGGCCGCCAGGTTTCCGCTGGGACTGGCCGAGCCGCCGCCGGGCTTTCCGCGGCTGGTCGCGCCACGCCTGCTCAGCGTTGCGGGCCGGGTGTTCGTCGGCAGCCGCGAACGCGCCGGCAGCCGGCTGCTGCGCCACGGCGAACAGCTCGATTCGGTGCAGGGCCGCGACCGTCGGGATCGGGCGGCGCGCTGGGTGCAGGCCATGGCCGACGCGGCCGCACGCCACGGACTGCCGGACCCGGTGGGCCTGGAGGAACTCGACGATGGCGCCCACAGCTTTTGCGGCCTGGTGCGTCGCGCGCAGCTCGTGCAGCGGGTCGCCGGGTTTCTGCTCGCGCCGACCGCGGCACCGGCGGCCGGGTTCGTCGCGGCGCAATCCTACCCCTTCGCATGCTTCCCATGACCGTCAACCAGCGTGACGCCCGCCTGCTGGTGGCCGGGCGCTTTTTCCGCAGCGTGGCCCAGGGCGTGCTGGCTTCGGACTTCGCGCTGTACCTGCGCGCCTGCGGTTGGAGCGGCGCGCGCATCGGCAGCGTGCTGGCCGCCGGACTGGTCGTCGCGGTCGGGCTGACGGCCTTCGCGGTGCTCAGCGACCGCCTGGGTCGCAAGCCCTTCCTGCTGGGCTACCAGCTCTTGTACGTGCTCAGCTGCGTGGCCGCGATGGTCGATCGCTCGGCTCTCGTGCTGGCCGCTGCCGCGGTGACCGTCGGCTTCGGACGCGGCGCCAACGGTGCCGCGGGGCCTTTCGGCGCGCTGGAGAAGGCCTGGCTGACCCAGGGCCTGGAGCCATCGCAGCTGACCCGGGTGCTGGGCTGGAACTCGAGCCTGGGCTTGTGCGGCATGGCGCTGGGCGCGCTGCTCGGCGCCTGGCCCGGGCTGGGCCACGCGGCGGGGCGCATCCCGGCCAGCGCCTTCGCGCCGATCTTTCCGTTGGCCCTGGTCTTTTCACTCGCCAGCCTGGCTTGCCTGGTCCTCGCGCGCGACCGGCACCAGCAGGAATGCGCGCCCGTCGAGCCTGCGCGCGAGCGAGTCGAGCGCCAGGTGGAAAACCGCCATCTGCGCAACCTCGGGCTGGTGAACCTGCTGCAGGGCACCGGCCTGGGGCTGTCCAGTCCGCTGGTGTCGTACTGGTTCGCGGTGCGCTTCGGCCTCGGTCCGCAGCAGATCGCTCCGCTGATGGCCGGAAGCCTGCTGGCCGGGGCCATCGGTGCGCAGCTCAGCGTCCGCCTGACCCGCCGCTGGGGGCTGATGCGTACCCTGGTGCCGCTGCGCGCCGGCGCGCTGCTGGCGCTGGCGCTGATGCCCCTGGCGCCCGACGCGGCGCTGGCCATGGCCTGCTACCTGCTGCACAAGAGCCTGAATCGCAGCACCAACCCGCTGCGCGCATCGGTGACGGCCAGGCTGGTGCGCAACCGGCGGCGCGGCCTGGCGGGAGCCGTGACGTCGATGGCGCGCACCATCCCGCGTTCGGCCGGGCCCTTGATCGCCGGCAGCCTGATGGATTCCGGGGCGCTCGCGGCGCCGTTCCTGCTCGGCGCGGCGTTCCAGGCGGCGTACCTGTACCTCTACCAGGAGCGTTTTCGCGACAGCGTCTGAAGCTTCGTCGGGTTCGGGGCTAAGGTCGGGCTAAGTGCGGGCGCCGATACTCGTCGGCAGGCGCCCGGCGGCCGGGCGCATGGCGCGTGGGGCGCGCGGCGGGCCGCGAAGGAGGTGCAGACATGGTCAGGCGATGGTTGCTCGGTTGCGTGGCGTGCGCCGCGCTGGCGCCGCTGGCGCACGCCGACGGCAGGTTCTGGGCAGCGGGTCCCGGCGCGCCGCCGCCGCTGGGCGTCGCGCCGCCGCCGCTGAGCCAGGGCTACGGCGCGCAGCAGGCGCCGTACGGAGTTCGTCCGTATGGCGAACCGTCCTATGGTGAACGGTCCTATGGCGAGCGACCCTATGGTGAGCGACCCTATGGCGAGCAGCCCGATTCGGGATGGCGGCGCGAGGACGGCGGCGAGGCCTGGCGCGGTCGTCGGCAGCAGGGTTGGCAGCAGGGTTGGCGCGGGCCCGGCGCCGGCTACGGGCGCGGCGGGGACGGGCCGCGCTGGGGCGGCGACGACTCCTACCGGCGCTGAACCGCTGCGGCGCAGGCGGCTGCGTGTATTCTTTGCGCTGACCGGGCGGCGCCGGCGAAGGCCGGCGCCCGGCGCCGCGGGGAACGCCCCGCACGACCGCGAACTCTCTCGCACCGGGCGACCGCAATGGGAACGCGATGAGTCTGGGAATCGCTGACGAGCAGGCGTACGGCCAGGCCGCCGCGCGCTGCCTGGAGCCGCTGCAGCCGATCGTGGCCGAGCGGGCGCAGCGCTTCGCCGAGGAATTCTTCGCCGCGGTGGCCGGGACATCCGAAGGTGCGCAGGTGCTGAACGCGCTGCTGCCCGAGGAATTCGCCCAGATCAAGGCAGGGCAGGCCGAGCACCTGCGGCTGCTGTTTTCCCCGCAGCTCAGCCAGGCACGGCACCAGGCGCTGGCGCAGCGTTCGGGGCGCGCCCACGCGCTGGTGGGAATCGACGTCACCGATCTGATCGAGCGCTTCGCGGCGTACCAGGCGGAACTGCAGGAAGAGATCCTTCCGCTGGCCAGCCCGGAGTCCAGGGACGACCTGTTGCGCATCGTCGGCCAGAGGATCTTTGTCGACCTGCAGGCGCAGGCGTTGAGCTACCGGCGCATCGACACCCAGCTTGCGCTGGCGGTGTCGCAGATCGACCAGGTGATCCAGGCGACCGGCAATCTGTCCGACCTCGTGCGCGGAGTCATGCGGGTGATCGGCGACCTCGACGGCGACATCGCGGCTTTTTTCGCGCGCTGCGACGCCTCGGGGGAACTGCAGATCGAGGCTTCGCAGGGGGTGACCGGCCATCGCTACCACGAAGCGATGATGAGCGGGCTGGTTCCCAAGATCAGCGTCGACCCGTCGCGCAGTTCGGGCCAGGGGCCGGGCGGCGAGGCGTGGCGCAGCGGCCGGATCGTCGCATCCGACGCCTGGGCGCTGGAGGCGCGCAACCGCCCCTGGCAGGCCTTCGGCGTGAGCCTGGGTTTTCGCGCCAGCGCGGCGGTGCCTCTGCTCGACGACTCCGGTCAGTCGATCGCGCTGCTCAGCCTTTACAGCGCCTGGCCCAGGTTCTACTCGACCCTGCGCATGAAGAATTTCCTCAACCATGTGCAAAAGGTGCTGAGCCATGCCGTCGAGCGCCTGAACGCCGCGCCGGTGGTGGCGCTTCCGCTGCGCCAGACCTATCGCGGCTGGATCGCCGCGCATCGCGTGGTGTTCGTCTACCAGCCGATCCTGGACCTGCGCAGCGGCAGCCTGGTCAAGGTCGAGGCGCTGGCCCGGCTGCGCGACGACGACGGGCGCCTGGTGAGCCCGCAGCGCTTCCTGCCCGCCTGTGGCGCCGAGGAACTCTATACGCTGCTGCAACTCGGGCTCCGCCAGGCTTGCGGCGACGCCCGCGCGCTGGCCGCCGAGGGGCTGCAGGTCGGGATCGCGCTGAACTTTCCGGCCGAGGGGATCGGCGACCCGCGCTACGAGCAGGCCGTGCTGCAAGCGCTGGAAGGCTGCGCTCCCCGGGCCCCGTCGCTGGAGCTGGAATTGCTCGAAAGCCGCGAGGGGCAGGGCAGCGACGAGCGCCGGCAGGCCTTCCTGCACAGGCTGCGCAGCGCGGGAGTGCGCTTCGCCGAGGACGACCTGGGGTCGGGCCACAGTTCGCTGCTGCGGCTGGAGCAGTACGCCTTCGACGAGGTGAAAATGGACCAGGGGCTGGTGCGAGGCGCCACGCGGCGCCCGCAGCGCGCGCTGGAGTTCATGTTCAACCTCAGCCGCCTGGTGCATGCCTTCGGCATGCGGCTGACCGTCGAGGGGCTCGAGCATCGCGCGCTGATGGAAAGCGCGGCGATCCTCGGCGCCGACCATGGGCAGGGACACGGCATCGCGCGGCCGATGCCGGTGCAGGACATACCCGCCTGGTATCGCGGCTTCCGCTACGACATCGATCCGCGGCGCCCGCGCACCGCGCTGGGCGCGCTGGCCAGCTACCTGTTGTGGGACGTCCAGTCGGGATCGTCGAGCGTGCTGGCGGCCGGCGGAGCGCTCGACCCGCGGCGCACGGTGGAGGATTTCCTGGCGCTGCGCGCCCTCGAGCGCAGCCGGCTGGCGGGCCTGCTGGCCGAGCATTTCGATGCCGGCACCGCCGCCAGCCCCAGGCTGCGCGCGCGGGTCATCGAGTGTTTCGCCGAGGTCTGGCGCGAGGAGGCGCAGGCGCTGCCCGACGCCGCGGGCTGAGCGCTGCGCAGTGTGGCGCCATGTGGCGCCATGCGGCGCCATGCGGCGCCACGTGGTGCCCGCTCGGACGGGCTCCGCTCAGACGCGTTCGAGGATGCTGGCGATGCCCTGGCCGACGCCGATGCACATGGTGCACAGCGCGCGGCGCGCGCCGCGCCGC
>JAJZVU010000044.1 GCA_021845505.1 Pseudomonadota bacterium | reverse complement strand
GCCGGCGCCTGCTGCGGCGTCGGGCGCGAGCGCCCCCGCGCCGGCGCCCGCCTCCTCGGCGCCCGCGGTGCCCGCGTCCTCGGCGCCGGCGGCAGCCAGCGCTCCGGCGACGCCGGCTTCGCTGCCTGCCAGCGCGCTGCCGCCCGGCGCGGTGCGCTACGTGTGCAACGACGGCACCTCCTTCCTCGCCAGCTTCGGCGACGTCAGCGTGACCATGAGCACCGCGCTGGGGGTGATGGAACTCGAGCAGACCGTGGCCGCCGACGGCGCGCGCTACGCCAACGGCGAGGTGCAGGTCTGGTTCAAGGGCCGGCAGGCGACCATCACCAACCTGCGCAGCCCCGGCTCGCAGGTGCTGTGCCTCGAACAGCGCTGAGCCGCCTGCGCCCGGCCCGGCCGGGCGGGTCGTGCAAATCCCCGGGCCCGGCGGGGTGCCGGGTTGGCAAGCGCGCGGCGCCGAACTAGCATCCGGGGATCAGACGACCGCAGGGAGGGCCCACAAGGCCTGCCCCGCGGCCGGCGCCGCGCCACCGCGGGGCGCCAGTCGCGAACCACCCGCAGCCACCGCGGCGGGGGACGGCCGTTGCGCATCAGACGCACCTGAGGAGATCGCGCGATGAACGCAGCCCTGCCCGAAGCCGTCCGCCGGGCCCTGGAAACCGTCGGCCTCGACGACAAGTACACCCTGGAATCCGGCAGGGCCTTCATGAGCGGCATCCATGCGCTGGTGCGCCTGCCGCTGCTGCAGCGCAAGCGCGACCAGCTCGCCGGGCTGCACACCGCCGGGTTCATCAGCGGCTACCGCGGCTCGCCGCTGGGCGGCTACGACCAGGCGCTGTGGAAGGCCAGGAAGCTGCTCGCCGAACACGACATCGTGTTCCAGCCCGGGGTCAACGAGGAACTCGCGGCGACCGCGCTGTGGGGCACCCAGCAGCTCGACCTCTACCCCCAGGCCCGGCGTTTCGACGGGGTGTTCGGCATCTGGTACGGCAAGGGCCCCGGGGTCGACCGCTGCGGCGACGTGTTCAAGCACGCCAACCTGGCCGGCACCGCGCGCCACGGCGGGGTGATCGCGGTGGCGGGCGACGACCACGTGGCCAAGAGCTCGACCGCTCCGCACCAGAGCGACCATGTATTCAAGGCGGTCGGCTTCCCGGTGTTCTTCCCCAGCAACGTGCAGGACATCCTCGACCTCGGGCTGCATGCTCTGGCGATGAGCCGCTACAGCGGCCTGTGGGCGGCGATGAAGACCATCCAGGAGGTCGTCGAGTCCTCGGCCTCGGTCGACGTCTCGGCCGATCGCGTGCGCATCGTGCTGCCCGAGGACTTCGCGCTGCCCGCCGACGGCGTGCACATCCGCTGGCCCGACGACCCGCTGAGCCAGGAGGCGCGGCTGATGGACGTCAAGTGGTACGCCGCGCTGGCCTATGTGCGGGCCAACCGGCTCAACCACACGGTGATCGACAGCCCGCGCGCCCGGCTCGGCCTGATGGCCTCGGGCAAGGCCTACAACGACACCCGCCAGGCGCTGGCCGACCTCGGGCTCGACGAACAGGCCTGCGCGCAGCTCGGGCTGCGCCTGCACAAGGTCGCGGTGGTGTGGCCGCTGGAGGCGCACAGCACCCGGGAGTTCGCGACCGGCTTGCAGGAGATCCTGGTCATCGAAGAAAAGCGCCAGATCATCGAATACCAGCTCAAGGAAGAGCTCTACAACTGGCGGGAAGACGTCCGCCCGAACGTGATCGGCAAGTTCGATGAACGGACCGGCGACCGCAGCGGGGGCGAATGGAGCCAACCCAACCCGGGGAGCAACTGGCTGCTGCCGGCGAAGGCCGACCTGAACCCGGCACAGATCGCGCGGGCGATCGCCTCGCGCATGCAGCGCCTGGGCCTGCTCGACAGCGCGCCGGCCGACTTGCGGCGGCGCATCGACGAGCGGGTGGCGCTGATCGAAGCCAAGGAGCGCGCGCTGGCGCAGGCTCCGGCGGCCGAGAAGCGCCCGCCGTGGTTCTGCTCCGGCTGCCCGCACAACACCAGCACCCGCGTTCCCGAGGGCTCGCGCGCGATGGCGGGCATCGGCTGCCACTACATGGTGGTCTGGATGGACCGCAGCACCTCGACCTTCAGCCAGATGGGCGGCGAGGGCGCGGCGTGGGTCGGCCAGGCCCCGTTCAGCAAGGACCGCCACGTGTTCGCCAACCTGGGCGACGGCACCTACTACCACTCCGGGCTGCTGGCCGTCCGCCAGGCGATCGCCAGCGGCGCCAACATCACCTACAAGATCCTCTACAACGACGCGGTCGCGATGACCGGCGGCCAGCCGGTCGAGGGCCACCTGAGCGTGGCGCAGATCAGCCGCGAACTGCACGCCGAAGGGGTGCGCGAAATCGTCGTGCTCAGCGACCACCCGGAAAAATACCGCGAGGTCCGCGACCTGGCTCCCGGAACCACGGTGGGCCACCGCGACGAGCTCGACTCGGTGCAGCGGCGTCTGCGCGAGGTGACCGGCACCACGGTGCTGATCTACGACCAGACCTGCGCCACCGAGAAGCGCCGGCGCCGCAAGCGCGGGACCATGGCCCAGGCCGAGCGCCGGGTGGCGATCAACCCGCTGGTCTGCGAAGGCTGCGGCGACTGCTCGGAGCAGAGCAACTGCCTGTCGGTGGAACCGCTGCAGACCGAATTCGGGCGCAAGCGCACGATCAACCAGAGCAGCTGCAACACCGACTACTCCTGCCTCAAGGGCTTCTGCCCGAGCTTCGTCAGTGTGGTCGGCGGCAAGCCCCGCAAGGCCGCCGCGGCGGCCGCGCCGTCGCTGCAGGCGCTGGCCGATCCGGGCGAGCCGGTGATTCCCGACCCGCTGCGCGACGACCGCGCCGGCGGCGGCAGCTACGGCATCCTGGTCGCCGGCATCGGCGGCACCGGGGTGATCACCATCGGCCAGTTGCTGGGCGTCGCGGCCCATATCGAGGGCAAGGGAATCGTCACCCAGGATGCGGCCGGGCTGGCCCAGAAGGGCGGCGCGACCTGGAGCCACGTGCTGATCGCCGAGCGGCCTGAACAGATCCACACCACGCGGGTGGCGATGGCCGAGGCCGAACTCGTGCTGGGCTGCGACCCGATGGTCGCCGCCGATCGCGAGACCCTGGCGCGGGTCCGCCATGGCCGTACCTACATCGCCCTCAACACCCACGGCGCACCGACCGCCGCGCTGGTGCACCAGCCGCAGTGGCAGTTCCCCGCGGCAGCCTGCCGGCAGGCGCTGCAACAGGCGGTGGGCGAGCAGCAGATCGGCGGCTTCGACGCCGACGCGCTGGCGCGCCAGGTGCTGGGCGACAGCATCTATGCCAACCCGATGCTGCTGGGATTCGCCTGGCAGAAGGGCTGGATCCCGCTGCGCCGCGAGTCGCTGCTGCGGGCGATCGAACTCAACGAGGTCGCGGTCGCGCAGAACAAGGCGGCCTTCGAGTGGGGGCGGCACGCCGCTGCGCATCCCGAGCAGATCGCTGCGCTGGGCAGCACCGAACAGGTGATCGCGTTCGCGCGCCGGCCAGGGCTCGACGAGCTGCTGCGCAGCCGCAGCGAATACCTGCAGGGCTACCAGAACGCCGCCTGGGCGGGCAGCTACCGCGAACTCGTCGGGCGCGTCGCGCGCGCCGAGTCGGCCTTCGGCTCGACCCGGCTGAGCGAGGCGGTGGCGCGCAACCTGTTCAAGCTGATGGCCTACAAGGACGAATACGAGGTCGCGCGCCTGCACGCCGACCCCGGCTTCGCGGCCAGCCTGCGCGAGCAGTTCGAAGGCCGCTTCAGCCTGCGCTACCACCTGGCGCCGCCGCTGCTGGCGCGCCGGGGGCCCGACGGCAGGCCGCGCAAGATCGAGTTCGGGCCATGGCTGGGCGGCGTGATGCGACTGCTGCGCCACGGCAAGGTGCTGCGCGGAACCGTCCTCGACCCCTTCGGCCGCACCGAGGAGCGGCGCATCGAGCGCGACCTGATCCGGCGCTATCGCGACACCGTCGAGCAGTTGCTGCAGCGACTGCGTGCCGACAACCTGGAGCAGGCGCTGCGCCTGGCCGAACTGCCGTCGCGCATCGCAGGCTTCGGCGAGGTCAAGCTGCGCGCGGTGCGCGAGGTGCTGCCGCAATGGGAGCAGCTGCTTCGGCAATGGCAGTCCGGGCCGGCGCCGCAGCCGGCTGCCGCGCAGGACGCTGCGCTGCAGCACTGAGCCCGCGTCAGAAGTCGGTGGGGTCGACGTCGATCGCCCAGCGCACCCCGCCGCGCGTGTCCTGCAGGGCCTGGCGCCAGTCGCGCAGGAAGCCGTGCAGCGCAGCGCGGCGCGCCGACTCCACCAGGATCTGCTGCCGGTGCACCCCGGCCAGGCGCGCCAGGCTCGACGGCACCGGCGGGTAGACCGTGGGCTGGCCGCCGGCGGCCAGGCCCTGCGCCAGTTGGGCGGCGTGGTCGATGAATTCCTGCAGCTTGTCGGGATTCGCATGCTCGGCCCGCAGCAGCGCCTGGAAGCTGAACGGAGGCATCGCGGCGCGCTTGCGCTCGCCGAGTTCGCGCTCGGCGAATCCGGCGTAGTCGTTGCGCTGCAACGCCTGGTACAGCGGGTGCTCGGGGTACGCGGTCTGCACCAGCATCTCCGGCTGCAGCGCCGCGCCGCCGGCTCGCCCGGCGCGGCCCGCGGCCTGCACCAGCTGGGCGAACAGGCGCTCGGGGGCGCGCGGGTCGTGGCTGAACAGCCCGGCATCCGGATTCAGCGCGGCCACCAGCCCGACACGCTGGAAGTCGTGGCCCTTGGTGATCATCTGGGTGCCCACCAGGATGTCGACCTCCCCGGCATGCACCTGGCTGAACGAAACCTCGGCCTGGCCCTTGCGCGCCGCGGTGTCGGCGTCGATGCGGGCGATGCGCGCCCGCGGGAACAGGCCTTCCAGCGCCTCCTCGACCCGCTGGGTTCCGCGGCCCACCGGTTGCAGGTCCAGGCCGCCGCAGTGCGGGCAGGCGCGAGCGACCGGCTGCCGATAGCCGCAGTGGTGGCAGCGCAGGCTGCGGTCGCTGCGGTGGTAGACCAGATGGGAGTCGCAATGCGCGCAATCGGACATCCAGCCGCAATCGGGACAGCACAGCACCGGGGCATAGCCGCGGCGGTTGAGGAACATCAGGCATTGCTGGCCGAGTTGCAGCCGCTGCGTCACGGCGTCGAACAGCGCCTGGCCGACCGGCCCGCCGGCGCGCAACAGCGGGTCCTCGCGGCTGGACAGCAGCCTCACCCGCGGCAACTCCCCGCCCGAGCGCTGCTGCAGCCGCAGCAGCCCGTAGCGCCCGCGCGACGCGGCATGCCAGCTCTCCAGCGACGGGGTGGCCGAGCCCAGCAGCACCGCGACGCCGAGCTGGCGCGCGCGCCACACCGCCAGGTCGCGCGCCGAGTAGCGCGCCCCCTCCTGCTGCTTGTAGGACGGGTCGTGTTCCTCGTCGACCACGATCAGCGCCAGGCGCGGCAGGCTGGCCAGCACCGCCAGACGCGTACCCAGCACGATGCGTGCCTGGGCGTGGTGGGCCGCGGCCCAGTGGTCGAAGCGTTCGGCCTGCGCCAGGCCGCTGTGCAACAGCGCCAGGCGCTGTCCGGGAAAGCGCGCCGCCAGCCGCCGCAGCAGCTGCGGGGTGAGGTTGATCTCCGGCGTCAGCACCAGCACCTGCGCCTGCGGGTCGCGCTCGAGCACCTGCTGCATGACCCGCAGGTAGACCTCGGTCTTGCCGCTGCCGGTGACGCCGAACAACAGTTGCGCGCCGAAGCCCTGCTGCTGCGCCAGCGCCTGCACCGCGGCCGCCTGCTCGTCGCGCAGCACCGGCAGCTCGGCCGGCGCCGGCGGCGGCGCGGGCCCGCCGGCCAGCAGCCAGCCGCGTTGCAGCCATTCGCGCAGCAGCGCGGCGCCGCGGGGATGCAGGCGCCGGGCATCCGCCTCGTCCAGGCCCGCTGCCGCGGCCGGGCCGGGCGCCTGCGGCCCGGCGGCCGGCCGCACGGCCGGCGGATCGGCGGCGCCGTCCGCCTCGGGCGGCTCCAGGCCCAGCGCCCGCGCCAGGCGAACCAGCGCCGGACCGTGGCGACGCAGCCGCGACGCCAGTTGCCGGCGCCCCAGGTCGCTGAGCATGTAACGCGTGTCGCGGCGCAGCGCCTGCTGCACCCTGCGTCGCACCGCCTGCGCGGGGTTTTCGCGCAACCAGCCGGGCAACGCCGCGCCCATCAGCTCGCCCAGCGGCCGCTGGTAATAGTCGGCGGCGAAGCCAAGCAGGTCCATCCACTGCGCCGACAGCGGCTGCAGGCAGTCGAGCACCTGCTCCACGGACTTCAGCGGCCGGGAGCCGGCGTCGGAAGCCTCGCGATCGCAGTGCAGCACCACGGCGCACACCACCTGGCGGCCCAGCGGCACCCGGACCAGCGTGCCCGGCGCCAGCGGCTGGCCCCACAGGTAGTCCAGCGCGCCGCGCAGCGGGGCGTCGACCGCCACCCGCACCCGCCATGACCGATCCGCCGGGTGATCGCCAACGGACCGGGACGGCTCAGGGTTTGCGAGCATCGAGCGGGGGTCGCCGATCCCGGATCGGCGCTGCGTATCGTCGGTCAACACGGGCTGGCGAGGGATTCTCCCTAGCGATCCCAGGGAATTCCCGCTCTGTGGATAACTTTGTGCATAGCCGCAGCCGCACCCCACCCGCCCTCTGTGGACAAACTGGGGGCGATTTCATGCGGCTTCGCAGCAAAAAGCGAAAACACGTATGAGAACAACGAGATAGCCGAGATGTCATCATGTAAAGTCTGGACTCCCCTGGCTATGTCCCGAAAACTCTCCCAATGTGCATAAATGGCCCGGCGGGGGCTTGACAGCCGGGCTTTTGCGGCCCAGCGCCCGCCGCCGCGGACCCCGCTTCAGCGATGCAGCGCGCGGCTGTGGGAGTGCACGGTATCGACCAGCACCTGGACATGCTCGGGCGGAGTGAACTGGGAAATCCCGTGCCCGAGGTTGAACACATGGCCGCCGGGCTGCGTCGCCGACATCGGGCCGTAGCTGTCCAGCACCGCGCGCACCTGCTGCTCGATCGCCGCCGGCGTGGCGAACAGCACCGACGGGTCCAGGTTGCCCTGCAGCGCCACGCGCTCGCCGACCGCCGAGCGCGCGGCGCCCAGGCCCACCGTCCAGTCGACTCCCAGCGCGTCGGCGCCGCATTCGGCCATCTGCTGCAGCCACATCCCGCCACCCTTGGTGAACAGGATCGCCGGCACGCGCGCGCCGGCGTGCTCGCGCCGCAGCGCGGCCAGCACCTGCGCGCTGTAGCGCAGCGAGAATTCCTGGAAGGCGCCGTCGGCCAGCGCGCCTCCCCAGGAATCGAACAGCATCACCGCCTGCGCGCCGGCCTCGATCTGGGCGTTCAGGTAGGCGGCGACCGCCTCGGCGTTGACCCGCAGCACATGGTGCATCAGGTCGGGCCTGGAATACAGCAGGGTCTTGGTCTGGCGCCAATCGTCGCTGCCCTGGCCCTCGACCATGTAGCAGGCCAGGGTCCACGGGCTTCCCGAGAAACCGATCAGCGGCACCCGCTGCACGCCGTCGCGGGTGAGGGCGCGGCGAATCTGCGCGACGGCGTCGAACACGTAGCGCAGGCGCTCGAGTGCGGGAGGCCGCAGGCCGAGGATCTGCGCCTCGTTGCGCAGCGGATGCTCGAAGCGCGGCCCCTCGCCGGCCGCGAAACGCAGCCCCAGGCCCATCGCGTCGGGAACCGTCAGGATGTCGGAGAACAGGATCGCCGCGTCCAGCGCGTAGCGGTCCAGCGGCTGCAGCGTGACCTCGGTGGCCAGCTCCGGGCTGGTGGCCAGCGCGAGGAAACTGCCGGCGCGACTCCGCGTCGCGTTGTACTCGGGCAGGTAACGCCCCGCCTGGCGCATCAGCCAGACCGGGGTGTAGGCGGTGGGCTGGCGCAGCAGCGCGCGCAGCAGGGTGTCGTTGGCAAGGGCGCTCATGCGCCCATTGTCGCAAAGCCGCCGCACCCTGCCACGGCGCGGCCATTGCGCAAGCCGTTTGCATTATGATCGAGGACCCACCCGCCGCCGCCGCCCCGTCCGATGCCGCGCCTGTTCCGCAACACCGTGTCCGCGCTGCTGCTGGCCATCGCGGCCCACGCCGGCGCGGCCACGCTGCGCATCGTGGCCGCGGAGAGCACCTACGGGGCCATCGCCCAGGCGATCGGCGGCGCGCAGGTTCAGGTGGTGTCGCTGATCCGCAACCCCGACGTCGATCCCCACGCCTTCGAGGCCTCGCCCCAGGCCGCGCGCACGGTCGCGCACGCGCAGCTGGTGCTGATGAACGGCCTCGGCTACGACAACTGGATGCGCCAGCTCTTGCAGGCCAACCCGGTGCCGGGACGCACGGTACTCGTGGCGGCCGACCTGCTGCCGCAGCGCCGCCTGCCCGACGGCAACCCCCATGTGTTCTACGACCCGCGCGTCGGGCTGCGCATGGCCGACGCGATCGCCGCCTGGCTGCGCCATGCCGACCCGGCGCACGCCGCCGACTTCGACGCCGCGCAGGCCAGGTTGCGGCAGCGCATGACCCAGGTGATCGACACGGCGCGCCAGCTCGCGCGGGCCCACCCCGCGCTGCCGGTCACCGCGACCGAGCCGGTGTGGGGCTACATGGTGCGCGAGCTGCGCTGGCGCGACCTGCACCACGGACTGCAGGTGCATGTGATGAACGGCACCGAGCCGTCGCCGCGCGAGGTCGCCGCGATGGACACCGACCTGCGGCGGCACGCCGTCGCCTTGCTGATCCACAACCGCCAGGTCAGCTCGCCGCTGACCCGCAGCATGCTGGCGCTCGCGCGGCGCTGCGGGGTGCCGACGCTGGGGGTGGACGAATTCACCCCGCCGGGCGTGGGTTATGCGCAATGGCTGCTCGACAGCCTGCAGTCGGCGCAGCGCGCGCTGGCCGCGCCGGCCGCGCCGGCCCGGCGATGCGATGACTGAATCCGACGGCGCCGCGGTGCTGGCGCGCGGCCTGCGCGTGGCGCGCGGCGCGCGCGCGGTGGTCGAAGGCCTCGATCTGCGCATCGAGTCCGGGCAGATCGTCGGGGTATTCGGCAGCAACGGGGCCGGCAAGACCACGCTGCTGCAGACCCTGGCCGCGCTGCTGCCCGGCGGCGGCGGCGAACTGCAGGTGCTGGGCGGCAGCCCGCTGGAGGCCAGGCGGCACATCGGCTACGTGGCGCAGGTCGTGCCCGACGGCGCCCACGCGCGGCTGCGCGCGCGCGACTTCGTCGCCAGCGCCTGGCAGGCCGAGCGCTGGCGCCCGCTGCTGGGCGCCGCGCGTCGACGCAGCCGCGAGCAGGCGGTGCGGCAGGCACTGCAGGCCAGCTCGGCCGAACACCTGGCCGAGCGCGGCATGGACAGCCTGTCCGGAGGGGAGCGCCAGCGGGTGTGCATCGCCCAGGCGCTGGTCAATCCGGTGCGCCTGCTGCTGCTCGACGAACCGCTGGCCAACCTCGACCCGCGCGCCCAGCTCGGGGTGCTGGAGCTGGTGCGCCGGCTGCGCGACCTGCAGCGGCTGACCGTGCTGCTCAGCGCCCACGACATCAACTCCCTGCTGCCGGTGATGGACCGCGTGCTCTACCTGGCCGGCGGCCGCGGTCGGCTCGGCAGCGTCGACCAGATCATCGACGACGCCGTGCTCAGCGCGCTGTACGGCGTGCCGATGGCGGTGGCGCGCCACGACGGCTATCGCTTCATCCATCCGGCCGGCGGCTTCATGGCCGAGCAGGCCGGGCATTGCGAGCACGATCACCACGGCGCGCACGACACGGAGCACCGAGGATGATCCTGGGCCTGGAATACGCGTTCATGCGCCAGGCGCTGCTGGCGGCGTCGAGCATCGGCGTCGCGGCCGCCGCGGTGGGCTACTTTGTCACCCTGCGCCGCCAGACCTTCGCCGCGCACGCCCTTTCGCACATGGGTTTCGCCGGCGCCGCGGGTGCGATCGTGCTCGGGCTGAGCGCCTACCTGGGGCTGTTCGCCTTCACGCTGGCAGCCGGACTGGCGCTGGCGCTGGCCGGACGCAGGCTGCGCGAACGCGATGTGGGAATCGGCATGGTGCTGATGTTCGCGCTGGGGCTCGGGGTGCTGTTCCTCAGCCTGTACACCACCAACGCGCAATCGGCGATGAGCATCCTGTTCGGCAGTATCGTCGGCATCACCGCTGCGCAAGCCACGCTGTCGCTGGTCGTGGCCTGCCTGGTGCTGCTGGCGCTGGCGCTGATCTACCGCCCGCTGTGCCTGGCGAGCCTGAACCCCGAAATGGCCCGTACCCGCGGCATCGCGGTCGCACGGCTCGACCTGCTGTTCGCGGTGCTGCTGGCGGCCACCGTGGCGGTCGCGGTGCCGGTGGTGGGCGCGCTGCTGATCTTCGCCTTCCTCGTCGGCCCGCCTGCCGCGGCGCAGGCCTTCACCCGCCGGCTGGGAGGCGGCGTGCTGCTGGCCATGCTGCTCGGGCTGGCGCTCGCCTGGGTGGGGCTGGCGGCCTCGTATGCGGTCGGCTGGCCGGCCAGCACCTGGATCGCCTCGCTGAGCTTCGCGCTTTTCCTGGTCGCCCAGGGCTGGCGCTGGTGGCAGGAGCGCGCCTGACCGGCGCGGCGCGGCTCATGGTTGAATAATGGGTTGCGTGCCGAGGCTACCGCCGCGCCGGCACGCCAGGCGCCGCGCCGGCGCCGCTTCGGGCATGACCTGTCCCGATTTCCGAGCGGAACGTTGCCAAACTGGAGATTCGCATGCAGCACCCCCCAATGCCGGCGGGCGTGACCTTGAACGCGCCATACAACCCCGAATTCGACTCCATCCTCAGCGAGGCGGCCCTGGAGTTCGTCGCCAGGCTGCACCGCCGCTTCGAGGCGCGGCGCCAGCAATTGCTGGCCGCCCGCGCCGAACGGGTCAAGCGCCTGGACGCCGGCGAGCGCCCGGACTTCCTGCCCGAGACCCGCGCGATCCGCGAAGGCGACTGGAAGATCGCCCCGCTGCCGCCCGCGCTGCAGCGCAGGCGGGTGGAAATCACCGGCCCCGTCGACCGCAAGATGATCATCAACGCCTTCAACTCGGGCGCCGACAGCTACATGGCCGACTTCGAGGACGCCAACACCCCGAACTGGGACAACCAGGTGCGCGGGCAGATCAACCTGTACGAGGCGATCCGCCGCAACATCTCCCTCGAGCAGGGCGGCAAGACCTACCGGCTGAACGACCGCATCGCGGTGCTGCAGGTGCGCCCGCGGGGCTGGCATCTCGATGAAAAGCACCTGCTGGTCGACGGCAGCCGGGTCAGCGGCGGGCTGTTCGACTTCGGGCTGTTCCTGTTCCACAACGCGCGCGAGCAACTGGCGCGCGGCGCCGGCCCGTACTTCTACCTGCCGAAGATGGAAAGCCACCTCGAGGCGCGGCTGTGGAACGACGTGTTCGTGTACGCCCAGGACGAGCTCGGCCTGCCGCGCGGCAGCATCAAGGCCACGGTGCTGGTGGAGACCATCGTCGCCGCGTTCGAGATGGACGAGATCCTCCACGAACTTCGCGAACACAGCGCGGGCCTGAACGCCGGGCGCTGGGACTACATTTTCAGCGCCATCAAGAAGTTCAAGAGCGCGCGCGACTTCTGCCTGGCCGACCGCTCGCTGATCACCATGACCGCGCCGTTCATGCGGGCCTACGCGCTGCTGCTGCTCAAGACCTGCCACCGCCGCGCGGCGCCGGCGATCGGCGGCATGAGCGCGCTGATCCCCATCAAGAACGACCCGGAGAAGAACGCCAAGGCCATGGAGGGCATCCGCGCCGACAAGCGGCGTGACGCCACCGACGGCTACGACGGCGGCTGGATCGCCCACCCGGGGCTGGTGAGCGCGGCGATGGAGGAATTCGTCGCGGTGCTGGGCGACGCGCCGAACCAGATCGCCAAGACCCGCGACGACGTGCAGGTCGGCGCCGCCGACCTGCTGGACTTCCGTCCCGAGGCGCCGATCACCGAGGCCGGCCTGCGCAACAACGTCAACGTCGGCATCCACTACCTGGGGGCCTGGCTGGCCGGCAGCGGCGCGGTGCCGATCCACAACCTGATGGAAGACGCCGCCACCGCGGAAATCTCCCGCAGCCAGGTCTGGCAGTGGATCCACAGCCCGAAGGGGGTGCTGGACGACGGGCGCAAGGTCAGCGCCGACATGGTGCGCGAACTCATTCCCCAGGAGCTGGCCAAGGTGAAGGCCACCGGCGCCGAGGGCCACTTCGACAAGGCGGCGCAGATCTTCGAGCGCATGGCCACGGCCGCGCAGTTCACCGAGTTCCTGACGCTTCCGCTGTACGAAGAGCTGTCCTGAGCCGGCGGCGGCTGCGATGCCGGCGCAGCGCGCCGGCATTGCATGTCCGTTTGCGGCAGCGGTCGCGAACAGCCCGGCGCTACAGTGCAGGCTGCTCGTGACCGGTGACCCTTCATGCCCTGGCTGGAACTGCTCGCACTGGCTGCCATCTGGGGCGGCTCGTTTCTGTTCCTGCGCATCTGCGTGCCCTGGTTCGGCCCGCTGCCGCTGATCGCGGTGCGCGTGGCCGTCGCCGCGCTGGTGTTGCTGCCGGTGCTGCGCGCGGCAACCCGCCGGCAGCAGCTGCGCCGCGACTGGCGCCACCTGGCCGTCGTGGGGATCGGCAATTCGGCGCTGCCCTTCTGCCTGTTCGCCAACGGCGCGCTGCATCTGGGAGCGGGCTTCGAGTCGATCCTCAACGCCACCACGCCGCTGTGGGCGGCGGTGATGGGTGCGCTGTTCTTCGGCAGCCCGATCAGCCGTTCGCAGGCGCTGGGGCTGGCCACCGGCTTCGCCGGCGTGGCGATCCTGGTCGCCGGGCAGTCCGGAATCGGCCACGGCCCGGTGACCCTGGCCGCCGCGCTGACCCTGCTGGCTCCGGTTTCCTACGGCTTTTCCGCCCACTATGCGCGCCGCCACGCCGGGCGCACCGACCCGTTGCTCATCGCCTTCGCCAGCCAGGGCTTCGCCGCGCTGACGCTGGCGGCCCCGGCGGGGGTGCTGTGGCCCGCCGGGCCCATTCCCGCGGGTGTGTGGGCCGCCGCGCTGGCACTGGGGGTGCTGTGCACCGCGCTGGCCTACACGCTGTACTTCCGCCTGGTGGTGCACGTCGGGGCCGCCTACGCCGCCTCGGTGACCTTCCTGATCCCGGTGTTCGGCATGCTGTGGGGACGCCTGTTCCTGCACGAAGCGATCAGCGCGTCGATGCTGCTCGGCTGCGTCACCATCCTCGCCGGCACCGCGCTGGCCGGCGGCCAGTGGCAGCGCCTGCTGGCGCGTCGCGCCGGCTGAGCGTCAGCGCTGCGCTTGCCACTGCGGCTGCGCCGAACCCAGCGCGACCGCCGGAGTGTCCCAGCGCATCGGCGCGCCGGCGACGACGGCCGGCGGATGCAGCCGCCGCGCCGGCCCCCACGCGGTGGCCTCGATGCCCTGCGCGAGTTCGGCCTGCGCCGCCTCGACGAACGGCGCGTCGGCCGCCTCCCCCGGATGGGCGAACAGCAGCTCCGCGGTACGCGCCAGCGAGACGCGCGCCGACCAGGCCTGGCCCGCGCGCAGGCGCTGGGTCAGCGCGCGTACCACGGCGGCGGCCATCAGGTAGCCGGTGGCATGGTCGAGCGCCTGCACCGGCAGCGAGACCGGGGCGCCGGCCTGGCGCCACGCCATGCCGCGCGCAGCGATTCCGCAGGAGAACTGCACCAGGCTGTCGAATCCCCGCCGCGCGGCCCACGGCCCGGCGTGGCCATAGGCGTCCAGGCTGACGTCGATCAGCCCCGGGCGGATGCGCCGGCGCTGCTGCGCGCCCAGGCCCAGGCCGTCGAGCGCGCCCGGGCGCAGCCCATGCACCAGGATGTCGGCTTGCGCCAGCAGAGCCTCGAACACTTCGCGCTGCCGCGGCTGGCGCAGGTCGAGGCGGGCGCAACGCTTGCCGGCGGTGACCTCGGGAACCGCCCCCGGCTCGTCCCAGTCGGGGGCGTCGATGCGCAACACCTGTGCACCGTAGCCGGCGAGAAAACGCGTGGCCACCGGGCCGGCCAGCACCCGCGTCAGGTCGAGCACCCGCAGCCCGGCCAACGGTCGCTCGGCCAGCGGCAGCCAGTCGCCGATGCGGCCGTCGCCGTCCACGCCGCGCCACACCAGCGGCTCGCGCGCCACCGCCCGGCCCTGAGCGTGCCGCTGCCACCGGGCGCGCTCGCGCAGCCGCGCCGCGCAGCCGCCGGCGGCGACCACGGCCTGTTCGAGTTCCTCGGCCGGCCAGCTCGCGACCGCCCGCGACAGCGCCTCGCGCGAGGCCGGGCAGCCGAGCAGCCGCAACACCGCGTCGCGATGATGGGGCGCGTTGGCGTGCAGCTTGATCCAGCCGTCGCGCGTCGGGTAGTCGCCGGTCAGCGCGTCGCGCAGCGCGGGAAGCTTCCAGCCCAGCGGGTGCAGCGAAAACCCGAACCACAGCGAAGCCAGGCGCATGTCCACGCGCACGCGCGGGCGGGTGGCCACCTCCGACACGAGTTCGGCCACCGCCAGGCAGGCGGCCGCCACCGCCGAGGCCGCCAGATCGCTGACCGCGAAGCAGGAGGGCAGGCGCTGGATGCCGACGAACTCCACCGCCGCCGCAGCGGCCTCGGGCAGGTCCAGCGCGCCGGCCAGTTCGCGCAGCAGCGCAGCGGCCGGCTCAGGCCGGGTCGAAGTGCACACCGACCGTCCCCAGCACGGCGAACTCGGCGCTGAATCCCTGCCCGGGCAACGCCCGCGGCGCGCGCGTCAGGCCGCCGGTGAGGATCACCGAACCGGCCTCGATGCGCTGCCCGCGCGCCGCCAGCGCGCCGGCCAGCCAGGCCAGCGCGAGCAGCGGATCGCCCAGCGCGGCTGCGCCGATGCCCTGCTCGAGCACCCGCCCGCCGCTGCTCAGCAGCACGCCGAGCAGCCGCAGGTCGCCCACCGCGTGCAACGCGCGCGGCGGACCGCAGACATAGCGGGCGCTCGAACTGTTGTCGGCGATGTTGTCCAGCGCGCGGAAGTCGTAGTCGGGGTAGCGGGTGTCGACGATTTCCAGCGCAGGCATCACCGCGTCGACATGCCGGTACACGGCCGCGCGGTCCAGCCCGGCGCCCTCGAGATCGCGCCCGACCAGCAGCGCGATCTCGGGTTCGACCCGCGGGTGGATCAGTTGCCCCGCCGGCACCACCGGGGCGTCGTCGGGCAGGTGGTGGTCGGCGCTGAGCACGCCGTAGTTGGGGTGGGCGATTCCCATCTGCGCGCGCATCGCCGCGCTGGTGTAGCCCAGCTTGAAGCCCACCGCCGGGCTGGCGCGCAGCGCGAACTTGCGCGCCTGGATCGCGTAGGCGTCGGCCTCGTCGAGGCCGGCCTCGCCGGCGCTCAGGCAGGCGATCGGCCTGCGCTCGCACTCGGCGCGCCACAGCGCCTGCGCGCAGCGCTCGATGGTCGACGCGGCGACGGCCATCGCTCAGGCCGCCGCTCGCTCGCGGGTGGGATGCACGGAAAGCACGATGCCTGCCAGGATCGCATGCCGGTGGATGCCTGCGGCGATGATACGGCGCGCGCGCCCGTCCGGCGCGCCGCGGCCGGCCCCGGGGGTCAGGCCGCGCAGTCCACCAGGTTGCGCGGCTGCCCGGCGACGAACTGCTCCAGGTTGTCGATCAACTGCCCGGCCAGCGCCTGCTGCGCCTGCCGCGAGGCCCACGCGACGTGCGGCGTGAGGATCACGTCGCTGCGCGCGGCCAGTCGCAGCAGCGCGCTGCCGGGCTGCGGCGGCTCGGCGCTGGCGACGTCGAAGCCGGCGCCGGCGATCAGCCCGCGATCGAGCGCCCGCTCCAGGTCGTCCTCGTCGACCAGTCCGCCGCGCGCGGTGTCGATCAGCAGCGGGCGACGACCGTGCAGGGCCACTTCCTGGTCTATCCGGCGCGCCACGCCAAGCGCCCGGAAGTCGAGGCCTTCGTCAGCTGGCTGCTCGCCCAGGCCTCGTCCGGCACACCGGCCGCAGCCAACCCGGCCTGATCCTGCCCGAGTCCGCCTGCCCCCGGCCGGCGGTGCCCGGCGCGTCCTCCCGCGCCGACGGCCTCAACGCGCGGGTGGCTGCAGCGACGGCGAGCGTTCGACCAGACACCAGCGCATCGGCATCGCGGCGGGCCGGTACACGACCTCGTCGATATGCAGCAGCAGCGCGCGCTGCGCGCCGGCGAAGCCGCATGCCCCGTCTTGCACGATACGCGCCCGCCCGGCCACATGCAGCAGGTCGCCGCTCTCGAAGTCCGGAAACACGAGGCCGGCGCGCGGCTCCAGCACCAGGTTGCCCAGGGTGTTGAAGTAGCGGTTGCCGGCGAAATCCGGCCATGCCAGGCTGCGCCCGTCGTCGGCGACGCGAACGAAGCCCGGCAGGCCGCCGCGGTGCGACACGTCGGCGCCTGCGCCGGGGATCCCCTCGGCGGCGCGGCTGGCGATGAAAAAGGTGTCGGCAGCGCGCACCAGCTCGGCGCGCGAGCCGTCGAGGCGACTCGCGCGCAGCGCTTCGCGGTACTGGGCGCACCCTGGTGCCACGCGGGGCGCGCGCTGCTGGATGTACTTGGCGCAGTTGCCGAAGCTCTGCTCGACGGCCAGCGTGAACCCGGCTTCGTCGATCGCGGCGACGCGCCCGTTCGCGCGGTTGCGCCGACGCGTCGTCAGCTCGATGCCGAGCAGGCCCAGCCACGCCTGCTCGCGCAGGCATGGCGCGAGCGGATCCTGCGCCGCAGGCAGCGACCGCACGTGCAGCCGCCGATCGTCGGGAGAGCTGACGAAGCCGGGGCGCGGGCCGAACAGCAGCGACGCCCATGGCTGCCCGGCGGAGTCGGACGCACCGAGCACGACGAAGGGCAGTCGCGCGTAGAACTCCCGGTGCTGCTCGATCAGGCGCGGCTGCACGATGCGCCGGCCGGCCAGCGCGAGGCGCTCGCGCGAACCTGCGTCGCGCTGCAGCGCCTGCTCGCCGCGGTGGAACACCTCGTCTTCGGGAGGGCCGCTCACGATGGCTCCGGGCGCGCGCGCTTCACGACGCCGCGGGTGTCGCGGGCATCGCGACGAAGCCCGGCAGCGCCCGCACCCGCGCCAACCACGCGCGCACCCGCGGGTATGCGTCCAGCACCACGCCGCCCTCGGGCGCGTGCGCCGTGTAGCTGTACATCGCCAGGTCGGCGATCGTGGGCGATTCGCCCGCGACATACGTATCGCCGACGAGCATGTCGTCCATGGTCGCGAGCAGCGCATGCGCCGCGGCCGCTGGCTCGGTCGTGTCCAGCGGCCGCCGGAACAGGCGGATCGCCCTCGCGCGCGCCGCGCCATAGGCCAGCGGTCCTGCGGCCACCGACAGCCAGCGTTGCACCCTGGCCGCGCCCAGGGGATCGCGCGGCAGCCACGACTGCGACGCGTAGCGCAGCGCCAGGTAGACCAGGATGGCGTTCGAGTCGGCGAGCACATGGCCGTCGTCGTCGATCACCGGGACCTGGCCGAAGGGGTTCAGCGCGAGGAACCGGGAGCCACGCTGCTCGCGCGCGATCAGGTCGATGTCGCGGGTCTCGAAGGGCAGGTCCAGCATGCGCAGCAGCAGCTCGACGCGGTGGCAGTGGCCGGACAGCGGATGCCGGTACAGAACGATCGGGCGCGACGGTTTCATCGGGCGGGCTCCTTGCATCGGGGGTCGATGGGCGCATTGTCGGACTCTGGACGATGCGCATAAAGCACCGCCAGGGCAGTTGACTACTGCGTTTTCCGGAGCAATCATCGAGCGCCTTCGGAACCTCCGTGACCCCCATGGACAAGCTGCGAGCCCTGCGCACCCTCATCGCCATCGTCGATCGCGGAAGCCTCACCTCGGCGGCCGACGCGCTGGGCTCGTCGCTGCCCGCGACGGTGCGCAGCCTCGCCGGCCTGGAGTCCGAGCTGGGGGTGCGGCTGCTCAACCGCACGACGCGGCGCCTGTCGCTGACCGAGGACGGCCGCCAGTACCTCGAACGCGCGCGCGGCATCGTCGCCGAACTCGACGACGCGGACCGCGCGGTGGGCGCCGGGCGCTCGGAGCCCGCGGGGCCGCTGCGGGTCACCGCGCCTGTGCTGTACGGCCAGTACCACGTGGCGCCGGCGGTCACGCGATTCCTGCAGCGCTATCCGAGAGTGCAGGTGCGCCTGCTGCTGCTCGACCGCGTGGTCAACCTGATCGAGGAAGGTCTGGACGTCGGCATTCGCATCGGCCCTCTGCAGGACTCGAGCCTGGTCGCGCATCGGGTCGCGGCGATCCGCAGGGTGGTCGTCGCCAGCCCCGAACTGTTGCGCCGCCTGGGCACGCCGCGACATCCGCGCGAACTGGCCGCACTGCCGTGCCTGCGCTTTCACAACGCCGAGGCGGGGACCTGGACCTTCGTCGAAAAGGTGCAGGGCCGTCCCAAGCCGACTCGCCGCCCCCCGGGGGCGGACGCGGCGCGACCGGAGCCCGGGGGAAGGCGCCCGGACAACGTGCGCGAATTCAAGGTCGCGGTGCAGGGCCCGCTGCAATGCAACCTCGCCGGTCCGGTGCTGCAGGCCTGCGCCGAATCGATGGGCTTCGCGAGGGTGCTGTCCTACCAGGCGGCGCCACTGGTCGCCGAAGGACGCCTGCGCATCGTGCTCGAGGACTACGAGGTCGAAGCCTGGCCGGTGCACCTGAGCTATCCGAGCGCACGCCTGCTGCCTTCGCGCGTGCGTGTCTTCATCGACGCGATGAAGCAGCAGCTGTCCCAGGCCTCCTGAGCCGAGCGCCCCCCCGGGGGGCGGCGCGCAGCGCCGGGGGCTCGACGACCCCGACCGCGCGCGCGTCAGCCACCCGCGCGGTACTCGGCCAGCGCGGCTTGCGCGCCGCGCGCGAGCCACCCGGCATCGGAATGCAGCGCGATCAGGTGGAAACCGGCGCTACGGAACTGCTGCGCCTG
This sequence comes from Pseudomonadota bacterium, assembly GCA_021845505.1. Classification (GTDB taxonomy): domain Bacteria; phylum Pseudomonadota; class Gammaproteobacteria; order Burkholderiales; family Burkholderiaceae_C; genus Thiomonas_A. The sequence continues at coordinate 7,181 of JAJZVU010000044.1, read as the reverse complement.
GCCCGCGCCGGCGGCGAAGATTCCGCAGGCCTTGCCCGCCTCGGCGGCGGCGGCGAGTACCTCGTCGATCGCCGCGCGCACCCGCGGATGCGCCAGATCCCCAGGATGCCCGAGGCCGAAGCTCAGGTCCGCCGGTCCGACGAACAGGCAGTCCACGCCGTCGACGCGGGCGATCGCGCGCGCCTGCTCGACGCCGCGCGCGGTCTCGATCTGCACGATGGTCGCGGCCTGCGCGTTGGCCTCGGCGAAATAGTGCGCGTCGAGCCCGTAGCGTGCCGCACGCACGATTCCCGCGGCGCCGCGGAACCCGCCGTTGTCGCGCTCGGGGTAGCGCATCGCGGCGGCCAGCAGGCGCGCCTGCTCGGCGCTGTCGACCGTCGGGAACATCAGGCAGGGTGCCCCGGAGTCCATCGCCTGCTTGACCTGCTCCGGATCGTGTCCGGCGACACGCACGATCACCCCGACCCGCGACCCCTGACCGCGCGCCGCGTCGATCGCGCGCAATTGCTGCAGCAACGCGTCGCTTCCGCCGGGGCCGTGCTCCTGGTCGACCAGCAGCCAGTCGAAGCCGCAGTGCGCGAGCAGCTCGGCATTCGCCGGGCTCGCCAGGGTCAACCAGCAGCCTATGCTCGCTCGGCGCTCGGCGAGCGCGCGCTTGACGGGGTTGATGTCCATCGGGGGAACTCCTGGTGTCGTCGGTGCGGGGCCGCAAAGCCCAGGGTATAGCAGCAACCCCGACCAGACCGCCCAGCCCACGGCAGCTTGCGCAACCGCGGCTGCGCACGGGCGTACCGCGGCTTCGCCCGGGAGTGACGGGTCTTCGGTGGACAGTCACGCCAATGGACTCTTCCCGCGCGGCTGTGGCCCAGCCCCGATACGGGGCATTGCGGCGACGGCCGGCGCTGAACTTTTCCGTCTCGCCCGCATCCAAGCAGCAGTAGCCAGGGCAAGCCGCGATCGAGCGTGTCGCATCGGCGAGTTCTGGTACGGCCATGTCACCGGTCACCACTGGGGCTTGAAGCAGCACACCGGTGAGAAATACCTGATGTGGAACTCGGATGCCACGGACTGCAACCTGGATGAGTGGTGATCATGGAAACCCGAACCCTGCACGACGCCGCACGCAGCGGCCGACTCGCGACCCTCCTTCTCGCGTTTTGCGCCTGCGCGGCCGCCGGCGCCGAGCGCGTCCCACTGCCCGGTGCCTCCGGCCCGCCGCAGGTCGAAGTCGGCAAGGTCAACGTCTTCGGCATCGACGAACTGCCGCCGGCCATGCAGGACGAGGCGCGACGAGCCATGCGCCTCGACGCCGAGCGCTCCCACGACGGGTTGGACTTCGACGAGGTCGACGAGGACGACTGGCAGTGGCCCGCACCGGCGACGGCGCTGTACCCGAACTTCGCCAACATGAACCAAGGGCGTGTGCTGATCCACCCGCGAAACCTGGCTGGGACGGCGCTGTCCGCGTTCCGCTTCCTCGGCCTCGAGGACAACACCGCCCGCCCCGGCGAGCCGGTGCTGACCATCGCCCGGGAGTTCGAGCGTCCGGATGAAGTCGTCGTCGAACTGGTGGAAAACGAACTCGACGGTCAGGGCGCGGCCGTGGTGGTGCGCGAGCTGATCCACGACCGGGTCGGCCGCTGGCCTGCGGTGTTCAGCGTGCAGCGCGCGCCCTCGGGCCGGGTGCGCTCGGTGATCGACTGGGCCGACAACGGCACCGACTTCACGCTGATGGTGCTCGACGACGTGCGCCGCCCGAGCGGCTCATCGGCCTACGACAAGGCCTGGATGTTCGACCTGGCCCGCCAGATCGAGGCCGCGCCGCGCGCCGGACCTGGCGAGGAGCGGCACTGAAACGAGGTATTCCTCGCGAAGATCCGTCTACTTCGCTGAATTTTCATTCAGTTCGAGTCAGTCACCCAGTGTCAGCGTAGCGAAGACAATGGGACTTCAGCGCACTTTCCCCGCGAATCACAGCGAAGACGGCGAGACAGGAAGGCGAAGTCCGCGCGACTGGATTCCTCGTCGAGCACCGCCGATGAGCAAGCGAGTCACGCTTCCTCCGGCTCCATGCGGATAGTCGCTTCAGGTTCCGACCACCAAGCTGCCGAAGTGCACCGGGACGCCTTCCACACAGTGCATGGCGATGTCCGCTGCGGCCTTGTAGGGTGCGAGCTGCTCGCCCGCACGCAAAACGCGCCACACGACTTCCGGGTCGCGGGCATTGAACAGCGGCTTGCTGCACTCGCCTTGAACATCCGTCCGAGGGGCCGGACGTCGATCCCAACGTGGAAGCTCGCGTTGCCGCGGCACGGACCGGCGACGCAGGGTGCGTTCGCCTGACGGGAACGTCCGTCCGACCTTCTGTCGGATATGCCTATTGCGGAAGGCGTTGAACTTCGCCCTCGGTCGCGGATCCAAGCCACGCACCTCCGGTCATCCAAGTGCCTGCGGGGTGCTTCACGCCGCATGGGGCAACCATGATGCACTGAATCGAGGAGAACGATGATGACGCCGTCCGACACGACGCAGCTCGCCGCCGAGCTCGAGGCACTCCTGGAATTGCGCCCCAGCGACGCGAAATGCCAGATCCGGGAGGTGGAACTGGAAGGTCGCCTTTCCGCGCTGGGAGGGTGCGCCTTTGCGATGCTTGCCGACGCTTGAGCCCTTCACGCAACCATGCCGCTGCGCGAGACCCGTCGCGCAGCGCACGAAGGAGCCCACCCCATGCCCCGCCAAGTGATCTGGCTGCAGCAGCCGATACACGCCGCGTTCTACATCACCACGCGCTGCAACCTGCGCTGCAGGCATTGCTATATCAGCAACTACACGAGCGAGATGCCAGCGTCGGCTGCTCTCGAAGTCGTGGATGCCCTCGCGTCCATTGGAACGAGCCGACTATCCCTGCTTGGCGGAGAACCGCTGGTTCGCGACGATTTGGAACATCTGGTTCATCAAGCGTCCTCGCGCGGGATTCGCCCGCTGATCGGAACCAACGGAACCTTGATGAGTGCCGAGCGCGCGCGCAGCCTCATCACGAGCGGCTGCACAGACTTTCAGATCAGCCTCGAGGGCCATGATCCAGGCCTCTCGGACCCGGTTCGGGGAAACGACACCTTTCGACGCGCGATCGCCGCCATGCGGACGCTCAGGGAACTTGACGGGAAGGTCTCGCTCAACGTGGTCATCTCAAGAGCCAATTACCCGAAGATCTCCGAAATCGCGCACGTCGCGGCAGAAAACGGAGCGCACTTTCTCCGCCTCTCCGCATTCATACCTCAAGGATCGGGCCAGTTGTACCGGAACCTGTACGGCCTTGATCGCCGAATCGTGGGCGAGGTGCGCCGGCAAATTGCGGACCTTCTCCCCCGCACCCCGGTCCCCATCATTGAAGGTGCGTTCAAGAAGCCGTCACCGAATGCCTGTGGCGAAACCTTTGGCTGCGGCGCTGGAACACACAGCCTGACCATCAATCCCGATCTCTCCTTGGGCGCCTGCGACCTGCTCAGCGAACACGATCGCACTCGCCCGCTGGAATCCGCCGCGCAGATCCTTGAAACGTGGCGTATGGACGGATTGTTCGAGAAATGGCGGGGACGGACGGAAGACCCTGAGTTCAAATCGGTACATCAACATGGCTGTCATTTGGCCATGATGCGCTATGGCGAAAACATCTTCGCGTAGCGCGAGGCGGTTTACCTTTGCGGCGCTGGGTTCGGCCTTTCTCGTGCAAGAGGCGTTCGTCGGCCCGATCATGGTCACGTTCTATACCTGCTACATCGGGCTACCGTTCGAACGCATGAGCCTGTTCTTTTCCATTATTGTCGGTGCCAAACTCCTGCTGTCATTCCCACTAGGCTACGTCGCCGATGCGATGGGGCGCAAGCGGCTCCTGCTTGTCGGCCAGGCGCTCGCAGCTCTTTCGATGGCGACCGTCTTCCTGCTGCGCTTCGATCCGTCGATCATGCTGCTGTTGTGCATCGGTCTGACTTGGGGCGCCGCTCGGGCCATCGACAGCGTCACCTTCATGCCATCCCTTTTCTACATGGCGCGAAAGTGTGCCAGCGACCAGGATATGAACGAAATCCTGGCCCGCCGCGCGGGGCTGGGTGCACTCCTCACAGGGCTCGCGGTCATTCTCTCCGGCATTGTTGCAACCCGCGGAGTGCAGTACAGCTTCATGATCGATATCGCGATCGCACTCATCGCCCTGCTGTTCTTCGCTGCATTTCTGGATGAATCAGTGGGCACGAAGCGGTCAACCCCTTCCCCCGCGGATCGTCCTGGAATGCTTGCGCCGCTCCGCTGGTCGGGAGGGCATTATGGCATCTTGTTGCAGGTCATGCCCGTATCCACCTGCTCGGGCATCTACCTGGCGATGCAGCGAGCGGCCTTCAATTACCTGCAGCCGGCGCTCGCCCTGAACGCAGTTCCTATGGCCATGTGGGGTGTCGTATCTGCCCTGCTGTTTTTCGTTTCGTATCTCGGCGGGGCGCATTACAAGGCGACGGACGCACGAAGGTCGGACAACAGCATCGTCAGACTCTCCTGCGTGGGTCTTGCCTTCGCGATGGCGGGCTCCATGGCCTCGCGCAGCGCGACGTTTGTCGTGCTCTATTTCCTGTCATCCAACCTCGCGGCACCGATGCTTCTTGCCCGCTCAACCCGCTTCGTGATGCACCGATTGAGCAGCGTTGACGATCTGCAGTCGAGCTACCTCGCCCTGGTTGCCATCATGCAGACCGTGATCATGGCAACGGCCTTGACGGCGTCTGGCTACCTGGTTCCCAGCCATGCTTACGATCAGGCGGTAGTCATCGCGTCAGCCGTCACGATCTGCTGCATTCGTTGGCTCGACTCTCATTGCAGGAAATGACATGTTTCCGCCCCTTGTGACGATCTGCAACACCCACCAGTGCCAGCACAGCTGCAGCCATTGCTTTCTGACCATCACACGCACATTGAATACCGGAGAGATGGCTTACAAGGATTTTTGCAACCTCATTGAATCGTTGCGAGGTCATGGAATCTTTCTGATCTCCCTGAGCGGAGGCGATCCTTTTTTGCACCCTAGGGATGCTGTTCAGAACTCGCGTGGTGCGCGTTCGAGGTCCAAACGGGATGCATGGCCTGCCTGCGCGGCGCAGCCTGTGCCGGTGGCACAGGCAAGCCGACAGGTGGGGCAGGCGCCCGTTTGGGCCCGAACCCTTCGGGGCGGTGGCTGGCGGGCGCGCTGCGGCGTTGCAAGACCAGGCAAGGCGTCCAGCCTTGCCTTGGGTCTTGCGCCTGGCATCGCATCCCGCCAGCCACCGCCGCGCGCCGCGTGAGCTCTGAACAGCATCCCTAGGGCCTACGACATGATCCAGGCCATTGGCGACGCTGATTTCAAGCCGATCATTGCGTGCAATCCATCGCCCGCAATCGACTTCGAACGGTTACTCGCGATGAATGTCACATCACTCCAGTTCAGCCTGGATGCCAGCAATGCGAGAGGCCATGACCTTGTCAGGGGGCGGGGAAGCTTCGAGGCAACTTGCGAATTCATCACTCGTGCGAAGCGCCATGGGGTCAAAGTCAATCTTTCCGTTTGCGTGACCGCTGAAAATAGAGGTGATGTAGCGGCATTTGTGAGACTGGCTCGGCACCCCTATCGATCGCCGCGGTCCCAACGCCTGCCCCCAGTGGATGGGAAGCGTCATCCCGACCGCACCGCCTCACGCTGCTCGGCCGCCTGGATGACGGCCTCGGTTTCGGCCAACACCTGATCGTGCGGCACAGCCGGCCGCGCGTCAGCAAGGCTGGCCAGCACCCTGCGGCGGAACCAGGCATCGTGTTCCTGAACCTCCTGCGGGTGGCAAACTCGGACTCGATCGGGGAGAGGTCAGCATGCATGGCGCACATGGGTAATCCAAAGCGACCCCCGATGCCATTGGCCGGAGAAGTGAAGGGTCTTCGGTGCACCGTCACGACAGTGGACTCTTCCCGCCCGGCTTTGGCCCAGATCTGGAAGGGGAATTTGCTGCGACGAGCGGCACGGAACTTTCCCGCCTCGCGCGCGTCGAAGCGGCATCAGCCAGCGCACGCCGCGGACCCAGTCGCCGCGCGGCTCACGGAGGTCGCCATCGTGAACAGACCCTGGAACGCCATCGTCCTTGCGGCAGCTTGCACAGCGGCTTCGTCGGCCGATGCCCACATCGTCGAATTCCACTGGCATGTGTTCAGCCGCTCCTGCGCCATCGGTGCCGGCGCCCAGGAATCGATCACCTATGCCTTCGCGTACAAGCGATGGACCTACGTGACCTCCGAACACTACAAGGTCGACGACACGGGAATGCGCCACTGGCTGCACAACCTCACGACGCCGACCGACGGGCCGAAGGGATCGGGCTGGCACTTCGGCTGACGCGGGCGGGCCGGCGACTTCGGCGAGTTCGGGTACGGACATGTGACCAGGCATCACTGGGGCCTCGAGCAGCACACCGGTGAGAAATACCTGATGTGGAACTCGGACGCCACGGACTGCAACCTGGATGAGTGGTGATCATGGAAACCCGAACCCTGCACGACGCCGCACGCAGCGGCCGACTCGCGACCCTCCTTCTCGCGTTTTGCGCCTGCGCGGCCGGCGCCGGGCGCGTCCCCCTGCCCGGAGCCTCCGGGCCGCCGCAGGTCGAAATCGGCAAGGTCAACGTCTTCGGCATCGACGAACTGCCGCCGGCCATGCAGGACGAGGCGCGACGAGCCATGCGCCTCGACGCCGAGCGCTCCCACGACGGGTTGGACTTCGATGAGGTCGCCGAGGACGACTGGCAGTGGCCCGCACCGGCGGCGGCGCTGTACCCGAACTTCGCCAGCATGAACCAGGGACGGGTGTTGATCCACCCTCGAAACCTGGCCGGGACAGCGCTTTCGGCATTCCGCTTCCTCGGCCTCAGAGACAACACCGCCCGCCCGGGCGAGCCGGTACTCACCATCGGCCGCGACTTCGTGCGCCCCGACGGCGTTGTGATCGAACTCGGAGAGAACGAACTCGACGGCCAGGGCGCGGCGGTGATGGTGCGCGAGCTGATCCACGACCGGGTCGGCCGCTGGCCTGCGGTGTTCAGCGTGCAGCGCGCGCCCTCGGGCCGGGTGCGCTCGGTGATCGACTGGGCCGACAACGGCACCGACTTCACGCTGAT
>JAJZVU010000043.1 GCA_021845505.1 Pseudomonadota bacterium | reverse complement strand
GGCGCGCTCGGCCATTTCGGCGGCCGCCCCGGCATGATCGATATGCGCGTGGGTCAGCCACACCGCGGTCGGCCGCACCCCCTGCTGCCGGGCCGCCTGCAGCAGCCTGTCCACCTCCCCCCCGGGGTCGGTGAACACCGCGTCGCCGCTGGCGTCGTCCCAGAGCAGGCAGCAGTTCTGGGCAAAGGGAGTGACCGGGAGGATGCGGTAGTGCAGCATGGGGGCAAAAGGAGTCGGACAACAGAGTGTAGAAAAAGACAACAAAGTTTCGAAAACGCAGGGTCGGCGCGCGACGGGGCTGACAACAGAGTTTCGAAAGGTGTTGATCCGACTGAGCATTGTGCACGGGCCGCGGGAGGTTCGCGGCGGCGCTCCGGGTCTGGCTTGCGTCGGTCGACCGGCTTCGCATGCGCAACTTCGCGTCCGGGTGCCCCAGGTGGCATGTCGCGCGGCCTTCACCCGCCAAGTCGGCCTGGGCTGCTACCGCATCGCTGCCCGCGGTCGGAAGGCTGCAGATGCATCGCGTTGCGAATGGCAGAAGCTCGGCCGAAGCACGCGCTGGGCGCCACCTGCGCCGGCGGCCGCAATGCTTCAGGCAACGGTCGCTGAGGTCACCACCACCCGGATCAACCCAGCCGCCATCCCAGCCTGCCTCAAGCCAGTCGGCCCCCACTAACCCCGGGGCGGCTCGGTGCGCCGGAGGTGTGCATCATGGGGTCGGCAGCCCGGCTGCCAGGTGACGTGGAGTGCCACTGCGTTGCAGTTTTATCTGTTGTGTGCGAGCATAGGATCTGTTATTTGACGCAGGCCAAGCGGAAGCCTCCCATGCACAAGACGATTGACACTCCCAACGCGCGCCGTCTGATGCAGGCCGGCGGCCTGCAGGGCGCCAGTCTGGTGGGTCAGCCAGGAGGCTGGTGCATACTGCTGAAGATCGGCACACAGGAAACCCCGCTGGGCACCCAGCGCACGGACAAGCCCCGCACTTGGTCCAGCCTGGACACCTGCATCCAGTATCTGCGCGATGAACTCGGGATCGTGCGCATCGACGGCATCGATGCCAGCAACTACAGCGCGGCAGCGGCGCATCGGCCACGGCGTCCGGACGCGGCCGCGCAGATGCGCCGCGCGCACGAGGCTGCGGAGCACGATGCCTGGTTCCGCGCACAGGTGCAGGCCAGCATCAACGACCCACGACCGAGCGTGGGCGACGACCAGGCGCGCGCCAGGTTCGCCGACCGTAAGGCCGCGCTGCGGCAGTCGGCGAAGTGACGCGAGTCGCGTGGCGTCCCATGGCGCTTGAAGATCGGGAAGCCATCCTCGAGCACATCGCCCAGGACAACCCGATCGCGGCCTGCGAGATCGACGACGAGATCGAGGCGAAGGCTGAGCAGGCTCGGCTGCATCCAGCGCTCTACCGCGCAGGCCGCGTGCGAGGCACCCGCGAGGCTGTCGTTCGACCAAACTATGTCCTGGTCTACCGCGTCGAGGGCGAGGGCGATGACTGGGTGATCGTTGTGCTGCGAGTGCTTCACGCCGCGCAGCAATGGCCGCCAAGCCAGTCCCCTTGATTTCGCCAGGCAGTCTCACACGGCTCGTTGAATTTCGAGGGGAACATGGCCAGTAGTCGCACAGGATGGGATTTGTCCGAGTCGACGCGGTGACGGCTCGCTACCCCCTGCCGGCAGTGCGGATCACTCCTTCCTGGGCACCACAACGCATAGGACGGGTCCGACCTTCGGAAGAGCCGAGTGCGGGAAAGCCGCATGGCCTACCTAGCTACTCGATCGCGGTCCATAGGAGCATCCGCCGATCCTGCCGGGCTTCTCTTGGAGGCCACGGGTCCGGAAACGTCACCACCCTCTGCGACAGCCTATGAATCTGGTTCCACCGGTCACATCATGCACATTCTCGCGATCCCCGGAAGCCTGCGGGCAAGTTCGATCAACGCCGCCTTCTGCCGTGCCGCTGCGCGCACGGCACCCGCCGATCTTTCCATTTCGGTCTATGAGCGGCTGGGTGAACTCCCCTTGTTCAACCCAGGCCGAGAGGCCGACCTCCCCGCGCCCGTCCATGTGTGGCGCCAAGCCGTGCGCGACTGCGATGCCTTGCTGATCGCCAGCCCGGAGTACGCGCATGGGGTGTCGGGAGTCATGAAGAACGCACTGGATTGGCTGGTCAGCTACGAGGCCTTCGTGGGCAAACCGGTGGCGCTGGTCAACACGTCGCCACGAGCGCACCATGCCTACGATGGGTTGCTTGAGACGCTGCGCACCATGTCGGCAACCGTCGTCGAGAGCGCATCGCTGAACATTCCACTGCTTGGATCGTGTCCGGATGAGCCTGCCATGCTGGCGTCCGAGGAGGTGTCGACGCGGATACGCTTGATCGTCCTTGCGCTGCGCGCCTACGTTCTTGACCCGACGGGGCCGGGACCATCCTCACCTTTCGAACAGGCCTGAAGTCCTTCGCCGCGTGCCGCCATGTCGCGCCGCAAGCTTGCCCGCTTCGCCCTTTCCGCAACGATGCATGTAGCCCACTCGGTCGACGACGTCCGCTACGGGTCGACACCGTCATCTAGACCGCGCAAGAAGCTGCCGCTCAAGATGCTGACGGCCTCAGCGACCGCTGACCACGCCATGGCCGTCATTGCCATCGCGGGGCCCGGTGACCACTTCGGCCGAACAACAGTAGCTCAGTCTCACGCCAATCGCCCCGCTACGCCACTCCGTCGAACGACAAGCACGCCTGCTTCGCACGCTTCTTCGGGATCTCGCACCAGATCCAGTCAAGATCGTCGGGTTGATGCCTGCCCAGCCACACGACATCGGCCTTGCATGCCAGGTATACCTGTGTGCGTGAACTGCCCGGGTGCTCGCGCACGTAGCGCTGCACGCGCGCGAGCACCCAGGCGCCCTTGCTGTTCACGCTTGAGCGGCGCGTGAAACTCCCCGCCATCACCGCCCAGCGCCCGCAACTCCCGGCGCAACGTGAACACGGAAATCCCCAACGTCCTGGCCGCATGCTTCAACGTGGGCGCCGCGCGAATCAATGCCGCCGCACCTGCCGGAAGGCCCGCGTCGGACATCGACCACAAGCACCCTTGTCCCTCGGCATCCCAGGCAGCGGGCTGCGTCGCCACCGACACGAATCGCTGCGCCATGCGCTCCACCGGCTCGTCCGCATGCAGCGCACACCAGAGAATCATCCATAGCAGAGGGTGTTCCTCGCGGCGCCGGCGTAGCTGGTCATGGATCCATCGCCCGTCCCAGAGCCTGGCCTCGGACGTGTCCATCGATTGGAGCGCTGGCGAGATCGCAACGCCGCGAAACCAACTCGCGATCCGGGCACGATCGAGTGGCACCGTCCAGCTGGACGCACCGATCTCGCGCAAGCGGTCGATGGCGATGTCGCGAATCGCCGATAGCTCGAGGGTCTCTGCGCCGATGCAAGCCCGAGCCAGCCACGCCAGGCGTTGCAAATCGCCGCTGGCAGGCGTCGTCGGTTGATACGGCGAATGATGTTCGGGGCAGCGCCGGCAAACCGGAGGCAACAGCCAGAGCGCGGTCCGGTCGATGATCGTGCGCAGCGCCACACCATGGTCAGGGCAGACGATGGCCCCTGCGAGCTGGTGAGGCAGCCGCCAACGTGGGTAGAGCCCATGCTCGCGGTCGAGTTCCAGGCAGCAGTCGCAGTAGCGCAGCCCTCGCGCCCCCAGAGCGCTGGCGGGCATGCTCATCAGCGTGACCCAGCCCTTGTACATCTGCGCAATGGAAGGTCCTGGGGCGCTGGCTGCTCGGGCATCGAGTCTCGCTTCGCCATGAGGCGAAGGCGAGGAGTTCGTCCCCCGACTGGACCCTCGGGGACAGCAGTCACGACAGCCTTCCTGACCTGGAGAACCGGTTTGGATGACCAGCAGATGCCGGCTCGGTCAGAACTGGTGGCGCAGACCCATCGCGTAGCCTGCGGAGGACTGGCCTGGAAGTTCGTCGCAGTCATGTCCGGCCATTTGTGCCGATGCATGGTCTACTCCCACCTGCTCCGAGCCATCGAAGGGTTGTTTCCGCCGTCGTCCGACGTCGCGGGGACGAGCGGGCATGGCGGTGGGCCGACCTGTCCGAGCGGGTGCCAGGCAAAGAGGCACAACTAGGCCCGGAGCACCTGCTCGAGGCCGGCCACCCAGCCCACGATGCCGCCCTGCGCGACGATCATCTCCAGCGTGGCGCGCTTGAACTCGGGGAAATAGCTGGCGGTGGCCTCGTCGACCAGCAGGCAGTCGTAGCCTCGGTCGTTCGCCTCGCGCATGGTGGTCTGCACGCACACCTCGGTCGTCACGCCGCCGAGGATCAGGTGGTGTATGCCGCGCTCGACGAGCAACTGGGCCAGCGGCGTGGCGTGGAAGGCCCCCTTGCCCGGCTTGTCGATCTGCCATTCGCCGGCGATGGGAGCCAGCGCATCGACGATGGCGTTTCCGGGCTCGCCGCGCACGAGAATGCGCCCCATCGGGCCGGGGTCGCCGATGCGGCGGCTGGGTGCTCCACGCAGGCGCTTGGACGGGGGGCAGTCCGACAGGTCCGCTGCGTGGGACTCCCGCGTGTGCACGACCAGCAGCCCGTGGGCGCGTGCCCAGTCCAGCAGGCGCGCGGCCGGCTGAACCGCCCGCGCCAGCAGTGACACATCGTTTCCCAGGCTTTCGCCGAAGCCGCCGGGCTCGATGAAATCGCGCTGCATGTCGATGAGCACCAGCGCGGTCTCGTCGGCTCGGCAGACGAAGGCCTGCGGACGCGCGTCGATGCGCAACGCTTGACGGCCGGCCGTCACGTCGGCACCGGCATGGCGCGCAGCAGCGCACCGGAATGGGACACCGAGCCGAACACGCCCCCCTGCATGGTGATCATGTGCAGGGCCGCGGCGTGGTTGGTCGCGTCGGTGGCGCCGCAGCAGTCCGAAAGGACGAGGCATTCGAAGCCGCGGTCGTTGGCCTCGCGCATCGTCGTGTGCACGCACACGTCGGTGGTGATTCCCGTGAGCACGAGGTTGCGAACCCCGCGCAGGCGCAGGATGAGCTCGAGGTCGGTGGCGCAGAAGGAGCCCTTGCCGGGCTTGTCGATGACCACCTCGCCGGGCAGGGGTGCCAGCTCGGGAATGATTTCCCAACCCGGCTCGCCGCGCACCAGGATGCGTCCGCAGGGGCCGGGATCGCCGATCCCGGCGCCGATGCGCTGGCTGCGCCATCGCTTGTTGGGGGGCAGGTCCGACAGATCGGGCCGGTGGCCCTCGCGCGTGTGGATGATCGTGCAGCCTGCGCGGCGCATCGCGGCCAGCACGCGAGCGATGGGATCGATGGGCGCGCGGGTCAACGACAGGTCGTAGCCCATGCGGTCGACATAGCCGCCGATCCCGCAGAAATCGGTCTGCATGTCGATGACCATGAGCGCCGTGTTGCCCGGGCGCAGGTCACCGTCGTAGGGCCAGGCATAGGGATCGGCGACGACCGGTCCGGTCGCCGCGTGGTCGTGCGGGATCGGCATCGCGCTCACTTCAGGCTGCCCACCACGCCTTGCACGAAGAAGTTCATCGCATCCACCTGCGCGCGCGGCAGCACGCTGCCTTGCGGCACCAGCAACTTGCCGTCCTGGGTGTGAATCGGGCCCGCCCAGACGTTCAGCTTGCCGTCCTCGATGGCTTTCTCCTTCTCGAGAATCAGCTTGCGCGTGCCCTCGTCCACCGAGGGCCCGAACGGAGCCAGCCTGGTCGCGCCGCTCTTCAGGTTGCCGTACACGGCGTGCGACTTCCAGCTGCCTGCCTCGACCTCCTTGACGGTCTCGGCCATGATCGGGCCCCAGTTCCAGTACCCGCCGGTCAGCCAGCCTTTCGGGTCGAAGCGCATGTCGTTGAAGTGGTAGCCGATGACCTTCACGCCACGCTTCTTCGCCGCCTCGATCACCGGGATCGGCGAGTCCACGTGCATTCCGATCACCGAAACGCCCTGGTCGACCAGGGTGTTCACCGCCGCCACGTCCTTCGACGGGTCGTTCCAGGCGCCGGTGTACACGACGGTGACCGTGGCTTTCGGATTGACGATCCGCGCGCCGAGTTCGATGGCGTTGATGTCCTGCAGGATCTGCGGGATCGGGTGGGCCGCGACAAAGCCGATCCTGCCGTCGGGCGCCGCCTTGCCGGCGGCGATTCCCGACAGGTACATGGCTTCGAACATGTCGGCGAAGTAGGTGCCGAGGTTGGGCGCCAGCTTTGCGCCACCGCAGTGCATGAAGGTGACCTTGGGGTACTTCTTCGCCAGTTCGAGCGCATACGGAAGGTAGCCGTAGCTGGTCGCGAAGATGATCGTGTCGCCGGCGCCGATCATGCGCTCCATCGCCTGCGTGACCTGCGCGTTCTCGGGGACGTTCTCGAGGAAGTTCGTCTTCACGCCGGGCACCGCTTTCTGCAGGTACAGGCGACCTGCGTCCTGCGCTTCGTTGTAGCCGCCGTCGGTCTTTGCGCCGACATAGACAAAGCCCACCGAAGGGGCCGCCTGCGCCGCTTCGGCACCGAGACAGGCGAGCAGCGCGAGTGCGCCTAGGAGGCTGGGAATGCGTGGCTTCATGGAGATCTCCGGATGCGTCGGTTTGAGGAAGGAGCGGGGACTCAGGACATGCCGCGGAACACGCCGGCGAGTTCCTGGGGCATCGAGGCCGTACGCCGGCTGGCGTGGTAGCTCAGCAGCAGCACGATCAGCGGCACCAGGTAAGGCAGAGTTCCTAGCAGGTAGGGGGAGATGTCCGAGCCGGTGGACTGCAGCCGCAGCGAAACCGCCTCGGACAGGCCGTAGATCAGCGCCACCGGCAGCGACAGCCAGGGGTTCCAGCGCGCCACGATCACCAGGCCCACCGCGAGCAGCCCGCGCCCGGCGGTCATCTGCTCGACCCAGGTGCGCGTGTAGTCGACCGAAAGCGCGGCGCCGGCCAGCCCGGTGAACGCGCCGCCCACCAGCACCGCCAGCACACGCAGGCGCCGCGGGTCGCGCCCCAGCATGCGCAGTGCGTCGGCCGACTCCCCTGCGGCGCGCCAGCGCAGGCCCCAGCGCGTGCGGTAGAGAAACAGGCTGCAGACCACGACCAGGAGCAGCGCCACGTACACGGTGGGGGTGAGCTGCGACAGCATGCTGCCCAACAGCGGCAGGCGCGCCAGCGAGCCGTGGCGCAGGCTCGGGAAGCCTTCGATCTGCTGGCCCACCAGCGAGGTTCCGTAGTAGGAGGACAGGCCGTTGCCCAGAAACAGCACCGCGAGTCCGCTTGCGATCTGGTTCACCCCCAGCCCCAGGCACAGCAGCGCATGCACGCACGACAGCGCCAGCCCCGCCGCGGCACCCACCGCCAGCCCGGCCCACGGATTGCCACTGGCGTGGGTGGCGGCGAAGCCGGCGGCGGCGCCGACCAGCATCTGCCCCTCCACGCCGAGGTTGACCACGCCGGCGCGCTCGGTGAGGGTCTCGCCCAGCATCGCCAGCAGCACGGGCGTGGCGGTGAGCAGCGCGATCGTGAACAGTCCGAGCAGGTTCATGCGCGAGTTCCGGCGGTACGACGCGCGCGCACAGCCCCGACTCCGAGCACGCTGATGAACAGCAGGGCCTGCAGCACCACTGTGTTGGCGAACGGAAGTTGCGCGAACAGTTGCAACGCATCGGCGGCCGACAGCAGGCCTCCCATGACCAGCGCAATCGGCACGATGCGCAGGAAGTTCTGCCCGGCCAGCCAGGCCACGAGGAAGCCCATGTAGCCGTAGCCGGAGGAGATGTCGGGTTGCAGATGGCCTTGCACGTTGGCGGTCTGCACGTAGCCCGCGAGCCCGGCCAGGGCTCCGGCCAGCGCCATCACCGCGACGGCGTGGCGCGCGTAGGACAGCCCGCTCATGCGTGCCACGCGAGGGTTGCTGCGCAGCAGCGCCAGCGCCGTGCCCCAGCGGCTGCGCTCGACCAGCAGGTGCAGCGCCAGCGCCAGCAGCAGCGCCAGCAGCAGCGCCCAGTTGCTGGACAGCGCACCTGCGGCGAGTGGCGCAAAGCGCGCCGCGGCGGGGAAGGCGATGGTCGCCGGCCAGCCTAGGTTTGCCGCGTCCTTCCAGGGGCCGTACACCGCGTATTCGACCAGCTGGATCCCGAGGTAATTCATCAGGATGGTGACGATGGTTTCGTTCACGCCCAGCATGGCGCGCAGCAGCCCGGGAATCGCTCCCCACAGCGCACCGCCGAGCAGGGTCAGCGCCACCGCGGCCGGCAGCAGCTCGAAGCCTGGCGCGACCGTCAGGTGCAGCACGGCGGCGGTTCCTGCCAGAGCGCCGAAATACAGCTGGCCCTCGGCACCGACCGAGATCAGCCCCATGCGCGCCGGCAGCGCGGTGGCCATCGCGCAGAACAGAATCGGGATCGTCTTGGTCAGCGTGGTGTTGATCGACAGCGCGCTGCCGAACGCCCCCTGGACGATCTGCGAGAAGATGCCCAGCGGGGCATAGCCGTTGGCGTAGAAGAACCCTGTCGCGAGGACGAGGAACACGCCGACCCCACCAGCCGGCACGAGCAGTCGCGCGGCGATATCGCGGGGCTTCATGCCTCGGCTCCATGGGTCATCAGATGCCCCAGGCGCACGCGGTCGATCTGCGCGGCGGGCAGCACGGCGGCCAGGCGGCCGTGGTAGAGCACGCCGATGCGATGCGCATAACGCAGCAGGTCGTCGAGATCTTCCGAGATCCACAGCACCGCGGCTCCTTCGGCGGCCTGGGCGAACAGCGCGTCGTACACCGCTTGCGTGGCTTGAAGGTCCAGGCCCATGGTCGGATAGCAGGCGACGACGAATCGACGAGGCTGCGAGAGCTCGCGCGCAATCACCAGCTTCTGCAGGTTGCCGCCCGACAGGCGGGCACTGGCCAGCGCTGCGTTGCGCGGGCGTACGTCGAACTGCTCCATGAGTTGCGCGGCACGCGCGTCGAGCTCTCCCCAGCGCGGGAACAGCGGGAGCCCGAGCAGGCGACGCAGCGAAAGGTTGAGCGCGTTGCTCATGTCCCCGGCGACCGCGTTGCGCAGCGGGTATTCGGGGATGTAGCCCTGGCGCGGGTCGTGCGGACGCGTGACGACGGGGCCGTGCAGCGACTCCCCGTCGAGCAGCACCTCGCCGGAGTCGATCGGCATCATGCCGGTGAGTGCGTCGGCCAGCAGGTCCTGCCCGTTGCCGGAAACCCCGGCGATTCCCAGTACCTCGCCGGGAGCGATGTCCAGTTCGATGTCCTCCAGGCTCAGCGTCTCGCTGCTGCTGCGCAGGGCGCGCACCGACAGCCGCGCCGGCTCGTCGCGCGGTGCGGCGAGCTTGCGTACCGGGCGCAGACCGGCCTCCCCGACCATGCGCGCGACGAGCTGTCCGCCGTCGACCCCGCGCGCATCGCACTGGTCGACCAGGCGCCCGCCGCGCATCACCGCGACCCGGTGGGCGCAGGCGCGCACGTCCTCGAGCTTGTGGGTGATGAACACCACGCTCCGCCCCGACTGCGCGAGTCGTCGCACCACCTCGTGCAGGCGCTGCGCCTCCTCCGGCGCGAGCACCGAGGTCGGCTCGTCGAGGATCACGAGGCGCGCGTCCAGGTTGAGCACCTTGACCAGCTCCACCTGTTGCTTCTGCCCCACCGACAGTGAGTCGACTCGCCGACGCGGGTCGACCCCGGGGGCGAACTCGGCGAGCAGGCGCACCGCCGGCGCGGTGCTGCGCGGGCTGTGCCATGCCGGCGCGCCGGGGTAGGCCAACAGCAGGTTCTCCAGCACGCTCAGCGCGGGCAGCAGACTGAACTGCTGGAACACCATGCCGATGCCGTGGGCCATCGCGTCGCGCGGCGACGCGATGGCCACCTCGCGTGCGTCGACCAGGATCTGGCCCGCGTCGGCGCAGTGGTAGCCATAGAGCACCTTCATCAAGGTGCTCTTGCCGGCGCCGTTCTCGCCCAGCAGCGCCAGCACCTCGCCCTCGCCGATGTCCAGCGAGACATCGTCATTGGCCAGCACGGAGCCGAAGCGCTTGCTGATTCCGAGAAGTTGGACCCGCATGGTTGCTTGCTTGGACGCGATCATGCATACATGGTGAACGGGGCCATTCAAGCAAGGGCCATGCCAGTCGGCGACCCGCAGACCGCATGGCGCGGCCATGCGCGGCACCACCGCGCGTGAATGCGCAGGGACGGCACCTGCATCCCCAGGAAGCGAGGGCTTTGGCATGCGCCTTGCATGTCTGCTTGTATACATGCCGGCCAGGCCCGCGTCGCGCCGAGCACCGGGCAAGGGCCGCATTCCCGCCGGCACCGGGGCAGTGCGTGCTGGTGGTGAAAGCGGTGCATGCCGCACCAATGCGCGGCATGGGCGCAGTGCCTCGACAGGAGATGAACAGATGCAGCATTGCGAACCGGCCGAGCGGGCCGCGCAGCAGGCCCGCGAGGCGCTCGAACTCGGAGCGCGCAGCCTGGGGCTGAGCCTGGACGCGCCGGCGCTGGAGCGCGTCGCCGCGCATTGGCAGCGTCTGCAGGCCATCGTCGCCGAACTCGATGCGCTGCCGCTGTCTGCGCATGACCAGCCGGCCCCCGAGTTCGTGCCTGGGGCGCAGGCCGCGCCATGATCGATTCGGCGCTCCGGATGGCCGCGGCGGTAGCCGCCGGCGAGCTCAGTTCGGCCGACATCGTCGAGCAGGTGCTGCAGCGCATCGCCGAACACAATCCACGGGTCAACGCCTTTACCACGGTGACTGCGACGAGGGCGCGCAGACAGGCGCGGCGCATCGACGCGCTGCGTGACCGCGGCGAGCGCCTGCCCCCGCTGGCCGGTGTGCCGTATGCGGTGAAGAACCTGTTCGACGTGGCTGGCGAGGTCACGCTGGCGGGCTCGCGTGTGCTGGCCTCGCAGCCCGCCGCACGCAGCGATGCGCTGCTGGTGCAGCGCATGGAGCGTGCCGGCGCGGTGCTCGTAGGCATGCTCAACATGGACGAATTCGCCTACGGCTTCACCACCGAGAACAGCCACGCCGGCCCCACGCGCAACCCGCATGCACCGCAGCACAGCGCCGGCGGATCGTCGGGTGGATGCGGCGCCGCGGTCGCCGCCGGCATGGTGCCGCTGAGCCTGGGCTCGGACACCAACGGATCGATCAGGGTTCCGGCTTCGCTGTGCGGGGTCTTCGGGCTCAAGCCCACCTTCGGCAGCCTGCCGCGTGGCGGCAGCTATCCCTTCGTCTACAGCCTCGACCACGTCGGACCCTTCGCTCGCAGCGTCGACGACCTCGAGCGCTGCCACGCGGTGCTGCTCGGCGAGGCGTGGATGCCGCAGCCGCCGCGCGAAGCGCCTGCGCTGCGCGTGGCGCTGCTCGGGGGCTATTTCGAGCACCATGCGGGCGCGCAGGCGCGGCGCGCGGCGCGCGCCGCCGCGCAGGCCCTGGACGCGCAGGACGTGGTCGAGTTCGGCGCTGCCGCTGCTGCGCGCGCCGCAGCCTTCGTCATCACCGCCAGCGAGGGCGCGCAACTGCATCTGCAGCATCTGCGCGAACACTACGATCTGATGGAGCCCTTGTCACGCGATCGCCTGGTTGCCGGAGCGATGCTTCCCGCGGCCGCGTACATCCGCGCGCAGCGCGTTCGCGGCGTCGCGCGCGCGCAGGCGCAGCGCCTGTTCCAGCGCTTCGACCTGCTGGTGGCGCCGGCCACTCCGGTGCCCGCGCAGCCGTTGGGCAGCGAGAGCTTCGAGATCGACGGCCGCGAACTGCCCACGCGCCCGAGCATGGGACTGCTGACTCAGCCGATCTCCTGCATCGGGCTGCCGGTCGTGGCCGCACCGGTTCGCGGCCACCCCGGCGAGCTGCCGCTGGGCGTGCAGTTGATCGCCGCCCCCGGCCGTGAGCAGGTCGCGCTGCGCGCGGCGCGCCTGCTCGAGCAGGCCGGGCTGAGCACGGTGGAGATCCCGCGATGACCGTGGATCCATCGGTGAACCTGCCCGAGGTACTTGCCGAGGTGCAGGCCGTGTTCGAGGAGTACGAGCGCGCGCTGAACGGCAACGATGTACAGGCGCTGGATCGCCTGTTCTGGCGCGACGGCCGCACGCTGCGCTACGGTACCGGCGAAAACCTGTACGGCTTCGACGAGATCGCCGCATTCCGCGCCGCGCGCAGCCCGCAGGGACTGGGGCGCAGCATCCGGCGCCGCAGTCTGTGCAGCTTCGGACGCGACTTCGCGGTGGCGAACATCGAGTTCGTGCGCAATGGCGACCCCCGCATCGGCCGCCAGAGCCAGACCTGGGTACGCTTCCCCGAGGGCTGGCGCGTGGTCGCCGCGCATGTCAGCTGGATGCAGCCATGAGTCCGGCGCCTTCCCGCACAGCGCCGCGCCAGGCTTCGCGCGCCGAGGCGCTTTATGCGCGCCTGCGCGAGGACGTGTTCGAGTTCCGGCTGCTGCCGGGAGCGCGCTTCACCGAATCCGAGATCGCGCTGCGCTATGGCGTGTCGCGCACCCCTGTGCGCGAGGCCCTGCTGCGCCTGCAGACCGAGGGCCTGGTGCGCGGGTATTTCCGCAGCGGATGGGAGGTGGTCGCGATCGACTTCGTGCGCTTCGACCACCTCTACGAACTGCGCAAGCTGATCGAAGTCCATGCGGTTCGCCAACTCGCCTCGGCCCCCGCCGTCGAGCCGGCGAGCAGCCTGCTCGAGCAACTGGCGGCGCGCTGGATGGTCGACAAGTCGCAGCGTCTGAGCGACGCACGCGCGGTCGCCGGCTACGACGAGGAGTTCCATGGCAGCCTGGTCGCCGCCGCGGGCAACCCGGAAATGCGGCGGGTGCACGCGGACGTCACCGACCGCATCCGCATCATCCGGCGTCTGGACTTCACCTATCCGCACCGCGTCAGCAGCACCTACGAGGAGCATGCGGCGATTCTTCGCGCCATCCAGCGCCGCAAGCTCGACAACGCCGAGATGCTCGTGCGCGCGCACATCGACCGCAGCCAGCAGGAAACCCGCAAGATCACTCTGCACCGCCTGCACTCGGTGCGCGAGGAGGTCGGCGCGCTGCTCTCCCGTCCCGATTGACCACTTTCCTTCCGGAGAAGCCTCGATGATCCCCAGCCTGACTGTGCCTGCCTTGCAGGCGGCCTATCGCAGCGGCGCGCTGACCCCCGGGCGGCTGATCGAGCAGTTGCTGCAGCGCAGCGGCGAGTCCGGGGGGCACGCCATCTGGATCAGTCCCCCCGACGCGGTGCGCCTGCGCGAGCGGGCGCGCGAACTCGAGCGCATCGGCATGCAGGGGCTGGCGCTGTACGGCGTGCCGTTCGCGATCAAGGACAACATCGACCTGGCAGGCGTGCCGACCACGGCGGGGTGTCCCGAATTCGCCTACACGCCGCGTGAGTCGGCCGCCGTGGTTCAGCGCCTGCTCGACGCCGGCGCGATCGCCGTGGGCAAGACCAACCTCGACCAGTTCGCGACCGGGCTCAACGGCACGCGCTCGCCGTATGGAGCCTGCCGGAACGCCTTCGACTCGGCCTACGTCTCAGGGGGGTCGAGCTCGGGATCCGCGGTGGCCGTGGCGCTGGGCCTGGCGAGCTTCTCGCTGGGCACCGATACGGCGGGCTCGGGGCGCGTTCCGGCGGCCTTCAACAACCTGGTCGGGCTCAAGCCAAGCTGCGGACTGTTGTCCACCCACGGCATCGTGCCAGCCTGCCGTTCGCTCGACGTTCCAAGCATCTTCGCACTGTCGGCGACCGACGCGCAGCGCGTATTCGCGGTTGCGCTCGGCGACGACCCGCGCGACCCCTACTCGCGCCCCGCCGAGCCCCATGGCTTCGATTTCGGCAGCGCGGCGAGTTTCCGCTTCGGCGTACCGATGGCGAGGAACCTGCAGTTCTTCGGAGACGCCGACAGCGAGGCCTTGTTCGCCGACGCGGTGCAGCGCCTGCGCGGGCTCGGGGGCGAAGCCGTGACGGTCGATCTGGAGCCCTTTTTCGAGACCGCGCGCCTGCTCTATGAAGGCCCCTGGGTCGCCGAGCGCTACCAGGCCTTGCGCGACTTCGTCGACAACCACCCGAAGGCACTACTGCCGGTGACCCTCGACATCATCGGCGGCGCCGCGCGCTGGCTTGCTGCCGATGCCTTCGCCGCGCAGTACCGCCTGCGCGAGCTGCAGCGCGTGTGCTCGCGAACCTGGGAGCAGGTCGATTGCATGCTCACGCCGACCGCGGGGACGATCTTCACCATCGAGCAAATGCTCGCCGAGCCGGTGGCACGCAACTCCGATCTCGGGCTGTACACGAATTTCATGAACCTGCTGGACTATGCCGCGGTCGCCGTTCCCGCGGGCTTGCGCGACGACGGCCTGCCCTTCGGCGCGACCCTGTTCGCGCCGGCGCACCAGGATCTGCCGCTGCTGCGCCTGGCCGCGCGCTGGCAACGCGATCGCGCGCGTCCCTGCGGCGCACGCGAGGCTTTCCCGGCGCCGCCTGACCCCGACGTACCGTCTCCGGTGCCCAGCGGCTGGATGCGCCTGGTGGTGGTCGGCGCCCATCTGCGCGGCATGCCGTTGAACCGCGAGCTCACGGACCGCGGCGGGCGCCTCGAAGCGTCCACGCATACCGCGCCTTGCTACCGACTCCATGCGCTGGCCGACGGCCGGCGCCCGGCGCTGCTGCGCGTGGCCACGGGCGGAGTGTCGATCGCGTGCGAGGTCTGGGAGCTCCCGGTGCGGTCGCTTGGCGGTTTGCTCGCGGGCGTCGCCGAGCCGCTGGGTCTCGGCTCGGTCCTGCTCGCCGACGGCACGAGTGCCGCCGGCTTCATCTGCGAGGCAGGCGGGCTCGAGGGCGCTCGAGATATCACGGAATTCGGGGGTTGGCGCGCCTGGGTGGCCGCGTCGGCTCCGAGCTGAGAGCGAGCGCCGGGGCCAGGCACATCACGGTCGGGTAGGGTATGGCGGCGCCAGGGCAGCGATTCGGCGAATCTCTGCCCTGGCGAACAGCTGCGACCCACGGTGGGGGTGGACTCGGAAGTGGCATTCGACGCGGACCATCGGGGTCGACGCCTTGGCCCCGGGGGTCGTCGAGGAGAGGTTGCCGAACTTGTTGCGCCCGTACTGGGACTCCAGGCCGGCCTACAGCCTGTTCGGTGCGCGGTACGGTGCACCTGCGTCGTCCATCAACCCGGTGTCGAGCATGCGCTGCGTGCAGGTGACGGTTCGGGCTGCATGGGGCTCGACGCCGCGCGAGGCCGGCGCGAGCATGCTGGTGAGCGAGAGCCGTGTCGAGGGTGCGATCGGCGGCGGACAGCTCGCGTTCGGCGCCATCGCCACCGCGCGCGACCTGCTCGCGCCGTGGCGGGCCCGCCCCCGGGAGCCGGCGCCACGCATGGCGGACGCGCCACCGTGCGCCTGCTGCGAGCCCTTCCCCGCGAAGTGCCATGGATCGACGAGCGCGAGGACGTGTTCGCCTCGTGGCGGGACATTCAGGAGCGCGATGGCTGCGAAGGTCCGGCGCGCATCGAGTGCATCGCAGTTGACGCGATCCCGGACAAGTTCCCTTGATGCATTGCGGTCGCAGTGTGCGCCCAGTTGCCGCAGCTGGCAGGGCGGCGCCACGTGCAAGTCCGCGCGACGGCGCCTTGGCCTGGAAATTGCTAGGTCCTCCGCGGGGCCGCGCGTCGGCGTACGGCCCGCACAGTTGGACAGGCGAGACGACGATGCGCAAATTCGACGAGATGACGGAGAGCGGCGGCACCGTGCGCA
This sequence comes from Pseudomonadota bacterium, assembly GCA_021845505.1. Classification (GTDB taxonomy): domain Bacteria; phylum Pseudomonadota; class Gammaproteobacteria; order Burkholderiales; family Burkholderiaceae_C; genus Thiomonas_A. The sequence goes on along the minus strand of JAJZVU010000043.1, from coordinate 11,125 downwards.
CCCACTACGCCCCGTACGAAGCCTGGTTGCGTCTGCAGCCGGTCGAGACCATGCAGGCCAAGCGCGAAGAGGCCGAGCTGATCTTTCGGCGCGTGGGCATCACCTTTGCCGTGCACGGTGACGAGGCGGGAACCGAGCGCCTGATTCCCTTCGACCTGATCCCGCGGATCATCCCTGCCGCCGAATGGGCCGACCTGGAAGCCGGGCTGGCGCAGCGCGTGACCGCGCTGAACCGGTTCATCCACGACATCTACCACGATCAGGACATCCTGCGAGCGGGCATCGTGCCGCGCGAGCTGGTGCTCGGCAACCGCCAGTTCCGCCCCGAAATGATGGGCGTGACGATTCCCCACCAGGTCTACGCGAACATCGCCGGAATCGACATCGTGCGCGCGCCCGACGCCGACGGCCAGGGCCAGTATTACGTGCTGGAGGACAACCTGCGAGTTCCCTCGGGCGTGAGCTACATGCTCGAGAACCGGCGCATGATGATGCGGCTTTTCCCGGATCTGTTCTCCCGATACCCCATCGCGCCGGTGGCGCGCTACCCCGACATGCTGCTGGAGAAGCTGCGGGACGTGGCGCCGCAGGGAGTGAGCGATCCGACCGTGGTCGTACTCACCCCCGGCATGTACAACTCGGCGTATTTCGAGCACGCCTTTCTCGCGCAGCAGATGGGGGTGGAACTGGTCGAGGGCCAGGATCTGTTCGTGCGCGACGAATTCGTGTTCATGCGCACCACCCAGGGCCCGCAGCGCGTGGATGTGATCTACCGCCGCATCGACGATGATTTCATCGATCCGCGGGTCTTTCGCGCCGATTCCGCGCTGGGTTGCGCGGGTCTGATGGCCGCCTACCGCGCCGGCAATGTGACCCTGGCCAACGCCGTGGGCACCGGCGTGGCGGACGACAAGTCCATCTACCCCTACGTGCCGGCGATGGTGGAGTTCTACCTTGGCGAGAAGCCCCGCTTGCGCAACGTGCACACCCATCTGTGCCGCGATCCCCAAAGCCTGGATTACGTGCTCGCACACCTGCCGGAACTCGTGGTCAAGGAGGTGCATGGCGCCGGAGGCTACGGCATGCTCGTGGGCCCGGCGGCCACGCGCGCACAGATCGCCAGCTTCGCCGGAAAGCTGCGCGCGCATCCGGAGCGATACATAGCGCAGCCCACGTTGGCGCTCTCGACCTGTCCGACCTACGTCGAGGCGGGCATCGCGCCACGCCATATCGATCTGCGCCCCTTCGTGCTGTCGGGCAAGTCGGTCTCGATCGCCCCGGGCGGGCTGACCCGGGTCGCCCTGGCCGAGGGGTCGCTGGTCGTCAACTCATCCCAGGGCGGCGGCACCAAGGACACCTGGGTGCTGGAGCGTTGAGCGCGCCTGCGCCGCCGCGACCCTGAACCCTTTTCCGGAAGCTTCGACATGCTCAGCCGAACCGCCGATCACCTGTTCTGGATGGCGCGTTACACCGAGCGCGCCGAGAATACCGCGCGCATGCTCGACGTGCACGTGCAGTCCGCGCTGCTGCAGCCCTCGGCCGAGGCCAGCAGCGACGGCTGGGCCAGCGTGCTGGGAATCTCCGAGCTCACCGCGGATTTCGTGGCCCGTCACGGCGACATCAACGCCGACAACGTGCTGGCCTTCATGGTGCGCGACAGTGCGAACCCCTCGTCGATCTGCAGCTGCCTGCGCGCCGCGCGCGAGAACGCCCGCGCGGTGCGCGGCGCCATCACCACCGAGGCCTGGGAGACGGTGAACCAGACCTGGCTGGAACTGCAGCGCCTGGCGTTCGAGCCGCGGCTGCTGAGCGATCCCAGCGTGCTGTTCGAGTGGGTCAAGTATCGCTCGCACCTGCTTCGAGGGGTCACCTCGGGCACCATGCTGCGCGACGAGGCCTTCCACTTCCTGCGCATCGGGACCCTGCTCGAGCGCGCCGACAACACGGCGCGGCTGCTGGACGTGAAGTTCCACGCGCGCGCATCGGACTTCCACGGCTCGGCGGGCAACCGCGGGCAGGAGCAGGACTTCTACCACTGGGCCGGAGTGCTGCGCTCGGTATCGGGCTTCGAGGTGTACCGCAAGGCCTACCGCGAGGCGATCACCCCCGAGCGGGTCGCCGAGTTGCTGATCCTGCGCGCGAACATGCCGCGTTCGCTGGCTGCGTGCATGTCGGAGATCGTCAACAAACTGTCCAGGGTGGCCAACCCGCAATCGGCCGAGACGCTGCGCCGGGCCGGGCTGCTCAACGCGCAACTGCAGTTCGGCCGAATCGAGGACATCATGTCCACCGGGCTGCATGCCTACCTGACGGATTTCCTGGGGCGCATCAACGAGTTGGGCAGCGCCATCAGCCAGGACTTCCTCGCCGCTTGAGGCCTCGCCGCCAGCCGCCGTCGATGCCGTCGTGATTTCCGCCCTTCCTCGACCCTATCGCGCGCAGGTGCCGCATGTCCATCCACGTAGCCCTCACCCACGTCACCCGCTACCGCTTCGACCGCGCCGTCAACCTGGCGCCGCACGTCATCAGGCTGCGCCCGGCGCCGCATGCGCGAACCCCGATCCTGGCCTACAGCCAGCGCATCGAGCCGGTCGGGCATTTCATCAACTGGCAGCAGGATCCCTTCTCCAACTACCTGGCCCGCGTGACCTTCCCCGAACGGGCGACGGCGCTGGAGGTCAGCGTGGACCTGGTGGCCGAGATGGCGGTGTACAACCCCTTCGACTTCTTTCTGGAGCCCAGCGCCGAGCACTATCCCTTCGCCTACGGTGAGCAGCTCTGCGCCGACCTGGCGCCGTACCTGGCCGCCGGGCCGCTGACCCCGCGGCTGCGCGAGCTGCTCGACTCCATCAACCGGCGTCCGCAGCGCATCGTGGACTTCCTGGTCGAACTCAACCGGCGCCTGCAGCACGAGATCAGCTACGTGATCCGCATGGAGCCCGGGGTGCAGAGCCCCGAGCGCACGCTGGAGCTGGGCTCCGGCTCCTGCCGCGACACCGGCTGGCTGCTGGTGCAGGCGCTGCGTCACCTCGGGCTGGCCGCGCGGTTCGTGTCGGGCTACCTGATCCAGCTCGTGCCCGACGTGAAGGCGCTGGACGGGCCCAGCGGCGCCGAGCGGGACTTCACCGACCTGCACGCCTGGTGCGAGGTATACCTGCCTGGGGCGGGCTGGATCGGGCTGGATCCGACCTCCGGGCTGCTCGCCGGGGAAGGGCACATCCCGCTGGCCTGCACCCCGCACCCGGGGTCTGCCGCGCCGGTGGAGGGCCTACTCGACGAATGCGAGGTCGAGTTCGAGCACACCATGCAGGTGCTGCGCCTGCTGGAGTCCCCGCGGGTCACGCGGCCCTACACCGAGGCCCAATGGCAGGGGGTGCTCGAGCTTGGCGCCCGGGTGGATCGGGCGCTGACGGACGGCGACGTGCGCCTGACCCAGGGCGGCGAGCCCACCTTCGTGGCCACGGTGGACCGTGACGCGGCCGAGTGGAACACCGAGGCTCTGGGCCCCACCAAGCGGGGCTACGCCGGCGCCTTGATCACGCGCCTGGCGGCTCGCTACAGCCCCGGAGGCTTCCTGCACTTCGGCCAGGGCAAGTGGTACCCGGGCGAGCAGCTGCCGCGCTGGGCCCTGTCGGCAGTGTGGCGCCGCGACGGCCAGCCCTGCTGGCACGACCCCTCGCTGTTCGCCGACGAACGCGAGCCGGGGAACGCAAGCACCGAGCAGGCGCACATGTTCATGCTCGCGCTGGTCGACGCCCTGGGCGTGGAGCCGGCGCATGTGTGCGAGGGCTACGAGGACACCTGGTACTACCTGTGGCGCGAGCGCCGGCTGCCGGTCAACGTGGACCCTTTCGACGCCAGGCTCGACGACGAGCTCGAGCGCGAGCGCCTGCGGCGCGTGTTCGGGAACGGCCTGCGCAGTGTGGTGGGCTACGCGCTGCCGCTGCGGCGCGAGGCGGCAGGCCCCGGCTTGCGCGGGCCGTGCTGGGTATCCGAGCCGTGGCTTTTCCGCGGCGCTCGCATGTACCTGGTTCCGGGTGATTCGGCGATGGGCTGGCGCCTGCCGCTGGACAGCCTGCCATGGGCCACGCCGACCGAGCGGCAGCTCGAGCTCTCGCCCGACCCCTTCGCGCCGCGCGCGCCGCTGGCCGAGGCCGCGCGCATGCGCGCGCAGTACGCACAGCCCGCGCCCGCGCACCGCGACGGGGAAGGCGGCACCAGCGTGGTGCAGGGGGCGCTCGATGGCGCCCCGCGAGCCGGCGCCGTCGATGCCGTCAGGCCGCCCGCCCGGGGGCAGTCGGCGGCGTCGACCCTGCGCACCGCGCTGTGCGTGGAGGCGCGCGCGGGAATCCTCTACGTGTTCCTGCCCCCGCTGGCCGAGGTGGACGATTACCTGGAACTGCTCGCCGCCGTGGAGGCCACGGCGCGGCGCCTGCGCGTCAAGCTGGTGCTCGAGGGCTACCCGCCGCCGCGCGATCCCCGCCTGGAAATCCTGCAGGTCACCCCCGACCCCGGGGTGATCGAGGTCAACATCCATCCGGCCCATGACTGGAAGCAGCTGGTGGACCAGACCGAGTTCCTCTACCAAGTCGCCTTCGAGACCCGCCTGGGGGCCGAGAAGTTCATGCTGGACGGACGCCACACCGGAACCGGCGGTGGCAACCATGTGGTGCTGGGGGGCGCCACGCCGCAGGACAGCCCCTTCCTACGCCGCCCGGATCTGCTGGCCAGCCTGCTCGGGTACTGGCACAACCATCCTTCGCTGAGCTACCTGTTCAGCGGCCTGTTCATCGGCCCGAGCAGCCAGTCGCCGCGCATCGACGAGGCTCGCAACGACCAGGTGCGCGAGTTGGAGATCGCGCTCGACGAGCTGCGCGCCGCGCGCGAGCGCCTCGGCGAGCAGGCGCCGCCGTGGCTGGTCGACCGCACGCTGCGCAACATCCTGATCGACGTCACCGGCAACACCCACCGCGCCGAGTTCTGCATCGACAAGCTGTACAGCCCGGACAGCGCCACCGGGCGCCTGGGGCTGCTCGAGCTGCGCGCCTTCGAGATGCCCCCGCACGGCCGCATGAGCGTGGTGCAGCAGCTGCTGCTGCGCGCGCTGGTGGCGCGTTTCTGGGCCCGCCCCTACGAGGTGCCGCTGCAGCGCTGGGGTACCGCGCTGCACGACCGTTTCCTGCTGCCCAGCTTCGTGGCCATGGATTTCGACGACGTGCTGCGCGAACTCCGGGATGCCGGCTTCGGCTTCGACGCCGAGTGGTTCGCGCCGCATTTCGAGTTCCGCTTTCCGGCGCTCGGCCAGCTCACCGTGGCCGGAATCGAGCTCGAGCTGCGTCTGGCGCTGGAGCCCTGGCACGTCATGGGCGAGGAAGGCGCGGTGGGCGGCACGGTTCGCTACGTCGACTCCTCGCTCGAGCGCATCGAGGTCAAGGCGCGCGGCCTGGTCGACAGCCGCCACGTGGTGACGGTCAACGGCCGCGCGCTGCCACTGCACCCAACCGGGCGCGCCGGCGAGTTCGTCTGCGGCGTGCGCTATCGTGCGTGGCGGCCGCCGTCGGCCCTGCATCCGAGCATCGGGGTGCATGCGCCGCTGACCGCCGACGTGGTGGACAACTGGATGGAGCGCTCGCTGGGCGGCTGCCAGTACCACGTGGCGCACCCCGGCGGGCGCAACTACGAAAACCTGCCCGTCAACGCCTACGAGGCCGAGAGCCGGCGCCTGGCGCGGTTTTTCCGCATCGGGCACACGCCGGGGCCGATGCGCGTGGTGCCGGCCCGGCCCAGCCTGGAGTTCCCGATGACCCTGGACCTGCGGCGGCCCTGACACGGCGTGCCACAATCACGCCATGAGCGGTCCGTTCTCATCGTTGGCGGGTGAAGCACCCGGCGCGCTGGCGCGTGAGCTCGCCGCAGCGGCGCGTGCCGGGCATTGGGACGAATTGCGCGGCCGCGCCTCCGACGGCCAGCGCGGCGGCGGCCTGAGCCCGAGCTGGGAGCGCTTTTTCGAGCTGCTGGGCAGCGAGGGCTTCGACGGACTCGAGCGCCGCCACCGCAGCCTGCAGCAGCAGATCCTGGAAGATGGCGTCACCTACAACGTGCACGCCGACGCCGACCAGGCCAGCCGCAGCTGGTCGCTGGATCTGTTCCCGCTGATCATCGACCCCCCGGCCTGGGCCCGCATCGCGGCCGGTGCCGCGCAGCGCGCCGCGCTGCTCAACGCGGTGCTCGACGACGTGTACAGCGGTGAGCAGCGGGTGCTGCGCGAGGGCCTGCTGCCGGCGGCGCTGGTGCAGGGCCACCCCGGCTACCTGCGCGCCGTGCAGGGCCACCGCCCTGCCGGCTCGGTGTGGCTGCACATCGCCGCCTTCGACCTCGCCCGCGGGCCCGACGGGGACTGGCGGGTGGTCAACCAGCGGGTGCAGGCCCCGTCGGGCCTGGGCTACCTGCTGCAGAACCGCCTGCTCATCTCCAGGCTGTTCCCGCAGGCCTTCGCGGGGCTGCGGGTGCAGCGCCTGGCCGCCAGCTACCGCCTGCTGATGGACACCGTGCAGCGCCTGGCGCCGGGTGGTGGCGACGGCGATGCTCGCATCGTGCTGCTCACCCCCGGGCCCTACAGCGAGACCTATTTCGAACAGGTCTACCTTGCGCGCTACCTGGGCATCACCCTGGCCGAGGGCAGCGACCTGACGGTGCGCGAGGACCGCCTGTTCCTGAAGACCGTGCGCGGCCTGGAGCCGGTGCATGCGATGCTGCGCCGGCTCGACGACAGTTTCTGCGACCCGCTGGAGTTGCGCCCGGACTCGATGCTCGGCGTTCCCGGGCTGCTGCAGGCCGTGCGCGCCGGCAAGGTGCTGCTGGCCAATGCGCTGGGCGCCGGCTTCCTCGAGTCCCCCGCGCTGCAGGGCTTCATGCCCAAGCTGTGCGAGGCCCTGCTCGGCCAGCCTTTGCAACTGCCCTCGCTGCCGACCTGGTGGTGCGGCGAGCAGGGCGTGTGCAAGGCCCCGCTGCAGCGCCTGACCGAGTGGGTGGTCAAGCCGGTGCACGCGCAGTGTGATTTCGAGGCCACCGTGATGGACGGGCTCGACCCCGCCGAGCTCGAGGCCTGGCGCGCGCGGGTGCAGCGCAAACCCGAGCAGGCCACCCTGCAGCAGTACCTGCCGCTGCCCCAGGTGCCGGTGTGGAGCGAAGGGCGCATGCACGCGCGCGCGGCCATGCTGCGGGTGTACGCGCTGTCCGACGGCGCCGGCGGCTGGCGGGTGCTTCCCGGCGGACTGGTGCGCACGGCCTCGCCGGGGGGCAACACCGTGTCCATGCAGGCCGGTGGCGGCAGCCAAGACGCCTGGGTGATCACCCGCGACGCGGTCGACCGCTCCAGCCTGCTGCCGGCGCCGATCCGTCCGCAGGACCTGGCCGAACGCCACCGCGTGGTCACCAGTCGAGCCGCCGAGAACCTGTTCTGGCTGGGGCGCTACTGCGAGCGCGCCGAGCATGCCACGCAGCTGGCGCGGCTGGCGCTGCGGGCCATCATCGACGACGACGACCTGGAGGGCGGACGCGGCGAAATGCTGGACCGCTGGTGCCGCGCCAGCGGTCTGGTACCCGAGGCCGCCGAGCCGCTGGCGCAAGACCCCGCGGGATTCGGGCGCGCCATCGTCGCCGGCCTGGGCGGCGGCGAGCCCTGCTTCGGCCTGCCCTTCAACCTTCAGTCCCTGGGGCGCGCCGCCTCCCAGGTACGCGAACGCCTGGGCAGCGACCACCGCCAGTGGATCGCCGCGGCCACCGCGCTGCGCCTGACCCCGCGCCGCGGCGAAGCGACGGCGGCCGACGCGCTGCGCGGGCTGGAACAGCTGGCCCAGCTGCTCGGCGCGATCACCGGCGCGCAGACCGACCGCATGACCCGTGACGACGGCTGGCGCCTGCTGAGCATCGGCCGCCACATCGAGCGCCTGGGCCTGCTCGGGCAATCGCTGGGCACGGCCTTCGAAACCGGTGCCGTGTACGCCGAGGACGCCTTCAACCAGTTGCTCGAGCTGTTCGACAGCACCATCACCTACCGCGCGCTGTACCAGAAGCGCCTGGAGATCCCGCCGTTGCTCGACCTGCTGCTGCTGGACCGCGAGAACCCGCGCAGCCTGGGCTGGGTCACGCAGACCCTGCGTGCGCGCCTGGCCAAGCTGCCGGGCAAGCGACCCGACATCGACGAGCTGCTGGCCCTGGCGCCCGACCCCGAGGTGTGGCAGCTGCCCGAGCTGTGCAGCTGCGGAGCGGACCAGCGCCACGCCTGGCTGGAGCGAACCCTGGCCCTGGCGGTCGAGGGCGGCTTGCGTCTCGCCGACGAGATCAGCCGGCGCTATTTCGCGCACGCGCTGGCCGCCGACCGCTCGCTGGGCGTGTACTGAGAGCGCAGGCCCCCATGTCGTCCGTCGATTCCGCCGGGAACGATTCCAGCGTGCTGTACCGCGTGCAGCACGAGACCCGCTACGACTACGAGTCCGCGGTGGAGCTCGCGCACCACCTGGCACAGCTGCGCCCGCTGAGCGTGCAAGGGGTGCAACACTGCGAGGCCTATCGATGCGACATCGAGCCGCGCCCCGAACACCTCGCCCGCGATCGCGACGCCTACGGCAACGAGCGCCTGTTCTTCGCGCACTACGCGCCCCACGACACCCTGAGCGTGCGCGCCGTCAGTCTCGTGCGCGTACAGGCTCCCGCGCAGCCCGACTGGGCGGCCAGCCCGGCCTGGGAGCAGGTGCGCGGACGGCTTCGCTACCGCGCCGGTCGCCCCAGCGAGCCGGCCGAGGAGTTCAGCTTCGGCAGCGACTTCTCGCCCGTGTTCGATGCGGCCGCCGCATTCGCAGCGCCCAGCTTCCCGCCGGAACGCCCGCTGCTCGACGCGGCGCACGACCTGATGCGCCGCATCCACGCCGAATTCACCTACGACCCCGACAGCACCGAGGTGCACACACGCGCTCCGCAGGCGCTGGATCTGCGGCACGGTGTCTGCCAGGACTACGCCCACGTGATGATTTCGGCGCTTCGCAGCCTGGGCTTGGCGGCACGCTACGTCAGTGGCTATCTGCGCTCACGGCCCCGCCCCGGCGAGCAGGCCCTGGTGGGGGCCGACGCTTCCCATGCCTGGGTTTCGGTCTGGTGCCCAGTCAACCGCTGGGTCGAGTTCGACCCTACCAACGACCGCCGTCCCGCGGCCGATTACGTGCGCGTCGCCGTGGGGCGTGACTTCGCCGACGTATCGCCGCTGCGCGGAGTCATCCGCGGCGGCGGCCGGCACGCGCTGCGCGTCGCTGTCAACGTCAACCCTGTGAGCAGCTGAGATCCGGTTCTGCGCGCGCCGATGGCCGCCCCGCCCCGCCGGCACGCGACCGCCGTTCAACCCGGCGATTCGCGCAATGTCCGCCTGAGCACCTTGCCATAGGCATTCTTCGGGAGCGCTTCGACCAGGTGGTAGTGCCGAGGGCGCTTGAACCGCGCCACCTGCGCCAGACACCAGTCGTCCAGATCCTTCGGGCTGGGAGGGGCTGCAGGCTGCGGCACGACAAAGGCCACGACCTCCTCGCCCCACAGCGGATGCCTGCGTCCGACCACGCAGGCCTCGGCCACGCCCGGGTGGGCCAGCAACACGTCCTCGATCTCCCGCGGGTAGATGTTCGAGCCCCCGCTGATGATCACATCGTTGCTGCGATCCAGCAGACACAGGTTCCCGTCCCCGTCCACGCTGCCGAGATCGCCCGTGTGCAGCCAGCCCCCTCGCATGGCGGCTGCGGTCGCCGCGGGGTTGTTCCAGTAGCCGCGCATCACGGTCGGGCCCCGTACCAGCACCTCGCCTTTCTGTCCCGCCGGAAGGGGCCTGCCCGTGGCGTCGGCGATGCGCACACGCACCGACGGCATCGCGCGGCCTACCGCACCGGTGCCACCGACGGCGTAGGCGCCCGCCAGTTCGGCGGTGGACTGCGCGGCGATGGTCATCGGGCTCTCACCCTGTCCGTAGATCTGGGCAATGCGCGGCCCGATGCATGCCAGGGCCTCGCGAGCGTCCTCGGCGTACAGCGGCGCGCCTCCGCAGACCAGGACCTTGAGCCCCTCCAACGGCTGCCCGCTGACCCGCAGATGGCCCACCAGCCGCTGCAGCATGGTCGGCGCCGCAAACAGGCAGCACTGGTCATGGGCCTCGATGAGTCTGGTGATTTCGGCGGGGTCGAAGCCGCGGGACGCGGGAATCACCTGCGCCGCGCCACCTGCGATATAGGGCACGAGATACAAGCCCGAGCCGTGGGACATCGGTGCGGCGTGGATCAGGCGATCGCCGGGCTCCACCGTGCTGACCGCCGCCGCATAGGCCCGCGCCATCGCCGCCAGGTTTCCGTGCGACAACATGGCTCCCTTGGGAGTTCCCGTCGTGCCGCTGGTATAGAAGATCCAGGCCAGGTCGTCAGGCTGTGTGAACTCCGGCTCGACCCGCTCGTCGGGACCGGAGAACAAGGCGGCATACGCTGCCGAGGACACGGCGACATTGCGCGCATCGGACGATGCCGGCGCGGCGTCGCTGGTGAAGCAGACCCTCGCGCCGCAGTCCTTCACGACATGAGCCATCTCCCGCGGGTGCAGCCTGGCGTTGATCGGCACCGCGCACAGTCCGGCATGCCAGATCGCATACTCGCCCCCCTCTGCGCCCGCCATTCGCCCCCAGCGACTGCCGCAGTGGCGGCAGCACGCCGCGGCTGCGCATCGAGGGCGTATGCGCAAGTCATCCGCCCCGCGTGGCAGGCAGCGCACCGCAGTGCGGTGGATCAATGCGCGGCGACGGGCGGCTGCCTACGATCGGGTGGGCTACACACCCGGGAGCAGGTCTTGGTGCCTTCGACGCTCGTTCGCCCGCCGCGGATCGCGCGCGGTCTGGAGCGTTTGGCGCGCGGCTGCGCAGTGCGCGTCCTCGGGGTCGCGGCTTGCGCCGCGCTGCTGCTCGCGGGTTGCCAGGCGGGCCCCGACTTCGTGCGGCCGCGCCCCCCCACGGTCGGCAGCTACGTCTCGGGAACCACGCCGTCGGCGTTCGACGCCGGCAGCGGCGAGGCGACGCAGCGGGTGGTCGAGGGACGGGCGATCCCGG
>JAJZVU010000010.1 GCA_021845505.1 Pseudomonadota bacterium | reverse complement strand
CCCGCACGGCCCGGGCGGCCCCGACCGGCGCGGCCCGCCCGGTCGCGACCCGCGCGACCACGGGGGGCCGCGCGGCGGTGACCGCTGACCCGGCCCGGCTGACCGGGCGTGGCGGCGTCGCGGCTGTCGGCAAAACCCGGCGGCTGCGCGTTATCGTCTGGCAAGGCGCGCGGGATGTTCCTGCGCGCCGTGAAACCCGAGGTCGCATTCCCATGCATCGCACCGGTCCTTCCAGCGTGTCGCGCAGCGCCGCGGTCGCGTTGTTCGTCGCGCTGGCCGCGGCGACCGCGGCTCCTGCCCAGGCCCATGTGCGCTGGTCGGTGGGAATCGGCATCGGCGCTCCCGGCTACTACGGTGCCTGGGGGCCGGCTTGGGGGCCGGGCTGGTGGCCGGCCCCGTGGTACGCGGTACCGCCGCCGGTGGTCGTCGCGCCGCCGCCGGTGGTGCAGTATCCTTACGCCCCCTGGCCGACGTATGCCCCGCCGCCGGTGGAGGTGCGGCCGCTCGGCCCGCCCCCACCGTCGTTCTGGTATTACTGCAGGAACCCCGCCGGCTACTATCCGAGCGTACCGGACTGCCCCGAGGGCTGGACCCCGGTGCCGGCCGAACCTCCCCGGGCGCCCCCCCATCCTTGAGCGGACAACCATGCGCAAACGACTCCTTCCCCTGCTGCTGGCCTCGGCGTGGGCGCTGGCCGGCTGCGCCAGCGCCCCGATGGGGCCGACGGTGACGGTGATGCCGGCACCCGGCATGCCCCTCGAGCAGTTCCAGGCGATCGACTCCACCTGCCGCGCCTTCGCCCAGCAGCAAAGCGCCGGCTATGGCAGCAGCGCCGCGCAGTCGGGCGTGGTCTCGGGTGCCGCCGGAGCGCTGCTCGGCGCGGCCGCCGGGGCGCTGATCGGCGGCAACCACAACGCCGCGGGAATCGGCGCCGGCGTCGGCCTGCTCGCCGGCTCGGCCGGCGGCGCCGGCAGCTACAACGGCCAGCAGATGACCGCGCAACAGGCCTACAACGTCGCCTACAAGCAGTGCATGTACACCAAGGGAGCGCAGGTCCCCGGTTACGCGGCGCCGCGCTACGCTCCGCCGCCACCGGCCTACGCTGCGCCGCCGGCCTACGCGCCGCCACCCTACCCGCCGGTGGGCGCTCCTGGCCAGCGGTGACGCTGCGCGACCCGGGTCGCGGCGGGCCGCGGCGTCCGGGCGGCGCTCCAGGCGGCTGCGCTGCTGCGGCGGCGGCTATCATGCGCCGCTGTGATGACGGATCGTTCCAAGCCCGCTGAGCGCGCCTCCCGCGGCGCTTCCTCCAGACCAGCCACTCCGCCGAGCAAGCCGCCGGCGCATGCTGGCGGCGGCGCGGGGCGGCCGCCGCGGCCGCCGCGCTGGCGCTCGGTGCTGCTCGCACTGGTGCTGCTGGGCGTGGCCGGCGCGCTGTTCGCCGGGCTGACCGTGGTCATGCTGTGGCCGCGTCTGCCGGACCTCAACGATGTCACCGACTATCGGCCGGACCTGCCGTTGCGGGTCTATACCGCCGACGGCACGCTGATCGGCGAGTTCGGGGTGCAGCGGCGGGCGGTGATCCATTACGACCAGATCCCGCCGTTGCTCAAGCAGGCGGTGCTGGCCGCCGAGGATGCCCGGTTCTTCGAGCATGGAGCGATCGATTTCGCCGGCGTGGCGCGCGCCGCGCTGGCCGATTTCGGCGCCGGTGGCGCGGTGCAGGGGGCCTCGACCATCACCATGCAGGTGGCAAGGGACTTTTATCTTTCCCCCGAAAAGACCCCTTTGCGCAAACTGGTCGAAACCCTGCTGGCCTACAAGATCGAGGACACCCTGAGCAAGGAGCAGATCCTCGACCGCTACATCAACCAGGTCTACCTGGGGCAGCGCGCCTACGGCTTCGCCGCCGCGGCCCAGGTGTATTACGGCAAGCCGCTGCAGCAACTGAGCCTGGCGCAGATGGCGGTGCTGGCCGGGCTGCCGCAGGCGCCGTCGGCGTACAACCCGCAGAGCAGCATGAAACTGGCGGTATGGCGCCAGCACTACGTACTGGGGCGCATGCTCGCGTTGCACGACATCACCCGCGCGCAGTACGAACAGGCGCTGGCGGCGCCGCTGGACGTGGTCTCCGGCCAGGGGTCGCTGCACTACAGCCTGAACGCCGACTACGCCGCCGAGGCGGTGCGGCAGATCATGGTGGCGCGCTTCGGCGAGGCGGCCTACACCGACGGCTACAAGGTGACCACCACGCTGGTCGACAAGGACCAGGCGGCAGCCGATGCCGCGCTGCGCTCCGGCCTGCTGGCCTATGACCAGCGCATGGGCTGGCGCGGCCCGGAGGGCCATGTCGACGTGCCGGCGTCGGGCAACCTGCTCAAGCTGGCGGCCAGGACCCTCAGGCGCATGCACGACGTGGGGGGGCTGGCGCCGGCGGTGGTGTTGCAGGCCTCGCCGCGCCATGTGGAAGTGATGCTGCGCGACGGCACCGTGCAGACCATCGGCGGCGCCGGGCTGAAGTTCTGCTACCGGGGCCTGCTGCCGCGCGCGCCCGCGGCGCTGCGGATCGGGCCCGGATCGATCGTCCGGCTGGAGCGGGGCGCGACCGGCCTGATGATCGCCCAGGTGCCGCGCGCGCAGGCTGCCTTCGTGTCGCTGCAGCCGCAGACCGGCGCGGTGCAGGCCTGGGTCGGCGGATTCGACTTCATCCACGACAAGTTCGACCACGTCAACCAGGCCTATCGCCAGCCCGGCTCGAGCTTCAAGCCCTTCATCTATTCGGCCGCGGTGGCCGAGGGCCTGGCGCCGACGACCATCATCGACGACTCGCCGATCGCCATCAACCCCGGGCCCGGGCAGCCGCTGTGGCAGCCCCACAACTACGAAAAGCATTCGCTGGGCCCGATGCCCGCCGCGGTCGCGCTGGCGCGCTCGGACAACATCGCCGCGGTGCGGGTGGTGCTGGCGGTGGGCGTGCCCTACGCGCGCTACCACGCCTCGCAGTTCGGACTGCCGCTGGACCAGATCCCCCCGTACCCGACGATGGTGCTGGGTGCCGGCAGCTTCTCGCCGCTGCAAATGGCCCGCGCCTACTCGGTGTTCGCCAACGGCGGATACCTGGTGCAGCCGCGACTGGTCGACAAGATCGTCGACGCCCACGGCGCGGTGATCTACCAGGCTCCGAAGCAGGCGCTGGGCAGCGCCGACGCCCCGCGCATCATCAGCCAGGGCAACGCCTTCCTGCTGACCCAGATGATGCAGCAGGTGATCCGCAGCGGAACCGGTGCCGGGGCCCGGGTGCTGGGGCGCCAGGACCTGGCGGGCAAGACCGGCACCACCTCGGATTTCCGCGACGCCTGGTTCGACGGCTACGACCACGACCGTGTGGGCATCGCCTGGGTGGGCTACAACCAGCCGCGCAGCCTGGGGCGCGGCGAGCAGGGCGCGGCGGTGGCGCTGCCGATCTGGATCCAGTACATGCGCCAGGCGGCTGCCGGCGATCCCGACCAGCCCTGGGCGCCGCCGCCCGACGTCGTGCAGGTGCCGGTGAATCCGGCCACCGGGTTCGCCTCCATCGGCAGCTACGCCGTGCCCGATGCCGTGGAGGGCTATTTCCTGCAGCAGTACCCGCCGCTCGATCCCAGCGCGGCCAGCCTGGTCCAGCCCGCCGGCTTCAGCTTCGGCAGCCTGTTCGGGCACCCCTCGGCGACGCCCGCGGCGCCTGCGGCAGCGCCGCCGCAGGCGCCGGCCAACCCCACGCGCACCGCCCCGCTGCCGGCGAGGCCTTCGTCCTACGTGATCCTGCCTTCGCTGACGCGTTGACCCGCGGAGTGCGCCGCGGGGCCGCGGCGCCCATCTATCACCGAAGCCTTATATACTGGAAGACCTGGGGGGGTCGGCGCCTGGCGCGCCGGGCTCGCCGATGTCGAACCTTCGCCGGAGACGAAGCATGTCCAGCATTCCTTCGGGGTCGCGCAGGCGCTTGTCGAGCCTGCTGGCGCTCAGCCTCGCGTTAGGTGCTGCCGGCGCGCTGGCTGCGCCGCAGGCCGAGGCCGCAGCGGCCTTTCGCTTCACCCCCTATCCGGCGCCGCGGCCGGTCCCCGCGCTGTCGTTCCTGGACGGCAAGGGCCAGCCGACCAGCCTGGCCGCGTTCCGCGGCAAGGTGGTGCTGCTCAACATCTGGGCGACCTGGTGCCCGCCCTGCGTGCGCGAAATGCCCACGCTGAACAAGTTGCAGAAACTGCTCGGAGGCAAGGAGTTCGCGGTCGTCCCGCTGTCGGTCGACCGTGGCGGGCTGTTCGCGGTGAAGAGCTTCTACCAGGATAATTTCATCGATCACCTGCCGATCTACGTCGATCCGACGACCAAGGTGCTCGACCAGCTCGACATCCTGGGCACCCCGACGACCATCCTGATCGACAAGCAGGGGCGCGAGGTCGCGCGCACCCTGGGGCCGCAGGACTGGGACCAGCCGAGTGTGATCGCCCAATTGCGCCACTACATCGCCCAACCCGGGCCCGCGCGCGCGCAAGCGACCTCGGCGCACTCCTGATGGACCGCGGCACTGGCCGCTGGCCGCGTGTCGTGCCGCTGCTCATGGCGGTGCGCTTCGCGCGCTCCATCGGCCAGGGCGCGCTGGTCGTCGGTTTCACGCTGTACCTGCACGCCCTGGGATGGGGTGCCGCGCGCATCGGCGCGCTGTTGTCCGGGGCGCTGTTGGTGGCCGTGCTGCTGACCCTGCTGGTCGGACCGGCCAGCGACCGTCTGGGGCGCAGGCGCTTCCTGCTCGGCTACGAAGTCGTCGTGCTGTTCAGCTCGACGCTGGCGCTGCTCAGCTCGAGCCCGTGGGTGCTCACCGCGGGCGCGCTGCTCGGCGGCTTCGGGCGCGGCGCCAACGGTTCGGCGGGCCCCTTCGGGCCGCTCGAGCAGGCCTGGCTGGCGCAGGATCTGCCGCCGGCGCAGCGCGCCCGGGTGTTCAGCCTGAACGCCGCGCTGGGATTCGGCGGCATGGCGCTGGGCGCGCTGCTCGGCGCGCTGCCTGCAGCCTGGCGCAACGAGTTGCCGGGTGCGCTGGCGTTTCGCCCGCTGTTCGTCCTGCCGCTGCTGGGCTCGCTGGTCGGATTGAGCCTGCTGTGGCGCGCCCGCGAGGGCGCCGCGCCGGTCGCCGTCGCTGCGTCCGCGCAGCGTGGCGTCGCCGCCGCGGCCGATCCGCCCGCGGCCCAGCAGAACCGCCTGCTGCTGCGGCTGGCCATCGCCAACAGCCTGAACGGCATGGGCATCGGCCTGGTCGCTCCGTGGATGGCGTACTGGTACGCGCTGCGCTTCGGCCACGGCCCGGCGAGCATCGGTCCCGCGCTGGCGGCGGGTTTTGTCTGCGCCGCGCTGGGGGCGCAACTGGCACGCCGGCTGTCGCAGCGCGTCGGGCTGGTCGACGCGGTGGTGTACATGCGCGCCGCCGGGCTGGCGCTGTTGCTGCTGACTCCGCTCAGTCCCTGGTTCGCGCTGGCGGCCATCGCCTGGGCGGTGCGCTCGGCCTTCAACCGCGGCACGGTCGGTGTGCGCCAGGCGCTGGTCGTCGGCCTCACCGACGAGCGCCGCCGCGGCCTGGCGGCGACCGTGAACAACGTCTCGGTGATGCTGCCGCGGGCCATCGGCCCGGCCCTGTCGGGGCTGATGCTGGCGCGCGGCTGGCTGGTCGCGCCGTTCCTGGTCGCCGCGCTGTTCCAGGGCGCCTACCTGGTGGCTTACCGGGGCTTTTTTGCCGGATTAAGCGCCGCCCGGCCCTGAGCCCGGAGCGATCGCTTATGCTGTGCCGGACCGCGGCGCCCGGCTGCGCAGTCGTCGCGTCGGCGGCTTGCGGCGCGCGCGGGGGTACGCGAAGTCCTTCGCCTTGCCTTCGGCCATGCACGGTCTCGACATCACCCTCCTGCTGCTGGTTGCCGCCGTCGTCGGGGTGGTGCTGTTCCGCCTGTGGCAGATGCCGGCGATGCTCGGCTACCTGGCCGCCGGGGCGCTGATCGGCCCCCACGCGCTGGGAATCGGCCTGTCGAGCAACCCGCGGGTGGTGCAGCAACTGGCCGAATTCGGCGTGGTGTTCCTGATGTTCAGCATCGGCCTGGAGTTCAGCCTGGCCAGGCTGAGGGCGATGCGCAGCCTGGTGCTGGGCCTGGGCGCGGCGCAGGTGGCGGCGGCGATGGTGCTGGCGCTGGCCGGCAGCCTGCTGCTGGGCTGGCTGGCCCCGCGCTGGTGGGCCCGCCCGCTGGCCTACGGCATCGTCGCCGGCGGGGTGCTGGCGATGTCGTCGACCGCGATGGTGCTCAAGCTGCTGTCGGACCGCCTGGAGCTGGAAAGCGAGCACGGCCGGCACATCGTCGGGGTGCTGCTGTTCCAGGACCTGGCCGTCGTGCCGCTGCTGGTGCTGATCCCGGCGCTGGCCGCGCCGGGCGCTGCCGCGGGCCGCACGCTGCTGCTGGCGGCCGTCAAGGCGGTGCTGGTGCTGGCGTTCATCCTGCTGGCTGGCGGCAGGCTGCTGCGGCCGTGGCTGCGCCTGGTGGTGCGTCGTCGCTCCGACGAGCTGTTCATGCTGAACATGCTGCTGATCACCCTCGGGCTGGCCTGGCTGACCGAGCTGGCCGGGCTGTCGCTCACCCTGGGGGCGTTCCTCGCCGGCATGCTGATCGCCGAAACCGAGTTCCGCCACCAGGTCGAGTCGGACATCCGGCCCTTCCGCGACGTGCTGCTGGGGTTGTTCTTCATCACCATCGGCATGCTGCTCGACTGGCGCTACGTGCTGCGCAGCTGGTGGCTGGTGCTGGGACTGGCGCTGCTGGCCCTGCTGTGCAAGGTCGCGCTGGTGGCGGCCATCGAGAGGCTGCGCGGCACGGCCCCGGGGGTCGCGCTGCGCACCGCGCTGTGGCTGGGGCCGGCGGGGGAATTCGGCATCGTGCTGCTCAACACCGCGGCGGCCTACCGGCTGCTGCCGCCGCAGGTGTTCAGTCCGCTGCTGGCGGCGCTGGTGCTGTCGATGCTGGCGGCGCCGCTGCTCGCCCAGCACATCGACTCGCTGGTGCTCAAGCTGGTGGCCAGCGAATGGATGCGCGCGTCGCTGCAACTGACCGACATCGCGCGCAAGACCATCGGCACCCAGCGCCATGTGGTGATCTGCGGCTTCGGCCGCTGCGGCCAGAACCTGGCGCGGCTGCTGCACGACGAAGGCGTGGCCTATGTCGCGCTCGACCTCGACCCCGAACGCGTCGCGCGCAGCGCGGCCGGCGGGCGCAACGTGGTCTATGGCGACGCCACGCGGCTGCACAGCCTGCAGGCGGCGGGGCTGGCGCGCGCCAGCTGCCTGGCCATCACCTATGTCGACAAGCGCTCGGCGCTGCGCGTGCTCGACCTGGTGCACCGCCATGCGCCGCGGCTGCCGGTGGTGGTGCGCACCCACGACGACGCGGCGCTGGACGAACTGCGCGCCGCCGGCGCGACCGAGGTCGTCCCCGAGGTGCTCGAGGGCTCGCTGATGCTGGCCTCGCACGCGCTGGCCATCGTCGGCGTGCCGCTGCCGCGGGTGGTGTCGCGACTGCGCGAGGCGCGCGAGCAACGCTACGGCCTGCTGCGCGACTTCTTCCGCGGCTTCGACGACCCGGCGGGCAGCCTGGAGCAGGCCGAGCAGCCCCGGCTGCGCACCCTGAGCCTGCCCGCCGGCTCGCATTCCATCGGCCAGGTGCTGCAGCGCCTGCCGTTGCAGGGCGCGCGGGTGCTGCAGGTGCGGCGCGCCGACGGCCATGTGCTGCAGCCCGACGGCGAACTGCTGCTGGCCGAGGGCGACACCCTGGTGCTGTCGGGATCGCAGCAGCAGCTGGCGCTCGCCGAGGACGTGCTGCTGGGCGGGAGCTGACCTGCTGTAGACTGTGTATTCATCCAGTATCCAGGGCTGCGCGGGCGATGCGGCGTTCGATTCCCATCCTCACCGAACAGGGCCTTCCCGACGCGCCCGCGCTGGCGCGCAAGGGCCGCGGCACGCCGCTGGCGATCGCCCACCGCTTCGAGTCCGAGGCGCGTGCGCGGGCCGACGACGGCTGGCCGGGCGATGCCGATGCCGAGGCCGACACGCAGGCCGACGCGGCGCCGCGCACCGAGGTGCGCGAGCAGCGGGTGCGCAGCCTGCTCAGTCGCAACGACTCCCCCGACATCCCCTTCGCGGTCGCGCTCAATCCCTATCGCGGCTGCGAGCACGGCTGCATCTACTGCTACGCCCGCCCGACCCACGCCTACCTCGACCTGTCGCCGGGGCTGGACTTCGAGACCCGGCTGGTGGCCAAGGTCAATGCCGTCGAGGTCCTCGAGCGCGAGCTCGACGCACCCGGCTACCGACCGCTGCCGCTGGCCATCGGCAGCGTCACCGACGCCTGGCAGCCGGTCGAGCGGCGGCTGCGGATCACCCGCGGCGTGCTGCAGCTGCTGGAGCGCACCGCCCACCCGTACACGGTGATCACCAAGTCGGCCGGGATCGAGCGCGACCTCGACCTGCTGGCGCAGGCCGCCGCGGCGCGACGCGCGCATGCCGCGCTGAGCATCACGACCCTCGACCCGGCACTGGCTCGCATCCTCGAGCCGCGCGCGGCCTCGCCGCAGCGCCGGCTGCAGGCGGTGCGCAGGCTGAGCGACGCCGGGGTTCCGGTGGCGGTGGGAATCGCCCCGCTGATCCCCTTTGTCAACGACGGGGAGATCGAGGCCATCGTGCAGGCCGCGGCGCGGGCCGGCGCGCAGGCCGTGTTCCACACCGTGCTGCGCCTGCCGTGGGAAGTCGCGCCGCTGTTCCGGCATTGGCTGCAGACCCATTTCCCCGAGCGCGCGGCGCGGGTGATCGCACGGGTGCAGGACCTGCACGGCATCGCGCAAGCGCAGCGTCGGGGGAGCGACGGGCACGCGCCGCGCGACTACCGCGCCGACTTCGCCACCCGCATGCGCGGCCAGGGACCGTGGGCGCAGCTGCTCGGGCAGCGCGTGGCGCGCGCAGCGCGCAGCGCCGGCATGACGCAGCGCCTGCCGGAGCTCGACGCCACGCAGTTCGTCGCGCCGTCGCGGCTGCGGCAAGGCTGCCTGTTCTGAGCGACGTGCCCGAGGTCCGCCAGCCGCCCGCCACGCGGGCCCGCACCCGCTGGGCAGGATTGTCACGCGCAAAGACCCCGGGGCCGCGCCGGGCAGCCCGGTATGCTGTGCCTCGCATCGCGAATGGAAGGCATCGCGGCACCGCCACGACCGCCTCGCGCGGCGCCTTGCACCGCGGCCGTGCGCGCGACCGGGCCCCGCGGTGCAGAACGCACCCATGCGCGGCGGCTCCAGTCGCCGCCGCCAACCGGCAGGAGACAAACGCATGCAAGCAAGCCGCACGAGCGAATCCGGGAAGCCACCCGGAGCGCGCGAAGTGGTCGAACTCGGCGCACGCCGACCGGGGTTGACGCTGGACGCCGCGCGCCTGCTCGAGCCCGCCGGGCTGAGCAGCGCGGAGGAGGTGTCATGAATCCCATCGAGCCGAGCGGGCGAGAGACGGCGCTGGAGCCGAACCTGCCCGAGGTGCTGGCTGAAGTGGAAGAGGTGTTCGCGGAGTACGAGCGGGCGTTGGTCGACAACGACGTGCGCACGCTGGACCGGCTGTTCTGGCGCCACGAATGCACGCTGCGCTACGGCACCGGCGAAAACCTGTACGGCCACGCCGAGATCGCGGCGTTCCGCGCGGGCCGCAAGCCGCAAGGGCTTGCGCGCACCATCCGCCGCCGCAGCCTGTGCAGCTTCGGTCGCGACTTCGCGGTGGCCAACATCGAATTCGCGCGCGAAGGCGACTCCCGGGTGGGGCGCCAGAGCCAGACCTGGGTCCGTTTCGCCGAGGGCTGGCGCATCGTCGCGGCCCACGTGAGCTGGATGCAGCCCTGACCAGGCAGCCTTGCGTCGCCGGGCCGGCGGTGACGCACCAGCCATCGCGTGGCGCCGCGCCGTGCGCGCGCCTGCCCGAATAGATCGACGCCTCGCGGTTCGCCGCGCGGTCGCGCCGTCGCGACCGCGGCGAGGCGGCCTGCTGGCAAGGCCAGGAGCGCCGGCCGCCCGGCTCAGCCCGGGCGCGGGCGGCGCAGCCGCCGCGCGAGGCGACGCAACAGCAGGCGCGGAACGAAGGCAGCGAAGCCGCCGAGTTCGCGCGCCAGCACCGGCAGGTCGTCGAGCCTCCAGCCATCCCAGTGTTCGCGGCCGAGCAGTGGCGCCAGCCATCCGGCGAGCACCTTGGCATTGGGCTGGGTCAGCAGCAAGGGGTCGGACTTGTCGGCGCGCCAGTTCTCCAGGGTCCACTGCAGGTCGTCGACCGGCACGCGCGCCGTGGTGCCGACGCGATAGCCGGCGTGCGCGGGCGGCTGCTGCGCCAGCGCCAGCGCCAGCAGGTGCCGGGGTACGTCGATGCCGGCGGCGACGGTCAACGGCAGCGAACCCCACAGACGGGGATTGATTTCCATCAGGTGCGCGACGCCCTCGTGGGTGCAACGCCACTCCACCATCGCCACGCCGTGCCAGTCGAGCCTGTGCAGCAGCCTCGCCGACGCGTCGACCAGGTCGGCGCGCGGGGCGATCGCGCGGCGCAGCGAGCTCGCGCCACCGGTCAACGGCAGTTCGTGCAGGCGCTCGTGCATGAAGCTCCACAGCAGCCGCCCGCGGTCGAACATCAGCTCGACGCCGACACCATGCCCGGTGACCCAGAGCTGTTCGAGCACCTCGACATGGGGCAGCCACTGGCCGAGCACGGCGTCCCGTCGCGCGGCGTCGTGCACCATCTCGACCGACAGCGAGCGCAACTGGCCGTCGATCACCACCTTGCTGTGCACGGGCTTGAGCACCGCCGGGAAACCCAGCGGCGGCAGCGGCATCGCGCCGACTCCGCTGCGCTCGAGCAACTGCGAGCGCGGCACGGCGATCCCCAGGTCCTGGGCCATGCGTGCGGTGACGGCCTTGTCCAGCGCGGCGTCGATCGCGCGGTCGCCGGGGAGTTGCGCCTTGCGTCGCAGCGGGTCGTCGTCCGGCAGCGCGCGCAGCCAGCGCAGCGAGCCCTCGGTACTGGGAACGATCAGCGAGTAGCCATGGGCGGCATCGAGGCCGCGCAACCACCGCAGCGCCGGGTCGATCGGTTCATGCGCCGGTTGCACCAGGAAGTGCTCGCACCAGCGCGAATGCCGCACCACGGCGTCCTCCCGGCGCGCTCCGGCATGCACCCGCGCGCCGCCCGCGCCCAGCGACTGCACGCAGGCCAGGCCGGCGCGGCTGTCGGAATCGAGCACCAGCACCGCGGGCGCCGAGGTCGGCGCGGCGGCGGCCGCCGCGTCTGCGGGTTCATGCATCGCGGCGGTCATGCTGCTGGCGCAGGGCAAGGGATCGCGAAGTCGCGGCCGCGCATCGCGCGCATCGCCGCACCCCGGGCGATCCGGGATGGATGGGGGCGCTCGACCCGACCCATGACGCCCGCTCGGCCTCGGCCCGTCGAGGCGCCAAGCCATGGCGCGGCGTGATCGCGCCGGCTATCATCGAAACAGCGAGCCACTGCATGCGCAGTCCGCGCGCCCCTGGTGCGGAGCGCGGATCTGCCGGCAGACATTCCATGCTGCCACCTTGCCCGGTCGCGGGCTCGGATGGGTCCTTGATCGCGTGCGCGCACCATCGCGTGCACGGAGGGCGGTGATGCCGAAATCGAAGTCGCAGGAATACGCGCCGCCGGATCCGCGGCGGCGCGCCATCGGTCGCGCGGTGGGCGCCGCCTGCGGCCTGGGCGTGCTGGGTGTCGGAGGGCTCGAATGGCTGCGACATGACGACGCGCAGGCTGCCGGATCGCAGGTGGTCGGCAGCGTGGGTAGCGCGGGCATCGCCGGCACCACGCCGGCACGCTACTCGCCGATGGCCAAGCCACCCAAGCTCAAGCCTGTGCGCGACCCGGACTTCGGCACCCGGATGGTCCGCATCACCGACTGCGTCGCCGACTTCCACGCGCGGGTCGCGATGCCCGCCTACCCGACGACCCAGGCGTGGAACTGCGACGAGTCGCTGCTGGTGCTGTATGTCACCCGCGAGAGCCACGGCGGAAAGCGCGGCTGGGCACTGTTCGACGGCCAGGACTACCGCTTCCTGCGGTTCATCCATATCAATCCGTCGGACATCGAGCAGTTCTGGTGGTCTCGCGACAACCCCTCCGAGTTGCTCTACATCAGCAACTATTCGCGCGGCGCGGTCTCGCATTGCGAGATGACCGCCTTCGACGTACGCCGGGGCACGTCGCGGGTCGTGCATGACTTCGTCCCCGACCTGCGGCGCATGGGCTGGTCCGAAAAGGGACCGGTGCGCGCCGGCTACCCCTTCGCCAATGGAGCCGGCAACCGCATCTGGGGGCTCGGCGCCGGCGGGGTGCCGAAGATCCACGGCTACCTGGCCTTGAACGTGTTCGGCTTCGACCTGCACAACGGGCGCATCGTCCACTACCACGACGTGCCGAGCGCGCAACCGCGCACCCGCGTCCCCGGCCCCAGGCTGAGCGGCCGAGGCTGGTTCTGGAACGACGCGCGCAGCCACGAGGCGCGATTCGACAGGACCTGGGTGCTGGACCTCGACGGCCGGGTGATGCGCAAGATCGCCTTCAGCGCCCACGAGCACGTGGATACCGCGACCAACGCCCAGGGCCAGGACCTGCTGGTCGGAGTCCAGTTCGACGGCGCGATCGACGGCAACCTGATCGCGGCCAACCTGGACACCGGCGAGGTCAGCACGCTGATCGGCAAGTCCAACGGCTACGGCTACCCGCGCACCGGCTCCTTCACCAGCGCCGTGGCGTATCGCGCGCCGCAACGGGTCGCCGGGGCGACGATCGGCTCGCCCTTCGGAACCGGCAACCGGCATGCGGTCGAGCATCCCTGGACCCTGCTGGACCAGGAGGTCTTCGTGACCGACCTGGGCACCGGCCGGGTGCTGCGGGTGGCCCACCACCGCAGTACCGGCGCATGGGGCGATGCGCCGCACAGCAACTACTGGGCCCAGCCCAACGTGACCATCAGCCCCAGCGGAACGCGCCTGCTGGTGCAAAGCGACTGGGGATGCGCGGACCCCGCGCATCCGGTGCTCGACGGGCGGGCAGCGGTGGACACCTACGCGATCGAGCTTGCGGACTGGCATCGGGCCTGAGGTCGCGCGCTGCACGGCGCTCAGACGCTGGCGGTGCTGCCGAGGTACCAGCCCATCGCCTCGCGCAGGCCCTGGCGCACGCTGTGCGTGGGCTGGTAGCCCAGCAGGCGTCGCGCCTTGTCGATGTCGGCCAGCGAATGCCGCACGTCGCCGCGGCGGAAGTCGCGGTAGACGGCAGGGTGCAGCACGAGATCGGGCAGCAGTTCGCGCAGGTCGTGCTGCAGCAGCTCGTGCAGCTGGTTCAGCGTGGTCTGCTCTCCGTAGGCGATGTTGAAAATCTCGTGCCGCGGGCCGCTCGCCGGAACCAGCGCGGCGCGCAGGTTGGCCTGCACGACATTGGCCACGTAGCAGAAGTCGCGGGTGGTCTGGCCGTCGCCGTTGATCACGCAGGCCTGGCCGCTGACGATGCGATGCGCCCAGTTGGGAATCACCGCGGCATAGGCGCCGCGCGGGTCCTGGCGCTGGCCGAACACATTGAAGTAGCGCAGCCCCACGGTCTGCATCGCGTAGCTGCGGGTGAACACCCCGGCGTAGAGTTCGTCGAGGTACTTGGTCACCGCGTAGGGCGACAGCGGGTTGCCGATGCGCTCCTCGACCTTGGGCAGTCCCGGATGGTCGCCGTAGGTCGAACTCGAAGCCGCGAACACGAAGCGGGCGCAGCCGGCATCGCGCGCCCCCACCAGCATGTTGAGGAAGCCGGTGGCATTGACCGCGTGGGTGCGCAGCGGGTCCTCCAGCGAGCGCGGCACCGACCCCAGCGCCGCCTGGTGGAGCACGATGTCGACGCCGACGCAGGCGGCGGCACAGGTGGCCGCGTCGACGATGTCGCCTTCGATGAAGCGATGCCTCGACCAGGCCTGTTCTCCCACCGCGGCGCGCACCTCGTCGAGGTTGCTGCGGTGCCCGGTGGCGAAGTTGTCCAGGCTCACGACCTCGTGTCCGGCCTGCAGCAGCGCCTGCAGCAGGTGCGAGCCGATGAAGCCGGCGCTGCCGGTGACCAGCCAGCGCCGGGGACTGCGCAGCTCGCGCTGCAGCTCGAAGCCCGCCGCCAGCTCGGGCAGGCCGAATTCGTGCATCGAGTCCATGGTCACAGGCGCCAGGTGTGCACGCCGTGGGCGCGCAGCGCCTCGGTGTCGAGCGCCGACTTGACGTCCATGACCACGCCGCGCGGCTCCAGGCGGCCGAGGAAGTCGTCCACCGGACGCTTGCGGTAGTCCTGGTGCGCCACCGCTGCGACGATCGCCGCGGCACGCGGCAGCGAGTCCCAATCCACCAGTTCGACGCCGTATTCGTGGCGCGCCTCGCCTGCCGTGGCGATCGGGTCGTGCACGTGGACCTCGACGCCGTAGGTGCGCAGCTCCTGGATCACGTCGATCACCTTGGAGTTGCGCAGATCGGGGCAGTCCTCCTTGAAGGTCAGGCCCAGCACGGTCACCTTGGCGCCGCGGATCGGGAAGCCGGCGCGGCTCATCTGCTTGACCGTCTGCTCGGCGATGTACTTGCCCATGCCGTCGTTGATGCGGCGCCCGGCGAGGATCACCTGCGGGTGGTAGCCCAGCGATTCGGCCTTGTGGGTCAGGTAGTAGGGGTCCACGCCGATGCAGTGGCCGCCGACCAGTCCGGGGCGGAAGGGCAGGAAGTTCCACTTGGTTCCGGCCGCGGCCAGCACCTCCCCGGTGTCGATCCCGATGCGATGGAAAATCAGCGACAGTTCGTTCATCAACGCGATGTTCAGGTCGCGCTGGGTGTTCTCGATCACCTTGGCCGCCTCGGCCACCTTGATCGACGTCGCCCTGTGCACCCCGGCCGTGATCACGCTGCCGTACATGGCCGCGACGCGTTCCAGGGTCTGCGGGGTGTCGCCCGAGACCACCTTGACGATGCGGGTCAGGGTGTGCTCGCGGTCGCCGGGGTTGATCCGCTCGGGCGAATAGCCGACGTGGAAGTCCTGCTTCCAGCGCATCCCCGAGTGGCGCTCGATCAGCGGAACGCAGATCTCCTCGGTGGCTCCCGGGTAGACCGTCGATTCGAACACCACGGTGCTGCCCGGCTTGAGGTGGCGCCCGACGATCTCGCTGGCCGAGGCCAGCGGAGCGAAGTCGGGGTTGTGGGCGATGTCCACCGGAGTGGGCACCGCGACGATGAGGAAGTCGGCCTCGCGCAACAGGCTGGCGTCGGTGGTCGGCTCGAGCAGCCGCGCCGCCTGCAGCTCGCTGCCGGGGACTTCCCCGGTGGGGTCGCGGCCCTGGGTATAGGCATCGATCTTGGCTTGCGACAGGTCGAAGCCGATGGTGCGATAACGCTTGCCGAATTCCACCGCCAGCGGCAGGCCGACATAGCCGAGCCCGACGACTGCAACGACACTCATAGGGTTCCTTCGAGGTTGAGAGCGGATCGGGCGCGCGGCGCGCCCGGCCTGGCCACGGCGTCAGCGCGCGCCTTCGCCGAGCAGCACCACGCGAACCGTCTCCAGGATGATCTGCAGGTCCAGCACCAGCGAGTGGTTCTTCACGTAGTACAGGTCGAACTGCAGTTTGCGCCGGGCGTCGGCCAGCGACGCGCCATAGCTGAAGCGTACCTGCGCCCAGCCGGTCAGGCCGGGCTTGACGCTGTGGCGGATGGCGTAGAAGGGAATCTGCTCGGTGAGCTGCTCGACAAAGCCCGGGCGCTCGGGGCGCGGGCCGACCAGGCTCATCTCCCCGCGCAGCACGTTGAGCAGCTGGGGCAGTTCGTCGATGCGGGTCTTGCGGATGAACCGGCCCACTCGCGTGACCCGGCTGTCGTTGGCCTGCGCCCACCGCGCGACGCCGTCCTTCTCGGCGTCGGTGCGCATGCTGCGGAACTTGAGCACGCTGAACAGCCGGCCGGAGCGGCCGACCCGCTGCTGCCTGAACAGCACCGGCCCGCCGTCCTCGATGAAAATGGCCAGCGCCGCCAGCAGCATGAGCCACCACGACAGCGCGAGCAGCACCAGCGACGCGCTGATGTCGAACAGCCGCTTGACCGTGGTGCGCAGCCATCCCTGCGCGAAGCCGTTGCCGTAGATCAGCCAGCTGGCCTTGAGGCTGTCCAGCGGGACCTCGCCGTTGAGGCGCTCGCTGAAGGCCGCCATCGAATGCACCCGCACGCCACGCGTGCGGCACTCCAGCAACTGGCGCAGCGGCAGCACGCCGCCGCGCTGGTCGCGCACCGCGACGACGATTTCGTCGATGCCCTGCGCGTCGGCCAGCGTGGCCAGATCATCGGCGTTGCAGAACAGCGGCGCCGGCAGCTGCGGTGCCGCGGTCTCGTCGCGCGCCGAAGGGTAGAAGCCGACCAGCTGGTAGGCGCCGTGGCCGCGTTGCTGGATGTCGCTGGCCACGGCCTGGGCGTCGGGTCCGCAGCCGACGACCAGCAGCTTGCTGCTCCACAGGCGCCGCGTGTGGGCCCCGAGCAGCGGCTGGCGGATGAGCACCAGGCCGGCGAACTGCAGCACGTAGGCCAGCGCCAGGAAGCGCAGCGGGTGCACGCCTACGATGGCCAGGTGCAGCAGCACGAAGAACAGCGGCCCGACGCTGACGAAAGTCGCCATCAGCGCGCTGAGCAGCAACAGACGCAGCGAGCCGCCTCGCTCGCGCTGGTACACCCCGAAGGCGACGAACAGCAGCAGCATCGTGCACGAGTAGGCCAGCGCCGGCGTGCGGATCACCGGCAAGGCATCGGCCAGGCTGGCCGAGGTCCCGGACAGCAGCAGCAGCGTGGCGCCCGAGGCCATGCCGGCCAGGGTCAGCAACGAGAAATCCGCGCCGAGTTCCATCACGGTGCGTGTCGGCACGTAGTGGTCGAAAACCCGAATCATCGTGATGCATCCCTGTTGCGTGGTGCCGTGGCGGCAGCCGCACGGCCGGCGGCTCGCCGCGACCTGCCGGCCAGTGCGCGTCGCAGCTATTCGACGCAAATACGCTGCGTCCATTCTCAAAAAACAAAGCCGGCAACGCCGCGCCCGGGTCTTTAACCGAATCTTGGCATGGCCGATAATCTCGGTCATCCCCCCGTATCGGGGTGCTGAGGTGTCGCGCAGTGTCCTAGACTGGCGTTCCGGATACTGTCGGCTTATCGCCGGGAAAACTCCCGGATGATTTTGGAGCGACGGTTTTAGCATATTGCCGGCCGCGCGCCTGTGAAAAAGGTCACGAAATGAACCAGAATTTGTCGATGGGATCCGCCTTCGCGTTGCGCCTGCTGCGGGGCTGCGCGCTCGGACTGCTGTTGCTGCTCGGGGCGTGCGCCGCCAACAGCTATCCGCCGGCGCCGACCCAGGCCTCGCTGGCCGACTACCACTATGTGATCGGGCCCGGCGACACCCTGAGCATCGGCGTGTGGCAGAACCCCGACCTGTCGTCGACCGTGCAGGTGCGGCCCGACGGGCGCATTTCCGCGCCGCTGGTCGACGGCATGAAGGCGGCCGGACTGACCCCCGACGAGTTGGCGGCGAAGATCAAGGAGCGCATCGCCAAGTACGTGCGCAACCCCGTCGTGACCGTCGTGGTCAGCAACTTCCACGGTGCGCTGGGGCAGCAGGTGTCGATCGTCGGCGCCGCGGCGAAGCCGCAGAGCGTGCCCTATCGGGACCACATGACGCTGCTCGACGCGATGATCGCGGCCGGCGGACTCACCCCCTATGCCGACGGCAACGCCGCGGTGCTGATCCGCGATGGCAAGTCCTACAGCCTGCGGCTTGACGACCTGTTGCACAAAGGGGTGATGGCCGACAATGTGCCGTTGCTCCCGGGCGACACGATCGTGATCCCGCAGGGCTGGTTCTGAGGCCGGCAAACGTCCTGCATCCGGATATTGATCGACATTTCGCCCGGTTTGGCCGGTGCGCCCTCTTCCCCTTCGCTGTCGCTTTCACCGAAATCTCGGCAGGAGCCCCGACCATGCAAGCATTCAGCCTGCGTACTCTCGATCGTGCGGTGATCGCCGCCTGCCTGGGCCTGGGCGCGTTCGGCGCGGCGCAGGGCCAGGTCATTCCGAACGTGCCGAGGGCGCCGCTGCCCGCGGCCTCGGCCGCTTCCGGACCGCAGGCGCAGCTGCCGCCGCCGAACACCTACGTCGTGCCCTCGGTCGCGGTGCTGGCCACGCAGACCAGCAATGCGAACTACGGGGTCAGCAGCCATTCGCGCTCCGACACCGTGCTGCAGGTGATGCCCAATATCTTCCTGGGGTCCAGCCACGCGCGCTGGCAGGTGCTGGGCGATTTCAGCCTGGACGGCACCTACTATGTCAACGGCGTGCGGCCGAACGTGGTGGCACCCTACGGATCGGGCAGCCTGCATTCCGAACTGGTCGACCAGTTCGTCTATTTCGATGCCTCGGTGGTCTCGCAGCAGCAGTCGATCAGTCCCTACGTGGGCCAGGGCGGGCCGGTGCAGGGCAGCACCTACACCAGCACCCAGTGGCGCATCTCGCCCTACATCGATCGGCTGCTGACGCCGTCGCTGCGGCTGCGCGCCCGCAGCGACGATACCTGGACGCGGGTCAGCAATTCGCCCTCGGGCGGCATGCTCTCGGGGGGGCGCTACCTGGACCAGACGATCCGCCTGGACCAACTGCCGCAGAACTGGGGCTACACCCTGGCCGCCCAGCAGACCTACGCGACCTACGACGGCGAGCCCTATGCGTGGCTGCGTGACTCCACCTTCCGGGCCATTCTCAACTATGCGCTGACGACCCAATGGGTGGTGGGGGTCATCGGCGGCCACGAAAAGGTGCAGGCGCAGGGGGCGGACGACAGCGCGGGCATCTACGGCTTGCGCACCGCCTGGTCGCCTTCGCCGCTGCAGACCGTCGACGCCACCGTCGAGCATCGCTACTTCGGCACCGGCTGGTCGCTGCTGGCCAATGTCGGTTCGCCCCAGCTGAGCCTGAGCGCGTCGTGGACGCGCCAGCCCACCAGCTACCTGGCGCCGCTGGGAGGCAACACCGCGGGGCGCACGGCCGGCAATATCGCGACCCTGCTGAGCAACCTGTTGACCACCCAGTACACCAACCCGGTGCAACGCGCGGCGGCGGTGCAGACCCTGCTGGGCAGCGCCGGGCTGCCGGCCAGCCTGACCACCGCGGGCGGTTTCTACACCACCTCGTCGGTGCTGCAGAACGACCTGGTGATCACCGGCCTGTGGATGCGTCCGCGCGACAGCGTCGCGGTGTCGGTGTATCGCAACCGCATCGAGGACCTGTTCCTGCCGGGCCAGCAGTTGCTGCAGCTGCTGCAGAGCGTGTCCAACGACAACGTGCAGACCGGGGTGGCGATCAACTACGGCCACCGCTTGACCCCGGTGGACAACATGAACCTGACGCTGCAGCGGGAAAACGACATCGGCTTCGGGCTGCGCCAGGGCCAGAGCGCGCACCAGACCGCGGTGATCCTGCAGCTCGACCATCGCTTCTCGCCGCGCACCACCGGGCTCGTCGGCGTGCGCCGCCGTTTCCTGGTCTCCACCCAGGTGGGCAACGGCAACGAGACCGGGGTGTTCGCCGGTCTGGTCCACCGATTCTGACGCCGAGCCAAGGGTCATGTACGAGAAGCACTACGGACTGAGTGCGCCGCCGTTCCAGATCCACCCCGATCCGAGCTTTTATTTCGAGAGCAAGGGGCACGGCAACGCCTACCAGTACCTGCGCTTCGGAGCGTTCCAGGGCGAAGGCTTCATCGTCGTGACCGGAGACATCGGCGCCGGCAAGACCACCCTGCTGCGCGCGCTGCTGTCCGAGCTGGATCCGGGGAAGGTCGTCGCCGCGCAAGTGGTCAGCACCCAGCTCGGCGCCGACGACCTGCTGTACGCGGTCGCGCTGGGTTTCGGGATCAACGGCCAGGGTCTGAGCAAGGCGCGCCTGCTGGTGACCCTGGAGGCCTTCCTGGCCTCGCTGGCCACCGCCAACCGGCGCGCGCTGCTGATCATCGACGAAGCGCAGAACCTCGACCCCAAGGCGATCGAGGAGCTGCGCATGTTGTCCAACTTCCAGTTCGGCAACCGGGCGCTGCTGCAGAGCTTTCTCGTCGGGCAACCCGAGCTGCGCGACATCCTGCGCCTGCCGCAGCTCGAGCAGCTGCGCCAGCGCGTGCTGGCGAGCTGCCACCTCGGACCGATGGAGCCGGCGGAGACGCGGGGCTACATCGAGCACCGCCTGCGCCATGTCGGCTGGAAGCAGCGACCCGGCTTCGACGACGAGGCCTTCGAGCTGATCCATGCCGCCAGCGCGGGGGTGCCGAGACGCATCAACACCCTGTGCAACCGGCTGCTGCTGTCGGCCTTCCTCGACGAGGCCGAGCGCATCGACGCCGCGCGCGTGCTGCGCGTGGAGGCCGAGTTGAGCGCCGAGATCGGCGGCGACGCGCGGCGGCACCGACTGCTTGCGGCCGCGAACGCGTCGCGCTCCACCCGCGAGGTCCTGCTGTGCGTGGCCGCTTCGCAGCCGGCGCTGCTGTGCGCTGCCGCGCTGTCGCAGGCCTTCGCGCAGCGCGAGGACCTGCCGCCGCCGCTGCTGTTGCGCTTCCAGGGCCCCGGCGCGATCGGCGACGGCGAGCTCGCGCAGCGCGACCTGCGCGAGCTCGGCGTGAGCGATCCGGGCAGTGAAGTCGTGCTGCAGGCCGCCACCTCCGCCGGGCGCGCCGCCGAGGCGGCCGCCGCGCTGGCGGCCAGGCTGGACGCGCGCGAGGTCGGCGCGGTGGTGCTGGTCGGCGACGCGCCGGTGGATGTCGCCTGCGCGATGGCCGCGGCGGCTGCCGAGGTGCCGGTGGTACGGGTGGAGGCCGGGCAGCGCGGCCAGGCGGCGGCGCCGCTGCGCAGGCGGCGCGAACTGCTCGACCATGCCGCGGACCTGCTGTTCTGCGCCGAATGGGGCGACCAGGAATGGCTGCATGCCGAAGCGGTCGACTCCCAGGCGACCCACCTGGTGGGCAGCGTCGCGGTCGACGCGGTGCGGCTGGCGCCGGCGCGCGGCGCCGCTGCGGAGCAGTTGCTGCGGCGCGAAGGGGTCCCGCTGTCGGTGCTTTCGGACCCGGCCGGATTCGCGCTGGTGGTGCTGCGCGATGGCGACGAGCGGGCCACCGGCGAGGCGGTGGTGGCGCTGAACGCCCAGATGCGCAAGCTCGGGTGGATGTTTTCCCTGGTCTGCGTGGTGCGCTCCGGCCAGCGCGACGCGCTGGCGCAACGCTGCGCCCACGCGCTGGCTACCGCGGTGCATGCCATCGACACACCGTCCCATGTGGAAATGCTGGGCCTGATGCGCCATGCGCGCTGCCTGCTCAGCGACAGCGAGTGGCTGCGGGCGCAGGCGCTGGCGCTCGGAGTGCCTTCGCTGGTACTTGATCCGCATTCGGTGGAAACCGAGAAATCCTCTTCGGAGATACGGCGGATTGCCGGAGAATTGGCGGATATCATCGCCAGTGGAGGACGTCGCGTGCAGCCGCCGGACCTGTTCGACGGCCACGCGTCCGAGCGCGTCGCCGCCAGGTTGGCCGACTGGCTGCTGGCGCGTCAGGACGGGGCCTACCGCGACTACCTGGAGCGAGCCTGAGCCGATACCCGCGCGACCGCCGACTCACCCGCCGCCACCCGCTGCGGGCCGCCAGGCCGGGCGGGAACGCTGGCCCGCTCCGAAAGCCCGCGCTGCCCGCCTGCGCATACCCGATGCATTCGCGATGAACGATCTGCTTGCTCCGCTGTTCAACCTGCTGCCGGCGATGTGGGAGAAGCGCTGGTGGGGCCTGGCCGTCGCCTGGGCGTTCGCGCTGCTGGGCGCGGTCGGCGTGCTGGCCTACAAGGAGCGCTACATGGCCAGCGCGACCGTCTACGTCGACACCCAGAGCACCCTGCGGCCGCTGCTGCAGGGGCTGGCCGTGCAACCCGACGTGGGGCAGCAGGTGACCATGCTGGCGCGCACCCTGTTGTCGCCGGCGACCCTGGAGGCGGTGATCGAACGCGACCATCTGCTGCCGGCCGGCGCCGGCGC
Source organism: Pseudomonadota bacterium (assembly GCA_021845505.1). GTDB lineage: Bacteria > Pseudomonadota > Gammaproteobacteria > Burkholderiales > Burkholderiaceae_C > Thiomonas_A. Next base: position 78,452 of record JAJZVU010000010.1, on the reverse strand, counting down.
GCTGCAACGCCGGCTGCTGATCCAGCGGCTGTCCACCAGCATCGAGTTCAAGATCAACGGCCGCGACAACATCTACCAGATCAGCTACATCGGCACCGACCCGCGCAAGACCCTGGGGGTCGTGCGCACGCTGATCGACGTGTTCGTGCACAGGGGCGTGGCCAATAACGAGCGCGATTCGAGCCAGGCGCTGCGGTTCATCGACAGCCAGATCGCGCTGTACAAGACCAAGCTGCAGGACATCGAGAACCGCCTGACGGTGTTTCGCACCGCTCACCCCGAGTACTCGGTACGCGGGCCGCTGGACTACAACGCCATGGAGGCGCAGCTGCAGGGGCAGCTGATCACCCTGCAGGGCCAGCTCACCGCGGCGGTGAGCGCGCGCGACGCCCTGCAGGGCCAGCTCGGCCAGGTACACCCCACGCTGGCGCCCTCGCTGATGCCTGGCGGCGTCGTGGTCGCGGCGCCCAGCGCGATCGACCTGCGCATCGACCAGCTGCGCAAGCACCTGGACGACCTGCTGCAGCGCTACACCGACGCCTATCCCGACGTCATCGCGACCCGCCAGGCGCTGGCTCGACTGGAGGCGCAACGCCAGCGCGAGCAGCAGGCGGGTCCCGGTGCGGCGCCCGCGCAGCCCAGCTACTCCCAGGCCACCAATCCGGTCTACCAGCAGTTGCGCATCAGCCTGGCGCAGGCCGCTGCCAACGTCGCCGCGCTGCAGTCGCAGGTCGCCGACGTGCGCGCGCGACTGCAGCACCTGGGCGAGCAACAGCGCAAGATGCCTGGGCTGGACGAGCAGTATGCCCAGCTCAACCGCGACTACGGGGTGATCAGCGACAGCTACCAGAAGCTGGTGCAGCGCCGCGAGTCGGCGATGCTCTCGCGCAACCAGGACCGGAGCCGCAGCCAGGACTACTTCCGGGTCGTCGATCCGCCGCGCCTGGGGCCGACCGCGTTGTTCCCCCGCCGCACCTTCCTCATCGCGCTGGTGCTGGTGCTGGCGGTGGCGCTGGGCGTGGCGACCTCCTACGCGCTGGTGATGCTGTTTCCCACCTACCGCACCTCGCGCCAGCTGCGCGAGGACACGCAGCGCACCGTGCTGGGCTCGATCACCCTCGTGCAGACGCCGGCGAGCCTGTCGCGCGAGCACTCGCAGCGGCGCATGTTCCTGGCAGCCAGCGCGCTGCTGGTCATCGGCTTCGTGGCCTGGGCGCTGGCGAATATCCTGTACCTGAACCATTGAAGGCCGCAACGTGAGCATCATCGAACAGGCGAGTAAACGGCTCGAGCAATTGCGCCTTGCCGGTGTCGAGGTGCCGTGGAGCGACGCCGCGGCGGCGGCGCCGGCCGGCGAGCAGCCGGCCGCGCTGGCCGGAGCGCTGCAGGAGGTGGCGGCGCGGCCGCCCGCGCTGCTGCAGCCGCGGCACCGCGTGGACATCGACCTGGCCGGGCTCGCCGCCGCGGGCTACCTGGTGCCCGGCGCCGCGCGCTCCCGGCTGATGGATGAGCTGCGCAGCATCAAGCGGCCGCTGCTGGGCAACGCGGTGGGCAGCAAGTCGCGCCAGCCGGTGGATCGGGGCAACCTGGTGATGATCACCAGCAGCCTGCCGGGCGAGGGCAAGACCTTCACCGCGGTGAACCTGGCGGTGAGCATGGCGATGGAACTCGGCCACAACGTGCTGCTGGTCGACGCCGACAGCACGCGCATGGCCGCCGCCAAGCGGTTGGGGGTGGACGAAGGCCGGCGCGGCCTGCTCGACCTGCTGCTCGACCCGGGCTTGGATCTGTCGGAGGTCGAGCTGGCCACCAACGTCGACAAGCTCAGCTTCCTGCCGGCCGGCACGCGGCACGAACTGGCCACCGAGATCTTCGGCAGCGCGGCGATGCACGGCTTGCTGGCCCGCCTGGCGGCGCACGCCGAGCAGCGCATCGTCGTGTTCGACGCGCCGCCGCTGCTGCACGCCGCCGAGGCGCGCGTGCTGGCGCCGCAGATGGGGCAGGTGGTGCTGGTGGTGCATGCGGGCCGCACGCGGCAGGGAACGGTGCAGCACGCGCTGAGCCTGCTCGAGGACTGCCCGCTGGTGATGACCCTGCTCAACCAGTCGCGCACCCCGCCCGAGTCGTCGGCCTATGGCTACTACGCCTACTGAGCCGACGCGCCGGAGCGCGGCCCGCGCCCGCCGCGCGCCCCCCGCGTGAGCGCACAGGCCTGGTTCTGGTGCAGCGCCGGCGTGGTGCTCTACACCTACGCCGGTTACCCGCTGCTGGTGGCCGCGCTGGCGCGCTTGCGGCGCCCCGCGCCGGCCGCCGAGCCGGGCGATGCGCAACTGCCTGAAGTGACCGTGGTCATCGCGGCGTACAACGAGGCGTCCCGCCTGCCGTCGAAAGTGCGCAATTTGCGCGAACTCGACTATCCGGCCGACAGGCTGCGGGTGCTGGTGGTGTCCGACGGTTCCAGCGATGCCACCGCCGAGGTCGTCGCCGGCGAGCCGGGAGTGCGCGTGATCGCCTATGCACCGCGCCGCGGCAAGGCGCATGCGCTGAACCGCGCGCGTCTCGAGGTCGCGACCGAGGTCGTCGTGTTCTGCGACGTGCGCCAGCAGCTCGCGCCGGATGCGCTCAGGCGCATCGTCGCCCGGCTGCTGCAGCCCGGCGTCGGCGTGGTCAGCGGCGAACTCGTGCAGCGCCCCGGGCGCACCCAGGCCGGACGCAGCATCGGGCTGTACTGGCGTTACGAGAAGTGGATACGCGGCAACGAGAGCCGCCTGCATTCGACGGTGGGTGCCACCGGCGCGCTGTATGCGATCCGCCGCGAGGACTGGACGCCGCTGCGCGACGGGACGATCCTGGACGATTTCGAGATCCCGATGCAGGTGGTGCGGCGCGGCAAGCGCGCGCTGCTGGAGGACGGGGCGCAGGTGTGGGACGGCGTGCACGAAGACTCGCTGGCCGAGCGCAAGCGCAAGATCCGCACCCTCAGCGGGAATTTCCAGACTTTCGCCGGCAATGCGTGGCTGTTCGCGCCGTGGAGCAACCCGGTGTGGTTCCAGTTCGTCTCGCACAAGGTGCTGCGCCTGCTGGTGCCCTATGCGCTGGCCGCCTGCCTGGTGTGCAGCGCCGTCGCCGGCGGCCCGTTGATGCTGGCCGCGCTGGTCGCGCAGCTGGCCTTCTACGCGCTGGCGCTGGCCGGCAGTTTCTGGCCGCCGACCCGACGCAGCAGGCTGGTGGGTTTCGCGCAGGTGTTCTGCGACATGAACCTGGCCGCGGTGCTCGCACTGCTGCGCTTCGCTTCCGGACGAATCGATGCGCGCTGGGAGAAGACGACGTGAGCCGGGTGGCCATCCTGATGTACCACGGGCTGGTGCGCGACCCCGCGGCGCTGCGCGACATCGACCCCGCCGAGCGTCCCTACACCTTGCTGCTGGACGAATTCGAAGGCCAGCTCGATGCGTTGTCGCGCGCGGGGGTGCCGGTGCTCGACCCCGAGGTGCTGCACGGCTGCCTGCCTGCCGGCGGCGGGGTCGTGCTGACCTTCGACGACGGGCACGCCAGCAACGCCGAGCTGGCGCTGCCGGCGCTGCTGGCGCGCGGCCAGAAGGCGTGTTTTTTCATCACCACCGGCTTTGTCGGGCAGCGTGCGGGCTATTGCTCCTGGCAGCAGGTGCGCGATCTGGCCGCGCAGGGCATGCGCATCGGCGCGCACGGCCACACCCACCGCTTCCTCGCCGGCTTGCCGGCGGCGCAGCTGCGCGAGGAACTGGACTGCTCGCATGCGATCCTGGCCGAGCAGCTGGGCGCGGCGCCGCGGCAGATGTCCTTTCCCGGCGGGCGCGCCGATGCCGATGCGCTCGCGCGGGCGCGCCTGGCCGGTTTCGAACTGCTGCACGGCTCGCGCCCGGGAGCGCTGCGCGCCGGCGGCCCGACCCCGTCGGCACTGCTGCCCCGCCTGGCCATGCGCCCGGGCTTGAGCGCCGGACGATTCACCGCCCTCGCGCAGGCGCGCAGCGGCCCGCTGTTGCGGGCCCGCGCAGTGGATGCAGCCAAGGCGCTGGCGCGCGCCGTTCTCGGACATGAACGCTACCACCGACTCTACACCCGACTGCGCGCCTGACGAGGCGGTGCGGCAGGCCGATGGAACGCTGCGCCAGCCGGCCTGGGCCGGCGCGCCGCTGTGGGCCAGGCTGCGCCTGCTGATGCTGCCGGCGGTGTTCGCGGTCGCCCTCTACGGCCTGCACCTGCAACTCGGGCATCTGGGGCTGTACGGCTTCGCGGTGGTGCTGGGCCTGATCGTGCTGGCCGACCTGCGCAACGGCCCGGAAACCCTGCTCGCGCTGACGGTCGTGTACCTGCCGCTGAGCAGGCTCTATGCGGCCCGCCTGGCTCCCGGGTTGAATGGCACCAACCTGCTCGAACTGGCGCTGGTGTTCGCCTGGGTCAGCGACAGCGTGCGCAGGGGCCAGCCGCTGCTGCGCCGGCATCCGTTCACGCGCATCGCGGCCATCTGGCTGGCGCTCAGCCTGCTGTCGGTGCTCACCGCGATCGCGGCGCTGGGCCTGCAGCCCTTTTTCTGGAAGTACCTGCAGATCCTGAGGACCTATCTCGATCAGTTCATCATCTTCTTCCTGTTCGTGAACATGATCCGCGACCGCAACAGCGCGCGCAGGATCATGGTCTACATGATGTTCTCGGCCACCCTGGTCTACCTCTACGGAATCCACGAGTGGTGGGGAACCCGCGGCCTGAGCAGCATCGAGAAATCGCGGCTGCTCGGCCCCGTCGGCCAGCCCAACGACTTCGCGGCGCTGGTGGTGTACTCGGTGGCTCCGTTCCTGGCCTGGGGCGCCTTCTACTTTCCGCGCTGGAAATCCTTGCGCGTGGCGCCGATGGTGCTGGCCGGGGTCAAGGTGCTGCTGGGGTGCTTCTCCCGCGGCGCCTACCTGGCCTTCGCGATGCAGGGTCTCGGGGTCTCCTTTGTGAAAAGCCGGCGCTTCTTCGTGTTCGTGCTGGCGGTGCTCGCGGGCATCTACCTGTTCGTCCCGGCGCTGGTTCCGACCTCGCTGAAGGCGCGCATCGGCCAGACCTATCAGGACCGGGTCCCCGGCACCGGCATCGACAAGAGCGCCGACTCGCGCTTGATCCTGTGGGACGCCGCCATCCAGATGACCAGGGATCATCCGTTGCTGGGCGAGGGTTTCGACCGCTTCTCCAGCCTGGTGCCCAGCCATGTCTCGGGTTTCGACGATGGCGTCACCGGAGGCGCCACCGACAACCAGAACATGTTCCTCTACGCGGCGTCGAACATGGGGCTTCCCGGACTCGTCGCGCTGGTGTGGCTGGTGCTCGCGGTGGGCCTGGCGGGCTGGCGCCTGTATGCCGACCGCGACGCCTGCGACATCGATCGCATCGCCGGGCTGTCGGCGGCGACCATGGTCGCCGGGTTGATCGGCGTGAACATGTTCGGGACCCACATGATCGATTCGTCGGTCGACGGATTGTTCTGGGTGATGGTCGCGGTGCTGTCGCGACTGCTGCCGGCGCGCCGACGGCGGGCGGCGCCGGCGGCCGGCGCGGCGCGCCGCGGCTGACGCGACCGCTCCGGCGAGTCGCCGCCGGCACGGCCCCGGCCCGCCGCCTCAGCGCGGCTGGCGAGCGCGCGCCGCCACGCGCTCGCGCTCGAAGCGGCGGCGCCTGCGGGCGTGGAGCATGCGGTGCAGCGGGTCGAAGGCCCCGTCGAGCTTGAGGGCGAAGGCCCTGTCGTCGTCGCGCTGCGTGACCTCGGTGCGGCGCACCAGCATGGGGTCGAAGCCCGCCCGGTTGAGCCCCGGCCAGACGCTGACCGCGGCCTCGTAACCGGCTTCGCGGGCCAGCTGCGCCTCGCGCTCGCCCACATCGCCCGACGGGTAGCAGAACGCCCGCACCTCGCGCCCGATGCGCTCGCCGATGCACCGGCGGCTGGACTCGATCTCCTGCCTGGCCTGGGCATCGGACAGCCGGGGCAGATGGGGATGGCTGAGGGTATGGGACCCGATCTCCACGCCGGGCAGCGAGGCCAGGCGCGATACCTCGTCCCAGTCCAGGTGCAGCCGCGGGCCGCCCGGCGCATAGCGCGGATGCGCGGCGGTCTGGTCGCAAAAGCGCGTGGTCACGAACACCGTCGCGGCGATGCCGTGGCGTTGCAGGATCGGCGCGGCCTCGACCAGGTTGTCGAGGTAGCCGTCGTCGAAGGTCACGGCGACCGCCGGTTCGCCCAGCGTGCCCGCGCGCAGCGCGCGCAGGCCCTCGACCAGGCCCACCACCTTGCGGCGGCCGGCGAGCAGCCGCATCTGCTGCTCGAAGCGCTCGGGCGTCACGGTCAGCTGGTCGTAGGCTTCGAGCCGCGCCACGCGGTGGTACATCAGCACCCGCAGCCCGGGGCGCAGCGCCTCGGCGACGCGGGTGGCCGGCCAGCAGGCCGCGGCCAGCAGCAGGCGTGGCGACGCCTTCACTGCGACGCCCTCTCGGCGGAGTCGGCCGCCGGCCAGCCGATGGCGTCGCAGTGCAGGCGGTTGTAGGCGCCGGCGGTGCGGGTGATGTCGAAGCGCTCGATCACCGTGGTCCGCGCCCGTGCCGCCAGTCGCGCCGCCAGCTGCGGCTCGCGCAGCAGGCGCTCGATTCCCGCGCGCAGCCCGTCGACGTCCCCCGCTTCGACCAGCAGGCCGTTGTCGCCGTGCTGCACCACGTCGGGAATCCCGCCGACGCGGGTGCACAGCACCGGGCGCGACGTGGCCATCGCCTCCAGCAGCGCGATCGGCAGGCCTTCCCAGCGCGAGGGCATGACGAACACGTCGAGTGCCGCGACCAGCCGCGGCACGTCGGTGCGCAGGCCGGTGAAGATCACGCAGTCGTGCAGCCCGAGTTCGGCCACGCGCTGGCGCAGCGGGGCCTCGAGCACGCCTGCGCCGACCACCAGGCAGCTGAGGTCGCGGCGCAACCCGGGGTCCAGGCGGGCCAGCGCGAGCAGCAGGTCCTCGTGGCCCTTCGGCGGATGCAGCCGGCCCACGACGCCGATCAGCCGGCGCCGGGAATCGAGGCCGAACTCCTCGCGCACCCCGTCGCCGCGGGCGTCTGCGAAGCGCAGCAGGTCGACTCCGTTGGGGATGGCGTGCACGCGGTCGGCGCGGAGGCCGTCGCGCCGGACCAGCGTCTGCGCCACCTCCTCGCTGCAGCCGACCACCCCGGTGCTCAGTCGCGCGAGCAGCCGCGACACCGTCGCGCGCACGCGGCCGGCACCGGTGGGCGCGACGCTGTGCACGGTGGAAAAGATTCCCGGCACGCCAGCCAGGCGGGCGGCCAGGCGTCCGTAGCTGTCGGCGGTGAACAGGTGGGTATGCACCACGCTGGCGCGTCGCCGACGCAGCCAGCGCGCCAGGCGCAGCACCAGCAGCGGATCGTAGCGGCCGTGCCTGCCGAATACCGTCACCGGCACGCCGATGCGCTCGAACTCCGGCTGCAACGCGCCGCCGCGGATCAGGCACACCACCGCGTAGCGCAGTCGGGGATCGCGCAGGCGAAGCAGGTCGAGCAGCAGCATTTCGGCGCCGTCGCGCGGCAGCTCGTCGATGATATGCACGACCAGCGGCGACTCGGCTGCGCTCACCGGATCGCCTCCTCGGTCTTGTAGTCGAAGACCGTGACGCGGCCGTTGCTGTGCAGGTGGTGGGTACCGAGCAGGCCGGGACCGAAATCCGGCTCCAGGCTGGCGACCGCAGTCTCGCGGTAGCGGCTCGGCGTGATCTCGTCGATGCGAAAGATCGTCGCGCCGGCTCCGTACTGCCTGAAACCCTGCCGCTGCCCGACACGGTGCAGCTGGCCATCGGCCGCGAGCAGCCCGCCGTTCCTGGCACGCGAGGGGTCGATGTAGATCGGGTTGCCGGGGTGGGGGGTCCAGTGCGGGGCGAAGGGGTCGTCGGCATGGAAGATCAGCAGTTCGGCACCCTGGTCGTCATGCGGTTGCGGCGCCAGGTTGGTGAGCAGCCACCACTTGCCGTCGTGCCGGAACATCATCGTGTCCACCGCCGACACGTCGCGCATCAGCACGCGATGCAGCTCCCAGCGCAGCGGGAAATCGACGCACCGGTAGATCCGGATGTCCCGATTTTCGCTGGTCTCGGGCATCATGAACAGCGTCCCGGCGTGCTCGAACAGAAACGGGAACGACATGTGGAAGGGCTCGTCCAGCACGCTGCCCAGGAACCGGGCCTGGGTGTCGCCGAGCTCGAGCACGGAAATCCTCCCGCGCTGCGCCCGGTAGTCGAAGTCCTCGACGAAGCAGTAGTCGACGCCGTCGCGCGAAACCACGAAGGGGTCGGCGTAAAAGCGCCCGGCGGGGTTCGCGACCCGATGCGCGCTGGCCATCACGAGGTCGCGCCAGTCGCGGCGCTGGAAGGCGATTCCCCAGCGCCGCTGCCTGCCCAGCAGGCGCGACCTGAGCTTGCTGCCCAGCAGGCTCGCGGCAAGTCCCCCGATGTACCGGAGCTGTTGCGGCAAGCCAGGCCGTGTCGCCAGCCGGCCGCAGTAGGGAACGCCCGGCTGCGCCTGCAGCACGCGGGTCGACGCGATGCGCGAGAGCACGCTCTTGAGGTAGTGCAGGCTGCTCTCGCAGACGTTCGCCTGGTTCAGCAGGTAGTGCGCCTGCGTGGCGAAGCTGCCTCGCAGCAGGATCGGCCGCACCTGCGGATCGCGAGTCCATTGCTGCACGCTGAAACCGGTGTCGGGCGAGCGTTCGCAGACTTCCCAGAAACCGCTCGGGCCGCCCCTGTGGCTTCGCGGATCGCCGTGCTCCAGCGAAACGACCCCCAGCACGGCGGCGTCCAGCCAGCCTTCGGGCAGGCTGCCCGAGCCGCAGTGCACCAGCAGATCGAGGCCCGCCTCGCGCACGGCCTGCAGCACCGCCTGGTCCTGCGTGCAGGCCGCGCCTGCGGGCGCAGCTCGCGCGCCCGCCCCGATGCGCGGCAAGGGCAGGTCGGCGACGGCATGCCGGCACAGGTGATCGGCATGGCGGGAGCCTCGCAGCCTGCGCTGCTCCAGCCGCATCAGCAAGGCCCATGCGAGTTCCGCGAGCCTGCCCGACACGCCGGCAGGCCGCGTGCCGTCGTCGCTCGCCGGATCCCGGATGATCAGGTGGCTGCCCGCGAGGAACTGCTGCGCCTGCGCCCACCGCAGCAGCTCCGCCACGTACTTGGACACGCCTGGAGCGTCGACGATGAAACCGACGCGCAACGGGGGTGATGCCATGGGATCTCCTCGACCCGTGCGCGCATCGACGATGGAGGTGTCGCCCGCCGCGCTCATCGCATCAGCCCGCGGTAGGTGCGCAGCAGCGAGTCGATCACCGTGGGCAGTCCGTAGCGCGCCTCGACCTTGCGCGCCGCGGCCAGGCCGAGATCGCTGCGCAGCGCCGACGACTCCATCAGGCGGCCGATCGCCTGCGCCAGCGCCTGCGGATCGCCCGGCGCGACCAGCAGGCCGGTCTGCCCGTCGTCGATCAGGTCCTCGTTGCCGCTGATCCGGCTGGCCACGATCGGCAGGCTGGCCGACATGGCCTCCAGCACGGCGTTCGACAGGCCTTCCTGGTGCGAAGGCTGGACGTAGATGTCGGCGCGCCGGAGCAACGGGGCGACGTCGTCGATCGTTCCGGGAAACTCGACCGACTCGGCGATGCCCAGCTGCTGCGCCATCTGCCGCAGCATCGGGGTCTGCGGGCCTTCGCCGGCCAGGATCAGCCGCGCCTGCGGGGCGCGCTGCAGCCGCGCCCAGGCCTGCAGCAGCACGTCCAGCGCCTTCACCGGGGCGTGGCGGCCGATGAACAGCACCGTCGACGCGCTGTCGAAGCGACGCTGCGGGAAGGCGAAGCGCGCGACGTCGACGGCGTTGGGGATCAGGCGCAGGCGCTCGGAAGGATAGGCGGCCGATTCCACCATGCCGACCGTCTCGCGGCTGATGCACTGGTACGCCTGCAGCCGGCGTGCGCCGCGATCGAGCAGCCGGTGCTTGGCCTTGTTCCGCAGATCCGGATCGAGTATTCCGCCGCGGAATTCGGCGGCGCCCGAAATCTTGACCATCACCGGAACGCGCAGCCAGGGCTTGAGCCAGCCGGCGGCTCCGGCCAGGTTGTGCATCATGTGGATGTGGATGACGTCGATCCGGTGCTGGTGGCGCAGCAGCCAGGCCGCGTAACGGACATTCAGGATCAGCGCGCCCAGGCCCTTCCAGCGCGGGTGGCCGAGGCGGAACACCTCGACCCCATCGACCCGTTCCCGCTGCGCCTGCCCCGGCAGGCGCCGTGGCGCCAGCACGCGGATGTCGTGGCCCATCCGGCGCAACTCGCCGGCCAGCAGCCGCGCCTGGATTTCCGCGCCGCCCAGCGTGGGATAGGGGCTGTCCACCACGAACAGGATGCGCAGCCGCTGGCCGTCGCGCGCGGCGGCGCTGCCGGGCCCGCAGCGCCGATCCAGCTCGCCTTGCTCGGAGGAGGTTCGCGAATTCATCCGTCCCGCCTGTTGGCAGCACCGGGCATGGCGCCCGCCCCGGCGGCCGCGCGCGCCGACAGCGCGGACGCTGCCTCGGCGCGCAGCGCATAGTAGGCGTAGCCGAGGTATTCGTGGAGGGCCAGAGCGAACTTGTGGACGGCGTCGAGGCCCGGCAGCAGCATGTGCTGCCAGGGCCTGTGCACGGCCTGGTAGTCGACCGGCAGCGCGCACACCGGGCGGCCGCCGAGCCGGAAGCTGAGCATCGCGCGGGGCATATGGTAGGCCGACGTGACCAGATAGAACGGACCGCGGCCGGAGCCGGCGATCCAGCGCGACAGCCGCATGCCGCTGGCCAGTGTGGTCAGCGATCGGCTGTCGCGCCGGATCCGCGCCGGCGGGAACCCCAGGCGCTGCGCCAGCGCCGCCATCAGGTCGGCCTCGCGCCACCGGCTGCCGCCGCCGCCGGAAATCCACAGCGTGGAGTGGTCGACATGCTGCGCGATCTGCACCGCGGCGAGCAGTCGTCGCAGGCTGGCCGAGCTCAGGCTGTCGAAGTCCTGCGGCCCGCGCGGGGTGGTGCGCAGGCCGCCGGCGAGCACGATGAGCACACTGCCGGCCGGCGGCGGCGGACACCGCGCCTGCAGTCGCGTCGCCTCGTCCTCGAGGTGGCCCAGCGCGAGGTTGGCCAGCAGCGGGTCGGACACGATGGCGTAGACCGCCAGCGCGAGCACGCTGGCCACCTTGGCCGCGGCGGGCGTCGAGCCTCGCAGGCAGGCGGCCGCCGCCAGGCACAGCAGCATGCCCAGCAGGATGACGGGCGACAGCAGCGCGTCGGGCATCCTCAGGCCGCGGCTCCCGCCGGCCCGCTGACGCGCCCGGCGAATTCCAGGTAGACCTGTTCGTCGCCGGCGACCCACGCGTCGTGGCTGAACAGCCGCAGCGCGCGCTCGCGGCCCGCGATACCCATCGAGCGCTGCAGCGCCGGATCGGCCAGTTGCAGCAGCTTGTCGGCCAGGTCGTCGACATTGGCCGCCTCGAACAACAGTCCGGTGACCTGGTCCTCGACGACTTCGGGGCAGCCGCCGATGCGTGGCGCGACCACCGGGGTGGCCGCGGCCATCGCCTCGCGCGCCGATAGCGGGAAGGATTCGCGGGTCGACGCCAGCACGAAGACATGCAGCAGCGCCAGATGGGTCGCGATGTCGCGCTGCGTGCCGGCGAGCACCACGCGCTGCGACAGTCCCAGCGCCTGCACCTGCCGGCGCACCGCGTCGAGCAACGGGCCGTCCCCGATCACCAGCAGCCGGGCCTGCTCGTTGCGCGCGGCGACCCGCGCGAACGCCTCGATCAGATATTTATGGCCTTTTTCCTCGGAAAGCCTCGCGACGATGCCGTAAATCAGGTGCCGATCGGGATCCAGTCCGTAGTTGCGCGCGAGCACTCCGATTTCCCCCGGGCGCCCCAGGCGCGCGATGTCGATCCCGCTGTGGATGACCCGGCTGCGCCGGGCATCCAGGCCGGCCGCGAGCAGGCGATCGCGCTCGTAGTTGGATTCGAAGATCACGAAATCCGAGCACAGGCGCAGGATGCGCCCGGCCCACTTGAAATTGCGCGGGTTGTGGATGTTGTGGATGGTCGTGACAATCGGCAGCCGCGTCCGCGGGGATGGGCCTCGGTGCGGCAACGCGATCAGCCGCAGCGCCAGGAAGGCGACGATCGCCGAGCGCACCGACTGCGGCGCGACCACGTCGGGCGCCTGCGCGGCGATCGCCCGGCGCAGTTCGCGTATCGCGCGCAGCAGTCGCAGCGGGTGGCGAAAGCGGAAGTCGATGTCGACGAATGCGGCGCCGCGCGCGGTGAGCTCGCCCAGCAACTCGCCATCGGTGGTCGCCACCGCGACTTCGTGGCCGCGCCGGGCGAGGCCTTCGCTGAGGATCAACAGGTCCGACTGCACTCCGCCGATACCGAAGGGCTCGGTCATCAAATACAGGATCTTCATCGGTCGCCCATTCCGCGCACCTTGCGCCGCCGATCGGCGCCGCGCACCGACCGGACCTTGCCGCAGTCGGCAACGCGGGTCGGATGCTCAATATACAGGAGCCGCCACTATGCCGAGCCGCCCGAGTCGCCCGCGACGCCGCGGCGTCGCCGCAGAAAACCGGCCCGCCTGCCGAGGATTCTGCGTCCGATTCGCAGCGTCGCCGATAATACCGGCCACGGATCCAGCAGATCGACATGGGCCAGCACCCGCACGCTGCGGAGCTGCCTCAGATAGCCGAGAAACGTGGGGTCGACGCGGCCGTCGCGGGTCCTGCGCCTGAACAGGAAATAATAGATGTCGCCGGCCACGTCGATCCAGGCGCCATCGGTCGGGGGCGCGCGCCTGCGCCGCCTTCCCCGGCCGGTCAGCGTGCCGAGGAAATGGAAACCCGCCCAGGCGCTCAACGAATACTGGGACCACGGCCGCGGGTTGATCTCGATCAGGAAATATTCTCCGCTGGCCCGGTCGCGCAGGATTTCCACCTCGCCGATGCCCCAGTAGTCCAGTCGGCTGATCACCTGCTCGGCCAGTGCGGCGGCCTGCGCGTCCGGACGGATCCGGACGAAAATCCCGACCTCGCAGTCCTCGGGTTTGGGGCGGATTTTCTCGGCCACGTACATCGTGCATTCCCGCGAGGTCCTGACGAACGGCACGGACAATTGCACGAGGTCGCGGCCCAGCAACGAACGGGACAGCAGGAACGCTCCTTCCTGCTCCGGATACAGCTCCAGCCAGCGCGCCACCTCGGCTTCATCCCGTATTTCCCGCGCCTTGGGCAGCGGCGGGCGTTCGGGCCGATTCCGCTCCAGCTTGCGCGTGGGGCGCAGCATCAGCGGGAGCTCGAGGCCGGCCGGCCTGGGTTCGGCGCCGACAAACCAGGTGAGCGGCGTCGGAAAACCCTGCTCGCGGCAGAATCGCGCGAACTCGATCTTGCTCAGGCAGGTTTCGACGACGCGCGACGAGGGGTGCAGGATGCGTACCGGCAAACCCTCCAGCCACGGCCGATGGGCCTGCACGAATTCCAGCCACGGATCGCTGCTCGCGATCAGCCAGCAGTTTCGCGCTGCCGAAACCTCGCGCAGCAGCGCGCGCGTGCGCGACAGGTCCGCGCTGGCATCGAGAATCTTGCGGCCGTACCTGCTGTCGAAAGCCGGTCCCCTGTGCCGGTCGACCACGTAGGCGTCGAAACCGAGTTTCACGGCGTCCCGCAGCAGCGCGAGCCCGGTCCCGGATGCGCCGAGTATGAAAATCGCGTCTTGACGTGGCATGAAAGCGAGGCGCCGGATTTCGATACCACCGCGCTGGAACCCGCCGCAGCGCCAGCCGGCGAATCCTCCGGATCCGCATGGGAAGGATTTGCGGGAAAATGCGCACAGCATACAACGGCGCGTCCGCGCGGCCGCCGCGGGCCGGCTCGACCACCGCGAGGAAGCGCTTGCGCCGGCGCGCACGGGGTACCATCGCTCGGCACTGGTCCGGGCGCGGCCCCGCCGCTTGCCTGGCGCGTGCCCGTGCGTTGTCCGCCTTCCGCCTATGCCCTGCCGCATGCCCCACGCGATCCCGCCTCGCCCGAGCGCCGACGACCACGGCGCCGCGCGGTCACGTCGCTGCGCCGGCCGCCGCCGGGTTTGCGGAGCGCCGCGGTGAGCGCGGCGCAGGACGACGCGGCGTCGGCGCGGCGCGGCCGCTCCGGGGGCCTGCTGCGGCTGTTGCGCCACACCTCCAACTACTCGGCCGGGACCCTGCTGATCACCCTGGCCAGCATGATCTCGTTTCCGGTTTTCACCCGCACCTTCACGGTGGCCGAGTACGGCGACCTCAGCCTGATCAACGCCACGCTGGGACTGCTGGTCGGAATCGGCAAGCTCGGCCTGCAGAAGTCGGTGGTGCGCTTTCATGCCGAAATCGAAAGCGGCAGGCGCGCGGGCGATCGCCGCGGCCTGTTCTCCACGGTGCTGTTCGGCATGCTGATGGTCGGCGGCGCGGTGGGCTTGCTCAGCGCGGTGGCCTTCCTGGCCATGCCGGCGCGCTGGTGGGGGCACGACAGCCTGCGCTACCTGCTGGCTGCGATCACACCGCTGGTGCTGGTGCGGGTGGTCGACAGCGCGATGCTCAACCTGCTGCGCGCCGAGCAGAGGAGCGGCTTCTACAGCCTGTACACGGTGTTGCGCAAGTATCTCGGGCTGGGGCTGGTGCTGCTCGTGCTGTTCAGCGTGGCGCGCAACCTCTGGGGCTTCTACATGGCGACCCTGGCCGGCGAGACGCTGGCGCTGGGGCTGCTCGTGGCGCACTACGCTCGCCAGCGGCTGTTCCGACCGGCCGACTTCTCGGGCACCCTGTTCATCAGCATGCTGGCCTACGGGCTGCCGCTGCTGGTCAGCGAACTCTCCAGCCTGGTGCTGAACATGGGGGGACGCTACATCATCGACTTCCAGCTCGGCGCCGAGGCGCTGGGCGCGTATTCGGCCGCCTACAACTTCTGCGACTACCTGCAGAGCGCCCTCACCGGCGCCTTCGCCCAGGCCGTCGTGCCGATGTACCTGCGCATGTGGGAAGGCCAGGGTCGACAGCGCACCGAGGCGTTCCTGCAGCAGGCCTTGCGCTATTACCTGATGCTCGCGCTGCCGATGATCGCCGGCATGGCCGCGGTGGCGCCGGACCTGTTGCGCCTGCTGGCCTCCGACCGCTACGCGGTCGCGGCGCCGCTGTTCGTGTACATCGTCGGCAGTATGCTGGTGGCCGGCGGGACGCCGATTTTCAGCGCCGGGATCTACATCAACAAGCTGACCAAGGTGGTCATGTATTCGGTGCTGGCGACCGCCGCGGTCAATCTGGTGCTGACGGCGGTTCTGACGCGGAGCATGGGCATCGAGGGGGCCGCGCTGGCCATGCTGTGCACCCGTACACTGTACGTGGCCCTGACGGTCTACTACGGGCGAGGGACGGTTGCGGTGCGCATGCCCTGGGCCGATCTGAGCAGGTTCGGCGCGATGTCCCTGCTGATGTACGAGGTCGTCGCCCGCGCTCTTCCGTGGCACGGGCTGTTGCACACCGCCGGCCAGATCGTCGTCGGCGTCGCGCTGTACGGCGCGCTGCTGCTGCTGGGCGACCGTGAGCTACGCTTGGCGGCGGCCAGGGCCTGGCAGGCCCGGAGTTGGCGTTCGCGACCTCCGGATCCCCGGGGGTGAGCAACAGGAGCGAGCATGGATCTTCCCTACCGTTGCGTCCCCGCCTCGCGTGGCCTGGCCTGGTGGGGCCAGGGCTGGCGCAGCTTCCTGCGCGCTCCCTGGGCCTGGGTCGGCCTGAGCGTGCTCCTGCTGGTGGGCAGCATGCTGCTGCACCTGCTGCCGCTGCTCGGGGGCCTGGTCGCGCAGTGGCTGGCCATGCCGCTGTTCACCCTCGGCGCGGTCTTCGCCTCGGTGTTGCGCCGACGCTGGCAGCGCGCGCGCAGCATCACCCCCGAAGGCCTGGCCGCGGAGGCCGACAACGAGGGTGCGCTGGGCGAGTCGTCGCAGCAATGGGGCGCGCGCATCGGGCCGTTGCTGCTGGCCTCGCTGCTCGTGCTGATCGCCGCGGGCGCGCTGGTGTTGCTGCTCGGGCTGCTGCTGGCCGCACTGTTCGGGGTCGGGCTGCTGCGCCTGGAGTCCATCGGCCACATGATGGCGGCCTCGCCGGCAGCCGTGCTGGCCGGCGTGGGCATGGGAGCCGGGGCGTTGCTGCTGGCCGCGTTGGTGGTGCTGCTGGCGCTGTTCGTCTGCAGCGTGGCCTTCTGGTTCGTCGGCACGCTGGTCGCGCTCGGCGGCGTCGCGCCCTGGGATGCGGTGCGCCTGTCGGTGCGCGCCGCCTTCGCGAACCTGGGCGCGCTGGTGGTGTTCTCGATCCTGCTGATTCCCTTCAGCGTCCTCGCGATGATCCCGATGGGCCTGGGCCTGCTGGTCCTGCTGCCGGTGATCTCCGGGGCCTCGTATGCCTCGTACGACGACGTGTTCGCCGCCGGCGCGCCGTCCCCCGGCGGCCGCCTCGCCTGAGGCGGGCCGCGCATCCCAGCCCCTGCACGACTGCGTTGCCATGGACCTCGGCGCCTACCTGCGCGAGCGCATCCGCACCATACCCGACTGGCCGCAGCCGGGTGTGCGCTTCCGCGACATCACCCCGCTGCTGCTCGATCCGCGCGCCATGCGGGCACTGGTCGACAGCCTGGTCTGGCGCTACATGGACCCGGCGCTGCGCCCGGACGTGGTGGCCGGGATCGACGCCCGCGGGTTCATCCTCGGCGCGGTCGTCGCCTTCGAGCTCGGCGTGGGTTTCATCCCGGTGCGCAAACAGGGCAAGCTGCCTTTCGACACGGTTTCGCAGAGCTATGCGCTGGAATACGGCCACGCCACCGTCGAAGTGCACGCCGACGCAGTGCGCCCGGGACAGCGCGTGCTGCTGGTCGACGACCTGATCGCCACCGGCGGCACCATGCTGGCGGCCTACCAGCTGCTGCGCAAGCTGGGGGCGCAGGTGGTCGAGGGCGCGGCGATCGTCGACCTGCCCGCGCTGGGCGGCTCGGCGGCGTTGCGCGCGGCCGGACTCGAGCTCCACACCCTGGTGCAGTTCGATGCGCCAGCCTGAGCCGACGCGCCGCGCGCCGGCGCCGATGCCGGCCGTCGTGCCGGTCCTCGCGCCGGTCCTCGCGCCGGTCCTCGCGCTGGCGCTGGCGCTGGGCGCCGCGCAGCCGTGTCGCGCAGCGAGCGCGCAGCCCGCAGCGGGCTCCTCGCAGCCCGCCGTCGCGGCTTCGCAAGCCCCCGCGTCGCAGGCGCCGCGGGTGCGCATCGAGCAGGTGCGCAGCCTGCGCCTGCAGGGACGGCAGGCGCAGGTGGACCTCGTGTTGCGTGTCAGCAATCCGGGAGGGTGGTCGCTGTCGCTGGACGACATCCGGTTCCACTGCAGTTTCAACGGAACCGCGACTGCGCAGGGACGCAGTACCGGGCAGCTCGATCTGCCTCCGCATGGCAGCGCCGAGGTGCCGGTGCGGGTGGACATCGACGGCCAGGCGCTGCTCGCGGTGCTGGCCACGCTGCCGCCCGACGGCCTGGTGAACTACCAGCTGGTGGGCTCGGCGGAAATCGCCCACACCTTGTTGCGCCTGCCGTTTCGCGAGCAGGGCAGCGTGGTGCTGCGCCTGCCTTGAGCCCGGCGCCCGCGGGGTTTTCAGCCGCGTGCGCCGAAACCCCAGCGAGCCAGAACCTCGTACCCCGCGCTGCCCGGCTGCGAGCGCTGCAGCGAAAAGCCGCGCAGCTGCCAGCGCAGCGCATCGAAGTGGGCTGGCGGCTGCGACTGCTGCGCCCGGCGTGCCAGGGTCAGGTGGGGGCTCCACGGCCGGCGATCGGCCTGCACCGCAAGCGCCAGCGCTGCGGCCAGCAGGTCCTGCTGCAACTGCCGCAGCGACTGCGGAACGCTGCTCGGCGCCAGATAGGCGATTCCGGTGGGCCACACCTCGGCGCGGTCGAGCAGCAAGGTGCAGCCCCGCGCCGCCGCGGCGACGCGGCAGCCCACGCGCAGCAGGTCGGGCACAAGGCGCGGCTCGACGAGCGGCATGAACACCAGCGTCAGGTGCAGCTTGTGCGGCGCAGTCACCCTGACCTGCCCGCGCCAGCGCCACAGCGCGCGATGGATGTCGACCCGCTGGCGCAGCGCGGGCGAGAGGTCGAGAGCGAAAAACAGCCGCCACGCTTCGCTGCGGCTTGTGCGCGGGTCGGCAGCGGGCGGCGCGGGCTGGGCCATCGGGCGAGTCTAAATCCCCGGAGCCAAGCTGCGCACCGGGGATTTGGCGGCGATGCCAAGATCGCCGCGTCCGCACTCCCGACCCCCACGCGATGCACTCTCCCGACTCTGCGCCGCAGCCCCCAGTCCAGCCCCCGATCCGGAGCCCGAACCGGCGCAGCTCGCAGTTCCGCCTGCTGCTGCAGCGCCGCTTCGGGCCCTTTTTCGCGACCCAGCTCGCCGGGGCCTTCAACGATGCGCTGCTCAAGCAACTGGTCGTGCTGCTGGCGACCTACGACGGAGCGCGCCATGCCGGCTGGTCGGCGGATCGGCTGGCCGACATCGCGGTGGCGCTGTTCGTCGCCCCCTTCGTGATGTTCTCTGCGCCCGCCGGGCGGCTTGCCGACGCGATGGACCATGCGCGGATCATCCGCCTGGTCAAGCTGGCCGAGATCGCGATCATGCTGGGCGTGTGCGCGGGGCTGCTGCTGCGCAGCCTGGAGCTGCTGCTGGCCTGCCTGTTCGCGATGGGCTGCCACTCGGCCTTCTTCGGCCCGGTCAAGTACGCCTTCGCGCCGCGCGTGCTGCGCGCGGACGAACTCACCGGCGGCAACGGACTGCTGGAGAGTGGAACCTTCGTCGCGATCCTGGCCGGCAGCCTGGGCGCGGGTCTGCTGCTGCAGGCCGGAGCCGCGCGCTGGCTGCTCGGCCTGGTGCTGCTCGCGGTGGCCGTGCTGGGCTATGCCTGCAGTCGGGCGATTCCCAGCGCGCCGCCGTGCGGCGCCGCAGTCGAGCCGGGTCGCGGCTGGCTCGCGGACTGCGCGCAGCTGCTGCGGCTGGCGCGCGGCGAGGGCGTCGGGGTGTGGAACAGCCTGCTGGCGATTTCCTGGTTCTGGTTCGTCGGCGCGCTGGTGCTGTCGCAACTGCCGGCGATCGGACGCGACCTGCTGCACGGCGACAGCGGGGTGTTCGCGGGATTGCTCGGGGCGTTCGCGCTGGGGGTCGCGCTCGGCTCGCTGGCCTGCGAGCGGCTGTCGGAGCATCAGGTCGAGATCGGCCTCGTCCCGTTGGCCTCGCTGCTGCTCAGCCTCAGCCTGGCGTGGCTGGGGCTGGCGCTGCAGGCTTGCGAGTCGCCTGCCGGCGCGCGCCTGCGGACCTGGCAGGAGTTCCTGCACGCGCCGGGCAGCCACGGCGTGCTGGCGGCGATCGCGCTGCTGGGGGTCGCCGGCGGGCTGTTCGTCGTGCCGTTGTATTCCTTCGTGCAGTGGCGCAGCGCCGCGCCGACGCAGTCGCGGATCATCAGCGCCAACAATCTGCTGAACGCGCTGTTCATGATCGCGGCTTCGCTGCTCGCGCTGGCGCTGTCCAGGGCCGGGCTGGGCAGCCGGCAGTTGCTGCTGGTGTGCGCGCTGCTCAACGCGCTGGTCGGAGTCTGGGTGTGGCGGGCCGTTCCCGAATTCGCCTGGCGCTTCCTCAGCTGGGTGCTGGTGCACAGCGCCTGGCGCCTGGACATCCGCGGACGCGAGCACATCCCGCAGAGCGGCCCGGCGCTGGTCTGCCCGAACCATGTCTCCTACGCCGACGCGCTGGTGGTCAGCGCGCTGAGCCCCCGCCCGATGCGCTTCGTGATGGACTGGCGACTCGCGCGCCGGCCCGCGCTGCGCTGGCTGTTCCGCCAGGTGCGGGCGATTCCCATCGCTCCGCAGCGCGAGGATCCCTGCTGCTTCGATGCGGCGATGCGCGAAGTCGACCGCGCGCTGGCGGCCGGCGAACTGGTCTGTGTGTTTCCCGAGGGGGCCTTGAGCCGGGACGGGCGGCTCGGCGAGTTCCGCAGCGGGGTTCGACGCATGCTCGACGCACGTCCGGTCCCGGTGGTTCCGGTGGGCCTGGACGGCCTGTGGGACACGCTGTACTCCCGCAGGCCGCGGCGCCCGCTCTTGCGCAGGATCCGGCTGCGCCGGCGGGTGCGGGTGCGAATCGGCCAGGCGCTGCCCGCCGACATCGGCCTGCAGCCGCTGCGCGCCAGGGTGCAGGAGCTGTGCACTCCGGCGGCGGGCTGAGGATGGTGCGGTACGCCGGCGGTGTTGGAGCGCGTTGTGCCATGATGCCGGGCTGCAACCCCCTGCCCATGCGCCATGACTCCTCCCAGCGAGCAGCGACCCAACCAGTTCGCGCTGTTGCGCCAGCGGCGCTTCGCGCCGTTCTTCTGGACGCAGTTCGGCGGCGCCGCGAACGACAACCTGTTCAAGTTCGCGTTCACCGTGATGGTGACCTACCGCGCGCAGCAGGGGGCCTGGCTGTCCCCGGGGGTGATGGTCAACCTGATCGCCGGCCTGTACATCCTGCCCTTCGTGCTGTTCTCGGCCACCAGCGGGCAGTTGTCCGACAAGCTGCGCAAGGAGCGGCTGATGCGCGGGGTCAAGCTGCTGGAGATCGGCATCATGGTTCTGGCGCTGTGGGGCTTTGTCGCCGGCAATGTCGGCGCGCTGCTGGCCTGCGCCTTCGGCATGGGGCTGCACTCCACGCTGTTCGGCCCGGCCAAGTACGCCTACCTGCCGCAGCATCTGAACAGCGTCGAGCTGACCGGCGGCAACGGCATGACCGAGATGGGGACGTTTGTCGCCATCCTGCTGGGCAACCTCGTCGGCGGGCTGCTGATGAGCCTGCGCCAGGGGCCGCTGCTGGCGGGCATGGCGTGCGTGCTGGTGGCGCTGGCCGGGGCTTTCGCCGCGTGGCGGATCCCGTCGACGCCGGCTCTGGACCCGCAGCTGCGGGTGCGCTGGAACCCGCTGGCCGAGACCCTGGACAACCTGCGTACCGCTGCGCGCGACCCGGTGCTGTTGCAGGCGCTGCTCGCCATTTCCTGGATGTGGTTCTACGGCGTGGGTTTCCTGACCCAGTTTCCGGTATTCGCCCGCGAGGTCCTGCGGGGCGACGAACAGGTCGCTTCGCTGCTGCTGGTGGTGTTCTCGGTCGGCGTGGGCGTCGGCTCGCTGGCCTGCGAGTGGCTGGCGCGCGGGCGGGTCGAGCCGGGATTGGTGCCGCTGGGGGCGATCGGCATGAGCGCGTTCGGCATCGACCTGTACTGGGCCGTGCACGCGCTGCCGCGGCCGCCGGCCTTGCAGGGCATCGCGGGCTTTGTCGCCCAGCCCGGACACTGGCGGGTGATGGCCGACCTGTTCCTGCTGTCGGCCAGCGCCGGCATCTACAGCGTTCCGCTGTATGCGCTGATCCAGCAGCACACCGCGGCCAGCCATCGCGCGCGGATCATCGCGGCCAACAACATCGTCAATGCGCTGTACATGATCGTGTGCTCCGGCTATTGCGCGCTGCTGCTGGCCCTGGGCGTCAGCGTGCCGGCGTTGCTGCTGAGCATCGCGCTGCTCAACGCGCTGGCCGGCGCGTGGCTGGTGTGGCGCCAACCGGTGTACGGCAGGCGCTTCGTCGCCTGGCTGCGGCAGCGGCCGCGGGCCGCCTGAGGCCGCGCGGCCGGCGCGGCGCCGGCTTGCTCAGTCGACTCCGCGCGCCCGCTCCTCGGCGAAGCGCTTGCGCAAGGCGTCGAAGCTGTCGTCGTCGAGCGCCTGGCGCATGCGACGCATCAGGTCGAGGTAGAAGTGCAGGTTGTGCGCGGTGGCGAGCATCGGGAACAGCATCTCGCCGCAGCGGTCGAGGTGGTGCAGGTAGGCGCGCGAGAAGCCCCGGCACGCCGCGCAGCCGCAGTCCGGGTCGAGGGGGCGCGGGTCGTCGCGGAAGCGGGCGTTGCGGATGCGCAGGTCGCCCCAGCGGGTGAACAGGTGCCCGTTGCGCGCGTTGCGGGTCGGCATCACGCAGTCGAACAGGTCGATTCCCGCAGCGACCCCCTCGACCAGGTCCTCCGGGGTGCCCACGCCCATCAGGTAGCGCGGGCGATCGCGCGGCAGCAGCGGCGCGACGTGGGCGAGCACCCGCAGCATCTCCTGCTTCGGCTCGCCTACGCTCAGGCCTCCGATCGCATAGCCCGGCAGGTCGAGTTCGAGCAGGCCCGCGAGGGAGTGTTCGCGCAGACCCTCGAACATTCCGCCCTGCACGATCCCGAACAGCGCGTTGGGGTTGCCGAGCCGTTCGAACTCGTCGCGGCAGCGGCTGGCCCAGCGCAGCGACAGTTCCATCGACGCGCGCGCCTCGGCCTCGGTGGTGCGATGGCGCTGGCCCTGCCGCTCGAGTTCGTAGGGCGTGCACTCGTCGAACTGCATCGCGATGTCGGAATCGAGCACCGTCTGGATCTGCATGCTGACCTCGGGTGTCAGCAGCAGCTTGTCGCCGTTGACCGGCGACGCGAAGCGCACTCCCTGCTCGGAAATCCTGCGCAGCTCGCCGAGACTCCACACCTGGAAACCCCCGCTGTCGGTGAGGATCGGGCCGTCCCAGCCGATGAAGCGATGCAGCCCGCCGAACCGGCGGACGACCTCCAGGCCCGGGCGCAGCCACAGGTGGAAGGTGTTGCCGAGGATGATCTGGGCGCCGGCCTCGCGCAGGCCGGCCGGGGTCATCGCCTTGACCGAGCCGTAGGTGCCGACCGGCATGAACTGCGGCGTCTGCACGACGCCGCGGCGCAGCCGCAGGGTTCCGCGGCGCGCCTGGCCGCGTTGATGGTGGAGGACGAATTCGAGCATTCCGCCATTGTCCCTGAGTCCCCGGCCGGCGGCAGGCCATGCCCCGCTTCAGGCGGCCGCGCGCGCCCCGGCGCTCGGCCTCAGGCGCGGGGGCGGTGCAGGCGCCACGCGCACAGCGCCAGATTCGGAGTCGACGGAATGCGCGGGATGGCCAGCAGGTCGGCGTCCGCCGTCGCCAGCGACTCCTCGGTGGAGACCGCCCCGGCGTAGTGGCGCCCGGCAGCGGCGCGCACGCGGGAGTCGGTGGATCCATTGGGGTAGCAGAACAGCCCGACTTCGCGCTGCAGCCGATCTTCCAGCCGCAGGCGGCTTTGCGCCAGTTCGCGCTCCAGCGCCGGGTCGTCGAGCAGCGGCAGGATCGGGTGGGTCAGGGTGTGCGAGCCGATGGTCACCAGCGCCGGGTCCATGTCGCGCATGTCGTCCCAGCTCATCATGTCGTACGCGGCCTGTTCCTCGGGTGTCGCGCGAAAGCCCGGCGTGGCCTGGCGCAGCCGCCGGCAGCTCGCCTCGCGTGCGGCCGGCGGCAGGTCCTTCAGGCGCTGCACCGCCGCGGCCACATCGCTGCCGGCGGCGCCGAACTCCTCGGCCAGCGCGAGCCGCTGGCGCGGCTCCAGGCGCTGCCAGCGCGCGCGCACCTCGTGGTTCCACAGCCAGCACCCGCGCTCGACCAGGTCGGGGCAGACGAAGATGGTGGCGGGCAATCCCAGCCTGCGCAGCACCGGGTAGGCGAGCCGGTACTGGTTGCGCAGTCCGTCGTCGAAGGTCAGCGCCAGTTCGCCGCGGGGGTCCGGCGCGACGCCGCGGCGCAGACCGTCGACCACGTCGGCCAGCGCGACCACGCGGAAGTTGCGGCCCAGCCAGCGCAACATGCCCTCGAATTCGGGCAGGGGCATGTCGGCGCCGCCGACGCCGTGCAGCATCAGGACCCGCCGCGCGGCCTGGCGGCCGGCCAGCCAGCGCGACGCCCCGGTGGCCAGCGCTGCGCGCTGGAGTGCCTGCGTGAGGACGTGACGCATGGTGGGGCGGACAGGGGGACGGGATGCGGCGGCGCGGCCCAATGTATCCCTTCGACGCCTCGATGCCTACCCCCGAAGCGGGTGTGCGGGCGCGCGGCCGCGCTGCAGCAGCATCGCGTCGCCGTAGCTGAAGAAGCGGTAGCCCTGCCGCACCGCATGGGCGTAGGCATCGCGGATCGGCTGCATCCCGGCGAAGGCGCTGACCAGCATCAGCAGGGTCGACTTGGGCAGGTGGAAATTGGTCAGCAGCATGTCGATCCACGCGAAGCGGTGGCCGGGGACGATGAATATGTCGGTCTCGCCGCTCCAGTCGCGCCACGGCGGCTGCAGCGCGGCCGCGCCGGCGTCGCGGGCCACCGACTCCAGCGCGCGCACGGTGGTCGTGCCTACCGCGACCACGCGGCCGCCGCGCGCGCGCGTGCGGCCGATGGCCTGCAGGGTCGCGCCGGGGACCGCGAAGCGCTCGCTGTGCATGGGGTGCAGCGCCGGGTCGTCGACCTTCACCGGCTGGAAGGTGCCGGCGCCCACGTGCAGCGTCAGGTGCGCGCTGGCGACCCCGCGCTCGCGCAAGGCATCGAGCAGCGACTGGTCGAAGTGCAGTGCGGCGGTCGGCGCGGCGACCGACCCCGGCACGCGCGCGAACACCGTCTGGTAGCGCCGCGCATCGTCGGCATCGTCGGCGTGGGTGATGTACGGCGGCAGCGGGACATGGCCGTGGCGCTGCATCAGCGCGTGGGGTTCGTCGCTGAAGCGCAGGTGGAACAGCGCGCCGTCGGGTCGCGGCCAGCGGCCCAGCACCTCGGCCTCGAAGCCGCCCTGCATGCGCAGTCGGCTGCCCGGCGCGGGCTTGCGGCTGGCGCGCATGTGGGCGACGACCTCGTGGCCGTCGAGCACCCGCTCGACCAGCAGTTCCACCGCGCCGCCGCTGGCCTTGGCGCCGAACAGCCGCGCCTTGATCACCCGGGTGTCGTTGAACACCAGCAGGTCGCCGGGTTCGAGCAGCGACGGCAGCTCGGCGAACACCCTGTCGTGCAGTTCCGCGCGGGCGTCGAGCAGGCGGCTGGCGCTGCGCACCGGGCTGGGGTGCTGGGCGATGCGGTCGGCGGGCAGCTCGAAATCGAAGTCGGACAGCGACCACTGTCCGGGCTGCGGCGAGGAAGGAGGGGATGTCGGCATCGCAGGCTGGGGGCGCGCCGGCGGCGGCGCGCAGCCCGCTATTGTCGCCGGCCCGCGCCCCGGGCGCGCGTGCCGGCTCAGGCCGGGTCGATGCGCATCCAGGTGGTCTTGAGCTCGCAGTACTTGTCCAGCGCGTGCAGCGACTTGTCGCGGCCGTTGCCCGACTGCTTGACACCGCCGAAGGGCACGGTGATGTCGTCCTCGTCGTATTCGTTGATGTGCACCGTGCCCGCGCGCAGCGCGCGGGACATGCGCACCGCGCGGTCGAGGTTGCGCGTCCACACCGCGGCGTGCAGGCCGTAGCTGGAATCGTTGGCGATCTGCAGCGCCTGCTGCTCGTTGCTGAAGCGGATCACCGACAGCACCGGGCCGAAGATCTCCTCGCGGGCGATGCGCATGCTGTTGTCGACCGCGTCGAACACCGTGGGCGCGACGAACTGCCCTCCGCTGGCCTGCAGCACCTGCTCGCCTCCGGCCACGCAGCGCGCCCCCTGCTGCAGGCCGCTGCGGATGTAGTCCATGACCACCGCGGTGTGGCGCTCGTCGACCAGCGCGCCCATGCGGGTCCCGGGGTCGAGCGGGTCGCCGGGCGCGTATCCCGGCGCCAGCGCCGCCAGGCGTTCGATGAAGTCGTCGGCGATCGACTCCTGCACCAGCAGGCGCGACGGCGCGTTGCACGACTCGCCCTGGTTGTAGAACATGCTGCCCACCGCGGTGGCGGCGGCGCGGTCGAGGTCGTCGAAGTCGGCGAACACCACGTTGGCCGACTTTCCGCCGAGCTCGTTGTAGACCCGTTTCAGGTTGCTGCGGCCGGCATACTCGAGCATCAGCCGCCCGGTGCGGGTGGAGCCGGTGAAGCCCACCGCGTCGACGTCCATGTGCAGCGCCAGCGCTTCGCCGGCCTCGCCGCCGAAGCCGGGGACGACGTTGAGCACCCCCGGCGGCAACCCGGCCTCCAGCGCCAGTTCGGCCAGCCGCAACGCGCTCAGCGGCGAGCGTTCGCTGGGCTTGAGCACCACGCTGTTGCCGGCTGCCAGCGCCGGACCGAGCTTCCAGGCGGTCATCAGCAGCGGGTAGTTCCACGGCACGATCGCCGCCACCACCCCGACCGGCTCGCGGCTGACCAGGGCCAGCGAGTCGCCGCCGGTCGGAGCGATCTCTCCGTAGACCTTGTCGACCGCCTCGGCATACCACTGGATGCACCGCGCGGTGCCGGGCACGTCGGCCGACAGGCTGGCGGAGATCGGCTTGCCCATGTCCAGGGTTTCCAGCAGCGCGAGTTCGTCGCGCGCAGCGCGGATGCGCTCGGCGAAGGCCAGCAGCACCTTCTTGCGCGCGCCGGGCGAGCGCGCGCTCCAGCGGCCGTCGGCGAAGGCGGCGCGCGCGCTGGCCACCGCGAGGTCGATGTCGGCCGCCTGGCCGCGCGCCACCCGCGCGATGACCTTGCCGTCGAGAGGGCTGACGCAGTCGAAGCAGCGTCCGTCGACCGCGTGGTAGCGCTGGCCGTCGATCAGCAGCCTGCCGTCGATGCCGCGGCCGAGCAGGTCGTTGGCGCGGCCGTGCCAGAGGTCGCGCGGGGTGGGGGCGTTCATGGCGGGGTCTCCTCGATCGACCTGGCGGCCGCAGTACGTTCAGAGTTCGTTGACGGGCTGGGCTTGCGCGGTGGGCGCGGCCTTCCTGCGATTGAACCAGAAGGGCAGCAGTCCCAGCAGGATTCCGCCCATCGCGATCACGTTCACCGTGGTGTTGAAGGTCGGCAGGCTGTAGATGCCGATGAACCACAGGAACAACCCCGACACCAGCGGCCACACCAGGAACAGCAGCACCTCGAGCGCGCTCTTGCGCTCGGCCTTCCAGACATGCCAGGCGCAGGCCAGGCAGGCCAGGCCATAGTAGAACGAGGCCTGGAAGCCGATGGCGTCGATCGAGTCCTGGATGATCTGGTTGACCGTCGGGATGAACGAAGCGAGGAACAGCAGCGCCAGCCCGAAGCCGGCGATCACCAGCGTGGCCACCCACGGCGTGTCCCAGGTCGGATGCAGGTGGGCGTAGCGGTGGTGCAGCATGCCGTCGCGGCTTTGCGCGAACATGGTGCGGGTGAACTGCAGGATCGAGGTTTCCAGCGTGCCCAGGGTGCTCAGCATCACCGCCAGCACGGCCATGTAGTTCCACGGCTTGGGGAACAGCTTGTCGGCGACCGCCAGCATGATGTTGGTGCTGGCGTTCTGGATCTCCTGGTCGCTCAGCGCGAGCAGCGCCACCACCATGAACAGGATGAACAGCGCGATGATGATCAGCATCGCCAGCAGCGAGCCGACGCTGGCGACCCGGCTGCCGTCGCGGGTCTCCTCGTTGAGGTTCACCGTGACGTCCCAGCCCCAGTAGAAGAAGATGGCCGTCAGCGCGCCCAGGGTGAACACATGGGGGCTGAACGCGGTCGGGCTGAAGTCCGCCCAGTGCAGAGGGTGCGCCGGCATGCTGGAGAACCTCCACAGCGAGGCGACGACGATGACCAGCAGGATCAGCAGTTCGAGCGCGGTCAGCGTGACCTGCACGTAGCTGGTCAGCTTGATGCCCTTGAGGATCACCGCGCTGACCAGGATCAGCCAGCCCGCGGCCACCAGGGTCACCACGGGGGTGCTTCCCACCAGCGACGGCGCGACCAGCGCCAGGGTCGCGGTGGCAGCCGGGATCGTTCCCGAGACCATGAACATCGCCGACGCGACGAGCAGCGACCAGCCGGCCAGGAACCCCAGCGCGCGGTTGAAGATCCTGCTGACCCACGCGTACGAGGCGCCGGCATTGGCGTCCAGGCGGTTCAGGTACATGTAGGCGAAGGTCACGCCGAACATCAGCAGGCCGCAGTACAGCAGGCTGGCCGGTGCCAGCACGCCGACGCTGGCCACCAGCGCGGCGCTCGTGGCCGCGATGGAGAACACCGGCGCGGCGCCCGCCACGCCCATGATCGTGGACTCGGTCAGGCCGAGGGCGTTGCGGTCGAGTGCGACGGGTTCCGGGCGGTGGCTCATGGCGGATCGGGGCGGCGGGGCGGGGGGAACGGAGCCGGCGCGCGCTGGGCATCGGTCCGGCGCTGGATGTTACTGATTCGGCGCCCCCCGGGCCAGCGCGCGCCGCGGGCTGCCGGCGCGGCTGCACCCCGGCGGCGGCGCGATCACCCCGCCGGCCCGCTGCAGCGGCTGAAGCGGTGCGGCGGTGCAGCGGTGCGCCCGATCGGCTGCCTGGCTCGGCGGGGCTCAGACATGCTGCAGCAGGTGCTCGCGCTCCCAGGGGCTGATGACCTGCATGAACTCGGCGTACTCGCTGGTCTTCACCGCGCGGTAGATGCCGCAAAAGCGCCTGCCCAGCAACTGCTCGAGCTCCGGCGGCTGGCCCAGCAGGCGCACCGCCTCGGGCAGGCTCTGCGGCAGCTCGATGGTCGTCGGTTGCGTGCAGGCGTTGCCGCCGGCTTCCGGCAGCGCCTCGATCTGCCCGAGCATTCCCAGGTAGCCGCAGGCCAGCGTCGCGGCCAGCGCGACGTAGGGGTTCGCGTCGGCGCCGATCACCCGGTTCTCGAGCCTGCGGTTGTGCGCATTGGCCGACGGCACGCGGATGCCGACCGTGCGGTTGTCGGTGCCCCATTCGACATTGGTCGGCGCCGCGGCGCCGCCGCCGAGGCGGCGATAGGAGTTGACGTAGGGGGCGAACAGCGCCATCACGTGGGGGATGTATTTCTGCAGGCCGCCGATGTAATGGGTGAACGCGGTGGAGGCCGATCCGTCGGGGTTGCTGAACAGGTTGCGTCCGCTGGCGAGGTCGATCACGCTCTGGTGCACGTGCATCGCGCTGCCGGGTTCGCCTGCCATCGGCTTGGCCATGAAGGTCGCGTACATGTTGTGGCGCAGCGCGGCCTCGCGCAGCGTGCGCTTGAAAAAGAACACCTTGTCGGCGAGATCCAGCGCGTCGCCGTGCAGGAAATTGATTTCCATCTGCCCGGCGCCGACTTCGTGGATCAAGGTGTCGATGTCAAGACCCATCGCTTCGCAATAGTCGTAGATGTCCTCGAACAGCGGATCGAATTCGTTGACCGCGTCGATGCTGTAGTGCTGGCGCGAGGTCTCGGCGCGGCCCGAGCGCCCGAGCGGCGGGCGCAGCGGCTGGTCGGGGTCGGTGTTCTTGGCCACCAGGTAGAACTCGATCTCCGGCGCGACCACCGGCCGCCAGCCGCGCTGGGCGTACAGCCGCAGCACGTTCTTCAGCACGCTGCGCGGCGCGTAGTCGACCTCGCTGCCGTCGCGGAAATGGCAGTCGTGGATCACCTGGGCGGTCGGCTCGGTCGCCCACGGCACCGGGCGCACCGTCGACGCGTCGGGCAGCAGGTGCATGTCGCGGTCGGTTTCGCTGATCAGTTCGGCCAGCTTTTCGTCTTCGGGCCAGTTGCCTGTGACCGTCAGCCCGATGATGCTTTCGGGCAGCCGCATTCCCCGGTCTTCGGTGAACTTGCTGCGCGGCAGGATCTTGCCCCTGGCGACCCCGGTCAGGTCGGGAACCAGGCACTCGATTTCGGTGATCCGCCGCTGGTTCAGCCAGGCTTCGAGTTCGTGGAAATGGCCCGGCAGGCCCTCGGCGGCGGCAGCCGCCGGCGCGCGGGTCGGGGCTGGGGAAGACGCTGGCAGGCTCATCGCGGGCTCCTCGGGTTGCGCGACGGCCCCGCTGGCATGCAGGCCGCCGATGAGCAGCCGAGCCCCGCACCCCCGGCCGACCGGGCAAGGCGTGGGCCCGTAGCGTGGGCCCGTAGCGTGGGCGTGCCTTCAGGCGGCTTGGGCGTGCGCGCGTCGGGCGCTCGGCTGCAGGGTGTTGCGCTGGGCGGCATGCGCCCGGCAGGCGTCGCCGAAGGCCCGGAACAGCGCGATCGACACCGGGTTCGACGAGGCATGCCATTCAGGATGCCATTGGACCGCAAGCAGCAAACCGCTGGAGTGGGCGTGGGTATACGCCTCGACCAGGCCGTCGGGGGCGTAGGCCTGGGGCAACAGGCCGGGAGCCAGGCGCTTGATGCCCTGGCCGTGCAGGCTGTTGACCTGCCAGCGCGCACGCCCGACCAGGCGCTCGAGCCAGCTTGCGGGGACCGCCCGCACTTCATGCGCGGGGCCGTACTGCTGCTCCAGCGGCAGGCTCTCGTCCTCGCGGTGGTCGGCGTAGCCTTCGGTGCGGTGCACCTGCTGCAGCAGCGTCCCGCCGAGCGCGACGTTGATCTCCTGGAAGCCGCGGCAGATCCCGAACACCGGGATGCCGCGGGCGATGGCCGCGCGGATCAGCGGCAGCGTGGTCGCATCGCGTGCCGGGTCGGCGGGCGAAGCCGGGTTGTCCAGCGATTCGCCGTAATGGTGGGGTTCGATATTCGACGGTGACCCGGAGAACAGCAGGCCGTGAACCGACGAAAGCAGGTCGTCGATCGGGGTGCTGGCGCCGAAGGCCGGCAGCAGCAGCGGCAGGCAGCCGGAGATTTCCAGCAGCGGGTCGACGTACTTGCGCGCGACGGCGTGCACCGCCTGGCCGCAGAGTTGTTTCAGGTCGGTGGCGACCGCCACCAGGGGTACCGCGTTGCTCATGGTCCTGGACGGGCGAGCCGGGCGATTGGCTCCCGGCGGGCAGGCGGACCGCGCAACCCCGTTGCTTCCGGCCCCGGGGAACTGCCTGCCCGCGGGATACCGGATGCGCGCTCGGGATGCCCGGGCCCACGCTTCCCGCACGCTCGAGACAAGGGGCGTCCGAAAAGCCGGCTTTGTTACGCCAGTAGTGTCCCGCGCATGGGGACAAAGTGCAAGGACAAACCCTGATGCGGAGCAGGGTGAACCCTGTGTCCGACGCGGCGCGCCGACAAGCGGCGGCGCGCCGCGGCCCCCGCCCCGCCGTCAGGCCGGCTTGAGCTGGCGCCCGCGCCAGCCTCGGGCAGGCAGCGGGCCGCCCTCAGGCAGCCGCATGGGCGACGCCGGCCAGTTGCTCCATGCGCGCGGTGTCGGCGCGCAATTCCGCGGCGCTGCCGTCGTACAGCACGCGGCCCTCGCCCAGCACGTAGGCGCGATCGGCCAGTTCCAGCGCGCCGAATACATTCTGCTCGACCAGCAGCACCGCGATGCCCTCTTGCTTCATGCGGCCGACGGTGCGCATGACTTCCTGCACGATGATCGGCGCCAGCCCCTGCGAGGGTTCGTCGAGGATCAGCAGCTTGGGGTTGAGCAGCAGCGCGCGCGCGATCGCCAGCATTTCCTGCTCGCCGCCCGACAGCCTGCCGCCCTTGCTGGTGCGGCGTTCGTGCAGCCGGGGAAACAGCTGGTAGACGCTGTCGATGGTCCAGTTGCCCGGGGTCTGGCGCGACACCAGCAGGTTCTCGTGCACCGAAAGATGGCCGAAGATGCGTCGCCCTTCGGGCACGTAGCCGACTCCCGCGGCCGCGATGCGGTGCGCCGAGGCGCCGGTCATGTCCTTGCCGAACAGCTCGATGCGGCCCTCGCGCGGCGGCGTCAGGCCCATGATCGAGCGCAGCGTCGTGCTCTTCCCGGCCCCGTTGCGTCCGAGCAACGCGACGAGTTCGCCCTCGCTGACGTTCAGCGAAACGCCGTCGAGGATGTGGCTCTTGCCGTAGTAGGTATGGATGGAATCGACTTGCAATACCTTGGCCATCGCGGCGGCTCCTGCTCGTTCAGTTCTGGCGGCCGAGATAGGCGGCCTGCACCGCCGGGTTGGCGGCGATTTCCTGGGCATTGCCTTCGGCCAGGAAATGGCCGTTGTCGAGCACGGTGATGCGGTCGGC
Organism: Pseudomonadota bacterium; assembly: GCA_021845505.1. GTDB lineage: Bacteria > Pseudomonadota > Gammaproteobacteria > Burkholderiales > Burkholderiaceae_C > Thiomonas_A. The sequence continues at coordinate 46,497 of JAJZVU010000010.1, read as the reverse complement.
GATGCCGAAGACGATTTCCATGTCGTGTTCGACGAACAGGGTGGTGATCCCCTGCTCCTTGTTCAGGCGCCGGATCAGCGCGGTCATCAGCTGGGTTTCCTCGTCGCCCATGCCGGCCGTGGGTTCGTCGAGCAGCAGCAGCTTGGGCTTGCGCGACAGCGCGATGCCCACTTCGACCACCCGCTGGTCGCCATGGGAGAGTTCGCCGGCGATGCGGTCCTCCTTGCCGGCCAGGCCGACCAGGTGCACCAGTTCCTCGACCCGGGCGTCGACCTGGGCGCGTCGCGCCCGCGACAGCCAGGGCCGCGCGCTCAGTCCCATCGACACCTCGGCGGCGATGCGCAGGTTGTCGGCGACGCTCAGCGACAGGAAGATCTCGGTGATCTGGAAGGTGCGGATGATGCCCCGGCGAACCAGCGCCGCGGGATTGATCCGCTGGATGGGTTCGCCGTCGAACACGATGTCGCCGCTGCTCGGCGGGAAGAACCCGCTGATCAGGTTGAACAGCGTGGTCTTTCCGGCTCCGTTGGGGCCGATGACCGCCCGCAGTTCACCCGGGGCGACGTCGAGGGAGATGTCGCTCAGCGCCTGCAGCGCGCCGAAGCGGCGGGAAACCGAACGCAGTTGCAACAGGCTCATGACTGGCCCCGACCCTTGCGCTGCACGAAGCCCATGATGCCCAGCGGGAAGAACAGCACCGACAGCACGAAGATCAGGCCGATCACGGTCATCCAGTTGTTGGTCACGTTGCTGGCGTAGTCGCGCACCAGCACGAAAATGGCGGCGCCGACGAACGGCCCCCAGAAATTGCGCATGCCGCCGAGCACCGCGATGATCACCAGGTCGCCCGAAAGGTTGTTGGCCAGGCTGTTGGGCGAGGTGAAGTTGTCCAGCAGCGCGTTGAGGCCGCCGGCCAGTGCGACGATGAACCCGGAAATCGCGAACGACGCCGCCGCGTAATGGTTCACCCCGACGCCGAGGAAGCGCAGCCGTTTGTGGTTTTCACGCACCGCGACAAAGGTACGCCCGAGCGGCGACTGCAGCACCATCCAGATCAGCCACGCGCCGATCGCGAAGCACAGCAGCACCAGGTAATAAAAGCCGGTGGAGCCGAGCGTCCAGCGCAACCCGGGCAGCACGTGGATCGCGTGCCGGGAAAATCCGGTGAGGCCGTCGTAGCCGCCGGTCACCGACGCCCAGCGGATGGATACGAAGTAGAACAACTGGCCGATCGCGATGGTGATCATCGCGAAGTAGATCCCCCGCCGCCGCACCACCAGCGGCGCCAGCAGCGTGGCCACGATGCCGCCGGCGAGGGTGCCGACCACCAGCGCCAGCGGCACGCTGTGGGTCGCGTACTTGAGCATCAGCCCGACCGCGTAGGACCCCAGGCCGAAGTAGGCGGCGTGGCCGAAGGACAGGCCGCCGGTGAAACCCAGCAGCAGGTTCAGTCCCATCGCGGCCAGCGCGTAGATCAGCACCCGCGACGCGATGTCGGTGTAGCCGCCGACATGGGCGATCCACAGCGGCAGGGTCAGCAACGCCAGCCCGAGCAGCGCGGTGCCGGGGCGCAGGCGCATGGGCAGGCGCCGCGCCGCGGGCGCGGCGGGCAGCTTGGCTGCGCTTTCGCTAGCACTCATTCCAGAAGTCCCTCCTGGCCGAGCAGACCGCGCGGGCGCACGATCAGCATCAGTCCCATCAGCAGGTAGATCACGGCCTCGCTGGCCGACGGATAGAAGGCGGTGGTCAGCCCGGAGGCGACCCCGATCAGCAGCCCGCCGAGCAGCGAGCCCAGCAGCGAGCCGACGCCGCCGACCACGATGGCCACGAAGGCCGGCATCAGCAGGCCGTCGCCCATCGTCGGGTCGAGGCCGAGCTGGCCGGCGGCCAGGATGCCGGCGATGCCGGCGAACATGATGCCGATGACAAAGTTGGCGCTACGCAGGAAGTAGATGTTGACCCCCAGCGCGGCGACGGTCTCGAGGTCGGCGTTCCCGGCCCGGATGCGGATCCCCAGGCGGGTGTAGCGCAGCAGCCCGAACAACACTCCGGTGCCGATCAGCGCCACCGCGACCACGAACAGCCGGTAGCCGGTGAGGAAGAAGTAGGTCTGGCTCAGCGGATGCGCGAGCGCGTTGGGGATGCTCAGCGGCACCCCGACCGGTCCCCAGATGGTGCGGATCATGTCTTCCATGATCAGCGCCAGGCCGAAGGTCATCAGCAGCGAATACAGCGGGTCGCGCTTGTACAGCCGGCGCACCAGCAGCACTTCGACCACCAGCCCCAGCACCCCGGAGAGGATCGGCGCCAGCAGCAGCGCGCCCCAGAACCCCACATGGGGAACCAGGGTGTAGGCGAAGTACGCCGACAGGGCCATGAAGGTGCCCTGGGCGAAATTGATGGTGTTGTTCAGCCCGAGGATCAGCGCCAGCCCCAGCGCGAGCAGCGCGTAGAACGCGCCGGTGATCAGCCCGTTGAACAGGTTGAAAAAAATGACAAGGCTCACAAATGGACTCCGCGGCGGCCGGTGCGGGCACCGGCCGCCGTAGCGTTGGCAAGCCCCCGCGGGGGCCGATGGTCAGGCCTTGTGCAGCATGCAGCCCATTTCCTTGGCCGACTTGGCGATCGACGCCCCGGGGACGATGCTCGAGACTTCGAACAGGTTGGGGTACTTGCCGGTCGAGTTGACGTGGCCCGGGAACATGCTGATCAGCAGCTGATGGTCGGCAGCCCGGTACATCGGCAGGTGCGGCTGCAGCGCGACCTCGGGCGGCAGCACCAGGCCTTCGAGCGCGGCGATGACCTTTTCGCTCTCGGTGGACTTGGCCTTTTCCACCGCCAGCCTGAAGGCGTGGGTGCTGGCGTAGCCGAACCACACGCGCGCAGTCGGGTACTCGCCCTTGTTGGCCGCGGCGAAGCGCTTGACGAAATCGGCGACATGCGGGGTCTTGGGCTGGTTCCAGTACCACTCCATGGTCCACCAGCCGTAGCGGGCCGCCGGAGGCAGCGCCTGCGCCTGCTCGAGTTCGAACAGCGCGCCGCCGACCGCGATCTGCTTGTCGATGCCGAACTGCGCGATCTGCTTCATCGCGTTGACCTGGTCATTGCCGGCCAGCAGCAGGCACAGCACCTGCGGGGCCTTGGCCTTGACGTCGATCAGGTAGGACGAGAAGTCGGTCGTGCCCACCGGAGCCAGCGCGCCGCCGACCACGGTGCCGCCGGCCTTCTTCAGCTGGGCCTCGTAGTCGGTCTGCTCGGACTTGCCGAAGGCGTAGTCGGTGGTCAGGAAGTACCACTTCTTGCCGAATTTCTTGAACAGGGTCTCGAAGTCCCCGGCGGTCAGCATCCAGGTGGTCGAGCAGGTGCGGAAGGTGTAGCTGTTGCAGGCCGTGCCGGTCAGCGAATCGACGTGTCCGCCGGTGGCGATGAACACCTTCTTGTGACGTTCGGCGAACTGCGAGACCGCCAGCGAGGCGGCCGAGTTCACGGTGCCCATCAGGAAATCCACCTTGTCCTGGCTGAGCAGGCGCGCGCACTTGTCGACCGCGGTGCCGGGGTTGCCGGCGCTGTCCTCGACCAGCACCTGCAACGGGCGGCCCATGATTCCGCCCATCTTGTTGATCTCGGCCTCGGCGAACTTGGCCCCCTTGATCTCGCTCTGCCCCAGCGCCGCGAAGGTGCTGGTGATGGGGTCGACGAGCCCGATCTTGATGGGTTTCTCGCTGGCCGCCCAACTCGGGGTCGGGTTGGCCAGCAAGGTGGCCAGGCCGGTGGCCCCGGCGGTCTTCAGGAAGTCGCGGCGGTCGAATTCGCCGCTGCCAAAGCCATTCTTACGCGGTAGCTGCATTGCGGTCTCCAGTGGAAGTCTCTCGGGCCTTGGCGAGCCTCTTCTCGGTATGTGGGCATCGTGCAACGCGGATGCTAGAACCCCCCTGCCGTCGGGGCATGGGGGTTTGCCGGGGTTGCGCGCGACAAATGAGTAAATATAACTAACAGCGCCCGGACGGTCCGGGGATTTGTCATCGATTTCGGAACGGCTTGACTTTGCGCAAGCCGGCCTTGCGCAAGCCCAAGCCTACAGCAGTTGCTGCAACCGTCCGAGGATTTCGCCCAGCGCGGCCAGCGGGCGCCGCAGCAGCCCGCGTCCGGGGAGGCTGGCGTGACGCAGCGCCGCGAAGAGTTCGAAGTCGGCGCAGCCGGCCGGCCCGGCGAGCAGGGCCTGCGCCGCCAGTTCGCCGGCCAGCCCGGACAGCGCCAGTCCGTGGCCCGAGAAGCCCTGCACGTACACCGCGCCCGGGCCGACGCGACCGAAGTCGGGAGCGAGGTTCGCGCTGGCGTCGATCCAGCCGCCCCAGTCGTGGGTGATGCGCGCGTGCTGCAGCTGGGGGAACACCCGCAGCATCGCCTGGCGCAGCCGCTGCCGGCGCAGCGCGGGATCGCGCAGCACCCGCCCGCCGTGGTAGGCCCCGCTGCCGAACAGCAGCCGGCCGGCAGCGTCCTGTCGGTAGTAGTCGGGGATGACGCAGGTGTCGCAGACGGCCGGCGGCGGATCGCCATGCAGCACCGGCCGCGTCAGCGGCTCGGTGGCCAGCATGCAGGTGGCCACCGGCAGCACCCGCGCGCGCAGGCGCCGCAGCGGGGCGCCGGGTACCGCGCCGGCGGCCAGCAGCAGCCGCGGCGCGCGCAGGCTGCCGTCGGCGCAATGCACCAGGTAGCCGTCGGCGCTGCGCTCGATGCGCAACACCTGGCTTTGCTCGTGCAGCTCGACACCCCGGCGCAGCGCGGCGCGCGCCAGGCCCAGGGTGTAGAGCAGCGGTTGCAGCTGGCCGCCGTGGGGGTCGTACACCCCGCCGTGGTAGAGCGGACTTTCGACATGGCGGCGGACCTGCGGGGCCTCCAGCCAGCGCAGCTGGGCCGCGCCGTAATGCAGCTGGCGGTGGCGCAGCGCAGCGTGCAGGCGCGCCGCATCGCGCGGCGTGCGCGCCACGCTCAGCGTGCCGCAGGCCCACTCGCAGTCGATCGCGTGGTCGGCGATGCGCTGGCGCAGCCGTTGCACCGCCAGCTCGGCGAGCTGCCACGCGCGCAGCGCCGCCGCCGGGCCCAGCCTGCGCTCCAGCGCCTCGATTCCGCAGGCGTAGTCGGCCAGCGCCTGGCCGCCGTTGCGCCCGGAGGCGCCGCTGCCGATGCGTCGGGCCTCCAGCAGCGTGACCTGCTGGCCCTGGCTTGCCAGCTCCAGCGCAGCGCACAGCCCGGCGATCCCCGCGCCGACCACGCAGGCCTGGGCGCTGCGCGCACCGCGCAGCGGCGCGCGCAGCGGCAGCGGCTGCACGCCGTCGGCGTATACGCAGCGGCCGTCCAGCGCGGGCAGCGGGCGTTCGGCCAGGAAGCGCAGCAGGGACATCGTCCGAGCTTAGGCCGCTGCGCCTTTCCCCTGCTGGGATAGGGGCGCAGGGCTCGGCCCCGCGCCGGGCGCCCCGTTCAGGGGCGGATGTAGGCGAAGCCGGCCTTCTCCAACTGCATGATGCGCACCACGCCGGCCGGCACGACCACCGCCTGCGGCGCCAGCACCGGCATATGGCCGGTCTTGCGCGCCATCGCCTTCATGGTGTTGTGGCAGGCGTCGAACTCCACGCCCTCGCTGTTCTCCGATTCGAGGCGCGCCGCCACCGGGCTGTTCTTCAACAGCATGCCCAATCCCGGGCCGAAGGCGACGATGACCACGCGAATGTTCGGCTGGCCGAAGTAGTCCAGCAGGTTCTGCGCGTTGTTCAGCACCAGGTTCCAGTATTCCGGGCCGCCGCGGCTGACCTGGATCACCACCTCGTGCTTGGCGAAGGGCAGGTCGTGGGCGAAGGTCGGATGGTTGAAGTCCAGGCGCGCCGGGGTCGCGTCGGCCGCCTGCGCCGCACCGATTCCGCCCAGGCGCAGGAACAGCGCCAGCAGCACGAGCACGGGAACGCGCAAGCCCAGCCATGGTCGCAGGGTATTCATCGAAAACTCTCCTTCGTGGTGATCACGGAACGGGTGCGGGCTCACGGGAGCTGATCGCCTGCCGTGCGATAAGCCTATTGCGATATGCACAAAACCCTATGAATTGTGCGCGTTGCGGCTTCCAGGTCCAACGGACTCCTTCGGCGCAAGGCGGGGATTGTGCGATCCGGCGACCGCCAGGTGTACCCGGGTGGACCCTCAGGTCTGCACCAGGCGGCGCGAACGTGCGATCGAAAGCAGGATTCCGGTACCCAGCATCAGCGTGGCCAGCGCGGTTCCCCCGTAGCTGACAAAGGGCAGCGGGACCCCGACCACCGGGAGGATGCCCGACACCATGCCCATGTTCACGAAGGCATAGGTGAAGAAGATCATGGTGATGGAAGCCGCCAGCAGGCGCGAGAACAGGCTCGGCGCCTGCGAGGCGATGTACAGCCCGCGGCCTATGAAGAACACATAGGCCAGGCTCAGGAACACATTGCCCGCCAACCCCCACTCCTCGGCCAGTACCGAGAACACGAAGTCGGTATGCGACTCGGGGACGAAGTTCAGGTGCGCCTGGGTGCCGTGCAGGTAGCCCTGCCCCCAGACGCCGCCGGAGCCGATGGCGATCATCGACTGCAGGATGTTGAACCCGGTGCCCAGCGGGTCGGCCTGCGGGTCGAGCAGCATCAGGATGCGCTGGCGTTGGTAGTCGTGCATGAAATGCCACAGCACCGGCGCCGCGCCGGCCGCCGCCAGCGCTCCGGCGAGCAGCACCCGCCACGACAGGCCGGCGAAAAAGATCACGAAAAACCCGGTCGACAGCACCAGCATCGCGGTTCCCAGGTCGGGCTGCTTCATGATCAGGCCCACCGGAAGCGCCAGCAGCACCCCCGCGACCGCATAGTCCCGCAGCCGGATCAGGCCCTCGCGTTTCTGGAAGTACCACGCCAACATCAGGGGCATGGCGATTTTCATGATTTCCGAAGGCTGCACCACCACGCCCACGTCCAGCCAGCGGCGCGCTCCCTTGCGCACCAGCCCGAAGGTGGCGGTGGCCACCAGCAGCGCCACCCCCAGCAGGTACAGCGGAACGGCGACCTGCATCAGGCGCTGCGGCGGCACCTGGGCGACCACGAACAGCACGACAAAGCCGATCAGCAGGTTGCGCACCTGATCGCTGAACGGAATCGCCTGGCCCTGCAGCGCCGAGAACAGCACCACGCAACCCACGCTGACCAGCACCAGCAGGCCCGCGAGCAGCGGCAGGTCGAAGCCGCTCAGGTAGGGCCGCAGCCGCCTGCGCAGCGACGGACGGTCGATGACGGCGTTCACAGGCGCTCTCCTTCATCGTCATGGCAGCGGTCGGGCTGCGCGCCGAAGCGGCTGAACAGCGGGCCCGGGGTGCAGCGGGGTGGCGCGTAGCGGCCTTCGGCAGCGGTCGGCGAGGCGTGGGCCGCGCTCGCGCCTGCAGCCGGCATCGGCCACGGCGTCACCGGCCGCACCGGCGCGCTGGACGACTCGGCGGCCGAAGCGGTGGGCACCACCGGAGCCGGCCGCGCTCCCGGTACCGCGGGCAGGCCGTCGCCCGAGCCGGCGTAGCGAAAGCGCAGCTGGCGCGGCGGCTGGCCGGAGATCTTCTCGATTTCCTGGTCGCTGGGCAATTGCCCCAGCAGGTGGTAGTCGACCAGCTTGCGGGCGATCGGCGCCGCGGCGCCGGCTCCCCAGCCCGCGTGCTCGACGACCAGCGCCACGCAGATCACCGGCTCGTCGGCCGGTGCCCAGACGGTGTACAGCGCGTTGTCCAGCAGATGGTGGGCGAGGTCGGAGGCGTTGTAGTGCTGCCCCTTGGGCACGCTGAACACCTGCGCCGTGCCGGTCTTGCCGGCGCTGGTGTAGGGCGCGTCGTGGAACACCGCGTAGCCGGTGCCCGAGGGCGAGTCGTTGACCGCTTCCATGCCGCCATGCACCACCTGCCAGTCGGCATCGCGAAAGTGCAACTGCCGGTCCACCTGCGGGCGCGTCGGCTCGAACTTGCGGCGGGAGACGTCTTCCACCATGCGCACGACCCGGGGCTTGTAGCGCGTGCCGCGGTTGGCCAGCGTGGCCAGCGCGTTGCCCAGCTGGATCGGCGTGAAGTTGTTGTAGCCCTGGCCGATTCCCAGGCTGACCGTCTCGCCGGCGTACCAGACGCGTTGCGCGGGGCTCTTGAAGGCCTGCCTTTTCCACGCCTTCGACGGCAGGATGCCCCGCACCTCGCCCGGCACGTCGATGCCGGTGGGCTGGCCGAAGCCGAAGCGCGACACCCAGTCGTGCATGCCGTCGACTCCCCAGTCGTGCGCCAGCATGTAGAAATAGGTGTCGCAGGACACTTCGATCGCCTTGTGCATGTCCACCATGCCGTGGCCGCCGGGCACGTCGTCGCGGAACTTGTGGGTGCCGAGGATGAAGTAGCCGGGGTCGTCGAGGGTGTAGCTGGCGGTGCGCAGGCCCAGGGTCAGCGCCCCCAGCGCCAGGTAGGGCTTGTAGGTCGAACCGGGCGGGAAGGTGCCGCGCAGCGCGCGGTCGAGCAGCGGGCGTCGCGGGTCGGTGTTGAGCTGGTTCCAGTTCTGCGGATCGATGCCTTCGACGAACAGGTTGGGGTCGAAGGTCGGCATGGAGACCAGCGTCAGCACCTCGCCGTTGCGCGGGTCCATGACCACGCAGGCACCGCTGCGCCCGCCGTACAGGTCCTCGGCGAGCTTCTGCAGCCGGGCGTCGAGCGCCAGCACCAGCGTGCTGCCGGGGACCGGCGGCCTGGTGCGCAGCTTGCGCACCGGCTTGCCGGCCACGTTGACCTCGACCTCCTCGTAGCCGATGGTGCCGCGCAACTGCCGTTCCCAGCCGAGCTCGACCCCGGTCTTGCCGATGTGCTGGGCGCCTTCGTAGTTGGCGGCCTGGCCGCCTTGTTGCAGCTGTTGCAGCTCCTGACCGTTGATCCGCCCGACCATGCCGATGACATGGCAGCCCAGCGTGCCCAGCGGGTAGGAGCGGAACAGCCGCGCCCGCACCTCGACCCCGGGGAAGCGAAAGCGCTGGGCTACGAAGCGGGCCATCTCGGCATCGCTCAGCCGGGTGCGGATGGGCAGCGACTCGAAGCTGCGGCTTTGCGCCAGCAGGGCGTGGAAGCGCCGCTCGTCGTGGGCCGAGATCGGCACCACCGCGCGCAGCGCGGCGATGGTGCGCGCCAGCCCGACGGTCTTGCTGGGGGTGATCTCCAGCGTATAGGCGGCGAAGTTGTCGGCCAGCACGATGCCGTTGCGGTCGACGATCAGCCCGCGCGTCGGTTCCACCGGCACGATGGCCACCCGGTTGTCGCGCGCCTGCAGCGAGTAGCGCCGGTGGCGCAGCACCTGCAGCCACACCCAGCGCCCGACCAGCAACGCGAAGGCCAGCACGACTCCGGCAGCGGCCAGCAGCAGCCTGCGGCGAAAGCGGTGCAGCTCGCGCTCGACGTTTCGCAGCTCGGGGGTGTTCACAGCGGGCGGTTCTGGTCCGGCTCGGGGGCGCGGCGCTGCGGCGCCAGCAGCAGCCAGCTCAGCAGCGGCCACAATGCCGCCTGCAGCAACGGAGCGGCCAGGAAGGCCAGTCCGGGAGCCGCGCCGCCGGCCATCATCGACACCAGGAACTCGACCACGCGGGCGGCGACGAACAGCGGCAGGATCTGCAGCGCCTGCTGCGGCAGGGAAAACCACAACAGCCGCCGATGCAGCATGACGGCGAAGAATCCGAGCAGACTGTAGGCCAAGGCATGCTCGCCCAGCAAGGCCGCGTGCTGGGCATCGACCAGCAGGCCGAACACGAAGCCGGCGCCGATCCCCACGCGGCGCGGCTGGTGCACGTTCCAGAACACCAGGGTCATCGCCAGCAGGTCGGGCAGCCAGGGGTGGCGGCCCAGCGGCATGAATTCCAGCAGCAGCGCGGCGAACAGCGTGGCCCAGATGAACCACGGGCGCGCCGCCAGCAGCAGCACCTCGCCGCGGCCGGCGCCGTCGCGCGCGACGGCGGCCGCGCCCGCCTGCTCGCGTCTCATCGCCTGGGCCTGGCCGCGGGGCCGGCGGCCACCGGCTGCAGCGGCTTGAGCACCAGCACGAAGCGCCCCGCATCGACATGCGCCAGCGGGGCGCACAGCACGCGGGCGAACGCGGCGTCGGGCTGGCGGGTCACCCGGGTGATCCGCGCGACCGCCAGGCCGGCCGGATAGACTCCGCCGAGGCCGCTGGTGACCAGGATGTCGCCCACCCGCAGGTCGTTGTCGTTGGCCTGCCAGAGCAGCTTGAGTCCGCCCGGAGTGGAGCCCGCATCGCCGACCAGCACGCCGCGCGCCCGGCTGCGCGCGACTTCGACCGGCACCGACGAATCCCGGTCGGTGATCAGGGTCACCTGCGACCCCGTGGCCCAACGCAGGGTCACCTGCCCGAGCAGCCCGTAACGGTCGATCACCGGCGAGCCGGCTTCGATTCCGCCGACAGCGCCCTTGTCCAGCAGCAGCTGGCGCGAAAAGGGATCGCGCGCCTGGGCGACGATCTGTGCCGCGGTGGACTGTACCGGCGCGCTGGCGCGCAATTGCAGCAACTGGCGCAGCAGGGCGTTCTGCCGCTGCAGGTCGCGCGCCTGCTGGGCCTGCAGCGCCAGTTGCACGTCCAGCCGGCGTTGCCTGGCCAGTTGCTCGCGTGCCTGCTGCAGCGACTGCATGCGCTCGAACAACTGGCCGGCCGCCTGCAGCGGGGCGCGCGCGACCTCGACCATCGGCGTCAGCCCGAGGTCGATGCCCTGGCGCAGCGGTCCGAGCAGGTGCCAGCGCGCGTCCAGGGCCATCAACAGCAGCGACAGCGCGGCGTAGAACACCAGGCGCGCGGCGGCCGACGGCCCCTGCCGGAAGAACGGCGGAGGCGAGCGCTCGAGGGTTGCGAAAGCCATCGCGTGATACCAGCGCGGCGCGGCTTCGCGGCGCCGCGCTTACTCCGAAGTGAAGATCGTGCCGAGGCGGTCCATGCGCTCGAGCGCCATGCCGCAGCCGCGCGCGACGCAGGTCAGCGGGTCCTCGGCGACCAGCACCGGCAGGCCGGTCTCCTCGGCCAGCAGGCGGTCGAGGTCGCGCAGCAGTGCGCCGCCGCCGGTGAGCATCATGCCGCGCTCGGCGATGTCGGCGCCGAGTTCGGGCGGGGTCTGCTCGAGGGCGTTCTTCACCGCCGAGACGATCTGGTTGATCGGGTCGGTCAGCGCCTCGAGGATCTCGTTGCTGGAAATGGTGAAGCTGCGCGGAACCCCTTCCGACAGGTTGCGTCCCTTGACTTCCATCTCCCGCACTTCCGAGCCGGGGAAGGCCGAGCCGATTTCCTTCTTGATCGACTCGGCGGTGGGTTCGCCGACCAGCATCCCGTAGTTGCGCCGGATGTAGTTCAGGATCGCTTCGTCGAACTTGTCGCCCCCGACCCGCACGCTGCCCTTGTAGACCATGCCGCCCAGCGAAATCACCCCGACCTCGGTGGTGCCGCCGCCGATGTCGACCACCATCGAGCCGCTGGCCTCGCTGACCGGCAGCCCCGAGCCGATCGCCGCGGCCATCGGCTCCTCGATCAGGTAGACCTCGCTGGCCCCGGCGCCCAGCGCCGATTCGCGGATCGCGCGGCGCTCGACCTGGGTGGAGCCGCAGGGAACGCAGATGATGATCCGGGGCGACGGTCGGAACAGCGTGGTCTCGTGGACCATCTTGATGAACTGCTTGAGCATCTGCTCGGTGACCGTGAAATCGGCGATCACCCCATCCTTCATCGGCCGGATCGCCTCGATGTTGCCCGGCACCCGCCCGAGCATGGCCTTGGCTTCGCGCCCCACGGCCTGGATGGTCTTCTTGCCATTGGGCCCGCCCTCGTGGCGGATCGCGACCACCGAAGGCTCGTCGAGCACGATGCCCTTGCCCCGCACGTAGATCAGGGTGTTGGCGGTCCCGAGGTCGATGGCCAGATCGGTCGAGAAATACCGGCGAAAGATTCCGAACATGGCGAAATGAAAGCAAAACGTCGTAAAAAGGCAACAGTGTCGCCGAGTTCTCGGTCGTTTGTCGCTGCCGGCAATCCATGCATCTTACCGGATGGTGCGCCGTACAATGGTCCCTTTGACCCGTTTGGTGCCCGCCGCGGCGGGCCGTGCAGCCTGCCGGCGGCGGCCGGCTCCGTCGCGCGGCAGCCGGCCCGGTCCGTTCCTGCCGCGGGCGCTTGCCGCCCGTCCCGCCCATGCCCCTGCAACCCAGCGATATCGAACGCATCGCCAGCCTGGCCCGGCTGCGCCTGGACGGCGCCGAGCAGGCGCTGATGCTCGAGCAGATCAACGCCTTTTTCACCCAGGTGGTGGAGCCCATGCGCGCCGTGGATACCGACGGCGTCGAGCCGCTGGCGCATCCGCTGCAGCTGCTGCACGACATGCCCTTGCGGCTGCGCGAGGACGTGGCGCGCGAGCCCGCGCTGCGCGAGGCCGCGCTGGCCAATTCCCCGGCGTCGCAGGACGGCCTGTTCATCGTGCCGCGGGTGGTCGAATGAGCCCGGGCTGGCAGGACCTGCGCCAGCAGGCGCAGGCGCTGCGCGAGCGCCGCGTCGGCAGCGAGGAACTGGTGCGCGAGCACCTGCGGCGCATCGACGAGCAGCGCGAACTGGGGGCCTTCCTGCACGTCGACCGCGACGCGGCGCTGCAGGCTGCGCGCGCCGCCGACGCCGCGCGCGCCGCCGGCGACGCGCGGCCGCTGCTCGGCCTGCCGCTGGCCCACAAGGACGTGTTCGTCACCCGCGACATGCCGGCCAGCGCCGGCTCGCGCATGCTGCAGGGCTACCGCAGCCCCTTCGACGCCACGGTGGTGGAGCGGCTGCGCGACGCCGGCGCGGTGTGCCTGGGCAAGACCAACATGGACGAGTTCGCGATGGGCTCGTCCAACGAGAACTCGGCCTTCGGCCCGGTGCGCAATCCCTGGGACCCGCAGGCGATCGCCGGCGGCTCCTCCGGCGGCTCGGCCGCCGCGGTCGCGGCTCGCATGGTGCCCGCCGCGACGGGCAGCGACACCGGGGGCTCGATCCGCCAGCCGGCCGCGATGTGCGGAATCACCGGGATCAAGCCGACCTACGGCCTGTGCTCGCGCTACGGCATGATCGCCTACGCCTCCAGCCTCGACCAGGCCGGGGTGCTGGCGCGCAGCGCCTGGGATTGCGCGCTGGTGCTGGGACAGATGGCGGGCTTCGACCCCCGCGACTCGACCAGCGCGCAGCAGCCGGCGCAGGACTACACCGGCGAGCTGGACGCCCCGCTGGCCGACGCGACGGCCGCGCGGCCGCTGGCCGGGCTGCGCATCGGCCTGCCGCGGCAGTGGTTCGGCGACGGCCTGGCGGCCGAGGTCGAGCAGCCGGTGCGCGAGGCGCTGCGCCGGATGCAGCAGCTCGGAGCCGAGTTGCTCGACATCGATCTGCCGCGCAGCGAGCTGGCGGTCGCCGCCTACTACATCCTGGCGCCCGCCGAGGCGTCGAGCAACCTGGCGCGTTTCGACGGCGTGCGCTACGGTCATCGCAGCCGCGACTCCTCCGACCTGCGGGATCTGTACGCCAACAGCCGTGCCGAGGGCTTCGGCGCCGAGGTCAAGCGGCGCATCCTGATCGGGACCTACGTGCTGTCGCACGGCTACTACGACGCCTACTACCTGCAGGCGCAGAAGATCCGTCGGCTGATCGCAGAGGATCTGCGCGACGCCCTGGTGCACCGGTGCGACCTGATCGCCGGTCCGGTGTCGCCGACCGTGGCCTGGGACCTGGGCGACAAGCCCGATCCGCTGGCGCAGTACCTGGCCGACGTCTACACCCTGCCGGCCAGCCTGGCCGGCCTGCCGGCGATGAGCCTGCCGGCGGGATTCGGCAGCGGCGAGCACGCGCGGCGCCCGGTAGGGCTGCAGCTGGTGGCCCGCCATTTCGGCGAACCACTGCTGCTGCGGGCCGCCCACCATCTGCAACAGGCCAGCGACTGGCACCTGCGATCCCCGCAGGACTGACGCGGCGACGCGACTTCCCACCGCACCCTCGCTCGACCACCATGTCCTCCGCCCCCGCCCGCGACTGGGAAATCGTCATCGGCCTGGAAACCCATGTCCAGCTGTCGACGGCTTCGAAGATGTTTTCCGACGCCCCCAACCTGTTCGGCCGCGAGCCCAACACCCTGGCCAGCGAGGTCGATCTCGCGCTGCCCGGAGCGCTGCCGGTGGCCAACCGCGCGGCGGTCGAGCGGGCGATCCGCTTCGGCCTCGCGGTCGGCGCCAGGGTCGCCGAACGGTCGGTGTTCGCGCGCAAGAACTACTTCTACCCCGACCTGCCCAAGGGCTACCAGATCAGCCAGTTCGAAATCCCCGTGGTGCAGGGCGGCCAGGTGCCGTACCTGTTCGGCGGCGAGCGGCGGCTGGCGCAGCTGACCCGCGCCCACCTGGAGGAGGACGCCGGCAAGTCGGTGCACGGAATCGACTGGGGCGGTCACGACGCCACCGGAATCGACCTCAACCGCGCCGGCACTCCGCTGCTGGAAATCGTCAGCGAGCCCGTGCTGCGCAGCGCCGCCGAGGCCGCCGCCTACGCGCGCTCACTGCACGCGCTGGTGGTGTGGCTGGACATCTGCGACGGCAACCTGCAGGAGGGGTCCTTCCGCTGCGACGCCAACGTGTCGGTGCGCCGCCGCGGCGCGCCGCTGGGCACGCGCTGCGAGATCAAGAACCTCAACAGCTTCCGCTTCCTGGAGCGGGCGATCGAGTACGAGGCGGCGCGCCAGATCGAGCTGATCGAGGACGGCGGCTCGGTGCGCCAGCAGACCCTGCTGTTCGACCCCGATCGCGGCCAGACCCGACCGATGCGCAGCAAGGAGGACTCGCACGACTACCGCTACTTCCCCGACCCCGACCTGCCGCCGCTGGTCATCGACGAGGCCTGGGTGGGCAGGGTGCGCGAGCAGTTGCCCGAGTTGCCGGTGCAGATGGCCGAGCGCCTGGCCAGCCAGCATGCGCTGGCCGCAGCGGACGCCGCCTGGCTGACGCAAAGCCGCGCGCACGCCGCCTATTTCGAGGCCTGCGTGGCGGCGGGGGCGGCCGCCAAGCCTGCGGCCAACTGGATCATGGGCGAGCTGGCCGCGGCGCTGAACCGGGCCGACATCGACATCGAGCGTTGCCCGCTGCCGGCGCCGGAACTGGCGCAGCTGCTCAGGCGCCAGGCCGACGGCACGCTGTCGGGCAAGACCGCGCGCGAGGTGTTCGCCGCGCTGTGGGAGGGCGAGCGCGGGGTCGACGCGATCATCGAGCGACGCGGGCTGCGCCAGATCGACGACGCGTCGGCGATCGCCGACGCGGTGGCCGCGGTGCTGGCGGCCAACCCGCGCAACGTCGCAGAGTACCGTGCCGGCAAGACCAAGGCGCTCAACGCGCTGGTCGGTCAGGTCATGAAGGCCACCGCCGGTCGCGCCAATCCGCAGCAGGTCGGCGAGGCGCTGCGCGCGGCGCTCGACGCCGCGACCTGAGCGCCGGCCGCGGCCGGCTCACGTCCGCGCCCGCTCAGCGCCCGGCGGCCTGCGCCGCGCGCGCCCATAGCGGCTGCAGGCGCTGGCGCAACGCCGCGTAACGCTGGCCGATGTCGCGGATCTGCTCCTGCTGCTGGCGGATCAGCTGCTGCTCCTGCACGCGCTGGCTCTGGTTCATGCGCATGCGGCTGCGCAAGCCCTCGGGGTAGTTGCCGCTGGGGTAGAACTGGGCGTCCTGCTCCAGATGCGCCCGCTCGCGCGCCAGCACCTTCAGACGCTGGCGCGCCGCGTCGATCAGCGCCTGCACGCTGTGCAAGTCGTCGTTCTCGGCGCCGCGCAACGTCGCCTCGTCCGGGTAGCGGCCGAGCAGCGCGCGCTGCTGGCGCTGCTCGCGCAGCAGGCGCTCGCGCTGAGCCTGCTCGCGGTCGAGCTGCGCCTGCTGCTGCTGCTGCTGCTGCGCGGTGAGGATGCGCCGGCGCACGCTGCCGTCGGGGTTGAGCTGCTTGCCGCCGTATTGCAGGCAGTCGCTGCTGAGGTAGTCGCTGGTCACGGTGCCGCCGCCGGCGGTGCGGCAGACGAACACCGCGGCGCTCGCGCCCGCGGGAACGCACGCGGCCAGCGCGCCGCACAGCGCCCAGGCCTTCAGACGGCCGATTGCATCGCTAGACATCGAGTGTTCCTCCGACGGACGCGGCGCCGCGACGGTGCGGCAGGATACCGCGGCGTGACGCACAATGTGCATGCGCGGCCACGCACCGGCATGCCTGGCCCGACACCATGCCGCAAGTCTATCCAACCGATCGCCGCCCACGCCATGCCCGACACCGCGCGCAGCCGCGCCTTTCGCGTCACCTCGCTGAATGTCAACGGCCTGCGCAGCGCGCTGGCCAAGGGCGCGGGTGACTGGCTGGGCGCGCACGCGCGGCCCGATTGGCTGTGCCTGCAGGAGACCCGCATCGGCGCCGCCGACCTGACCGACGCGATGCGCGGGCTGGGCGGGCTGCGCGGGGTGTTCCACCATGCCGAGCGGCCGGGCTACAGCGGGGTGGGCCTGTACTTTCGCGTCGAGCCCGAGGACCTGCGCATCGGCTTCGGCAGCGCCGAGTTCGACGCCGAGGGGCGCTACGTCGAGGCGCGCTACCGGCTGGCCGACGGCATGCGCCTGGCCGTGGTGTCGGTGTACTTTCCGTCGGGTTCGAGCGGCGACGCGCGCCAGCAGGCCAAGTTCCGTTTCCTCGACGAGTTCGAGCAGCACATGCTGCAGTTGCAGTCGCAGGGCGAGGTGATCCTTTGCGGCGACGTCAATATCGCCCACCAGCCGATCGACCTGAAGAACTGGAAAGGCAACCTGAAGAACAGCGGCTTCCTGCCCGAGGAGCGCGCGTGGATGAGCCATGTGCTCGACGACCTGGGCTGGGTCGACGTGTTCCGCTCGCTCAACCCGCTGCCCGACCAGTACACCTGGTGGAGCAACCGCGGCCAGGCGCGCGCGCGCAACGTCGGCTGGCGCATCGACTACCACCTGGCGACTGCGCGCGTGGCGGCGCTGGCGCGTCGCGGCAGCGAGAGCATCTACGTGGCCGAGCGCTTTTCCGACCACGCCCCGCTGTCCATCGACTACGAGCTGGCGCTGTGAGCCCGGCTGCCGGCGGCGCCGACGGCGCGGGAGACACCGATGCGCATCGTTGACCTGCTGCTGGCGCTGCTGGTGGTCGTCGTCTGGGGCAGCAATTTCGTCATCATGAAGCTCGGGGTGCATTCGATCCCGCCGCTGTTTTTCGGCAGCCTGCGCTTTGCCTTCGCCGCCTTCCCGATGGTGCTGTGGGTGCGTCCGCCCGATCTGCCCTGGCGCAAGATCGCGACCTGGGGACTGGCGCAGTTCGCGTTGCAGTTCGGCCTGCTGCTGAGCAGCCTGAAGCTGGGGATGCCGGCCGGGCTGGCCTCGCTGGTCATGCAGTTGCAGGCCTTTTTCACCATCGCGCTGGCCTGGGCGGTGCTGCGCGAGCGCGCCCGGGCGGTGCAGTTGCTGGGCGGGGCGATCGCCCTCGGCGGCATGGCGCTCGTCGCCTGGAACCTGCAGGCGCGCTCGTCGCTGCTCGGGCTGCTGCTGGTGATCGCCGCGGCGCTGTCGTGGGCGGTGGCCAACGTGCTGGCCAAGCGCCTGGGCGCGGTGCGCGCGGTGGCGCAGGCGGCCTGGGGCAGCCTGTTCGCCGCGCTGCCGCTGCTCGTCGCCTCGCTGCTGTTCGAGGGGCCGGCGGCCGACTGGCGCGCGCTGCGCGGCATGGACCTGGCGTCGTGGCTGATCGTGGCCTTCCAGTCGTATCCGTCGACCCTGTTCGGATTCGGCGTCTGGGCCATGCTGATGCGGCGCTACCCGGCCGCGCAGGTGGCTCCGTTCAGCCTGCTGGTCCCGGTCAGCGGGATGCTGTGCGCCGCGCTGGTGCTGCACGAGCCGCTGCAGCCGTGGAAGCTCGGCGCCGGGGCGTTGGTGCTCGGCGGCCTGACGCTGAACCAGCTGCCGGCGCTGCGCCAGCGCTGGCGCAGCGCGCGCTCGGGCCTGGCCTGAGCGCGCGCCCGCGCGCATCGGCGCTTCAGCCGCGCGCGACCACCGCGATGGCCTGCAGCCGCTGGCGCGCCGACGCGGCCGGCGGCGGCGGGTAGCGTCGCGGGTCGAGGCGGTGCAGCAACTCGTCGCGGCGGCGGCGCATGCGCTCGACGCTGGCCAGCTTCACATGGCCGAAGCCGCGCACCTGCTGCGGCAGCGCCGCCAGCTCGATGCCCAGCTCCAGGTTGTCGGCGCACAGGCGCGGCAGCAGCTGGTCGAGCAGGGCCTCGTATTCGCCGATCAGCGCGCGCTCCATGCGGCGCTCGGCGCCGTAGCCGAAGGGGTCCAGCCAGGTGCCGCGAAGGCGCCGCGCACCGGCCAGCAGCTTGAGCAGCGGCAGCACCCACGCGCCCACGCTCAGCTTGCGCGCTGGCGCGGCGCCGCGGCGCGGGCCCAGCCAGCTCGGCGCGAAATGCAGGTGCAGCCGCGGCCGGCCCTCGAACTGCTCGGACAGCGCGCGCGCGAAGCGGCCGTCGGTGTACAGCCGCGCGACCTCGTACTCGTCCTTGTAGCTCATCAGCCGCAACAGGCTGCGCGCAGCGGCGTCGGCCAGACGCCCGTCGGCGCCGAGTTCGGCGTCGCGGCCGCGCACCGCGGCGACGCGTTGCTCGAAGCGCCGTGCCCAGGCTTCGTCCTGCCAGTCGCGCAGGTGTTGCACCGCGGTGTCCAGGAAGTCGCGCGGCGCTTGCGCCGGCGGCGCCGCCGCGAGCAGGTCGCGACACGCTTGCGGGTCGGCTGCCGACAGGCGCCCGAGCGCGAAGGCGACGCGGTTGGCCTGCACCGCCACGCCGTTGAGTTCGATGGCCCGCTGCAGCGCGCGCGCGCTCACCGGAACCAGGCCGAGCTGCCAGGCGTGGCCCAGCGCCAGCACGTTGGCGGTGGTGGTGTCGCCGAGGAAGTCCTCGGCCCAGGCCTGCGCGTCCAGCGTGCGCACGAAGTCCTCGCCGGCGGCGTCGCGCAGCTTGTCGAGCATCTCCCGGGCCGGCCACGGCGCGTCGCCGTCGAGCACGACATGCGCGGTGGGCGACGGGTGTTCGTTGACCAGCACGCGCGTGCGGCCGTGGCGCACCGTCTGCAGCGCCTGCGCGCTGGCCGCGGTGACCAGGTCGCAGGCCAGCACGGCATCGGCCTGCTGGGCGTCGATGCGCACCTGGTGCAGGCGCTCGGCGCGATCGGCCAGGCGCACGAAGGACAGCACGGCTCCGCCCTTTTGCGCGAAGCCCATGAAGTCCAGCACGCTGGCGTGGTGGTTCTCCAGGTGCGCGGCCATCGCCACCAGCACGCCGACGGTGACCACGCCGGTGCCGCCGACCCCGGTGACCAGCAGGTCGTAAGGAGCGTCCCAGTCGTGCGGGGCCGGCGGGGCCAGCGCGTCGGCGCGCGCCAGCAGCTGCTCTGCCGCATGCGGCTGCAGGCCGAGCCTGCGCCTCAGGCGCGCTGCGTCGACGGTCACGAAGCTCGGGCAGAAGCCCTTGGCGCAGGAATAGTCCTTGTTGCAGGCGGTCTGGTCGATGCGCCGCTTGCGCCCCAGCGCGGTCTCCAGCGGCTGCACCGCGACGCAATTGCTCTGCACCGAGCAATCGCCGCAGCCCTCGCACACCAGCTCGTTGATGAACAGCCGCTGCGTGCGGTCGGCAGCCAGGCCCTTCTTGCGCCTGCGCCGCAGTTCGGCGGCGCAGGTCTGCTCGTAGATCAGCACCGTGACCCCGTCCAGCTCGCGCAGCTCGCGCTGCACCGCGTCGAGCTCGTCGCGGGGATGGAAGGTCGTTCCCGGCGGGAAGCCATGCCTGCGCGAACGCCAGCGCGCGACGTCCTCGGCGACCACGGCGATGCGGCGCACGCCCTCGCTCTCGACCTGGCGGGCGATCGCATCGACGCTGATGCTGCCGTCCACGGGCTGGCCGCCGGTCATGGCCACCGCGTCGTTGAACAGGATCTTGTAGGTCATGCGCGCGCCGGCGGCCACCGCCTGGCGGATGGCCAGGTAACCGGAGTGGTAGTAGGTGCCGTCACCCAGGTTCTGGAACACATGGGGCATGCGGGTGAACATGGAGTGCGACACCCAGTCGACCCCTTCGCCGCCCATCTGGATCAGCCCGGCCGTGTCGCGCTGCATCCAGGTGGCCATGACATGGCAGCCGATGCCAGCCTGGGCGGTGGATCCCTCGGGGACGCGGGTCGAGGTGTTGTGCGGACAGCCGGCGCAGAAATAGGGAATGCGCTGCAGCGCGTCGACCGGGCTCGGCGCAAGTTGCGCGGGAAGGAAGTCGCGCACGTGGCGCCGGTGGTCGTTGAAGGTGCGCTGGTCGGGGAAATGGCGCACCAGCCAGTCGGCCAGCACCTCGATCAGGCGCGACGGGCGCAGTTCCCCCGTGGCCGCAAGCAGCGGGCTGCCGTCGCGGTCGTGCTTGCCGACGATGGCCGGGCGTTGTCCGGCGGGCCGGTTGTACAGCAGCGAGCGGAGCTGGTTCTCCACCACCGGGGCCAGCTCCTCGACCACCAGCAGTTCGTCCAGGCCGCGCGCGAAGTCCAGCATCCGCGTGGGCTCCAGCGGGTACGACAGCCCCACCTTGTACAGCCGCACTCCGGCGTCACCCAGCATGCGCGGGGTGATCTGCAGCCGGCGCAGCGCCTCCATCAGGTCATGGTGCGCCTTGCCGCAGGTGACGATTCCCACCCGCGCATGCGCCGCGCAGATCAGCTCGCGGTCGATGCTGTTGACCCGCGCGAACGCGCGCGCGGCGTCGAGCTTGGCGGCCAGGCGGGTCTCGATGCGCGGCGAAGGCAGGTCGGGCCAGCGGTAATGCAGCCCGTCGGGCGGGGGCTGGTGCCCGGTGGCGGCGGCCACGCCGGCGGCGTCCAGCCAGGCCACGCGGCGCGCGCTCAGCAGGTCGAGGTCGACGCTGGCGCGGCTCTCCACCACCTCGGACAGCGCCGTCAGGCCGACCCAGGCCCCGCTGTAGCGCGAAAGCGCCCAGCCGTAGAGGCCGAACTCCAGGTACTCGGCCACGTTCGACGGCGCCACCACCGGCATGCCCATGGCCTGCATCGCCGGGTCGCTCTGGTGGGGGAACGACGACGACACGCAGCCATGGTCGTCGCCGGCCACCACCAGCACGCCGCCGCGCGGCGACGAGCCGTAGGCGTTGCCGTGCTTGAGGGCGTCGCCGGCGCGGTCCACCCCGGGCCCCTTGCCGTACCACATCGCGAACACCGCCTCGGCGGTGCGCTGGGGGTCGGATTCCACGCGCTGCGTGCCCAGCACCTGGGTGGCGCCCAGTTCCTCGTTGACCGCGGGCACGAAGCGCACCCCGGCGCGGTCGAGATCGGCGCGCGCGCGCCACAGCTCCTGGTCGAGCATGCCCAGCGGCGAGCCGCGGTAGCCGCTGACGAAGCCGCGCGTGTCCAGGCCCTGTTCGGCGTCGGCTGCGCGCTGCATCAGCAGCAGCCGCACCAGCGCCTGGGTGCCGCTGAGCAGCACGCGGCCGCGGCTGGCCAGCAGGGCGTCGCGCAACTGGTAGTCCTCGCGCAGCGGCGGCGCGGCGGGGGCGTCGGAGTCGGCGCGCGGCGGCGCGGTGGCGGGAGCATCGGTGGACATGGCGGGCCTCGTCGTGGAAGGAGAACGATAATCCCGGCCGAGGCCAAAATTTTTGCTGAATGGGCCGGTGATTTCCCGACCATTGGAAAAATTTTTCCGGAGAAGGCCGATGTCGAAGCCCATTCATCTCGATCAGCACAGCCTGCGCATCCTCGAGGAACTGCAGCGCGACTCGCGCCAGACCCTGCAGCAGATCGCCGATCGGGTCGGACTGTCGAGCACCCCCTGCTGGAGGCGCATCAAGGAGCTGGAGGCGGCCGGGGTGGTGCGCGGCTACACCGCGCTGGTCGACCGCGGCAAGGTGGGGCTGCAACTGCTGGTCGTCGCCGAGGTCAACCTGAGCCGGCACAGCGAGGGCATCGTCGAGGAGTTCGAGCGCCGCGTGGTCACCGTGCCGCAGATCGTTCGCTGCCTGTCGACCACCGGCCAGGCCGACTACCTGCTGACCATCGCGCTGCCCGACATCGAAAGCTACGACCGCTTCCAGCACCAGGTGCTGTTCCGCCTTCCCGGCGTGACCCACGTGCGCTCGAGCATCGTGCTGCGCGAGGTCAAGGCCGAGGTGCGCCTGCCGCTGCTCGCATCAGCCCAAAGCTAGCGCGGGCAGCGCGATGAACTCCTCGGCCGGCACGGGTCGCCCGAGCAGGTAGCCCTGGTAGAGGTCGCAGCCGTGATCGCGCAGGAATTGCAGCTGCGCGGCGGTCTCGACGCCTTCGGCGACCACCTCCAGCCCCAGGCCCTTGGCCATCGCGACGATGGTCTGCGCGACCAGCGCGTCGCTGCGGCTGTGCGGAAGGTTGTGCACGAAGGACTTGTCGATCTTCAGCTGGTCGAGCGGCAGGTGGGTCAGGTACGACAGCGACGAGCTGCCGGTGCCGAAGTCGTCCAGCGAGACGCGGATGCCATGGCGCTTGATCTGCGCCAGCCTGGCCGCGGCGAGCTCGATGTCGTCCATCACCATGCTCTCGGTCAGCTCGAGCTTGAGCAGCCCGGGCTCGATCGCCGCGGCGCCGACCGCGTGCAGCAGCTGGTCGACGAAGTCGTCGCGGCGGAACTGCAGCGCGCTGACATTGACCGACAGGCTGACCCCGGGCAGCGCGCCGCGACGCGACCAGTCGGCGATATGCGCGCAGGCCAGGTCCAGCACGCAGCCGCCGAGGTCGTCGATCAGCCCGCTGTCCTCGGCCACGCCGATGAAGCTGCCGGGATGGAGCAGGCCGCGCGTCGGATGCATCCAGCGCACCAGCGCCTCGGCGCCGACGATGCGTCCGCGCCGGTCGAACTGCGGTTGCAGGTGCAGCAGCAATTGCCGGCCGGCGATCGCGGCGCGCAGTTCCTCGACCAGCAGGTTGCGGGCGTCGAGCTCGCGCTGCAGGCCGGGGTCGAACAGCCGCGTGGCGTTGCGTCCTTCCTGCTTGGCGCGGCGCAGCGCCGCCTCGGCCTGCGCCAGCAGGGTGTCGCAGTCGGCTGTGGAGTCGGCCGGGCCGAACATCCTGACCCCGACGCTGGCGCCGATTCCCGGCAGGTGCCGGTCGCCCAGGTCGAAGGGCTGCGCCGCGGCGTCGCGTAGCTGGGTGGCGATGCGGCCGGCGCGGTGCGCGGCCTGCGCGCCGTCGCCGCCCAGGCCCTCGAGCAGCACCGCGAACTGGTCGCCGGCGAAGCGCCCGAGCACGTCGCCCGCGCGCAAGCCCAGCCGCATGCGCTTGGCCAGCATGGCCATGGCCAGGTCGCCGCGCTGGTGGCCGTGCAGGCTGTTGAACTCGGTGAAGCGGTCGAGGTCGATCATCAACAGCGCGGCCCACTCGCCGCTGCGCGCGCTCAGCGCGATGGCGTTGCCCAGCAGGTCGTGCAGGTAGCGCCGGTTGGGCAGGTCGGTCAGCGGGTCGTGCAGGGTCAGACGCTCGGCCGTGCGCTTGGCCTCGCGCTCCTCGGTGATGTCGGTCATCGTGCCGACGTAGTGCAGCACCGCCCGCTGGTCGTCGTACACCGCGGAGATCGCCAGCCGCGCCAGGAACGGGTGGCCGTCCTTGCGCCGGCTCCATGTCTCGCCGCTCCAGTAGCCGTGGCGCGCCAGCGCGCGCGCCATGCCGAGGTAGAACCTGGCGTCGTGGTGTTCGGAGCGCAGGATCCGCGGGTGGCTGCCGATGGCTTCGTCGGCACGCCAGCCGGTGATGCGGGTGAAGGCCGTGTTGACCTTCTGGATGATCCCCCGGCGGTCGGTGACCAGGATGCCTTCCTGCGACTCGAAGGCCGCGGCGGCGACTCGCAGCTCCTGCTCGGCGCGCCTGCGCTCGCTGATGTCCATCGTGTAGACGATGCGCTGCTGCGGCTGGCCATCGGCGCCGTACAGCACGGTGATGTCCAGCAGCACGGCCAGGCGGCTGCCGTCCTTGCGCAGCACCTCGGATTCGCGCACCGCGTGCCGCTGCTGGTCGGCGCGCTCCCGGTTGCGCAGGTAGCGTGGCAGGATGTCCGGCGGCACGACCAGGGTCAGCGGTTGTCCCAGCAGTTCCTCGCGGGTGTAACCCAGCTGCCGGGCGAAGGCCGGGTTGACGTCGATGTAGCGGTTGCTGCGGGCGTCGGAAATCGACAGCGCGAAGCCGGCGTTGCGAAAGGCCTCGGCCCACAGCCGCAGTGTCTGCTCCATGCGCCGGCGTTCGGTGATGTCGCGCGACACCCCGAGCACGCCGCGCAGCCCGGTGGCCGGGCTGCCGAGGGGGATTTTCAGCACCTCGAGTTCGCGCAGTTCGCCGCGAGCGTCGCGCAGGCTCTCCTCGCTGCGGCTGCCGCCGCCGGCGCGCATGGCCGCGCGGTCGCTGGCTGCGATCCGGCCGGCCAGATCCGGCTCGAACAGATCGACGTCGCGGCGCCCGATCACCTGGTCGCGGGTCTTGCCGATGGACTGCAGCGCCTGGGGGTTGCATTCCAGGTAGACGCCATCGGGATCCTTCAGCCAGATGCCGTCCGGGCTGCTTTCGATCAGCGCGTGCAGCCGCGATCGTTCGACCTCGGCCAGCTGCGCCTGGTGTCGCAGTTCCGAGGTCGCGCCGCGTACCGCGGCGCGCAGGCTGCGCACCCACAGCAGCACCAGCGCCGTCGCCAGCGCGAGCACCAGCAGCGCCGGCGCCAGCCAGCGGCCGTAGTGGGCGAAGCGCACCGGGGGCTTGAACCATTTCGCCGCCAGTTGCCTGCGTTCCTGCGGGGTGATCAGCCGCATGCCGTCGGCCACCGTGCGGAACATGCTCGCGTCGCCCTTGCGCACGGCCCAGCGGAAGCGCCCGGTGTACAGCGTGAAGGCTCGGGTGTAGCGAAGCTGGCTGCGGTCGAGGTACAGGTAGTACTCGGCCGGGTAGTCGTCCATGCAGAAGATCTTCAGCTCCCCGGCGCGCGCCGCGCGCAGCAGCGACTGGTAGTCCGGGTACAGACGCAGGCTGTCGATTCCCAGTTGCCGCAGGTGCGACACGCAGGCGTCGCCGCGCTCGACCCCGACCTCGAAGCCGCGCAGCGAGCGCGGCGAAGTGATGCCGCCGATGCGGTGGTCGACGTAGATGCTCACCGGAAGCTCGAACGACGGCGCCGAAAAGCTGTACAGCGGCTCGCGCTCGGGAGTGCGGAAGATCAGGTCGATGACGTCGGCCCTGCCCTGCAGCAGGGCGCTTTGCGCCCGCGCCCAGTGCTCGGCCTTGAAGTCGACGCGGATCCCCGTCTTGCGCTGCCACAGCTTCCACAGGTCGACGTCGTAGCCGCGGGGCTTGCCGTCCGGGCCGGGAAAGACGAAGGGCGGATAGTTGTCGTCGGTGACCACGCGGACCACGCGGGGCGTGGCCAGCACGGGCCGCGCCAGCGCGCCGAGCGCGCAGGCCAGCAGCAGCAGGCGGAGGCGTTGCAGCGGGCGCATGGGAGCGCATTGTCGCGCAGGCGCCGCCGCACGGCCGCGCCGGGCCGGCCGCGTGCCGGGCAGGCCTGGCGGATCGCCGCGCCGGGCCGTTGCTGATGCAGCGCAAATCCCCATCCGATCCTCCGCCACGCGTGGACCACGGGCTTTGCACCGACCGCCACCCATGGTCGAATGGCGGGACCGGCCCGCCTGCCGACCGACGGTGGCGCCGGCCGCCGCTTGCCGCGGCCGTGCCCGCGGGCAGCCAGTCGACCGTATGCCAGCCCCGTCCCCTGTGCCCACTCCTTCGCGCGATGCACCCGCCCAGGCCTGGCTGAAGTCCTTCGTGCCGCGGCTGCGCCGGCCGCTGCGCCAGGCGGTGGCGCTGGGAACGCTGTCGGGGGCGCTGGTGGTGCTGCAGGCGGCGCTGCTGGCCTGGGTTGCCGCGGCGGTCGTCGAGGGGCGCGGCAACCCGCTGGCGCTGTGGCCCTGGTTGCTGGCGTTGCTGCCGGTGTATGCGCTGCGTTTCGTGCTGGTGCGCGCTTCCGAGCGCGTGGCCTTCGCGGCCGGTGCGTCGCTGCGCCAGTCGCTGCGCCGCGACCTGCTGGCCAAGTTGCAGCGCCTGGGGCCGCTGTGGCTGCGCGGGCAGCAGCGAGGCGACCTGCTCAACAGCCTGGTCAACGGAATCGAGGCGCTGGAGGCGTACTACGCCCGCTACCTGCCGACCGCACGGGTGACGGCGCTGGTGCCGGCTGCGATTCTGTTCACGGTGTTCGGGGTCGACTGGGTTTCCGCGTTGATCCTGCTGGGCACTGCGCCGCTGATCCCGCTGTTCATGTGGTTGATCGGCCGCGGCGCCGAGGACATGAACCAGCAGCAGTGGCTGCGCCTGGCGCGGCTGTCGGGGCGCCTGCTCGACACCCTGCAGGGACTGACCACCCTGCGCCTGCTGGGAGCGAGCCGGCGCGAGGCCGCGGTGGTCGAGCAGGTGTCGGAGGACTACCGGGCCGCGACCATGAAGGTGCTGCGGCTGGCTTTCCTGTCCTCGGTGGTGCTGGAATTCCTGTCGACCGTGAGCATCGCGGTGGTCGCGGTGCTCATCGGCTTTCGCCTGCTGTGGGGGCAGATGCCCTTCTTCCAGGGCCTGCTGGTGCTGCTGCTGGCGCCCGAGTACTACGCTCCGCTGCGCGCGCTGGGCGGGGTCTACCACCTGCGCATGGATGCCATCGGCGCGGCGCAGCGCCTGCAGCCGGTGTTCGACCTGCCCGAGCCCCCGCCGCGGCAGCGCGGCGTGGCGCCGTCGCGCCGGCCGCCTTCGATCCGTTTCGACCAAGTGGACTTCAGCCATCCCGACGGTCGCCAGGCACTGCGCGGCTGCAGCCTGCAGGTGCCCGCCGGACAGGTGACCGCGGTGGTCGGCGCCAGCGGCGCCGGCAAGTCCACGCTGCTCGACTTGCTGCTCGGGCTGGCGCAGCCGCAGCGCGGACGCATCGAGGTCGACGGCAGGCCGCTGCGGGAGTTCGATCCCGGCGCCTGGCTGCAGGGGCTGGCGATGGTCCCGCAGCGCACCCACCTGTTCGCCGCCAGCGTGGCCGACAACCTGCGCCTGGCGCGCACCGACGCCGACCCGCAGGCGCTGCGCCGGGCGTTGCGCGCGGCCTGCGCCGAGGAGTTTGTCGACACCCTGCCGCAGGGCCTGGACACCCTGCTGGGCGAGCGCGGCGCCGGGCTGTCGGGAGGCCAGCAGCAGCGCCTGGCGCTGGCCCGGGCGCTGCTGCGCGATGCCCCGCTGCTGCTGCTCGACGAGCCCACCGCGAGCCTCGACGGCCCGCTGCAGCAGCGCCTGCTGGACAACCTGGAGCGGGAGCTGCGCGGCCGCACCGTGCTGCTGGTGGCGCACCGCCTGCAGACCCTGCGGCTGGCGCAGCAGGTGCTGGTGCTCGACCGCGGCAGCGTGGTCGAGCAGGGCACGCTGGCGCAACTGCAGGCCGCCGGCGGGGCCTTCGCCCGTCTGCAGCGCTCGCGGCAGCAGGTGGTCTGATGGCCCAGCCGCCCGCGAACCCCGGCCAGGGCCGCGCCGACCTGCTGCGGCTGTGGCGGCTGGTCGCCGGCCAGCGATCCTGGATGCTCGGCGGGGCCGCGGTGGCGCTGCTGGCGCTGCTGGCCAACGTCGGGCTGCTGGCGCTGTCGGGCTGGTTCATCGCGACGATGGCGCTGGCCGGAGCCGCCGGTGCGGTGATCGACTACTTCACCCCGGCGGCGCTGATCCGCGCGCTGGCGATCGCGCGCACCGCCGGGCGCTACGGCGAGCGCCTGCTGACCCACGAGGCGACCCTGCGCATCCTGTCGCGGCTGCGCGTCTGGCTGTACCTGGCGATCGAACCGCTGGCGCCCGGCCACCTCGACGTGTCGCGCAGCGCCGATTGGCTGTCCCGCCTGCAGGCCGATATCGACACCCTCGACCAGGCCTACCTGCGTTTGCTGCTGCCGGCGGGCGTGGCGCTGCTGGCGCTGACCGGGATGCTGGCGGCACTGGCCTGGTTCAGTCCCTGGCTGGCGCTGCTCAGCGCGGGCTGGCTGCTGCTGGCCGGGGTGGCGGTGCCGTGGCGGGCCTGGCGGCGCGGGCGGGTGCCCGCCGCGCAGGCGCTGGAGTTGCGCAACCGGCTTCGCATCGATGCCGGCGACGCGCTGGCCGGGGCGCTGGAGCTGCGCCTGTTCGGCGCCGAGGCGCGCTGGCTGGAGCGGGTCGACCAGGGCAGCGGCGAACTGTTGCGGCAGCAGCGACGGCTCAGCGACCTGGCCGGCCTGTCCGGCGCCGCGGTGGGGCTGTGCGCCAACCTGGCCACCGGCTGTGCGTTGCTGCTGGTCGGTGGCGCGGTGGCCAGCGCGCGCATGCCGGCGCAGCAGCTGCCGATGCTCATGCTGTGGGTGCTGGGCAGTTTCGAGGCGATCGCGCCGCTGGCTCCGGCGTATGCGCTGCTGGCAGAGGTGCTCGCGGCGGCGCGCCGGGTGTTCGGGCTCGCCGACACGCCGCCGCCGGTGGCCGAGCCGCGGCACCCGCGCGAACTCGGGGTGGCGCGCGACCTGAGCATCCGCGGCCTGGGCATGCGCTACGCGTCGCAGCAGGCCTGGGTGCTCGACGGCCTCGACCTCGAACTGCCCGCGGGCTCGCGGCTGGCGCTGGTGGGCGCCAGCGGCGCCGGCAAGAGCAGCCTGCTGCAGGTGCTGACCCGGCTGCGGGAGTACCAGCGCGGCAGCGTGACGCTGGGCGGCGAGGAACTGCGCGATCTGCGCGGCGACGACGTGCGCAGCCTGTTCGCGGTCGTCGGCCAGCAGGACTACCTGTTCCACGGCAGTGTGCTGGACAACCTGTTGCTGGCCAACCCCCAGGCGGATGCGCGACAGGTGCAGGCGGCCTGCCGCGCGGCCCGCCTGCACGAGGACATCCTGGGTTTTCCCGACGGCTACCTGACCCAGCTGGGCGAGGGGGGAACGCTGCTGTCGGGAGGCCAGGCCAGGCGACTCGCGGTCGCCCGCGCGCTGCTCAAGGATGCCCCGCTGCTGCTGCTCGACGAGCCCGCCGAGGCGCTGGACGAGGCGACCCAGCGCGAACTCTACGAGGCGCTGGCGCAGGCGATGCGGGGCCGCACGGTGCTGCTGATCACCCACCGGCTGGGCGCTCTGGCCGCGCTGGTCGACGAGGTGGCGTGGCTCGAGCAGGGGCGCATCGCCTGGCGCGGGCCGGTGGCCGAGTGGGAGCGGGCGCCGGGAGGCGCCTGACGCAGCCGGCGCGGCAGGGTGGGCAGGGTCGGCGGGCGCGGTCGCGCCGCGCGCTCAGGCCGAGCCGTCCTGCTCGGCTTCCTGGGCGTCCAGCCAGGCGCCGCCCGCGGCGGCCACCAGCACCAGCATCACCGTGCCGACCAGCCAGGCGAAGTACCAGGGGGCGTAGTCGCCGAGCACCACTCCCAGCACGATGGCCAGCAGCGCGATCACCAGGTAGAGCACGAACTGTCCGAAGGTCTTCATGGTCGTTCCCGGTTCAATAGGCGTGTTCGTCGTGCTCGATCTCACCGGCATCGACCACCCCGCGCATCACCCAGAACGCCCAGCTGGTGTACCACAGGATCAGTGGAACGAACACCAGCGCGAAGCCCGTCATCCACAGCAGGGTGGTCTGGCTGGACACCGCGTTCCACACCGTCAGGCTTTGCGCGGGAACGCTGCTCGAGGGCATCATGAAGGGGAACAGCGCGACCCCGGCGGTGCCGATGACCCCGATCCACGCCAGCGCCCCGCTCCACCAGGCGAGCACCGGACGGCGCAGGCGCATGGCCAGCAGCCCCAGCAGCATGCCGGCGTAGCCCAGCAGCGGAACGATCCACAGCAGAGGATGGGCGCGGTAATTGCCCAGCCAGGCCCCGGCCTGGATGGACACGCTTTGCTGCAGCGGGGTCTGCGCGGCGGCTGGCGCCGGGCCGCCCTGCAGCACGTAGCCCGGCATCGACGCCACCCAGATGCCGCACACGGTGAACACCAGCAGCCCGACCACCAGCGCGCCCGAGGCCGCGGTGCGCGAGCGCTCGGCGATCGCGCCGCCGGCGCGGCCCATCAGCATCGACGCCCCCATGTGGATCGACAGCGCCAGCGACAGCAGCCCGCACAGCACCGCGAAGGGGTTGAGCAGGTAGATGAAGCTGCCGGTGTAGTAGGAGCGCAGGTCCCACTCGAAGTGGAAGGGCACGCCCAGCAGCATGTTGCCCATGCCGGCGCCGTAGACGATCATCGGCACCGCGCCGCTGACCAGCAGCGCCCAGTCCCAGACATCGCGCCACTTCGGGGAGGCGATCTTGCTGCGGTACTCGAAACCCAGAGGCCGCACGATCATGGTCCACAGAAGCAGCAGCATCACGATGTACAGCCCGGAGAACGCGGTGGCGTAGATCAACGGGAAGGCCGCGAAGATCGCTCCTCCGCCGAGGATGAACCACACCTGGTTTCCGTCCCAATGCGGACCGATGGCATTCAGGCAGACCCGACGTTCGGTGTCGTTGCGGCCGACGAAGCGCAGCAGCGTGCCGACCCCCATGTCCATTCCGACCATGATCGCCAGGCCCATCAGCAGCACGCCCAGCAACAGCCACCACAGCACCTTCAATCCCAGGTACAGGTCCATGATCAATCCTCCCTGCGCATCATCGTCCCGGCGGCCGCCAACCCCCCGCCATGGCCCGGCAGCGGCGTCGGCGCCCGGCCGCCCCCATGCTGCTGCGGTCCGAGGCGGATGAAGCGCACCATCAGGTACATCTCGACGGCGATGAACACCGTGTACAAGGTGACGAAGCCGATGAGGGAAAAGGCCATGTAGCCCACGCTGTGGGTGGAGGCGCTCATCCAGGTGGGCAGCAGTCCGTACACCGTCCACGGCTGGCGCCCGACCTCGGCGGTGATCCAGCCCATCTCGCAGGCCAGCCAGGGGATGGGGATCATCCACGGCGCGAGCTGGAGGAACCATCGCTGCCGGTGCACCTCGTTGCGCACCGTGTAGATGGTGGCCATGACGAAGAACCCCAGCATCAGCAGGCCGAAGCCCACCATCAGCCGGAAGGCCCAGAATTCGGCGAACACATTCGGGATGGTGTCCCAGGCCGCCTTCTGGATGTCCTCGGGGGTGGCCTGGGCGACATCGCCGTCCGGTGCGTAGCGCTGCAGCAGGAAGCCGTAGCCCAGGTCCTTCTGGTGGGCGTCGAACTGCGCCAGCGCCTGGGCGTTGCCCGGATCCTTGCTCAGCACGCGCAGCGCCTGCACCGCCGGGATGCCGTTGCGCACCCGCCTGGCGTTGTCGGCGACGATGTCCTCGATCCCCGGCACCTGCCGGTCCAGGCTGTGGGTCAGCAGCGGGGTCAGCACATAGGGAACTTGCAGCGCGAACAGGTTGCGGTGCTGGCTTTGCGAAGGCCAGGCGATGACATTGAACGGCGCCGGGGCCTTTTCGGTCTTCCACATGGCTTCCATCGCCGCCAGTTTCGAGGGCTGGGCCTGCGCGCCGATGAATCCCAGCGCATCGCCCAGGGTGATCACCCCGAGGCTGGCCAGCACCCCGAACAGTGCGGCGACGCGGAACGAGCGCTTGGCCAGTTCCAGATGCCGGCCCCGCGCCATGTACCAGGCGCTGATTCCGCAGACGAAAATCGCCGCGGTGACATAACCGGCGATGCTGGTGTGGACGAACTTGTCCTGGGCGTCGGGGCTGAAGATCAGCGCCGGCAGGCTGCTGAGTTCCATGCGCAGGGTCACCGGGTTGAAATGCGCGCCCTGGGGGTCCTGCATGAAGCCGTTGGCCACCAGGATCCACAGCGCCGACAGGTTCGAGCCCAGCGCGACCAGGTAGGTCACCAGCAGGTGCTGCAGCCTGCTCAGGCGTTTCCACCCGAAAACCATCAGGCCGATAAAGGTCGACTCCATGAAAAAGGCCATCAGGCCCTCGATGGCCAGCGGCGCGCCGAAAATGTCGCCGACGAAGCCCGAATAGAAGGACCAGTTGGTTCCGAACTCGAATTCCATCGTCAACCCGGTGGCCACGCCGAGCGCGAAGTTGATCAGGAACAGCTTGCCCCAGAAGTCGACCATCTGCCTGTAGATGGGCTTGCCGGTGGTGACGTAGATGGTTTCCATCGCCGCCAGCATGAAACTCATTCCCAGGGTCAGCGGGACGAACAGGAAGTGGTAGAGCGCGGTGGCGGCGAATTGCCAGCGCGACAATGCGACGACGGTCGGGTCGATCATGGGGGCTCCCGGCAGCAGGCGGCGGCCGCGCCCGATCCGGCGCGGCTCCCTTACATCCGTGAACATAAGGACACATCAGGCTACCCGTCTTGACCGATCGCAAATTCTCCAGCGGCGGCGCAAGGGCGCAACGCCGTTTCGCGATGCCCGCTAGAGTATGGTCCTGGACAGAACTCCGAGCGACCCCGCACCATGAGCGCCACCCCAGCACCCCACGACGAACTTCGCGCCAGGCTGCGCCAGCAGGCGCAGGGAGCGATGAGCCTGAACGTCGCCTATATCGGAGTGGTCAACGGGCTGTTCGAGTCGCTGCACGGCCTGGGCGCGGCCGCAGCGCCCCGCCTGGCGGCGGCGGCGCGCATGGACCCCGGCTATGTCCTTCGCTGGTGCGACGCCGCGTATGCCTTCGGGTACCTGGACGAGCAGGACGGGGAGTTCCGCCTGGCCGCGGCCGGCCAGGCGATGTGCCCCAGCCAGCCCGGCACGCTGATGTCCATCGCGGTGCGGTCGGTGCTGTCGGCGCACATGGCCGAGCGCGCCGCAGCGCTGATGCGCAGCGGCGAGCGCCCGGGCGAGCAGGTGCTGGCCGAACGCGAAACCGTGCTGCCGTGGTTCGGCCCGATGCTCGAGGCCGATTTCGGCTCGATGTTCGAGAACACCATCTGCCCGGCGATCGAAGCGTTCGGCGAGGTCGACTCGCGCGGCGGGCTGGCGGTCGACCTGGGTTGCGGCAACGGCTGGTACCTGCGGGCGCTGGCGCGGCGCTGCACCGGGCTGCGCGGGCTGGGGATCGACGGCTTCGCGCAGAACATCGAGCAGGCGCGCCGACTCGCCGAGGACGAGGGGTTGGGCGCACGGCTGCGCTTCGTGCAGGGCGACATCCACGAGCTGCAGTTGCCCGAGCCGGCCGACCTGATCGCGATGAACCGCGCGTTGCACCATGTCTGGGAAAGGGATCCCGACGCGCTGTTCCGCTGGCTGCGCGCCAACCTCAAGCCCGGCGGCTACGCGATGGTGTGGGAACCCGCATGGCCCGGCGAGCGCGCCGCGCTGCGCGAGCCGGGTTACCAGCGCATGGCTTTCCAGAACCTGACCGAGCACGTGCAGGGAAACCACCTCCTGCGCCCGCAGGAAATCGTGCAGGCCTTCGAATCGGTCGGGATGCCGGCGCAGGTGCATTCGTTTGCCCAGGGCGCCGAGGTGGTGATCGTCGCGCGCGCCTGAACGGCCGTCGCGCGGCGTCGGCCGGGTGTCTCCAAAACACCATGGCCCGGCAGCTTTGCGGCAGGAATGCCGGTTTGTTGCTGGATTGACGGCCGAAAAACAGCTAATGTCCCGCATGTAACGGGCCGCATCGGCCCGACGGGGGCGTTTTGCCGGGCATGTCGTCCGGCCACGCGGGACTTTACAGATGGCGGAATCGACCGGTCAGCGCGGCTTCACATTGATCGAATTGATGATCATCGTCGCGATCATTGTGATTCTCGCTGCGATCGCAATACCCGCCTACAACAACTACGTGCTGCGAGGGTATATGCACGCCGCGCAGGACGCGTTGATGCAGCAGGCGCAGGAATTGCGCAAGTATGCCCAGGACAACGAGGCCTACCCGACGAGTTGCGCCAATCCGGTGTCGGCTCCGTTCTTCCCGATCACCTGCACATCGGCCAGCGGTCCGCCGCCCACCTACCAGATCACCGCGACCGGAATCGGCCCGGCGCAGGGCCTGAGCTTCAGCCTCAGCAGCGCCGGAAGCGCAGCCACGACCAGTACGCGCAGCGGCTGGGCCGGCAATTCGAGCTGCTGGACCCGCGACCAGGAGGGCGATTGTGCGGTGCAGTGAACGCCTGTCGGCGGGGTGGCGGCGCCGGCGGGGGTCGCAGGCTGGTTTCACGCTGGTCGAATTGCTGCTCACCCTGGTGGTGATGGCGGTGCTGCTGGCGGTCGCGGTGCCGTCGTTCGTCGGCCTGCTGCAAAGCCAGCACGGCAGCGATGTCACCAACCAGTTCGCGCAGGACATGGCCTGGGCGCAGGGACAGGCGCTGTCCGGCCAGTCGCCGGTGACCATCAAGCTGGCCGCCGACGGCTCGTGGACGACCAGCGTGAAGGGCAGCACGGTGGCCGCCCATTCGCTGTCGGCCAGCCAGCTGCAGGCCGACGACCCGGGAGTGGCCTGCAGCCTCACGGCCACCGGCGGCACCAGCGCCAGCTGCCAGTCGACCCTGAGCTTCAACTCCATCGGCATCGTCACCGGCGCTCCGGTGGGCATCGTGCAGTACAGCAACGGCCGCTCGGTGTCGTCCTTCCAGGTCTTCGCCTCCGGCAGCATCGTGGCCAACCCGAGCCATGCGTCCTGACCCCCGCCCGCACCCTCGCCAGCGCGGCGCCAGCCTGATCGAGGTGCTGGTGTCGCTGCTGATCTTTTCCTTCGGCCTGCTCGGGCTGGCCGCGCTGTACGTGCGCGCCGCGCCGGCGCCCTTCGAGAACCAGACGGTGATCGCGGTGCAGTCGGCGGCCGACAGCCTGATGGCGGTGCTGGCCGAGGACCAGGGCGGCCTGTCCGCCCTCAGCGTCTCCGGGGTCAGCGTCCCCAGCAACATGCCCACCACTGCGCTGCAGGATTGGCTGACCCAGGCGCAGACCGCGGTGCCCAGCCTGTCGGTGAGCGTCACCCCCGGCAACGACGCGCTGGGCAACGCCTGCTCGTCGCAGAGTTGCGGCATCACCGCGGTCCTGTCCTGGACCGACGGCTCGGTCCAACGTTCGCAGACCTTCCATGCGCAGATCGGTATCCACAGTTGAGCCCGGCGTGCTGCGCCAGGCCGGGGTGACCCTGGTCGAGCTGATGGTCGCGCTCGCGGTGGCGCTGATCCTGTCGCTGTCGGTGCTCGGGGTGCTGGAGTTCTCGACCAGCAGCAACCAGAATGCCGCGACCCTCGGAGCGCTGAACAACAACGTGCGGGCGATGCTGACCCTGCTGACACGCGACGTCGGCAGCGCGGGTTTCATGCTCGGCGCCGCGCAGTCGCAGTGCGCGCTGACCCTGACCCAGGACTCCGCGCTCGGCGGCCAGGGGCCCACCGTCTACCCGGTGTGGGCACAGACCCAGACCCACGGCACCGCGCTGCCTTTCGCGACCGCTTCGCAGCCCGCGGCGGACTCCCCGACCTATCCTTCGGCGAGCTCGGGAATCGCCACCGACGTGCTGCTCACCGCCGCCGCACCCTCGGTGCCCCAGTATGTCGTCGGCGATACCAGCGGCACCTTGCTGCCGGCGCCGATCGCCACCGCGGCCTACGGCAGCTGGTCGAACGCGACCATGGCCGATGGACAGCTGCAGTTGAGTACCGTCAGCGGGCTGACGGCCGGCGACATGGCGCTGCTGCAGGTGCCGATGCAAGGCGGCCTGGTGTGCATGCGGGTGCCGATCTCCTCGATCGGAACCGGCTCGATGACCAGCACCCCGGGCGGGACCTACATGCCCAGCGGCGGCTACAGCGGCTTCGGCGCCGAGATTCCCAGCAGCTACGGCACGCTGGGGGTCGGCCAACTGCAGCATGCGCGGGTCATCGACCTCGGTGCCTCGCAGGACGCGATGCACATCGACGAATACTGGATCGACAACAGCAGCGGCTACCCGGTGCTGATGCGCAGCGAGTACAGCGGCCTGACCGACCAGCTGATCGAAAGCGACGCGATCGCCCCGGGCGTGGTGAGCCTGCAGGCGCTGTTCGGCACCGTGCCGCAGGGAGCCGCGGCGGGCACCGCGCCGAGCTTCAAGAAATGGTCGGACGTCAATCCCGCGACCGACCAGGTGGTCTCGGTCGCGCTGGCCGTGGTCACCCGCAGCCTGTACGACGACCGCGGCTACACCGCACCGGCCAGCATCAGCATTCCCGAGCCGGCCAGCGGATCGAAGCTGGTCGACTCCTTCAGCGACTACGCGGTGTCGGCGGCCGAGGCGCACCGCCACTTCCAGGTCAGCACGGTGATCGTGCAGCTGAGGGACACGACATGGAACTGAGCCGGTCCCGTCGCCCGCCCGCCCAGCGCGGGGCGATCCTGATCTACACGCTGATCGCGCTGTTGCTGATCTTCCTGGGCGCGCTGTTCGCGCTGCGCAGTGGGGTGACCGACACCACGCTGACCGATCGCTTCAGCGAACGCCAGAAGAACACCCAGGCCAGCGACCTGGCGCTGCAGTGGATCGTCTCGCAGATCGGCACCACCGCGGTCAACGCCCCGCTGGAAATCTCCGCCCAGGGCAAGGCCTGGTTCCTCGATATCAGCGCCGCCGATGCCCAGCCGCCGACCGCCGCCTACTGGTCGACCTGCATGAGCGGGTCGACCACCAGCGACACCTGCGCGCAGGCCACGTTGACCACCGCTTCGCCCTCGAACATCAGCCAGACCGCCTGGGTGTTCGTGCAACCCACCGGGCGCACCGACAGTCAGGCCTGCAACACCCAGGGCCTGACCGCGGTCTACTACGACATCTGGGTGCATACGCTGGACGCGCGCCAGCAGGTGACGACCGACACCGAGGCGGTCTACAAGCTGTGCGTGCGCTGAGCGCGCCACCGCGACCCGGCAGCAAGCGAGGCACGTCCATGGATCGACAGCCGTCCCACCCCTTCGCCTGGCTGCGCGCGGCTGCGCTGCTGTCGGCGCTGCTGGCGCCGATGGCCGCCAGCCAGGCGCAGGTGGCCAATATCGTGCAGGACAACTTCACCGGCGACCTGGCCACCAACCCCTGGGTGGCGATCGGCGGCGCGTGCCTGACCGCCGGGGACTCGAACACCACGGTCAGCAGCACCGGCATCGGCATTCCGGCCTGCGTGGGCGACGATTACTACAAGGCCTGGCCGTCGGGGACCACCAAGCCGGCGGGCTACAACCCGACCAACAAGAATTCCCAGTTGCCGCTGGTCGGTCTGCCTTCAAGCGGAACCCAGGCGGACGCAGTGGGTAGCGGGGCGCTGCGCCTGACCAACGGCGGAGGGCAGAGCACGAATGAAAGCGGGGCGATCATTTCCACCGTGCCCTTTTCGGCCAACCAGGGCATCCAGGTCACCTTCACCACCTACACCTACGGCGGGAATTCCTACTACACCAGCAGCGACGGCGGGGTCAACCCGGGCGCCGACGGAATCGGCTTCTACCTGATCGATGCCAGCCAGTACGCCGCGGGCAGCAGCTACCTGTCGAGCAACGGGTATTTCGCCCAGGGCGACCTGGGCGCCTTCGGAGGCAGCCTGGGCTACAGCTGTTCCAACACCAACTCGCCGTACAACGGGATGATCGGCGGGTACATCGGGCTGGGCATCGACGAGTACGGCAACTTCCTGAACCACAACGACAACACCAACAGCGGCCAGACGCTGACCACCGCCAACGAGGGCCACCAGAACCCCGGCGAGTTCGGGCTGCGCGGCCCGGGCAATGTCAGCTGGGCCTGGCTGAGCGCCAACTACCCGCAGTACTACCCCAGCTCGCTGTCGACGTCGACCGCCGAGACCGCGGTGCAGAACACCTGCAAGACCGGGACGCTGTGGAACTACAACACCGCGTCGACGACCAGCCCGCAGGCGGTGCAGACCACCACGGCCTACGACAGCTGCACCACCGTGCAGGTGCCCGCCACCAGCTACACCGACCTGACGGCCCAGTACGGTTCCGACTACTACCCGCCGGTGCAGTCGAAGAACAATTCCAGCGGCCCCAGTTCGTATTTCGCCCAGCGCGGCCTGAACGACACCTGCACCGGCTCGCCCAGCTACCTCTACAAGTACCAGTACTACGGCGGCAAGGGCCACTGGACGCAAACCTCCACCCGGGTCACCTGCAGCACGACCTCGAGCACCGGCTACAGCGTCGGCTATGCCGACCTCAGCAGCGCCTATCCGAACGACTACCCCTCGTCGCTGAGCGCGGCGCTGCAGACCCAGGCGGTGCAGAACACCTGCACCTCGGGGTATGTCTGGGACTATTCGCAGTATGCGCTGCCCAGCTCGCCGTACGACACCGGTACCGCGATCCCCGACTACAGCGTGATTCCCGCGTCGGTGGTCACGTTGCCGTCGAGCAGGCCGATTTCCAACGAGAGCGCCACCAGCCGCAGCCAGGCGACCGCGATCACCTACAAGGTGATCGTGACCTCCAACGGACTGTTGTCCTTCTATTACGACTACGGGAACGCGGTCGACTCGACCACCGGGCAACTGCAGTTCAAGCAGGTGATGAACCAGGTGCAGATTTCCGACTCCAGCGGGACTCCGCCGACCAGCTACCTGTTCGGCTTCGGCGGGTCGACCGGTGGCGGGACCAACGTGCACGAGATCACCTGTTTCGAGGCCACTCCGGCGGCGCGCACCATCGGTTCGCCGGTCGCGCCGCTGACCGTGACCTCGGGCAGCCTGCTCTATACCCTGACCAGCAACCCCAGCCCGATCGCCGGCTACGTCGACGCCTACAGCCTGGACGCCAATGGCACTCCGGCGAGTTCGGCCACCTGGGAGGCCGGCAAGCTGATGAGCGATGCCAACCGCAGCCAGCACCTGTACTCGACCGCCGCCGACGGCTCGGCGGTGGTGTCGCTGTCGACTCTGGACACCACGGCCTTCGCGCTGGGCACGCCGAGCACCTGTGTTCCCGACACCGCGACCATTGTCAACTACACGGTCGACCCGAATGTCGCCTACTCCCCCACGCCGACCGGTTGCA
This sequence comes from Pseudomonadota bacterium, assembly GCA_021845505.1. Lineage (GTDB taxonomy): Bacteria > Pseudomonadota > Gammaproteobacteria > Burkholderiales > Burkholderiaceae_C > Thiomonas_A. The sequence goes on along the minus strand of JAJZVU010000010.1, from coordinate 7,374 downwards.
CCGCTCCGTATCTGGGCTCGCGCCAGGTCGGCTGGCTGCTGGACCAGTTCTCCGCGGGCGACTACGCGTCGCTGCTGATGCCCCCGCACGATCCCAGCCTGCTGTCTCTCAAAGGCTACAGCAGCTACGCGGTCAACGAGGCCGGTCGGTCGGCGGCGCTGCTGTTCACCAACGACGACGGTTTCCTGTATTCGGTCGACGCGTCCACGGGCGCGTTGAACTGGGGCTGGATGCCCAGGTCCTTCGTGAGCCAGCTGCAAAACTACACCAGCTGGCCGTACCAGGACAACTTCGCCGGCAAGTTCGCGGTGGCCGACGCGTCGACCACCAGCACCTCGACCTCGGGGACGCAGACCACCACGTGGGGCACCTATGTCGTCGGCAGCGCGCAGGGCGGCGCCCTCTGGTATGACCTCGCGCTGGACTCCAACGGCGCGCCGTCGAAGGTGGTCACCACCTTCGCTGCTCCGCAGACCCCGATGCCCAGCAACACCACGGCGCTGCCCAGCGGCAGCCTGAGCTACCCGCAGCGCCAGGCGCCGACGGTGGCCAGCATCGGCGGCAGCCAGTACGGCGCCTTCGTGGTCAACGCCACCAGCAGCGGGGCCACCGCGACCACGCTGGTCGAGTTCAACGTCGCCACCGGCGCCTCGACCTCGGCGACCATCCCGGCCACGACGGCCGGGATCGGCAGCGGCAACTACGTCACCAGCAATGTGTTCTACGACCCCAACTCCGGGGTGTTGTTCTTCGGCACCTCCGACGGCAAGGTCTATTCCATGTCCTTCACCGGCAGCGCGTCCACCGACGTCGGCAACATCGCGTCGCTGGGCTCGACCGAGGACCTGAAGGCCGTGCAGTTCGTCGGCTACCAGGAACTGGGCAGCCAACCCTACCTGTGGGCGACCAGCACCGACACCATCACGGTGTTCGGCATCAACAGCGCCGGCTGGAGTCCGCTGTGGGCGAGCGCACCGGGCAACGCGTACAGCTACGGCAGCGGCACCTGGAGCCCGGTGACCGCCGCCTCGTCGTCGGGATCGTCGTCGGGATCGACGTCGGCGAGCCAGCCGACCAGCCTGCAGGCCAGCGCGACCATCACCGACCTTCCGGTCGTGGTCGACGGGGTGCTGGTGGTCCCGGCCTACGTACCGCCCAGCGCCGGGGCGCAGGCCTGCAACATCCAGGGCGAGGGCTACTACGACTTCTTCTCCCTCAACAACGGGGCCTTTCCCACGACGCCGATCACCCATTACGTGCTGGTCAAGGGAACGCTCACCTCCCAGACCGTGACGGCGGACCTGAGCCTGGGCGAGGGCAAGCCGTATTCGCCCAGCATCTCGCTGTCCGGCACGGCCTTGCCGGCGTACGGCAGCACCGAGCAGACCCAGACCCCGGGCAGCCCGCTGCTGTTCAGCCGCGCGGGGCTGAACACCGTGGTGCAGTGGCGCATCCATTGACCGCGGCCGCACGACCCCGGGCGATCGACGGCGGGCGCCTGGCCGCACGCGCTTGAGCGCAAGCGGCGCCCGCCGCCGCCCCGCCGCGATCCCCCCTGCAGCGACCGACTGTCGCGCCCCCGCAAGGCGCGCGCGCCGACGTCTTGCGCCTGCGCGGGGCGCGGGGTACATTCGTGTCCCCGGATGCCCATGTCATCCACATGATGTAGTTTACCTAGCTCGGCAGCTCGGTTAGCATCCGCCGGTAACGGTTCGATTCCGACTGAATGTCGACAAACAGACAAGCAGACAAGACGGGCGCCCCGATCGTGGCACCCGCCAGAGGAGACCAGCAGGCCATGTCCAACCATTCCCCGATCGCAGCCCGGGCACAGGACGTCCCGCCGGGCAAGCCGGCCGCCGCAGCGCGGCCCAAGCCCCGGACCACGCTGCCGGCGCGAGCGCGCACGCTGGGGCTGAACCTGCTGTCGCTGGCCGTCACGCTGGTGGTGTGGGAGTTCGCGTCCGATCGCATCGCCTCGCCGTACTTCCCCGGGCCGATGGCCATCGTCCACGCCTTCGTCCATCTGGCGCTGCACGGCGACCTGCTCGGCCACACGCTGATGCAGAACATCGACGCCAGCCTGGCGCGCCTGCTGCTGGGCTTCGGTCTCGGCGCCGTGCTGGGAATCCCGATCGGGCTGTTGTTCGGGGTGAAGAAGTCGTGGTACGTCAGCACCCGGGTGGTCATCGAGCCCTTCCGCTTCATCCCGCCGATCGCCTGGATCCCGCTGGCCATCATCTTCTTCACCGGGATGACCCGCTACGCCTTCCTGATCTTCCTCGGCGCGTTCTTCCCCATTTTCACCGCGACCATGGTCGGGGTCGGGCGGGTGGAGAACATCCACCGCAAGGTGCTGCAGGTCTACGGCGCCAGCAAGTTCTACATCCTGTTGCACGCGGTGGTGCCGTCGGTGCTCCCCGACATCCTGGCCGGCATGCGGGTCGGGCTCGGAACGGCCTGGATGACCATCGTCGCCGCCGAACTGACCGGGGGCAGTTCCCTCGGCCTCGGCCGCATGATGGTGAACTACTCGGAAATCCTCCAGATCCCCGAGGTGGTGGTCGCGATGATCCTCATCGGCTTCCTGGGCTTTGCGTTCAACGAAGTCATCCTGCTCGCCGAGAAGCGTCTGTTCCGCTGGCGCTGGCAGGTGTCGCTGTAAGCCCGCAGGCTCCAACCCAAGGATGCGCATCATGCAGGAAGGCGTCGGTTCCCGCGTCATGGTCGCGGTACGCGAATCCCATCAATACGGGGATTTCAAGGTCCACGAGAACGTCGACTTCGACGTCCACGAGAACGAGTTCCTCTGCGTCTGCGGCCCCAGCGGCTGCGGCAAGACCACGCTGCTGGAGATCATGTCGGGGCTGCAGCGCCCGACCAGCGGCCACGTGCTGGTGCGCGGCGAACCGGCGAACCCGAAGAAGCACAACATCTCGCTGGTGTTCCAGGAGCCGTCGACCATGCCCTGGTTGACGGTGGAGCAGAACATCCAGGTCGGGTTGAAGGTCAAGAAAAAGCCCCGCGACGAAATGCGCCGGGTGGTCGACGACATCATCTCGGTGGTCGGGTTGCAGGACTTCCGGCATTACTACCCCCACCAGATCTCCGGCGGCATGAAGCAGCGCGTGGCCATCGCGCGCGCGTTCGCGACCGACGCCGACCTGATCCTGATGGACGAACCCTTCGTCAGCCTCGACCAGCCGACGCGCGAGCGCATGCAGCAGGAAGTGCTGGACATCTGGCAGCGCCGCAAGCGCACCGTGGTGTTCGTGACCCACAACCTGGAGGAGGCGATCTTCCTCGGCGACCGGGTGATCATCCTGTCGGCCAAGCCCGCGCGCCTCAAGCTGGACCTGGAGATCACGCTGCCCCGGCCGCGCGACCTTCTGCATCCCGATTTCACCGCCCTGCGCGCCCAGTGCGCGGGACTGCTCAGCGAACTGTCCGCGGCGGCCACGCGGGAGGCGGTGAATTGAGACGGCGGTTCCGCCGCTTCGCTTGCAAGCCCGTCAGTACCACAGGAGGAGACCCATGAAAGCCATCAGCAAGAGCGTGTTCATCGCGTCGGCCGCGCTGGCCTGCGCCTTCACCCTTCCCGCGGCGTCCGCCGCCAGCGCCCCGGCCAAGCGGCCGATGATCACGGTGACCCTGGGCGACGAGGTCGGTTCCGAGGTCGACTACGCCAACATCTGGGTCGCCCAGCACGAGGGCTACTACGCCAAGGAAGGCATCCGCATCGAGCGCAAGACCTTCAACAACGGGCCCGAGGCGCTGCTGCAGTTCGCCAACGGCAGCCTGGACTTCGTCGTCGGCGGCCTGGCGCCGTTCATGGAAATGGCCGCCCGCGGCCAGCAGTTCAAGATGCTGATGTCGGTGACCAAGTACAACGCCCCGCTGGTCGGCCTGGACTCGATCAAGGACTGGAAGGATCTCAACGGCAAGAAGGTCGGCAGCCCGGGAATCGGCGTGGTGCAGGACGCCATCCTGACCTATGTCGAGAAGACCCAGCACATCAAGTTCGAGCATGTCTACGGCACCGTCACCTCGTTCCCGGTGATGCTCCGCCAGGGTGAGATCCAGGCCTTCATCTCGTGGGAGCCGGCGGCCGCCACCGCGCTGTCGCAGGGCAAGGGGCTGCACTACATCGCCCAGCGCCCGCCGCTGCACAACGCGGAGAGCCTGGAACTGATCGCCAGCCCGGCGATGATGAAGCAGCATCCCGATGTCGCCTACCGCTTCGTCAAGGCCACCCTCGAGGGCATGCAGTACATCAAGACCCATCCCGAAATGGACGTGGCCAAGATCGTCGCCCAGAAGATGCGCAATCCGAAGGCCGTGCCGATCGTGCTGCAGGCGATGAAGTCGGTCGGGGTGACCTCGCCGCGGGTCGACATGCCGTCCTCGGCCATCATCCTCAAGACCCTGGCGCAAAGCGGGAAGATTCCGGCCAAGTACGCCAAGGATCCCGACGCCTGGCTGAAGACCTACCTGGACTACAGCGACCTCGACAAGGCCGAGAAGCAGTTGAACTTCCATTGATCGGGAGCAGGCGATGACCCTTCAGGTCGGCGCGCGAGGAGTGGTCGTCGCCTCCCGGCAGGAGGCGGCCGACGCCGGGGCCTTCGCTCTGCGCCACGGCGGCAACGCCATCGACGCGGCGATCGCCACGGCGCTGGCACTGACCGTGGTCGACCCGGCCAACTGCGGGCTGGCCGGCTACGGCGGCTACATGGTCGTCGACTCGCCGCGCTTCGCGGTGCCGCAGTGCGTGCACTTCAACACCTCGGTGCCCGCCGCCTTCGACCCGCGGCAGTTGCAGCAGGCGCCGCGGATCGAGCCCTTCGTCCACGGCGGCGCGTCGGTTTCGGTGCCGGCGGTGGTGCCCGGGCTGTTCGCCGCCCACGCCGCGGGGGCGCGCCTGCCGATGGCCGACCTGTTCGCTCCGGCCATCGCGCTGGCCTCGCAGGGCTACGCGGTGTCGCCCGACCTGGCGCGCGCGCTGCGCTGGGCCTCCAGCGTGCACGGTACGCTTTCGCAGGACTTCCAGGACTTGTATTTCCGCGACGGCCGACCCTGCCGCGAAGGCCAGAGCCTGCGCGTGGAGCCGGTGGCCGAGGTGTTGCGGCTGCTCGCCCGGAGCGGGTTGGCGGGCTGGCGCGAGGGCGGCTTGCCCGATGCGATCTGCTCCAGCGTGCGCGGCGCCGGCGGCGCGCTCGACGTCGCCGACCTGGCGGGCGATGGGGTGCGCGTGGAGCCCGCGCAAGCGGTCGAGCACCATGGCGTCCAGGTGCACGGCGCCGATCCGACCGGCTCGGCCTTCGGCGTGCTGGCCGGGGCGCTGCAAGCGCTGCAGCCCTCGCGGCTCGGCGCAGCGCGCGGCGCCGAGTACCTGCGCACCGTGGTCGACGCGCTGGCCGCGGCGTGGAAGCAGCGGCTGGCGCACTGGCAGCCGCTGGTCGCGCCGAGCCAGCACACCACCCATCTGTGCGCGGCCGATGCCGACGGCACCCTGGTGGCCTGCACCTTCACCCACGGGCCGTTGTGGTTCGGCTCCGCGCTGGTCGCGCGCGATACCGGACTGCTGCTGAACTGCGGCGCGAACCTGTACGCGGCCGATCGCCGCGGCGGTGGCGTGCAGCCGCTGACCAACCTGTGCCCGGTGTTCTTCCGCGAGCCCGATTCGACACGCCATGTCGTCGGTTCGCCCGGCGGCCACCGCATCCCGGCGATCGTGCTGCAGGCCATCGTCGATCGGGTGCATTACGCGGCCGATCTCGAGCAGGCCCTGGCGTTGCCGCGGGTGTCGACCAGCATGGCCGGCGAGCCCGAATGCGAGGCCGAGCTGCTCGACCTGCTGCCGGGTGCGCGCCGCATCGACACCGCCGAGTACTACGGTCCTGCCTCGGCGATCACCTGCCGCAGCGACGGCACCCTGGTGGCCGCGCGCGACCCGCGCTTCGGCTCGGGATGGGCCCGCGCCTGAGCGAGCCCCGGCGGCGACCGCAACCCCGTGCCTTCTCCCTGCCCTGCGATGGAAAATCCCTACGATCTGTTCGACATCCGCGGCCGCGTCGCGCTGGTCACCGGCGCTTCGTCGGGAATCGGCCAGTCGCTGGCCTGCGCCTTCGCGAAGGCCGGGGCCAAGGTGCTGCTGCTGGCGCGCCGCCAGGCCCAGCTCGACGCCACGCTGCAGGCCATCGGCGCCGAAGGCGGCAGCGCCGCGGTGCTGGCCTGCGACCTGCTCGACAGCGGCTGCTTCGCCGACATCGCGCAGCGCGCCGCGGGACCCTTCGGCCCTCCCGACATCCTGCTCAACGCGGCGGGGATCAACCCGCGCATGCCGGCGCTGCAGACCCCCCCGGAGGTGTGGGAGCGCACGCTGCGGCTGAACCTGAGCGTGCCCTTCATGCTCGCCCAATGCCTGGTGCCGGCGATGCGCGAGCGCCACTGGGGGCGGATCATCAACATCGCGTCGCTGCAGAGCGTGCGCGCCTTTCCCAACAGCGTGGCCTACGGCGCCAGCAAGGGCGGGGTGGTGCAGCTCACCCGCGCGATGGCCGAGGCCTGGTCGGCCGACGGCGTGCTGTGCAACGCCATCGCTCCGGGCTACATCCCGACCGAGCTGACCGCGTCGATCACCGCGCAGCCCGCGGTGGTCGCCGAGCTGGCCACCCGCACCATGGTCGGCCGCAACGGACGCGCCGAGGACCTGCACGGAGTCGCGCTGCTGCTGGCCTCGCGCGCCGGCGAGTTCATCACCGGCCAGACCCTGTATGTCGACGGGGGCTTCACGTCCAAGTGACCCGACCCGTCGCGCACTCCCACGGAGACTCCATGAAATCGGTAGGAATCATCGATACCACGCTGCGCGACGCCCATCAGTGCCTGTGGGCGACCCGCATGACCACCGCCCACATGCTGCCGGTGGCCGAGGTCTTCGACGAGTGCGGGTTCGACCAGATCGACCTCGCCGGAACCATCCAGTTCGATGTCTGCGTGCGCTACCTGAAGGAGGACCCGTGGCAGCGGGTCAGGCTGATGCGCGAGAAGGTGCGCAAGACGCCGCTGCGCGCGCTGGTGCGCAGCAAGAACATCGTCGCCTTCGACGTCATGCCCGACGACATCATCGAGCTGTGGGTCGAGCGGCTGGTGGCCAACGGTTTCCGGGTGGTGGGCTGCTTCGACGGACTCAACGACGTGGACAACATGCTGGCGTCCACCGACGTGGCCCGTCGCCTGGGGGTGCGCACCTTCGGCGCGCTGTCGTACAGCGTCAGTCCGGTGCACACCGACGAGCTGTACGTGAACACGGCGCGCGAGCTGGTGCGGCGCGGGCGCGTGGACAGCATCATGCTCAAGGATGCGGGGGGT
>JAJZVU010000009.1 GCA_021845505.1 Pseudomonadota bacterium | reverse complement strand
TCTATACCAAATGGCCGCAGAGTGTACGTGCGGCCTGCGAACCGTGCAGGCCCCGCGCAAGCTCGCGCCGCGCCGCCCCCGGGCACCGCGAAGGCCGCGGCGGAGGCGTGTTGTTACACAGGAGTCTGCTAGATTGATGTCATGATTTCGTCGTTTATCCAGGCAGGTTTTTTTCATCCAGGATACTTGGCCAACCCGCACCGCCCTTTCCAGCCGTTCGGCGGTTTTCCGCACCCGGCAGCCCGCTCGTTCTAGCCACAGCTGCGGCACGGGCTGCCTGCCGCTGGCCGACGCCCCGGCCGCGGCAGCGTGGCGCCTTTCCAGAACAACGACCCGAGTCGATGGACACTGCATCCCCAGCCCCGATCGCCATAGTCGGCATGGCCATGCGCCTGCCGGGCGACCTGCACCAGCCCCGGCAACTCTGGCAGGCCCTGCTGGGCAGCCGCGACCTGATCACCCAGATCGATCCCGTGCGCTGGGCCACCCGCGAACTGCAGCACCCCACGCGCTCCGAACCCGGGCGCAGCATCAGCTACAGCGCCGGGGTGCTTTCGGACATCGATTGCTTCGACGCCGGCTTTTTCGGCATCTCGCCGCGCGAGGCCCAGTTGCTCGACCCGCAGCAGCGCCTGCTGCTGGAAATGACCTGGGAGGCGCTGGAAGACGCCGGCATCCCGGCCTCGTCGATCGCCGGCAGCGAATGCGCGGTGTACCTGGGAATCTCCTCGCTGGACTACGGCATGCGGGTGCTCGGCGACCTGTCGGTGATGGGCGCCCACATGATGACCGGCAACACGATGAGCGTGGCGGCCAACCGGGTGTCCTATGTGTTCGACCTGCACGGGCCGAGCGTCGCGGTCGACACCGCGTGCTCGTCGTCGCTGGTCGCGCTGCACCAGGCCTGCGACGCGCTGCGCCACGGCCGCTTGCCGATGGCGCTGGTCGGCGGCATCAACATGCTGCTGCACCCCTATTCCTTCGTCGGCTTCACCAAGGCGTCGATGCTGTCGAGCTATGGCCGCTGCCGGCCCTTCGCCGCCGGCGCCGACGGCTACGTGCGCTCCGAGGGCGGCGCGCTGCTGGTGCTCAAGCCGCTGCAGCAGGCGCTGCGCGACGGCGACCACGTGCATGCGGTGATCCGTGGCAGCGGGGTCAACACCGACGGCTCGCGCAAGAGCGGGCTGACCATCCCCAGCGGCCAGGCACAGGCCGAACTGATGCGCCGGGTGCTGGGCGAGGTCGGGCTCGCCGCCACCGACATCGACTACCTGGAAGCCCACGGCACCGGCACGCGGGTCGGCGACCCCATCGAGGCCGGCGCCATCGGCGCCGTCTACGGGCGCGCGCGCGAACCCGGCGACCCGCTGCCCATCGGTTCGGTCAAGAGCAACCTCGGCCACCTCGAGTCGGCCTCCGGCATGGCCGGGCTGGTCAAGACCCTGCTGGTGCTGCAGCACGCCCAGGTGCCGCCGACGCTGGTCAGCGGCGAACTCAACCCCGACATCGATTTCGATGCGCTCGGGCTGCGGGTGGTGCGCGAGACCGCGGCGCTGCCGTCGCTGCAGCGGCCGCTGCGCGCCGGGGTCAACTCCTTCGGCTTCGGCGGGGTCAACGCCCATGTCCTGGTCGAGCAGCCGCCGCGCGCCAGCGCGCGCGCTGCCGCGGCACAGCCGAGCGTGGTGCGCGGCGCGGCGCCAGCCGAGCGCGAAGCCGAGATCACCACGCCGCTGCTGCTCAGCGCCCACGACGAGCCCGCGCTGCGCGCGCTGGCCGCCGCCTACCTGCCGCTGCTGGAGGACCCGGCGCGGCGCGCCGAGGTCGCGCAGGCGGCCTGGGAGCAGCGCGAGCACCTGCCCGAGCGGCTGGCGCTGCCCGACGTCGACGACCCGGCCGCGCTGCAGGCGCTGCGCGCCTACGCCGCCGGGCTCGACGGTGCCGACACCGCCTGCGTGCTGCGCGAGCGCGCGCTGCCCGGCACCGGCGGCAGCGGCGTGGCGGCCGCCGCGCCGGTGGCCCTGGTGTACAGCGGAAACGGCGCGCAATGGGTGGGCATGGGGCGCCGGCTGCGCGAGCACAGCCCGGTGTTCGACTCCGCGCTGCGCGAAGCCGCGCAGCGCATCGCCGCCCATGGCGGCCCCGACGTGCTGGCCGCGCTGGCCGACGACTCCCCGCAGGCGATGGACGACACCGCGGTGGCGCAGCCGGCGCTGTTCGCGCTGCAGGTGGCTGCCACCGCGGTGCTGCGCGAACTCGGGGTGCACGCACGCGCCGCGATGGGCCACAGCGTAGGCGAGATCGCCGCCGCCTGGGCGATGGGCGCGCTCGACCTCGAACAGGCCTGCCGGGTCATCGTCGCGCGCAGCGCGGCGCAGGCCACCACCCGCGGCGCCGGGCGCATGGCCGCGGTCGGCATGGGCTTCGACGCACTGCAGCAACGGGTACGGACGCTGGGCCTGGAGCAGCTCGAAGTGGCCGCCGACAACAGCCCGCGCAGCACCACGGTCAGCGGCAGCCCGCAGGCCCTGCAGGCCCTGCACGAAGCGCTGCGCGCCGAGGGCGTGGCGTGGCGCGAACTCGCGCTGGACTACGCCTTCCACAGCCCGGCGATGGACCCCATCCGCGAGCCGCTGCTGCGCAGCCTGCAGGGGCTGCAGCCGCGCCAGCGCGAGGGCGTGGTGTATTCCAGCGTCACCGGCGAGGCCATCGACGGCAGCGCGCTGGACGCCGAATACTGGTGGCGCAACGTGCGCGAATGCGTGCGCTTCGCCCCCGCGCTGCGCGCCATGGCCGACGCCGGGCTGAAGGTGTTCGTCGAAGTCGGCCCGCACGCCATCCTGCAGCGCTACCTCGCCGAAACCCTCGACACCGGCGGCACGCAGGCACGCGCGCTGGCCTGCGCGCCGCGGCGCGACGACACCCTGCCGCGGCTGCGCGAAGCCGCGCTGCGCGCGCTGCTGCTGGGTGCCGCGGTCGACCCGCGCGCCTGGTTCGCGCAACCGCTCGGGCGGCGAGTCGCGCTGCCCACCTATCCCTGGCAGCGCCAGCGCCACTGGCACGGCCACACCAGCGAAGGCCGCTCGGCGCTGGAGCGCCACGCGGTGCACCCGCTGCTCGGCTGGCGCCTGCTCGAACACCCGGCCGGCTGGGAGAACCACCTCGACCCGCGCACCCAGCCCTGGCTGGCCGAGCACCGGGTCGGCGGAGCGATGGTGCTGCCGGCCGCCGCCTACGTGGAGATGGCCCTGGCGGCGTCGCGCGAATGGCTGGCCGGCGCGCCCGCTGCCGACTGCCCATCTTATGTGCTCGAGGGCCTGGACATCGTCTCCCCGGTGGTGTTCGACGGCGAGCACGCGCGCACCCTGCGGCTGTACTTCGACCCCCAGCAACTGCGCTTTCGCATCGAGGGCCGGGAGCGACTGAGCGAGGAGCCGTGGACGGTGCACGCCCAGGGGCGGCTGCTCGGCGCGGTGCCCGCCGGCGAACCCGCCGAGCCCCAGTTGCAGCGCGCCCCCGCGGCCACCCGGCTCGACGCCCGCCGCCACTACGCACTGTGCGAGGGCCTGGGGCTGGACTACAGCGGAGCCTTCCGCGGCATCCGCGACATCGAGGTCGCGGCGCGCTCGCTGTGCGCCAGCCTGCTGCCCGACGCCAGCGCCAGCGCCGACTGGCTGCTGCCGCCGGCCGTGCTCGACCAGGCCTTCCAGTCGGTGCTCGGCTGGCTGGGCGCGCTGCGCGAGGGCGATGCCGAAGACCAGGCCATGGGCTACCTGCCGGTGGGAATCGGCCGGCTCGACTGCTGGGTGCGCGGCGCCCGCCAGCCGGCCGCTGGCGGCGCTTGCGGCGCGCCCGAGCGCGCGCGCGTGGAGCAGGTTCGCGCCAGCCTGGTGCGCAGCAGCCCGCGCTCGGTGCTGGTGGACTTCGAACTGCTCGACCGCGACGGCCGGGTCCTGGCGCGGCTGCGCGACTGCCGCTTCCGCGCCGCCGCGCTGGTCGCCCAGTCGCGCGCGGTGGCCACGTGGGCCGTCCAGCCGCGGTTGCAGCCGCTGGCGCAGCCGCAGGCCCCGGCCGAACTGGCCGACGCCGCGCAACTGCTGCAGGCGCTGCAGCGCGAGCCCGTCGACGCCGAGCAGGCCGCGATGCACGGGCGCTACCTTGAGCAGGCCGCGCCGCTGCTCGAACTGCTGCCGCTGGCCTTCGCCCGCGACGCGCTGCTGTCGCGCTGCGCGCCGCAGGGACGGCTGGAGGACTCGCAGTTGCTGCAGTGGCGGCTGGCCCACCCGTTGCTGCAATGGATGTTGCGCCAGCTCGAGCAGCAGGGCCTGCTGATGCAGCTTCCCGACGGCTGGGAGCTGCGCGACGACCCGCAGCTGCCGCCCGCCGCCGGGATCTGGAACGCCGCGCTGGCCGCGTGCCCGCAGACCGCCGCCGAGCTGCTGCAGCTCGGTCAGGTCGGCGCCGCGCTGCCGCGGCTGCTCGACGGCGAGGACGTCGCCCCCCCGCGCGGCGACACCGATGGCCTGCTGCGCGGCCCCGCCTACGCGATCGCCGCCGGCGCCAGCCTGCGCGCGCTGGCCGCGCTGCTGCGGCAATGGCCGGCGACGCGCCGGCTGCGGGTGCTCGAGCTGTGCCACGGGCCCGACAGCCTGTTCGCCGCCGCGCGGCCGCTGCTGGACTCGCTGGCCTGCCCGCGCGCGCAGGACATCGACTGGGTGGTGGGATGCTCCGACGCCGACTCCCTCGCCCACCTGCAGAGCGCCTATGCCGACGAGCCGCGGCTGCGCGCGCTGCGCCTGGACCGCGACGAACTGGCGCTGCCCGATCTGCCGGCCGACTGCGCCCCCTTCGACGTGCTGCTGGTGCAGCACCTGCTGCACCGCGCCGCCAAGCCGGTGGGGGCGCTGCGCGCCCTCGGCGCGCGGCTGCGCACCGACGCCTGGCTGCTGCTGGCCGAGCGCCGCCCCGACCACGCTGCCCACCTGGGCTTCGGCCTCGAGCGCGACTGGTGGCACGTCGCCGCCGGCCAGGCCGAGGCCGCGCTGCTGCCCGACACCGCCTGGTGCGAATGGCTGCGCGAACAGGGCTGGAGCGAAGTGCACACCCTGGGCGCCGGCGAAGGCGGCGAGGCGGCCGCGGCCGACCTGCTCGGGGGCTTCGTGGTCATCGCCCGCCCGCCGCGCCAGGCGCCGCAGCCCGCGGCAGCCGCCGCACCGGCGGCCTGGCACCTGCATGTGCAGCAAGCCGCCTGGCAGCCGCTGGCGCAACGCCTGGCGCAGGCGCTGCGCGAGCGCGGCCACAGCGTGCACTGGAACGAGGCCGGCGACCCAGCGGGCGCGCCGGCCGCGGCCGCCGCCGGCCACCACCTGCTGTTCGTCGGCGCCGCGACCGACGCCGGCTCCGACGAGGTGGCGCGCCACGCCGACGCGCTTCGCCGCAGCCTGCTCGCGCTGGCCGCCGAGCCCGAAGGCCGGCGCGCCACCGTGGTGACCCGTGGCGGCGCGCTGCTCGACCACGAGCACGCCACCGTCCCCGACCCGGGCGCGGCCGCGCTGTGGGGGCTGGCGCGCGTGGCGATGAACGAATGCCACCCGCTGCCGCTGCACCTGCTGGACCTGGCCGGGCTGGGCGACGACCCGGCGCTGCAGTGCGAGCAACTGCTGCTGGAGTTGCTGCACGGCGACGGCGAGGAGGAAGTGGCGCTGCAACTGCGCGACCGGCGGGTGCTGCGCCAGGTGCCGCGGGTGCAGCCGTTGCCGCTGGAACATGCGCAGGCCGATGCCAACGACCTCGGCTGCTGGCGCCTGGACTTCCAGCTCGCCGGCCAGCTGCGCAACCTGCACTGGCGGGCGCAGCCGCGCCGCGCCCCCGGCCCGGGCGAGGTGGAAATCCGCGCGATGGCCTCCGGGCTGAACTTCCGCGACCTGATGTACGCGATGGGCCTGCTCGCCGACGAAGCGGTCGAGCAGGGCTTCGCCGGTGCCAGCCTGGGGCTGGAAGTCGCCGGCCGCGTGTTGCGAGTCGGCCCCGGGGTCAGCGGGCTGCGCGTGGGCGACGAGGTGCTGGCCTTCGCCGGCGCCACCTTCGCCAGCCACGTGGTCGTGCCGGCGCGCGCGGTGGCGCGCAAGCCGGCGCATTGGAGCTTCGCCGAGGCGGCCACGGTGCCCACGGTGTTCTTCACCGTCTGGTACGCCCTCAAGCACCTGGCACGGCTGCAGCCCGGCGAGCGGGTGCTGGTGCACGGCGCCGCCGGCGGCGTCGGCCTGGCCGCGATCCAGATCGCCCACCTGCTGGGCGCCGAGGTCTACGCCAGCGCCGGCAGCGCGGCCAAGCGCGACTTCGTGCGCCTGCTCGGGGTCGCCCGGGTGGTCGACTCGCGCAGCCTGGACTTCGACCGCGAGGTGCTGCGGCTGAGCGGCGGCGAAGGCGTCGACGTGGTGCTCAACTCCCTGGCCGGCGAGGCCATCGCGCGCAACCTGCAGTGCCTCAAGCCCTTCGGCCGCTTCGTCGAACTGGGCAAGCGCGACTTCTACGAAAACACCCCGGTCGGCCTGAGGCCGTTCCGCAACAACCTGAGCTACTTCGGGGTCGATGCCGACCAGCTGATGCAGCTGCGCCCCGAGCTGGCACAGCAGGTGTTCGGCGAAGTCATGCAGGCCTTCGCCGACGGCCAGCTGCACCCGCTGCCGCACCGGGTGTTCGACCCCGACCAGGTGGTCGACGCCTTCCGCCACATGCAACAGGCGCGGCAGATCGGCAAGGTCGTGCTGGCGCTGGAGCGCGCGCCGCGGGACATCCGCGCGGCCGCCGGCCGGCGTCTGCAGCTGCGCGACGATGCCAGCTACCTGGTCAGCGGCGGGCTGTCGGGCTTCGGCCTGGCCAGCGCGCGCTGGCTGGTCGAGCGCGGCGCGCGCCACCTGGTGCTGCTCGGGCGCCGCGGCGAGGACACGCCGGGGCTGCAGCAGGCGTTGCAGGAGCTGCGCGCGCGGCAGGTGCGGCTGCAGGTGCACGCCTGCGACGTCACCGATGGGCCCGCGCTCGAGCGGGTGCTCGCCCGGGTGCACGCCGACATGCCGCCGCTGCGCGGGGTGCTGCACGCCGCGATGGTGCTCGACGACGCGCTGATGACCGGCCTGGACGAGCAGCGGCTGCGCCGCGTGCTGGCGCCCAAGCTCGACGGCGCCTGGAACCTGCACCGCCTGACGCGCGAGCTGCCGCTGGACCTGTTCGTGCTGTTCTCCTCGGCCACCACCCTGCTGGGCAACCCCGGCCAGGCCAACTACGTCGCGGCGAATGCCGCGCTGGAAGCGCTGGCGCGGCTGCGCCGCAGCCAGGGGCTGGCCGGTTGCGCGGTGGCCTGGGGGCCGATCGCCGACGTCGGCGTGCTGACCACCAACGAGGTCGCCCGCGAGAACCTGCAGTCGCGCCTGGGCGCGGCGGCCATCGCTTCGCGCGACGCGCTGCAGCGGCTGGAATGGATGCTGTTGCAGGAACTGCCCGGCGCCGCGGTGATGAACCTGGACTGGCCGAGCCTGCAGCGCCTGCTGCCGGGAGCCGGCGCCCGCCGCTTCGACGGGCTGCGCCAGGCCGCGGGCGAAGGCGCGGCGGCCGAGGACGAGGACCTGCGCCAGCGCCTGCTGTCGATGGACGCCGAGGCCGCGCGCTCGCTGGTGCGGCAGATGCTGTGCCGCGAGGTGGCCGACATCCTGCGCCTGCCCGCCGACAAGGTCGGGCCCGCGCAGTCGGTGTTCGACCTGGGCATGGACTCGCTGATGGCCGTCGAGCTGGCGCTGGCGCTGGAGCGGCGCTTCGGCGTTCGCGTGCCGCCGATGCTGCTCAACGAAAACCCCAGCATCGAGCGCATCGCCGAACGGCTGCTGGCGTCGCTGGCGCCGCAGGCGCCGGCCGACCCCACCCGCGAACTGGTGCAGTCGGTGCTTGCGCAGCATGCCGAGGCCGAGCAACTCGCACAGGCCGACGAACTCGCGCGCGAGGTGCGCCAGGCCGCGGGCGGCGCCACGCGCCTGATCGCCTGATCGCCCGCCGCGGCCCCCCGATCCGCCCGAACCCCCGCCACCACCGTGAACCCCTCCGACGAAGACTCCTCCCCGCGCGCCGACCCTCCCGCCAAGGCCGGCGGCCTGGCCGCACTGGCGCGCCAGCGGCTGATGGAACGCTGGCGCGGCCAGTCGGGCGCGTCGCCCGGCGCCGCCGCGGCACGGCTGCACGCCGCGCCGCACGACCCCCACCCCAAGGTGCCGGCCGCGTGGTGCCGCTTCGACACCCACCCGGCCTACGAGCGCCTGCTGGTGTCGCAGACCGCGGCGCGCAGGCTGGGGGTGGAGAACCCGTTCTTCCGCGTGCACGAAAGCGCAGCCGGCGCGACCACCCGCATCTCCGGCCGCGAGTACGTCAACTTCTCCAGCTACGACTACCTCGGGCTCAACGGCCACCCTCGCATCGAGGAAGCGGTGCTGCAGGCGGTGCGACGCTACGGCACCTCGGCGTCGGCCAGCCGGCTGGTCGCCGGCGAGCGTCCGATCCAGCGCGAACTCGAGCAGGAGCTGGCGCGCTGCTACGACGCCGAGGCCTGCGTGGCCTTCGTCAGCGGGCACGCGACCAACGTCAGCACCATCGGCAGCCTGTTCGGCCCGAAGGACCTGGTGCTGCACGACGCGCTGGTGCACAACAGCGTGCTCGAAGGCATCAAGCTGTCGGGAGCCCACCGCCGCGGCTTCGCCCACAACGACTGGCAACAGCTCGACGCGCTGCTGCACGAACTGCGCGGCAGTCACGAGCGGGTGCTGGTGGTCATCGAGGGCCTGTACAGCATGGACGGCGATTTTCCCGATCTGCCGCGCTTCGTCGAAGTCAAGCGGCGCCACAAGGCGCTGCTGATGGTCGACGAGGCGCACGGCCTGGGGGTGCTGGGGCGCAGCGGCCGCGGAGTGGCCGAGCATTTCGATCTGCCGCCGGGCGAAGTCGACATCTGGATGGGAACGCTGAGCAAGTCCCTCGCCGGCTGCGGGGGCTTCGTCGCCGGCAGCCGCGCGCTGGTCGAGCTGCTCAAGTACACCGCGCCGGGATTTGTCTACAGCGTCGGGCTGTCGCCCGCGCTGGCCGCCGCTTCGCTGGAGGCGCTGCGCATGCTGCGCGAGCAACCCGAGCGCGTGCAGTCGCTGCAGCGCAACGGCCAGCTGCTGCGCGACTACGCCCGCTCGCAGGGGATCGACACCGGGCACTCGCTGGGCTACGCGGTCACGCCGGCGATCATCGGCTCGTCGCTGCGCGCGGTGAAGGCGTCCAACGCGCTGTTCGAGCGCGGCTTCAACGTGCAGCCCATCGTCTACCCGGCGGTCGAGGAGCGCGCCGCGCGGCTGCGCTTCTTCGTCTGCGCGTCCCACACCCGCGAGCAGATCACCTCGGCGGTGGACGCGCTGGCGCGGGTGCTTTGAAGGCGCGGCTGCGGTGACGCAGCCCGCCCCCGCACCGCGGCGCGGCCGGCTGCGCGCCTTCGCAGACGCCGTGCGCGGCCTGCGCGTGCTTCTGGCGACCCAGCCCCACGCACGGTTTCACCTGGCCGCCGCGCTGCTCGCGCTCGCGCTGGCCGCCTGGCTGCGGCTGAGCGCCTGGCGCTGGGCCGCGGTGCTCGCGGCCATCGGCCTGGTCGGTGTCGCCGAGGCGCTGAACACCGCGCTGGAATACGCAGTCGACATCGCGTCCCCCGGCTGGCACGAGCGCGCGCGCGACGCCAAGGACGTCGCCGCCGGCGCCGTGCTGCTGGCCAGCGTGGTCGCCGCGGCGCTGGGGGCGTCGGCCTTCATGGGTCCGCTGCTGCATCGCCTCGGCGGCTGAGCGGCGGGCCGGCGCGCAGCCGGGCCCGCCGCTGCGCAACCCCTCAGTTGCAGAGTTTTCCGCGTGCTGCCCGATCGCCGGCTGCCTCGGCGGCCGCCTGGGTCATGTACTGCCCCGAGTGGGTCTTGCCGTAGTAGCGGTCGCCCGGGCAGTGGTAGGTGCGGGTCGGGGTGTTGACCCACACCCGCACCGCCGGGTTGCCGCCGCTCGACGCGGCGCGCGCAGCCGGCTTGCCGGCGTGCGGCTCGCGGGCCTTCGCGGGCCCCGCGGCCTGCGCACCCGTCGCGGCCGGATGGTGGCCGAACAGGTGGTGCGCCGGGCGCGCGCCGGCCTTCGCCTTCGCCTTCGCGTTCGCCTTGGCCTGCGCCTCGCAGGTCTTCAGGAACTTCCTGCGCGCGCCGCCGGCGAGGTGCTGCGCGGCGGCCTGGCGCTTGCACAGGGCCTTGGCGCTGGGGGTCTTGCTCCACGCGGGCGACGCGCCGAGCAGGCAGGCCAGGCCGAGCGCCGCGGCGGCGCCCAAGGTGCTCAGGGAATGTTTCATCGACTGGTCTCGAGACGGGGACGGGTTGACGTAGGAACGCTTGCGCCGCGCTGCGCGACGACCATCGAAATATACCGATGCATGTGCTACAAAGCCTCGCCATCGCCACGCGCCGAGGTCGCAGCCCCCCGCCGCGGCCGGCACGTCCCGCAGCATGCGCACGAGGAGCCGTCATGAGCCTGTTTTCCGAAGCCTTTTCCGCCCTTGCCGGGGCCGCCCAGGGCGGCCAGGGTTCGCTGGCGCAGGAGGCCCTGTCGCTGATCGACAACCAGCCCGGCGGCCTGTCGGGCCTGCTGCAGCAGTTCGAGTCCAACGGACTGGGCTCGGTGGTGCAGTCCTGGGTCGGCAGCGGCGCCAACCTGCCGGTGTCGGGCGACGACATCCAGCAGGTGCTGGGCAGCGACGTCGTGCAGCAGGTGGCCGACCGTCTGGGAATCGACCCCTCCGAGGCGGCCTCCGGGCTGTCGCAGGTGCTGCCCCACCTGGTCGACCATCTGACCCCCGGCGGCCAGGTCCCGGGAGACGACCTGCTGTCCGAGGGACTGGGCGCGCTGCGCAGCAAGCTGTTCGGCTGACCGCGCGGGGCTCCGGTCAACCGCCGGTGGGCGCTCGGCGTTAGCTGCAGGTCCGGCGCCGGCAGCACCGCCGCCGAGGCGACCACGATCCACACCATCCACGAGGAATGCCATGAAAAAACTCCTGCTCGCCGCGCTGCTTTCGCTGTTCGCCAGCTTCGCGATGGCGCAAGGCGCGCCCAGCCATCCGCTGCCCGCGCGCGACTCCCACGGTCGCTTCGTCAAGTCGACCACCCACAAGGCCAAGCGCCATCACCATCATCGCCGCCACCATCATCACCACCACGCGAAGAAGGCGAAGAAGTGATCGCCTGAGCCGGCGGCCGGCGGCCCGCAGTTGGCGGCCGGTCCCCGGCGGCGCTGCGCCGGCCCGGCGCAGCGCGGCATCCGGGCGCGCGGTCGCTGCGCGGCCCGCCGATCCCCAGAACCCCAGCAAGCCGATGAACCCCACGCTGCGCCGCACCCTCCTGGCCACCTCCACCGCGCTGGCCTGCGGGCTGGCCACCGCCCCGGCGCGAGCCATCGGCTGCCTGTCGGGCGGAGTCGCCGGAGCGGTCGCCGGGCATGTGGCAGGCCACCACGCGGTGCTCGGCGCGCTCGGCGGTTGCTTCCTCGGCCACGAACTCGCGGTGAAGAAAAAGCGCGAGGCGCAGGCGGACCAGCTGATCGCCGACTACTCGGTGGCTCCCGCCGACAGCCCGCGCCGCGCGCGCGACCTCGCCGGAATCGACAAGCTGGCGCGCAAGCACGTCGCGATCGCGGTGCAGTTCGAGCAGCAGCACGGCGTGGCGCGGCGCTGAGCGCGGCGCTGCCACGCTCGGCGTGGCCTGGACTGCAGCGTGCGGTTCGCAGGCCCGGCGTTCAGCCCACGGACGCGCACCGTCCTGGCTGGACCGCGGCGAGGGCCTCGGGCGGGGGCGAGCCCGGTTCGCCGTCCTCGGCGCGCAACCACTGCAGCAAACGCTCGCGGATCGGCAGGAACAGATCCTTGGCCGGGCCGAAAGCGGCCTGCTCCGCCAGGCGGCTCTGGGTCAGCAGCCGGATCTGCCGGCTTTGTTCGGCGTAGCACTGGATCGCCTGGATCGCGCCTTCCGACACGTCCAACTCCACCAGCACCACCAACTCGGGCTGGAATAGGTACTTGCCGTTGAACAGCACTCCCAGCGCTCGATAGCCCCGCGGCTCGACCATCGCGTCGCCCGCTTCGCCCGGCATGCGTCGGGCATGCTCGCGCAGCGGTTGGAGGAGCTCGTCGGTCATTTCACAGCCGACGAACTCGGCCAGGCCGATGTGCGCGCGATCGGCACGGAAAAAGGGGTGGGCCTCGACCAGGCCGGAGAACGACCAGTCCAGGCGCATCGCCTCGTTGATCACATTGGCTCCCCGGTGACGCGCGATGAACACCCGCTCCCCGCCCGGCAACGTGAAATAGCACACCCCGGTCACCCCCAGCGGGTTGGGCAGCACCGGGTGCGGGCGCAAGTCGAAGGATCCGGCGCCGCCGGCGGTGCCACCGGGCGGAATCTGGCTGCGCAGAAAGCGATCGACGCTGGGCCCATAGACCGTGCGCAGGGAAACCGACCGGGTCCTGGTGTTTTCGTCGGTGCTGTCTCGAGAAAGCCGGTAGTCCGCGAAATAGTGGCTGTAGTAGACGGCGTAGAAGCTGGTCGATCCGATGCGCAGGGTCGCCTGCTCACCGTCGCAGTGCAGCGAAAGCAGCGAGCATTTGGGGATGTTCAGCGTTCCTGCCTCCAGGCGGAAGTTGTCCTCTCGATCGAAGTCGGTGAAGCGGATCGCGCTTTCGATGAAGGGATGGAGTTCCCTGAGTTCGCCGATGTCGGCGCAATCGAATCTCACCTCCCGCAGCTCGTGCGCAAGCCCCAGCCAGGGATAGGAATCGGCCGACGGATGGTCGACCCGATTGCGTTCGGCGCTGCCTTTCGCGCCCCGATAGAAGCGCACCCGCAACCAGGCCAGTCCTGCCACCAGCGCAGTGACGATGACCACCTGCAGCGGCGTGGCGACAAGGCCGTCGAGCACGCTGTTGGGTGTCGGGCTGGGGACGCGCCAGGCGTAGTACGCGGCGCCACCACTGAGCAGCGCAACGCCGGGCAGAAAGAGCCACTTGGTGCGCCCGCTGAATACCCCGAGGACGGGGAACTTGTAGCGCAGGTAATCCTGGATATGCGCGGTGCGCCGGCGCATTGCGTACTGCTTGCTGACCATTTCGGCGCCCGGCGCATTCGCCCGGGCCGGTTTGCGGAACGCTTCGGATTGTAATCCGAGGTTCTTTGCATTCATTTTGTGGAAGAAGCATTCATCTGGACTTTCGTGAAGCTTTGCACAAATTTCCGACATCCGATGCGAAATCCTGACGATGCGACCGGCTTCCGGCGCGTCCGGTCGACGACGGCGCACCCCCCGCTTCACGCGGGTTCGCAGCGCGGTCGACGCACCCTATGATCGGCTGCAAAGTCTCGGCATCTCTAGTTCCGCATTCGGCGTTCCGTTGAAACACCAGAATTCGTAACAGACAATGACCGAGTCGACCGGACAACAACGACCAGGAGACATCATGCAATACAAGGCCTTGGCCGCCGCGCTCGGCGCGGCGCTGGTGCTGGCGGGCTGCGGAGGCGGCTCGTCGGGTGTGACCAACAGCCCGCCGCCGGTCAGCCTGGCGGCGCCGACGCAGACCTATACGGCCAGCTCGAGCGAGCTGACCACCGTGCTCGGCAACGCCGGCAGCGCGGGCCAGCTCGCGCTGAGCCTGGCCACCCAGAACAACGCCCTCCCGCTGAGCTGCGGGGTCAGCATCTACCACTACGAGTACTACAGCGTCGACGGCCAGGGCAAGCCGGTCACCGCGTCGGCCGCGCTGATGCTGCCGAGCGGCGCGGGCGCCAACTGCAGCGGCGCGCGCCCGCTGCTGGAATACGCCCACGGCACCAACCTCGACCAGACCTACGACATCGCCGCGCTGAACGACCCGACCAACCCGGCCTACGCCGAGGGGCTGCTGGTGGCGGCGATGTACGCGGCCGACGGCTACGTGGTGATCGCCCCCAACTACGTCGGCTACGACACCTCCGACGCCAGCTACCACCCGTACCTGATCGCCGCCGCGCAGTCGCAGGACATGATCGACGCGCTGGCCGCCGGCAAACAGGTGCTGTCGCAGGTCAGCACGACGGTGTCGAGCAACGGCAAGTTCTTCCTCACCGGCTACTCGCAGGGCGGCTACGTCGCGCTGGCCACCGAGCAGGCGATGCAAAAGGCCGGCATGACGGTCACCGCGGCGTCGCCCGGCTCGGGCCCGTACTCGCTGGCCGCGCTGGTGGACTACATTTTCATGGGGCACCCGGACCTGGGAGCGCCGCAGCTGGGCAGCCTGCTGGTGCAGGCCTACCAGGACGCCTACGGCAACGTCTACAGCTCGCAGTCGCAGGTGTTCGGCGCCGGCGACTACGTGCAGCTTCCGCAGGCCCATTTCGCCAGCAACGGCGGCAAGACGCTGACGGCCACGCTGCCGATGTTCTCGTCGACCGCGCCGACCTCGGCCGACGTCACGCAGATGCCGGCCGACGCGGGCACCTTGCCGAACACCGCGCTGGCCGCGGTGCTGCCCGACACGGTGCCGCCGTACTACGTCGCGCCGGCACCCAACAGCGCGCTGTCCCCCGACACCAGCGTGATCGCGCAGCCGGTATGGACCGGGTTCTTCGATACCAGCGGTCAGGCGCAGCCAGCCGACGACTTCGGCCTCGGCTTCTCGACGCTGTGGTCGACCTACTTCAGCCCCAACAGCAACGCGCTGATCAACCAGGGCTTCCGCGCCAACTACCTGGCCGACGCGCTGATCAACCCCGACGGTCTGTTCACCTCGTGGACGGGAACTCCGCTGCCCACCGGCCTGGCGACGAGCAGCGCGACCGACGGCTTCCGGCAGGACCTGGCGGCCAACGACCTGCGCGGCTACCTGCCCACCCCGCCGACGATGCTGTGCGGAGGCATGGACGACCCGGTGGTCTACTACCCGCTGGACACCGGGGTGCTGGCCACCCGTTGGGCGCTGGCGAACCTGACCCAGCAGTTCGCGCTGAACGTCGACACCACGACCCCGGCCACCAGCGGCCCGACCGCCGCCTACGGGACGCTGCAAACGTTGTTCGAGCAATGGAAGACCTCGACCCTCATGAACAACCCGCAGACCGAGCTCGCGGAGTACCACGGCGTGGTCGGCGCGTTCTGCGCGGCCGCGGCGCAGCAGTATTTCGCGGGCTTCTGAACCGAGTCACCGCCGCGGCCGGGCCACCGGCCCGCGCCGCGGCGGGCGGCGCGGGCCGGCCGCGCCGGGCAAGGCGTGGGGCGGGGCGATGGCTCAGTTGATCTGGAACACCGTGCCGTTGCCGTTCGCGCCGCCCGTATCGGTCGCGCCGTACAGGTTGCCGGCGCCGTCCAGCACCACGGGGGCCTGTGGGTCCGAGCCGGTGGCGCTGGCCGGGGACGCTGCGAACGTGGCCAGCACCACCTCCGCCCCATAGCCGCTGGCGGTCTTCGGAATGGCATAGACGACGCCGTTGTTGTTCGCGCCGCCGAACATCGTCGTGCCGTACAGGTTGCCGGCGCCGTCCAGCGTCACACCGGCCCAGGGGCTATCCCCGGTGGTGTTGTTCGCGGACGTGCCGAACGAAGCCAGCAGCACCTCGGGACCGTAGCCGCCGGCGGTTTTCGGGATTTCATAGACCGCGCCGCCGTTGTTCGCGCCGCCGGCCTCGGTGGTGCCGTAGAGGTTGCCCGCGCTGTCCAGGCTCAGGCCGCCGCGAGCGTTCGACCCCGTGCTGTTGTCCCCCGAAATGCCAAACGAAGCCAGCAGCACCTCGGGCCCGTAGCCACTCGCGGTCTTCGGGATTTCATAGACCGCTCCGGTGTTGTTCGCGCCGCCGTCGAACGTCGTGCCGTAGAGGTTGCCCGCGTTGTCCAGGGTCACGCCGGCAATCGGGAACGCGCCGGTGGCGTTGGGCCCGAGCGCGGCAAACGAAGTCAGCACCACCTCGGGGCCATAGCCGCCGGCGGTCTTCGGGATTTCGTAGACCACGCCGGCGTTGTTCGCGCCGCCATAGTACGTGGTGCCGAACAGGTTGCCGGCGCCGTCCATGGTCAGGCCGCTGTAGGGCTCCGCGCCGGTCGCGTTGCTGCCGTAGGCAGCGAAGGTCGCCAGCAACACCTCGGCCCCGTAGCCACTGGCGGTCTTCGGGATCTCATAGACCACGCCGGCGTTGTTCGCGCCGCCGACGGTCGTCGTGCCGTAGAGGTTGCCCGCGCTGTCGATGAGCAGGCCGGCACCAGGCAGGTCGCCGGTCGCGTTGTTGCCGTATGCGTCGAAGTTGAACACCACCACCTCCGCCCCGTACCCGCCGGGGGTCTTCGGGATTTCGAAGATCACGCCGGTGCCGTTGGCGCCGCCCTGCGGCGTCGTGCCGTACAGATCGCCCGCGCTATCCATCGTCAGAGCGACCCCGCCCGCACCATCCGGCGAACCCGTCGCGCCGAAGGAATGCAGCAGGGTTTCGGTGCCGCGCCCGCACTGCACGGCCACCCCGGTCACGCTGCCCGGGCCCACGCTGCCCGAGCCCTGCGCCACGCTGCACGAGACCCCCACGGTGTGCCGCAGCACCGTCACCGCGTAGGCGCTTGCGCTGGCCAGGGTCGTGCGGAAGGTGAACGGGCCGTTCGCCGACAGCGTCAGCGTGTCGCTCGCGTTGTCCTCCACCGTCACGCTGGCACCCGCCGGCAGGCCGCTGACCGTGCCGCTGACCGCGTAGGCACCGGGAGCCGCGGCGGGCGCCGAACTGCCGCCTCCGCAACCTGCCAGCAACGACGCCAGTGCGGCGCCCAGGCCCCACGACAGCCCCTGCCGTCGTACGAGCCGTTCGCGATGGTGTGTCATGAGGATCTCCCCCGGAGGACGACAGCGAAAAACCTGACCGGGGCGTCGGGCCCGATCCGGCCGGTAGCCCATTGCAACGACCGCACCGAACGCTGCACACCCCCGCTTCCCGGGGGTTGGCGTCCGCAGACGAAACGAATTGTCAGGCCCTGTGCCGGCGGCGGCACGCAGCTGACGGTCGGGTGGCGCAGGTGCAGGGCCGCTTCACGGCGGCCGCGGGCAGGAACCGGCTGTGCGCCGGTTCGGGCGGTGTCGGAGGCTGGAAAGGCGAAGGCCGCCGTCGCCGGGACCCGGCCTTCGCGCTGCGCACCTTCTCTGGTGCGGGTTCGCAGCACGAACCCTCGAGCCCGACGCAGGCGCGCGCCGCGGGACCGCGCGATGGCAATCGTCGGGCCAGGGCTTTGACGACGATCTCCTGCACTTCCTCCAACAGCCAGGCGGCGGTCTTGCTCTTGGTCAGCGCGTCCTGGTTGCCCGCATTCTTGGCCTCCACGATCTTCCTGGCCAGCTCCTGGACCTGGGCCTTGGCGCGGGTGATCGCCGCCTCGTCGCGCCCGACGGCCGCGATGGCCTGTTCGCGCAGCTTGCTGATTCTGGCGATCGCGTCCTCGTACTCCGCGCAGCGGCGCTGCATGTCCTTCATGTGCTCATCGATGATCTGTTGGCGGGCCGTGAATTTCCTCGTCCTGGGCTGGTCCAGATTGTCCTTGCATTTCTCGGGCTGCTGGTGCATTGGAGTCGACACGGCGAGGATCGCCCGGCCACGACCAGCGCGAGCGACGATCGGCGCATGAACCCCGGGGCCGACGACCTGCGCCGCGACCTGACGAGCGTGCCGACCCTGCTGTGCGCAGACGTCGACCACCCCGTCGTCGGCGACCCGCTGGATTCCGCGGTGCGGGCGACCCGCCGGGCGCTGGCGAAGCGGTTCCGGCGGTTCGCGCTGAACGTGGGCGTCAACACCCGCAACGACCACGGCGTGCTCGGCGCGGCGGCCGCGCGGCAAGACTGCGCGACCTTCCGAAGGCTGCGCGGCATGCGCCGGGAGCACCCCGGTGCGCCGCTGCCGGGATCTCGGCCCGCCGTTCAGAGCAGCGCGATGCGCTGCGCGCGCGCCAGCGCACCGGTGCGGTTCTTCACGCCGAGCTTGGCGTAGATGTTGTGCAGGTGCCACTTCACGGTGGCCTCGGACAGGAACAGGCTGTGCGCGAGTTCGCGGTTGCTCAGCCCGGCCTGCAGCATGCGCAGGATGCGCAGCTCGCGCTCGGTGAGCTCCTCGGCGGCCGCGGCGGGAAACGCCGGCTGCGCTGGCGCGCCGGCCGGCGCGCTGCCGCGGCCGCAGGCCTGCAGCACCCGCTCCAGGTAGTCGGCCGGCGCCTGGTGCGACGCGGCACAGGCAGCGCGGCGTGCACCGGCGATCGCCTGCAGCAGATCGGGAAGCTGCGGGTCCAGCTCGAGCAGGCTGCGCAGCAGGCCGCAGCGCGCAGCCAGCGCCAGCGCCTCGTCCAGCGTGCGCAGCGCCTGCGCGGGGTCGAGCGCATGGTGCTGCTGCACCGCCTTGAGCGCGAGCAGCCGCGCCAGCTGGGCCTGGTGGCCGTTGCGCTGCGCGCGCCGGATCGCCGCGGCCAGCGCGCCGCCGCCTTCTCCGGGCTGGCTGCGCGCCAGCCGCAGCCGCAGCGCGAGCAGCTCGACGCTGTCGTCTTGCGCAGCCTCGGTGGCCTCTGCGGCTGGGCGGGCCAGCGCGGGATCGTTGCCGACCAGGCCGTAGGACTGCGCCAGCCGCACCGCGTCGTCCAGCGTCGAGGTCGCCAGGCGCAGCGCGCAGCGCTCGGCAGCCAGCAGGCGCGCCAGCCGCGGCAGCTTCAGCCGGTGGCCCAGCGATTCGCCTTCGAGCAGGCACGCTTCGGCCGCAGAGGTGTCGCCCTGGCTGCGCAGCAGCCGCGAGCGCGTCAGGTAGCCGGCGGCGCTCATCTCGACCAGCCCGTGCTCGTCGAGGAACGGCAGCCCGAGGTCGAGGTAGCGCCGCGCCGCGTCGACTTCGCCGCGCTCCCAGCTGATCTCGGCCGCCAGCAGGGTCAGCATCGAGCCGGCGTAGGAGGCCACTCCCAGGCTGTGCTCGATCGCGGACAGTCCCTGCACCGCATGCTCCAGCGCCAGCGCGTGGTCGCCGCGGCGCAGCGCGATCATCGTCGCCAGCGCGCTGGCCCAGGCCAGCCCGTAGTGGGCGCCGCATTCGTCGAAAGCGCGCCGCGCGATGCCCAGCGCCTGCGCGCCCTGCTCGAAGGCGTCGGTGGCGCAACAGCCGGCGGCCAGCACGTTGGCCACCACCCCGGTGTGGAAGGCCGGCGCCTGCGGCCAGCAGCGCAGCCAGGCCTCGCCGGCGGCCTTGGCGCGCAGTGGCTGGTCGGACAACGCGTAGTACACGCAGCGGATCATCTCGACCGTGCAGCGCACCGCGCCGAGGTCGGCCTCGTCGACCCCGTCGAGCCCGTCGCCCTCGAGCGCGCGCAGCTCGGCGTCGGCCTCGGGCAGGCGCCGGGTGAGCACCAGCGACCAGGCGTGGCCGGTGCGGATCCCCGGCCGCTCGCGCACCAGCTCCTGCGGCAGCCGCTGCAGCCAGCCCAGCAAGGTAGCGTGCTCGCCGCGGTGCTGCACCAGTTCCGCGGAGAACGCCGCGACGAGGTCGGCCGCGGCCTCCAGGTCCTGCGCGTCGAAGGCGTAGCGCACCGCCTCGTGCAGCAGGCCCTGGCGCCGGAACCACGCGCTGGCGCGGCGGCACAGCGCGCGCGCCGCGTCGCCCGAGCGGGCGTGCGCGTGGCCGCGGCCGCGCAGGTAGTCGGCGAACAGGTGGTGGTAGCGGAACCAGGTGCGCGAGCGGTCGAGCGCGGTGAGGAACAGATGGCGCGACTGCACCTCGGCCAGCATCGCGTGGCTGTCGTCGCGACCACGCACCTGGTCGCACAGTTCGGCGCAGAAGCGCTCGAGCGGCGCGGTGTCGAGCAGGAAGTCGCGCAGTTCGGGGCGCAGCCGCTCGAGCACCTGTTCGCCGAGGTAGTCGGTGATGTCGCGGTCGCTGCCGGAGAACGCGGCCAGGAAGGCGCCCTTGTCCTCGCTGTCGCGCAACGCCAGCGAGGCCAGCTGCAACCCGGCGATCCACCCCTCGGTGCGTTCGTGCAGCGATTCGAGCTGGCCGCGCTCGAGCGCGGCGCCGCTGACCCGGCCGACGAAATCGGCCGCCTCGTCGAGCGCGAGGCCGAAATGCTCGGTGTCGAGCTCCAGCAGCTCGCCGCGCAGCCGCCACCGGCTCAGCGACATCGGCAGCCGCCTGCGGCTGGCGATCGCCATGCCGACCGTCGGCGGCAGATGGCCGACCAGCCATTCGAGCTTGCGGTGCACGCTTTCGGAGCGCACCAGGTGGAAGTCGTCGATCAGCACCAGCAGTCGGCCTTCGTGGCGCATCAGGTCGTGCAGCAGCGAGGTGACGATGGCGTCGAGCGACACCATGCTCGCGCCCTCGGTCTGCGCCAGCGCGCCGCGCGCCAGCCGCGGGTCGGCGCGGTGCAGCGCCGCCGCCAGGTAGCGCATGAAGCGCAGCGGGTCGTTGTCTTCGTCGCCGACGCTGAACCACGCGCAGGCGACCCCCAACGGCTCGAGGCCGGCGACGAACTGCGCCAGCGCGGTGGTCTTGCCGTAGCCGGCAGGCGCGGTCACGCTGAGCAGCCGGCCGGTCAGCCCGGCGTGCAGCAGCGCCGACAGTGCCGGGCGCACCAGCAGCCCGGCCGCGAGCTGCGGCGGCGCCAGCTTGGACTCGACGAGCAGCGCCGCGGTCGCGGGGGTGGCGGTCCGGGTTCGCTGCATCGGCGTGGGCGGCTGCGCGGGCCTGTTCCCGGGGGTGCCGGGTTCAGGCCGGGCGATGCGCCTGGTACAGGGTCACCACGCAGGCGCCGCCCAGCCCGAGGTTGTGCTGCAGCCCGATGCGCGCGCCGGGCACCTGGCGCTGCTCGGCATGGCCGCGCAGCTGCTGGGTGATCTCGAAGCACTGCGCCAGCCCGGTGGCGCCCAGCGGATGGCCCTTGGACAGCAGGCCGCCCGAGGGGTTGACCACCACGCGGCCGCCGTAGGTGTTGTCGCCGGCGTCGATGAACGCCGCGGCGCCGCCCTCGGGACACAACCCGAGCGCCTCGTAGCTGATCAGCTCGTTCTGCGCGAAACAGTCGTGCAGCTCGACCACGTCGACCTCGTCGGGCCCGACCCCGGCCTGCTCGTAGGCCTGGCGCGCGGCGCGCTGGGCCATGCCGTAGCCGACCACCTGCATCATGTCGTGGCTCTGCAGGGTCTCGGGGCCGTCGGTGGTCATCGCCTGGGCGCGGATGCGCACGTCGCTGCGCAGCCCGTGGCGGCGCGCGTAGCCCTCGGAGACCAGCACCGCGGCCGCGGCGCCGCAGGTCGGCGGGCAGGCCATCAGCCGCGTCAGCACCCCGGGCCAGATCGCCGGGGAGTTCAGCACCTCGTCCTCGCCGAGTTCGTTGCGCAGCAGCGCAAGCGGGTTGCGCGCGGCGTGCCGGCTGGCTTTCGCGCGCACCTTCGCGAAACTGGCCAGCGGGGTTCCGTAGCGCTGCATGTGCGCCAGCCCGGCGCCGCCGAAATAGCGCAGCGCCAGCGGGATCTCGGGCTTGCCGACCAGCGCGTCGACCTCGCGGTCGAAGTCCTCGAAAGGGCTGGGGCGGTCGTCGAACACCATGCCCAGCGCGCCCGGGCGCATCTGCTCGAAGCCCAGCGCCAGCACGCACTCGGCGGCTCCGCTGGCCACCGCCTGGCGCGCCAGGAACAGCGCGGTCGAGCCGGTCGAGCAGTTGTTGTTGACATTGATCACCGGGATTCCGGTCAGCCCGAGTCCGTAGGCGGCCTTCTGGCCGCTGGTGGAGTCGCCGTAGACGTAGCCGGCGTAGACCTGCTGCACCGACTCGTAGCCGATGCCGCAGTCCTGCAGCGCCGCCCGGCCGGCGCGCGCGGCCATCAGGTGGTAGGGCTCGCTGGCCCCGGGCTTGGTGAAGGCGATCATGCCGACCCCGGCGACACACACGTCCTGGCTCATGTCCTGGCTTCCTCCTGGTCCAGCAGTTGCTGCCGGATGTCCTTTTTCAGCACCTTGCCGAGCTTCGAGCGCGGCAGGTCGGGCCACACCTCGACCTGCTTGGGGGCCTTGACGCTGCCGATGCGCGCCTTGACGAAGTCTTGCACATCCGCCGGATCGACGCTGCGCCCCGGGTGCAACTGCAGCACCGCGACCACCCGTTCGCCCCATTTGTCGTCGGGCAACCCGATGACCGCGCAGTCGCGCACGTCGGGGTGCTGCATCAGCGCCTGCTCGACCTCGACCGAATAGACGTTGAAACCCCCGGTGATCACCATGTCCTTGGCGCGATCGACGATGTACAGGTAGCCGTCGTCGTCGAGGCGGCCGATGTCCCCGGTGTGATGCCAGCCGTGGCGCCCGGCCTCGGCGGTGGCCTGCGGGTCCTTGTAGTAGCCCATCATGACCAGCGTGCCGCGCACCACCACCTCGCCCGTCTGCCCGCTGGGCAGCAGCCTGCCGGCCGGGTCCATGATCGCCACCTGCACCAGCGGTCCCGGCCGCCCGGCCGAGGCCAGGCGCTCGCGGGCGACGGCGCCGCCGGGCAGGAAATGGTCCTTCGGCGCGAGCATGGAGATCATCATCGGAGCCTCGGTCTGGCCGAACAGCTGGCCCATCACCGGGCCGATCCGCGCCAGCGCCTCCTCCAGCCGCGCCACCGAGATCGGCGCGGCGCCGTACCAGAAGCACTGCAGGCTGTCCAGGCGGGTGCTGGCCAGCCGCTCGTGGGCCAGCAGCATGTAGATCAGCGTCGGCGGCAGGAAGGTGTGGGTGATCGCGTGGCGCTCGATGCAGTCG
The DNA here is from genome assembly GCA_021845505.1 of Pseudomonadota bacterium. GTDB lineage: Bacteria > Pseudomonadota > Gammaproteobacteria > Burkholderiales > Burkholderiaceae_C > Thiomonas_A. The sequence goes on along the minus strand of JAJZVU010000009.1, from coordinate 79,411 downwards.
AGGAAGTCGCCGAGGTCGGGGCGAGGCAGCACGACGATGCGCCCGCCCAGCGCCAGGATCGGAAGGCACAGCACCCCGGCGGCATGGGTCAGCGGCGCCAGCGCCAGGTAGTTGGGCCGGCCCTCGAAGGGGTAGCTCATCAGCGTGAGCGCGGTCATGCTCTCCAGGTTGGCCCCGCTGAGCATCACCCCCTTGGGCAGGCCGGTGGTGCCGCCGGTGCCGGCGATCATCGCCAGGTCGTCGAGCGGCTGCACGGCGAGCGGCGAGTCGTCGACCCCCTGCAGCCATTCGTCCAGCGACGGCGCGAAGGGCTGCGGCCGGTCCAGGCACACCGATTGCCGAAGCTTGGGAAGTCCGCCGCGCATGCGCTCGACCATCTCCGAGTACGCGCTGTGGAAGATCAGGCAGCAGCAGTCGAAGGCGTCGAGCACATGCCGGTTCTCGGCGGCCTCGTTGCGCGGGTTGATCGGGCACCAGACGGCGCCCGCGCGCGAGATGCCGAACACACAGGCGAACGCGGTGGCGTCGTTGCCGCTGAGCACCGCCACCTTGTCGCCGGGAGCGATGGCCGAGCGCTGCAGCGCGCGCCCGACGCGGTGGCTGATCCGCTGCACCTCGGCGTAGCTCAGCTCGCTGCCCGACATGCTCAGGCAGGTCCGCGCCGCGCCGAGCTGGGCGCCCTTGTCGAGATAGTCGACCAGTCGCATCGGCGGCGCCCTCAGGTCTGTACGCTGAGCAGCGGAGGCTGCACCAGTCCGAAGCCGCGCAGCGCGCCCAGCAGCTCGTGGTGGCCGAAGGCCTGGCAGCCCGACGCGAAGCCCGCGCGCAGCGGGGCGCGCTGCAGCAGCGACGCGGCGGCGAAGGCCTGCAGCAACCCGGTCTGCTTGTAGTTGCAGTTGCCGTAGATCACGCAGTGGGCGCGCCCCAGCGGGCCCGACGCGTGCACCGAGTCGACCGACTTGTTCAGGCGGGGGTTCTCGCGAGGCGGCATGGTGTTCATCACCCCGGCCGCGGTCTGCGACAGCGCGTCGTAGCGAGCGTCGGGGTCCATGTCCCTGGTGGCCTCGAGCGCGGCGGCGACGATCTGCGGCACCCCCAGCATGAGCTGGCGGTTGAACACCCCGCCGAGCACCCTGACGTTGGCCACGCGGGGGTCGCGGCGGAACCACACCGGGTGCGAGGTGCCGCCCCACGGCAGCGCCAGCGCGGTTTCGTGCTGGCCGGGGATCGCCAGGTGGTACAGGCCGGCATCGGGTTGCCACTCCTTGTACTGGTTCTGCTCCAGATAGTAGGCCTTGGAGGTGGCGGCGTTGACCAGGATCGTGCGGGTCGACGCGATGGTCGGGCTGCCGCCCCAGAACACCGCGATGTCCAGGGTGTCCAGCCCCGGTGTCTGCAGGCACAGCTGGGCGGCGATCTCGCCGGTGGTGTACATCTGCGCCAGCCCCGGCGACAGCAGCAGCCCGGCCGCGGCGAAGCGTTCTCCCCACTGCTCGTCGCAGGTGATCAGCCAGTCCTGCTCGCCGGTGGTGTCGGCGTAGTGGCAGCCGGCGGCCAGGCAGGCCTGCACCACCTCGGGGCCGAGGCGGGCGAAGGGGCCGACGGTGTTGAGCACCACCGAGGCTCCGCGAAACAGCGCGGTCAGCGCCTCGGTGCTGTGCTCGACCTCGGCGATCTCGTAGTCGGCCGACTCGATCCCCGGCACGTGGGAGCGCATCGCCTCGGCCAGCTTGTCCTTGCTGCGGCCCGCGGCGACGAAGGGGATGGCGTATTCGCGCAGGTACTCGCAGACCAGGCGGCCGGTGTAGCCGCTGGCGCCGTACACCACGACGGGTTTGTGGGTCTTCATCGAAAGTCTCCGGATGGGTGGACGTGGCGCCCGGGCGCGGGGGCCCGGGCTCCGGGGCCTGCGCGTCAGAGCAGCGACGAGCTGACGCCGCCGTCGAGCACGAAGCCGCTGCCGTTGGAAAAGCTCGCGCGACCGCTGGCCAGGAACACCGCCAGCTGCGCCACTTCGGCCGGGGTGCCGTAGCGCCCCTGGCGCTGCGCGATCACCGCGTTGAAGTCGGGGATCCCGAGCCGTTGCTCGAACTCCGCGCGGTGCGCCTTCACCAGGTCGGTGTCGATGAACCCGGGCAGGATCGCGTTGACCTGCACGTTGTGGGCGCGCAGCTCGATCGCGGCGGTCTGCACCAGCGACATCACCCCGGCCTTCGCGGCGGCGTAGCTGGCGATCAGCGCGCAGGCCGCCTTGGCGGTCACCGAGGCCATCGGGATGATGTGCCCGCCGCCCGCGGCGATGATCGCAGGCGCCGCGTAGCGCATGCACAGGAACACCCCGTCCAGGTTGACCGAGGTGACCTCGCGCCACTGCTCGTAGCTGGTCTCGGTCAGCGGCGCGACCCGCGCGACACCTGCGTTGGGCACCATGATGTCCAGCCTGCCGTGGCGCGCCACCGCGGCGGCGACCAGCGCCTCGACCTGCCCGGGAACGCGCACGTCGCAGCCCACAGCGATCGCGCCGGGCAGCGAGTCGGCGACGCGGCGCGCGCCGTCGAGGTCGATGTCGGACACCACCACCTTCGCGCCTTCGGCGGCGTAGGCGCGCGCCACGGCCTCGCCGAGGCCGCGCGCGGCTCCGGTGACGATGGCCACCTTGTCTTGCAGCAGTGCGGGGCTGTTCATAGCAATCCGGCGGACAGCCCGCCGTCCAGGATGTAGTGGGAGCCGGTGGTCCAGCTGGCGGCGTCGGAGGCGAGGAAGGCGGCCATCTCGGCGACCTCGCGCGGCGTTCCCAGCCGCAGCTGCTTGGCCGCGACCAGCGCGCTGAAGGGCACGCCGACGATCGCCTCGACGGTGGGGATCAGCCGCTCGACCATCGCGGTGCCGACGAAGCCCGGGCACACCGCGTTGACCCGGATGCCGGCCGGCCGCAGCTCGGCGGCCGCGGTGCGGCTGAGCTGGATGACCGCCGACTTCGACGCGGCGTAGGTGCCGAACAGCGGAACCCCGTTGACCCCGGCCAGCGAGGAGATGTTGACAATGGCGCCGCGGCCCGAGGCGGCCAGCGGCCCGAGCGCGTGCTTCATTCCGAGGAACACCCCCTTGACGTTGATGGCCATCAGGCGCTCGTATTCCTCGTCGGTGTTGTCGAACAGCGGCTTGACGACCTCGATTCCGGCGTTGTTGACCAGGGTGTCGAGTCCGCCCATCCAGTCGGTGGCGGCGGCCACCGCGGCGGCCACCTCGGCCGAGCGGGTGACGTCGCAGCCGACCGCGCGGGCCTGCGCGCCCAGCGCCGCGGCCGTGCGGGCCGCGCCTTCGGCGTCGATGTCGGCCAGCATCACCCGCGCGCCGCGCTCGACGAAGAGTTCGGCGATGGCCTTGCCCAGGCCCTGCGCCGCCCCCGTGATGAGGGCCTTGCGGCCCTGTAGCTCGATCATGCGCTTGTCTCCTTGTCCACGTGGTGCCCCGCCGCGTGCGCGGCCGGGATGAGGGCATTCGAGCAGCGACCGGGTGCCGCGGGCGCCCACCGAAAGGTTGGTTTTTCGTGCTGCGACGCAGCAGACGAACCACCCGGCGCGGCTGCGCAGCGCTGCCCGTGCTATGCCGGCGCGCTGGCCGCGTAGCGCGAGCCGGGGGGCAGCGGCGCCTGCGGGTCGACGAACAGGTCGGGCAGCAGGTCGCACGACGGGTCGTTGCGGTAGCGCTCGAAGTCGAGCACGCCCTCCTCGGCCAGCACCTCGTCGTCGAGCAGGAAACGTCCGCTGCAGCTGCGCGCAGGCCGGCACAGGATGGCGTGCGCGGCGTCGGCCATGATCTGCGGGCTGCGCGCGTGGCGCAGCATGGCCTGGCCGCCGAGCGCGAACTCGACCGCGGCGGTGGCGATCAGCGTGCGCGGCCACAGTGCGTTGCAGGCGATCCCGGCGTCGCGCAGTTCCTCCGCCAGGCCGAGCATCACCAGCGACATCCCGTACTTGGACAGGGTGTACGCCAGATGCGGCGCGAACCAGTCGCCGCGCAGCGTCGGGGGAGGCGCCAGCGCCAGGATGTGCGGGTTCGGGCTGCGGCGCAGGTGGGGGATGCAGGCGCGAGACACGACGAAGGTGCCGCGCAGGTTGATCTGCTGGATGAGGTCGAAGCGCTTGAGCTCGATGCTCTCGGTGCCGGCCAGGTGGATCGCCGACGCGTTGTTGATGCAGGCGTCGATGCCGCCGAAGCGCTCGACGGTGCGCGCCACCGCCGCCTCGACCTGGCCCTCGTCGCGCACGTCGACCAGCAGCGGCAGCCCGCGGCCGCCTGCCTGCTCGACGGCCTCGGCCGCGGTGTGGATGGTGCCCGGCAGCTTGGGGTGGGGCTGTGCGGTCTTCGCTGCGATGGCCACGTTGGCGCCGTCGCGCGCCGCGCGCAGCGCGATCGCCAGCCCGATGCCGCGGCTGGCGCCGGTGATGAACAGGGTCCTTCCCGCCAGGGGCTTGTGGGGTTGCTGCATGCTGGTTCTCCGGGGTCGTGCCGGCGGCGCGCGCGCCCGTTCAGTCGCCGGCGCGCTGGCGCGCCAGTGCCAGGTATTCGGCAAGCGCCTGCGGGTTGGCCATCGCGTCGGGGTTGGCGGCACGCCCGGGCGCGGTTCCCATGAGGATCCTGCGTACCGGGATTTCCATCTTCTTGCCGGTCAGGGTGTAGGGGATCTCCCGCACCTGCAGCATCGCGTCGGGAACGTGGCGCGGGCTGCACTGGCGCCGCAGCGCGTCGGCGATGCGGCCGCGCAGCGCGTCGTCGAGCTCGCCGCCCGCGCGCAGCTTGACGAACAGCGGCATGTAGAAGCCGCCGCCCGGCAGCTCGCAGCACACGACCAGGCTGTCGGCCACCTCGGGGACCGCCTCGACCACGCGGTAGATCTCGGCCGCGCCGATGCGCACGCCGTGGCGGTTGAGCGTGGAGTCCGAGCGGCCGTAGATGTAGCAGCCGCCGCGCCGGTTGATCTTCATGAAGTCGCCGTGCCGCCAGACCCCCGGGAAATGCTCGAAGTAGGCCGCGCGGTACGAGGCTCCTTCGGAGTCGTTCCAGAACGCGATGGGCATCGACGGACAGGGCTTGCGCACGACGAGTTCGCCCACCTCGTCGATCACCGGATGCCCCTGCTCGTCCCACACCTCGACCGCCATGCCGAGCATGCGCGCCTGGATCTCCCCCGCGTACACAGGTTGCGTCGGCGCCGAGCCGACAAAGCCGCTGCAGATCTCGGTTCCGCCCGACTGCGAGGTCACCCACAGGTCGCGCTTGACCGACTCGTAGAACCAGGCGAAGGTCTCCGGGGTGCACGGCGCGCCGCTGAGCACGATGGTGTCGAGCGCCGACAGGTCGAAGCGGCGGCCGGGCTGCAGCCCGGCCTTTTCCATGATCTGCACGAAGGTCGGGCTGGCGCCGAAGCAGCTGGCCCGCGTCGCCTCGGCGAGCCGCCACAGGCACTCGGGGCCGCCGTGCAGCGGGCTGCCGTCGTACAGCACGGAGCTGGCCCCTGTCATCAGCGCGGCGACCAGCAGGTTCCACATCATCCACCCGGTGGTGCTGTAGAAGAACATGCTGGAGCCGGGCCCGAGGTCGATGTGCAGGTGCATCAGCTTGAGGTGCTCGACCAGCACGCCGACATGGCTGTGGACGATGGGCTTGGGCAGCCCGGTGGTACCCGACGAGAACACCACCCACAACGGGTGGCCGCTGGCCACTCGCTCGTAGCGGAAGTCCTGCGCAGCGACCTGCGGCCCGGCCAGCGCGTCGTCCCACGCGTACTGCGCCACGTCGCCCGCATCCGGGGCACCCGAGCCCAGCGTCGGCAGCCAGAGCAGCGCCTGCAGCGAAGGCAGCGCGCGGGCGATCTGCGCCACCTCGTCGCGGCGGTCGTAGGGCTTGCCGCCGAAGCGGTAGCCGTCGCCGGCGATCAGCACCTTGGGCTCGATCTGACGGAAGCGGTCGACCACCGTGCCCACGCCGAATTCGATCGACGCCGCCGACCACACCGCGCCGATGCTGGTCGCCGCCAGCATGGCGACCGCGCACGCTGGAACGTTCGGCAGGTAGGCGACCACGCGGTCGCCCGGACCGACTCCGAGCGCGCGCAGCCACTGCGCCAGCCGGCGTACCTGGCTGGCGAGTTCGCGCAGCGCCAGCGCACGCGGCGGCTCGGTTTCGCTGGCGTGGTGGAACGCGACATGCGCGGGGTCGGCGCGCTCGGCGTGGCGCAGCACATGCTCGGCGTAGTTCACGCGGGCGTCGGGGAACCAGCGGGTGTGCGGCATCGGCGCGCCGTCGGTGACCCGCTCGGCGGATCCGTCGTGCAGCACCTCGCACCATTGCCAGATCGAGCCCCAGAAGGCGTCGGGTTGCTCGACCGACCAGAGCCAAAGCGCGGCGTAGCCGTCGAGCGCCTGCCCGCGCTCGCGCGCCAGCCAACCCAGGTAGTCCGTCAGCCTGGAGCCGCGCACCCGGGACTCGCCGGGCGACCACAGCCAATCCCCTTCGTTGACCATGACGATTGCGTCCTCCTCAGGCGTTGCGCAGGCGATCCAGGCACGCCAGCACGTCCTCGGGACGCGCCGCGGCCGGGATCGACGCGAAGTCGAAGCAGCCCGCCGGCGCGGCCTGCAGCGCGCCGCCGCTCCACACCGCGGCGTCGACCTCGATACCCTGCAACCCGGGAAATCCGCCGGGCGCCGGGACGATGACAAAGTCCGCGCTCAGCGCGGCCGGTGCGGCCAGGCCCGCCGGCAGCCGGGTTCCCCAGTCCCAGCCGTAGTGACGCGCCACGTTGGCCAGCGGCTGCAGCAGCTCGCCCCACACGCCGGCGTCGTCGCCGAACCAGGGGCGCGTCTCGCGCAGCGCGAGCACGTCGACGCCGCTGCTCGCGAAGGCGCGCAGCAGGTCGGCCATGCAGGCCGCAGCGGAATCGACCGCGTCCTCGTCGTCGGCGCGCGCCGGGTCCGCGCCGGCCTGCCCCAGCGCCCAGGCCAGCCAGTCGCGCGGCGACGGCACGACCAGCGCCAGCAGCTCGCCGCGGCACGCCGCGCGCAACGCAAGCGCGAGTTCGGCGAGGTGGCCGCGCAGCGCGGCCCGGCCGAGCAGCTCCTTGAGCCCGCCGTGCGCCTGGCGCGACTTCGCCGCCAGCGCTTCGCGCAACGCCGGATCGGCGTCCAGCCAGGCCGCGACGACCGGCGCCAGCGGCAGTTCGACGACGTCCGAGCGCAGCAGAGCCTGCGCGCGGCGCAGCCCGGCGACCGCGCTCGCCGCGTCGAGCCAGGCGTAGGCGCCGCCCGGCAGACCTGCGCTGTAGGCCAGGTGATCGAGCCAGAGCAGCCGCCGCTCGGCCGCTTGTGCGAGCAGTCGCATCGCCCTCGCCTCCCCCCGGCGCGCTCAGGCCTTGGCCTCGGCCAGCGCGAGGCGGGCCTCGAGCTCGGCGATGCGCACGTCCTTGGGGTCGATCATGAACGCCCCCTGCAACTGCTCGGAGTCCATCTTGATGCGCTGGCCCATGGTCGTCGCGTAGACCTGCCGCGGGTTGTCCCAGCTGCCGAAATACGGCAGGTGCGCCGGCGGCTCGGCGCTGACCCACTCCTTGCAGAACTCGGCGAAGGGCTTGCCTCGGGCGATGCGCTCGCGCCGGTAGGCGGCGCGCAGCTCGGTGGTGGCCTCCTCGTCGACCACCAGCGTCTGCTCGTCGTAGACGACCTTGTAGATGTCCCGCGCGTTCTCGTGGGACATCAAATCCTCCCGCAGGTCCTTCATCACCAGTTGCGGATCGCGCTCGATGACGTCCCCGTAGCCCCCGCCCGACCCCTGGCAGATCATGTAGATCTCGCCCTCGTTGCACAGCTCGAAGGTCATCCCCATGTCCTGGCTGCTGTAGGTCGCGCCGGGGATCGGGCGCTTGTTCATCAGCTCGACGATGTCGAACACCTCGACCGCCTTCGGGTTGTCCTTGAGCACTTCGAAGACGTTGATGCCCTTGATCTTCATGAGCTGGTAGCTGGGGCAGGAATAGCCGCCGAACAGGCCCTGGGCGGAGGGGAACTTCGACCCCTCGCAACCGGTCATGAACCCCCACAGTCCGCTGCCGCGCGCGGTGGCGATCTGCTCGTAGCCCATGCCGCCGCGGTACTTCCCCCAGCCGATGCGGTCCTTGGCCAGGCGTTGCGCGCCCAGGCGGATGATCGGCGTATCCTCCTCGGCGATCTCATGCTCGCCGGTGTCGCACATGAAGCCGAACACCGGGGAGATCGAATGCTCGCCGTCGGCATGGCTGCGCGCGCCCTGTCCGTTGCCGTTGATGTCGGCGCAGAAGTTGCCGGTGATGTCGCCGTGCTGGGTCAGGCCGCCGTAGATGAAGGTGGCCGCCTGGTCGTACTGCGAGGCGATGACCGCCGAGTAGCGGTGCGGCAGGCTGTAGCTGAGCTTGTTCATCGGGATGGTCCACACCACGCAGGCCTTGAACAGCGGCATCAGGCTCATCGCCTGCGGCATCTCGCCCTCGGCGTCGACGATGGAGTTGCGGTCGGTGATGACCTCGATGGGCGACAGCACGGCCATGGTGTGAGGGAGGTCGGGCCAGATGTTCTGCAGCAGCCCGGTGCACAGCGCCGCCTTGAACGAGGCCACGTTGGTGTTGACCGAACGGTTGAGGAACTGGGGGGCCGATCCGCGGAAATCCATGATCAACCGCTCGCCCTTGACGGTGATCGAGCAGGCGATCTTCTGCAGGGCGTTCTCGCGCAGCGTGGAGTCCATGAATTGCAGCACCCGCGTCGTACCGTCCGGCAGTTCGCGGATGCGCCTGCGCATCTCGGCCTCCACGTCCTCGAGGTGTCCGCGCAGCGTGCCGATCAGCGCGTCGCGTCCGTACTGGTCGAGGATGGCCACGATGCGCTCGCGCAGCCGCAGCACCGCGTGCAGCTTGACCTTCATGTCCTCGAGCTGAAGCCGCGGGTCGCGAACCGAGTTCTGCAGGAAGGTCACGAGGTCGCGCTTGAGCTCGAAGTCCTCGACGATCTTGAAGGGCGACATCTTGATGCCCTCGTCGTACTTGCTCTCGGCCTTCGCCGGCATGCCGCCGGGCTCGGTCGCGCCGTTCTCGCCCTCGTGGATGGTCGACGACAGCCAGCACACCAGCTCGCCCTTGTAGAACAGCGGCATCATCATCGACTGGTCGGTGTTGTGGATGCCTCCATAGCGCGCGTCGTTGTGGATGAAGCCGTCGCCGTCGCGCACGCCCACCGAGGGATCGTCCACCCAGTTCTTGAGGATGAAGCGGATGGGGTAGAAACAGCAGGCGGCGAAGGCGATGATGCCGTGCGGGGCGATCATCGCCAGGTCCCCCTGCGCGGTGTAGATCGCCGTCACCAGGTCGCCCCACTTGGCACCCGGCGCGGCGCCCATCTGGTTGACCATCGTGAAGGCTTCGGACAGCGCGGCGTTGATCAGGCCGCGCACATGGTGGGTCTGGTGGGGGTCGAGCCCCTTGGCCAGCACCTCCTCCTCGATGCGCGAGCGCGGCAGCACCGAGTGGTTGCGCATGATCTCGGGGTCCGGCCCGAGGAACAGGGTGTTGTCGGCGATGAACTTGTCGAGCAGCGCCCGCTCTTCCTGCGACATGGTTTGCGTCATGGTTTGCGACACGTCCCGCTCCCGAATCAGTTGCGAAGGAACCAGGCGGCACCCTGCGCCACGGCCCGATAGGTCCAACCCGGCTCGACCAGATAGGTGGTGGCCCGCGTGGTGATGACCGCGGGCCCGACGATCTGCGTGCCCTCGGCGCGCGCCGCCTCGTCGTACACCGGGGTGTCGATGACCCCGTCGTGGCCGACGAAGTGGCAGGCCCGATGCGCCACCGGCGCTGGCGGCGCCTTGGCCTGCCCCTCGATGGCCAGCCTGGCGAAGGGGATCGTCGGCTGCTCGACGAGGGCGCAGACCCGGATGGTGTTGATGCGCACGCCGGTCTCCGGCGACTGCGAGCCTTCGCCGAAGCGCTCGCCGTAGCGGGTGTGGAACTGCTCCATGAGTTGCAGCACGTCGCGCTGGTTGCGCAGCCGCGACAGCGGGGTCACCACCGCGGTCTGCACCCGCTGGTTGCCGTAGCGCATGTCCAGCTCGAGGCGGTAGCGGATTCCCGCCGCATCCATGCCTTGGCGCTCGAGGTCTGCGCGGCCGCGCGCCTCGAGGACCTCGACGCACTGGTTGAATCCGTCGTAGTCGTCGAAAAAGGACTTGGTGTTGGGGTTGTAGAGCACGGTCCAGGTGTTCATCTCGTGGATGTGCATCTGGCTGACGTTGCCCGCGCCGCAAGCCGAGAAGGTCGACGCGTACGGTGGCGCCAGCACCTTGCCCACGCCCAGCGCGGTGGCGATGCCGCAGGCATGCAACGGGCCGTTTCCCCCGTAGGCGAGCACGGTGAACTCGCGGGGCTCGTAGCCGCGGGTGCGCAGCTCGGTGGCTATGCCGTTGGCCATCGATGCATCGACCTGGCGCTTGATCAGCTTGGCCGCCTCGATTTCGTCGACCCCCAGTTCCTCGCACAGTGCGTCGCCGATGGCCTGGCGCGCGCGCCGAGGGTTGAGGGCGATGCGTCCGTTGGCATAGTTCTTCGGGTCGAGGTAGCCGAGCAGCAGGTCGGCATCGGTCACCGTCGGATCCTGGCCGCCGCGGTCGTAGCAGGCCGGACCGGGGTCGGAGCCGGCGGATTTCGGGCCGATCTCCACGGTCTTGAACATGCGCTCGTAGCGGGCGATGGAGCCGCCTCCGGCGCCCAGCGCGACCAGGTGCACCATCGGGACGCTGACCAGCCAGCGGTCGATCACCGGGTTGAAATCGTAGTACTTGAGCCCGCCCTGCACGACGATGCCGATGTCGAAACTGGTACCGCCCATGTCGGTGGCCACCACGTTGCCGAGTTCGGAGGCGGCGGCGAGGAACTCGCTGGCTGCGATTCCGGCCACCGGCCCGGAGTGCACCGTCTGCAGCGCGTCGGTGGAGTTGAGCTGCGCCATGCCGCCCGAGTTGTGGTTGACCAGCATCGGCTTCAGGTAGCCCTGGCGGCGCAGGTTCAGCTCCAGCGTTCCCAGGCCGTGGTACATGATCTGGTGCAGGTAGGCGTCGACGATGGTCGAGGTCGCGCGCGCATATTCACCCTTGCGGCCGACGACCTGGTGCGACAGCAGCAGCGGGATCGATCCGAGCATGTGCGCCGGGTATTCCTCGAGGAAGATCTCGCGCACCCGCAGCTCGTGGCTGGGGTTGACCACGCTGTTGGTGAACATCACGACCAGGGCCTCGGCCCCGGCGTCGACGAGTTCGCGGATGCGCAGCCGCACGTCGTCCTCGTCGAGCGCCCAGAACACCTTGCCCAGATAGTCGATGCGCTCGCGCACCTCGCGGATCATCGGGATCGGCACGATCGGGGCGGGGCGCGCGCCGTTGGGGATGTCCATCTGCTCGGGCTCGCTCAACCCCTCGCCGTAGCCGCGGGCCCGCGACAACGGCACGGTATGCTGGAAGCCGGTGGTCACCAGCAGGCCGACGCGCGGTCCGTTGCGCTCGATCAGGGCGTTCGTCCCCAGCGTGGTCGCGTAGCGCACGGAGTCGGCCTTCGACAGCAGATCGCCGGCCTCGATGCCCAGCTGCCGGCAGGCGTCGGCCAGCGCCTCGTTGAACCCCATCGCCAGGTTGTGGTGGGTGGTCAGCGCCTTGCCCTCGACCACCTCGTCGCCCCAGGCGACGAAGCAGTCGGTGAAGGTGCCGCCGATGTCTACCGATACTCGGTTCATGTTCACCTCGCTTTGGGGGGTGCGGACTCGTCGTGCGCGGCACCGTGCTGGTGGCCGTGGTGGACCGCAGCGTGCAGTGCGCGCGCACGCAGCACGCGCTCGAGCGAAAGGTCCGGCGCCTGGGCCGGCTCGGGCATTTCCGCCCTGTCCTTCCACTGCGCCTTCAGCGCGTCGATGTCGAGCTCGATGTCGTGCAGCGGCGGATGGCCCGGCGGCAGGTACTCTGCCTCGACCAGCGTGCCGCACTGCGGACAGTAGTACTCGAGGATGCGGCACCACGTCGGGTCGGGCGAGTAGGTGCGCTCGTACAACCGGGTATCGAGCAGCGGCTTGTGTACCTCGCGCGGGTCGCGGTCGTGGACCAGCAGCCCGGCCTTGTAGTTCTGCCGCGCGCCGATGTGCGCGTGGCCGCAGCGCCTGCATTCCCACATCTCGGTGTCGAGGTCGATGCGCAGGGTTTCGGTGATCAGGACTTTCATGGCCGTGCCTCCGCGTCGCGGCTGAGCAGGATGTCTCCCGCGGCATTGATTTCGATGCTCCACCCGGGATCGACGCGACCGGTGAAGTACGCTTCCTCCAGCACAGCCGGACCCGCGGCGCGCACCGCGACGCCGCGCGGCTGGTCCTCGACGCGGTACAGCGGAAGATCACGGCGCGCGCCGCCGAGCATCACGCTGCGCGTGCCGCGGCGCGTCGCGGGCTGCGTGGCCGCGCCGAAGGCGCCGCGCATGCGGGCGTGCTGCACCGGCTTGACGGCGAGCAGGTGCAGCGTGGCCACGGCCCCCGCTTGCAGGCCTGCCGGAAGGCTGTCGCCGGCGAGGGCGTGGCTGCGCAGCACCCTGCCGTCGACGCTTTCCTCGACGGACCATGCGAGCCGGCAGTCGTCGAGCGCGGCCCCCTCGCCGTACATGGCGCGTGCCGCCTGCTCGCGCAGCACCCCCATCGCCTCGGCCAGCGCGGCGGCGTCGGCGCGGTCCAGCTGCCGCGCGAAGCCGTGGCCGATATCGGAGAAGCCGATTCCGTATGCGGAGAACACCGCGGCCAGCCCCGGGATCAGCACCTGCCCGGCGCCGATGGCCTCGGCGACGCGGCATGCGACCAGCGGCCCGGCGCCGCCGAAGGCGGCCAGCGTGGTGTCGGGGCCGATCCCTGTGTACTGCTTCAGGCTGTCCGCGACCTTGGCCACCCACGCGTCCTCCATCGCGGCCACGGCCGCGTCCTCGTCGATCTGCAGCGGCTGCGCGACCTGGTCAAGCACTGCCTGGCGCGCGCGTCGCGCGTCCAGCGGCAGGTCGCCACCGAAGAACGCTCCCGGGTCGAGCAGCCCGGCAAGGACGAAGGCGTCGGTGATGGTGGCCTGGGTGCCGCCGAGCCCGAAGCAGGCCGGCCCGGGCGCGCTGCCGACGCTCTGCGGCCCGACCGCGATGCGCCCGCCCTCGGCGCGGATGATGGAGCTGCCGCCTACCCCGGCGCTGACCACGTCGCACAGCGCGAACGAGGTCTCGATGGCCTCGATGCACCCTCTGCGCTGGGCGCGCACTCCGCCCGCGTCGACCAGCCCGATGTCGGTCGTCGTGCCGCCGATGTCCATCGACAGCAGCCGTGGCAGTCCGTAGTGGCGCGCCAGTTCGCGCGCTCCCTCCATGCCGCCGCGCGGCCCCGAGCCGTAGGTCTGCACCGCGATGGTCTTGGCCACCCGCCCGGCATGGCCGTCGTTGCGGAACACCAGCAGCGGCCTCTGCGAGTGCGCCTCGCGCAGCTTGTGTTCGGCGCTGTAGAGGAAGCGCTCCATCGCCGGATGCAGGAAGGCGTTGAAAATCGCCGTCCAGGTGCGGCGCCGGTCATCGGTGTCGTCGACCAGCTCCCCGGCATACAGCACCGGCAGCGCGCCGAGCAGATGCGGCGGGAAGGTGCGCAGCAGCCGCCGCTTGACCTGCGCCTCCTGCTCGCGCCGGCGCGGCCCGCCGAAGGAAACGACCAGCCGGTTGGCGCCGGCGGCGGCGAGGTCCCCCACCGCCTGCACCGCGGCCGCCTGCAACGCTTCACCGTCGAGCGCAGCGTCCAGACGCACGACGCGCGCACCGACGATGGCGTCGAGCAGATCGCCCGAAGCGTCCGCCAGGGCCACCGCGCCGGCGTCGAGGGTCCCGCCGACGATCAGCCCCAGCCGCGGCCCCTTGCGCTCGACCAGCGCGTTGGTTCCCTGGGTGGTGGAATAGCGGATGGCCGCGGTGGACAGCAGCAGCGCCTGCAGGTCCTCCTTGCCGAACACCGCCGCCGAAGCCTTGCGCAGACCGTCGAACAGGCACTGCGAGAGATCGTGCGGGGTGGTCAGGGTCTTGGCGCGATAGACCCTGTCGGCATCGATGACGCAGATATCGGTCAGGGTGCCGCCGTTGTCGATGTTGACCAGGCGGGTTCGCGCGCCGGGCGGCGGGGACGCGCCCGGCGTTGCCGGCGCGTCGGAATCGTGGGACAGGGTCATGTCGGGCCTGCGATGGGCGTACGGAGCCCGCGACATCCCGCGCAGGGCGTCGTCGGGGTGAATCGGTGGAATGGCACGCGGTGGAATGGCACGCCGGCCGGCGTGCCTGCGCTAGCCGACGCGGTACCGCGGAGGTGGGTGGCGCATGACGGGTCTCCTGGGGTAGGGCCTGGGGCGTGCTGCGTGGGCGCCGTGGCGCGCCTGCATGCCCTCTGTGTAGTGCGTACTCTAGGAGCGGCGCGGGCGCCCGCCGCCACCCAAGCGGGTAGTCTGCTCCCCAGACAAACCCTAGCCGGCCAGGACTAGGCGCCGCGCCCCGGCTGCCGGGCGTTGGCTGCTGCGATGGCCTGGCCGCGGCTGCTGACGCCCAGCTTGGCGTACAGGTTCTTCAAGTGGAACTTGACGGTGTTCTCCGACACCAGCAGCGTCGTGGCGATTTCCCGGTTCGCCGCCCCCGCGCACAGCAGGTGCAGTATCTCCGCTTCCCGCTCCGACAGCAGCTCGAGCGGCGCGGCCGCGGCCGCTTGCCGGGACACCGGCGCCGACAGGCCGGCCGCGCGCAGCAATCGGCTGCCGAAATCCCCGCAGCCATCGCCCGGCCTGCCGGGCTCGTCGAGCGCGAGGATCGACGGGGCGATCTCCTGGAGCAGCGAGACCACCCTCGGCCCTTCGTCGACCAGCGCGCGTACGCAGCCGCCCTCGGCAGCCAGGCGCGCAGCCTCGAGCAGGGCGCGCTGCGCGTCGCCAGCGCGCTGCCTGGCGTGGTGCATCAGCGCTTCGAGCACGCGCAGCCGGATTGCCAGCAGCCTGCGCGTCTGGCGCAGCGGCTGCGCGGCGGCCAGCCAGTGCGTGGCATCGGCCCAGTCGCGGTGGTGCACCGCCAGGCGCACACGCCCCAGCAGATCGCCTTCGAGCAGCTCGGAGATCGGCAGCATCGACGAGGCGTCGACCGCCCCGCCGCCGAGGCGCGCGGCGATGGCCTCGGCGCCGGCCACGCGGCCGGCGAGCAGTTCGCGGCGCACCCGCTCCCAACCGACCATGCGCGCGACACGTTGCCAGGCACTGCCCAGCGCGATGCGCTCGAGCGCGTCCAGCGTGTCCTGCGAAGCGCCGTCGCGCCCGGCGTGGGCGTGGGCGCGCGACATCGCCACGTACGCCAGCGCCAGGAAGTCGGGCACCGTGCCGCGCGAGATTTCCTCGAGGAATCGCTCGCCCAGCCGCTCGACCAGGCCGAGTTCATCGGCTTCGTAGGCGGCCCAGATCCTGGCCGCCGCCTGGGCCGCCGACGCCATGGCCAGCGGCAGCCGCGGCGCGGCCGCGGCGCCGCGTCCCGGCCGGCCCAGGGCCCTTTGCGGCAAGCCGCCGATGACCAGCGCCAGATCCTCCACCGCCTCGGTGTAGCCGCGGCTGAAGGCGGCCCCGGCGCGCTCGTTGTGGCTCCACGCCAGCGCGATCATCGCCCGCGCATCCTCGAAGCGGCCGCGAGCCAGCTGCCAGAAGGCCAGCAGGTTGCAGGCCGCTCCCAGCTCGAACGACGCGAAGCGACTCGCGCCGGCGTCCCGGGTGGGCGCAGCTTCCGCCAGAGCGGCACCTCCAGGCAGGTCGTCGCGAAACAGCGCCGCCATCGACAACACCACGGCCGGGTTGTCGACCGCCGGTTCAGCAGGGCCTTCGCGGGCAGGCAGCGCCAGCGCGCCGCGCTGCAGGCTGGGCAGCAACGCTGCGAGCTTGTCGCGGCGGCGCAGGAAGATCAGCGCCCACGCCACCTTGATCGCCAGGCTCGGCCGCTGCGCCACGCGCTCCAGCGGCAGGCGCTCGTACCAGCTCTCCACGGTCACCAGCTCGGCGCCGGCGATCAGGTCGCCGGCCCAGCGGTCCAGTGCCTGCGTCGCGAGATCGAGGTCGCCGCAGCCCAGCGCGTGGTATAGCGACTCCTCCAGCGACCCTTGCTCGAAATGCCAGAGCGCAGCGGCGCGATGGGCCTGCGGCAAGGCCTGCGGGTCGGTGCGCTCGAGGGTTTCGCGCAGATGGGCGGCAAACAGCCCGTGGTAGCGAAACCAGCTGAAGGCCGGGTCGATCGGCGACAGAAACAGCCCCTCGCGTTCGATGCGCCGCAGCATTTCGCCGGCCGCGCAACCGCCGCCGAGCACCGCGTCGCACAGCGGCGCGCTCAGGCGCCGCAGCACCGAGGTCCGCAGCAGGAAGCGGCGCAGGTGCGGCTCCTGCCGCGACAGCACGTTGTCGGCCAGGTACTCGGCCAGCTCCCTCGAGCCGTGGCCGACGAGGTCTTGCAGGGATCCGCGCAGCGCCGGGTTGGCCAGCGCCAGGCGGAACAACTGCAGCCCGGCGGGCCAGCCCTCGGTGCGCTGGTGGATCAGATCCAGCTCCAGCTCGGTCAGCGCCGGAGCGGTCGCCGCGGCGAACAGCGCCGAGGTCTCGCCATTCGAGAAGTACAGGTCCTCGGCGCGCAACACGGTCGCCTGGCCGGCGACCAGCAGCGTGGACACGCCGATGTCCGGGGTCGAGCGTGAGCCGATGTACAGGCGCAGCCAGGCCGGCCAGGCGCGAAACAGCTCGCGGAAGAACTGCTGCAGCGAAGCCTCGCGCAGCAGGTGGAAGTCGTCGAAGAACAGCGCGACAGGCCGGGCGACCGCGTCCAGCTGCTCGGCGGCCCACTCGTGCAGCGCCACCCCCGGAGGGCGCGCCGTTATCGGCGCCCCCTCACCCTGCACGCTGGCCAGCATGGCCTGCAGATGGGACTCGAAGCGCCGCGGGTCGTTTTCGCCTTCGTCGAGGCTGAGCCAGGCCGTGGCCCAGCCGCGCGCTGCCTGGGCCTGCAGGATCTGCGCCATCGCGGTGGACTTGCCGCTGCCCGCGGGGCCCAGAAGCAGGGTCACGCGGACCGCACCCAGTCGCAGCACCCGTTCGAGGATCGCGTCACGCTGCACCGTGTCGGCTTGCAGCCGCGGTGGGTAGAGCTTCTGAGCGCGCACGCGTGCGCGCGGATCGCCATCCGCCCCGGCTGCCGCCGTGCGTGCCCGCAGATGACCAGCCAGGTGACGCTCCATGCCCCGATCGTGCCACAGGGAGGACGCTGCGCCGCGGGCGCCATCGATCCGCGCGGCTGGCGGGCGCCACGGCGATCAGCCGAATCGCATCAGTATCGCAGAGCGGCCGCATCGCCTCAAGCCAACCTTTGCCGAAGCCGGCGTGGCGCTGCGCTCTTCCGGGGAATCATCCCGCCACGGGCGAAGCCTGCCCGCCCTTCGGCAGGCACCGGAAGTGGAGATCGCAATGGCATTCGGACAACCCAGCGGCTTGCAGCGCCAGGTCATCAGCACCCTGGACGCCCAGGGGCGCGATGTCATGGGGCTGGACACCCTGGCCTGGAAGTACCCGGACAACTCCATCGTCTCGGGCTCGCTGCTGACCGTGGAATCCAACCACTTCTGCGTGCTCAAGAGCCGCGGCGCGGTGCTCGACGTCTACGAGACCGGGCAGCACCAGATCACCACCCCCGACAAGCCGATCCTGGGCTCGATCGTGCAGGGCTTCTTCGGCGGCAATTCACCCTGGCAGTACGAGGCCATCTACATCCAGCGCAGCAAGCTCCTGGCGCAGAACAAGGGCATCGCGACCTCGAAGGAAATGGCCGTGATGGAGTACACGGTCGACTACTACGTGCATGTGGACAGCAAGGACGATGCGATCAAGCTGGTGACCCACATGCCCTTCGCCGGCGACCGCATCCCCACCGCCGAGCTGACTGCCTACGCGGGCCCGGTGATCGAGCAGGCGATCAACCAGATCGTGCAGGTCACGCCGATGGAGCAGGTCAACGAGCGCATCGGTGACATCATCGAACTGGCCAAGGGCCACCTGGGCGACTTCCTGAGCATCTACGGCGTGCACCTGAACGACGTCAAGGTGCTGATCATGCCCCAGGACGCCCGCATGCGCGAGCTGATTTCCCTGCGCGCCTTCGGCATGAGCGAAATCGACGCGGCGCGCATGTACCTGGCGCTGCGCATGGCCGACAAGGGGCTGGTGTCGGCGCCCAACGCGGCGGCCGGCGCGCCGTTCCAGATCGGCGGCGGCACGCTGGGCACCTTCAACGCCGGGGCGCTGGGCGGGGTCGCCAAGGAGTGAACGCGATGCAGGGCAATCCCATCGACGACGCCGGGGCGCTGAAGGCCCTGCTGGTCAACCGGTACACCGGCTGGGGCTACAACGCCTACCGCCAGGAAAACAAGGATCGTGCCGACGACCTGCTGGTGCGCAACGGGGTCTGCGGCCTGCTCGCCGAGGCGCGCGCCGCGCTGGAGGCGCGCGCCTCGGCGCTGCGCCGTGCGATCGCGGCACCCAGCCGCGAACAGCCCTTCCCCGGCGCGGCCGAGCGCGCGCGCATCCGCGACATCGAGTCGCGGGTGCGCGACATCGAGCAGGCCGAGGCGCTGGTGCGCCACCTTCCGGTGCCGGAGAACGATTCCACCTGGCGCAGGCACCGCAGCGAGCGCGACTTCCTGCCGCGGTTGGTGCAGGCCGACGAGGGCCTGGCGCTGCACGCGCTGCGACTGCGCGAGTCGGCTCGCGGCGACAACGATCCAGGCGCTCTGGACGGGGCGATCGCGGCTCTGGGAGAGGCGCTGCGGGAACGTCGGAGCCTGCTGACAATGACCGAATAATGCACATTCGGCAACACTTTTTCACGCCAAACGGTGAAATTTCACGCTAGAACGTAGCCAGAACCAACTGGAGCTCGCGACCTCGGCGAGCCGGACATCCCACCAGGAGACCTTCATGGCCAGCGTTCAAGCCCCCTCGACGGCGACCCCGTCGGACAACCCCCATCACATCCGCAAGGTGGCAGGAATCTGGAGCCTGCTGTTCGCCAGCCTGACCGCGATCGTCGGCTCGGGCTGGCTGTTCGCTCCGCTGAACGCGGCGCAGCAGGCCGGGCCGGCGAGCGTGTTCTCCTGGGTCATCGGCGCGGTGGCCATCCTGCTGCTGGCCTTTGTCAACGCCGAGCTGACCACCGCGTTCCCCGGCATGGGCGCGGTGATCACCTTCCCCAAGCTCAGCCACGGCAGCCTGATGGCCGCGGTGATGAGCTGGGTGGTGTTCCTGGGCTACGTGACCGTGGCTCCGGCCGAGGTGCTGGCGGTGGTCACCTACGCCAACAACTACCTGCCGGGCATGGTGCATACCCACAGCCACCTTTTGACTCCGATCGGCTTTGTCATCAGCGTGGTGCTGCTGGGCTTGTTCGTGGTCATCAACGCCCTCGGGGTCAAGGTGCTGCTGCGCGTGGGCAACACCGTGATGGTCTGGAAGCTCATCGTCCCGGCGCTGACCGTGCTGGTGCTGCTGGCGGTGGCCTTCCACGGCTCGAACTTCAGCTCCAGCGGCTTCGCGCCGATGGGTGTGCAGGGGGTGGTCGGAGCGGTGGCCGCCTCGGGCATCGTGTTCAGCTTCCTGGGCTTTCGGCAGGCCGTCGAGCTGTCGGGCGAGGCCAGCCGGCCGCAGCGCGACCTGCCGATCGCCATCGTCGGCTCGGTGCTCATCTCGGCGGTGCTGTTCATCGGACTGGAAGTGGCCTTCGTCGGCGCGGTCAGCCCGTCGGCGCTGGTCAACGGCTGGGCCAAGCTGCACTTCGCCGGCTCGGCGGGCCCCTTCGCCGGGCTGGCGATGCTGGTCGGAATGAGCTGGCTGGCGGTACTGCTGTACATCGACGCGGTGGTGTCGCCGGCGGGCACCGGGCTGGTGTACGGCGGCACGACCGCGCGGGTGGTCTACGCCACCGGCCGCGGCGGGCTGTCGTTCCCGTGGCTGGCCACGCTGAACAAGCGCGGGGTGCCGGCCGCCGGGCTGTGGGTGACCTGGATCGTCGGCCTGTTGTTCTTCCTGCCGTTCCCGTCGTGGCAGAAGATCGTCACCTTCATCTCGTCGGCCACCGTGCTGGGCTACGGTGTCGGCC
This sequence comes from Pseudomonadota bacterium, assembly GCA_021845505.1. Classification (GTDB taxonomy): domain Bacteria; phylum Pseudomonadota; class Gammaproteobacteria; order Burkholderiales; family Burkholderiaceae_C; genus Thiomonas_A. The sequence goes on along the minus strand of JAJZVU010000009.1, from coordinate 59,139 downwards.
CGGTCGCGTTGATGACCCTGCGGCGCACCATGCCGCTGTCGGACTTCAAGCGTCCGTTCACGCTGCAGGGCGCCGGCCTGTGGGCGCCGCTGGCCTTCATCATTTCCAATTTCATCATCTACTGGTCCGGCAGGGCCACCGACGACTTCCTGTTCGGCGCGCTGCTGGTGATCTTCATCCTGTACACCATCTCGCAGGCGGTGTCGGGCAAGATGGCGCAGCTGCAGTGGGGCGGGGCGTGGTGGCTGTTCCCCTACTTCCTCGGCATGTGGGCGATCACCCATTTCGGCCCGAACGACGCGGTGATCGGCGGCGTCGGGCTGTACGGCTTCTACACCGGGATGGTGCTCGTGGCGCTGCTCAGCCTGGGGGTGATGTGGATGGCGGTCCAAAGCGGCCTGCCCGACCCGCAGGAAGCCAAGGCGGTGATCCAGGCCTCCGACCCCGAGCGCATGGCGGCCGGGGCGATCGAGTAGGCCGGATCAGCCGGCCGCGCGCGACCGCAGGTACCACTGCACCGAACGCTGCATCGCGCTGGCATAGGGCACCGCGCCCAGCGGTGCGCCGGCCTGCTGCAGGCGGTGCAGGTCGTGGCCGCAGGTGCGCCCGAACATGCGCACCAGCAGCGGGTGCAGCAGCGGTTCGCCGCGCAGCCGCAGCAGCCGGTGGCCGCCCTGCAGCAGGTGGGCGGCCGAGTCGGCCAGCGGGAACGGCAGGTCGAGCAGCCTGCCGCGCCCGCCGATGCCCTCGCGCAGGTCGTCGAGGAAGCGCCGCCAGCTGACCTGCACCGGGTCGCGCACGTTGAAGCAGGCGGCATGCGCCTGCGGCGCGTGCCGCGCCCACAGCATGCAATCGACCAGGTTGTCGACATACAGGAAGCCGCAGTCGGCGCGGCCGCGGTCGACGCGCAGCATCAGTCCTGCGCGCAGTTCGTCGCCGATGCGCTCGATGAACGGACTGTGCGGCCCCATCACGTTGGTCGGCCGCAGCACGCACCACGACAGGCCGATGCGCGCGGCCTCGTGGCGCAGCAGCGCCTCGCCCTGCGCCTTGCTGCGGCCGTAGCCGAAGCCGCCGCCGTCGCAGCGCGCGTCCTCGGCGCTGGGCCGGCGCGGGTAGCCGTAGACGTCGACACTGGAAAGGTGCACCCAGCGTCGCGGCAACGCGCCGCCGGCCGCAGCGGCGTCGGCGATGGCCCGCAGCAGGTTGGACACCCCGTCGACATTGGCGCGCCGATACGACTCCCAGCGCTCCCAGGTGGCGACATTGCCCGCGCAATGGAACACCGCGCCGCAGCCGCGCACCGCGGCGCGCAGGCTGTCGGGCTGCAGCAGGTCGCCCTGCACCACCTCGGCGCCGGCGCGCAGTTCGCGGTCGAGGCGCGCGGGGTCGCGCACCAGCAGCCGCGGCGCGCTGCCCTGGCGCAGCAGCCGCAGCGCGAGGTGGCGGCCGATGAAACCGCTGGCGCCGGTGACCAGCGCCGGCGCGCCGGGGTCGTGGGGTCGGGCAGGCATGCCGGCCATCGTAAACGCCCGCGCCGCCGGCCCGGCCGGCTCGCGCGGGTGGACTGCCGCGCGGGCCGCGATCAGGGCTGGGTCATCCACAAGGGCTGCCAGCCCACGACCCCGGGGCCGACGTGCAGCCCGCTGGTGGCGGCGACCTGGAAGCCGATCTTGCCCTGCTGGTTCTGCGCCGCGGTGCCGTAGACCAGCGCCGAGCCGCCGGCGTCCTGGGAGATCTCCGGCGAGTAGGCGGTGCCGAGGCCGATCACCGGGTTGCTGGTGAGGTAGTTCTTGTTCAGGTCGTAGAACTTCTTCTGCGGGAAGGTCCCTCCGGCCAGGTCGAAGAAGTCGTACTGCGCGCTGCTCAGCGAGCACGAGGAGGCCGAACTCACGCTGACCGGCACGATCAGCGTGGAGGCCTCGACCTTGGACGCGTCGGTGACAAGGCTGCCCGAGTCGAGCCAGTACGGCGCGGCGGTCGAGCCGACCCCCGGGTTGCTGGTGGTGTCGACCATCGTGGCGGTGGTCGTGCCGTTGCTGTTGGTGGTGACGCTGGCGGCGCCCGAGCCGGCGGTCGACGACCACCACCAGGGCGTCCAGCCGCTGCTGGCGGTCGTCGAGACGGCGCCGCCGGTGAACTTGAACACGCTCACCTGATGGTCGTTGGTCGCCCACAGGTAGATGCCGGTGGAAGTCTGCGCCTCGCCCAGGTAGCGCACGGCCCCGGCGGTGGACGCGTTGGGCTCGGTTCCCACCTGCTGCACGGTCGCGACGATGGACTTGGCGCTGAGGGACGCGACGCTGCTGCCCGTGGTGACGTCGAAGCCCCACACGTTGCCCGCGCTGTCTCCGACGTACAGCTGCCCGGAGGACACGTTGACGTACGCGGTCGACGACGGCGTGAAGCTCACCGGGTAGCTGCTGGTGGCGCCGTCGTACAGCCGCATCACATGGAGATAGGACGTCGCGCTGGAACCGCTGCCGGTGGTCGTGAAGTAGTAGGCGTAGGCGACGTCGCCGGAATCCCACCAGATCTGCGGCGCCTGCGGCGCGACCTGCGGCGCAGAGGTGGCGCCGGCTTGCTGGTCGAACCACACCTTGCCGATCTGCGGCGTGCAGCTGGTGGGAACGCCCGGCGTCGTGGACGCGCTGCAGCCGGTGAGCTGCAGGTCGTAGTGCAGCGCGCCGCTCTGCGCGGTGCCGACCACGTAGGTCGCCCAGTTGCCGCTGGAGTCGGCGCTGTCGACCGTGCGCAGGCCGCCGTTCATCGGCTGGGTCTGCTGGAAGCCCGTGTAGTTCTGCAACTGCGGCAGCAGCACCGAGGGCATCCACGCCCATTGCAGCGTTCCGGCGGTGCTGCTCGACGAGATCGCGTAGAGGAATCCGTCGTTGCTGGTGAACAGCACCAGCGGCTGGCGGCCGGCATTGGTCTGCGCGAAGGTACGGTAGCTCGTGCTGCCGATGAAATACGGGTTGTTCGGCGTGCCCAGGATCACCGGCTTGTCGGCCTGCGAGGTGATGGTGCCCAGGAAGCTGCTGCTCGAGCGCCCGGCCAGGTAGGCCCCGCTGCCGTAGTCGGGGTTGATGGTGTAGCCGATGATGGTCTGCGCGCTGGGGCTGCTCGGGCTGCCGAAGGCGCTGGCCGGCTGGCCGCTGAGCAGCGACACCGCGGTGCCGTTGCCGCCGTCGGTGTACAGCGCCACCTGGCGCTGCGCCTGGGTCATCTGCAGTTGCCAGACCGGGCTGCTCGACACGTTGCCATTGGCATCGGTGCTGAAGGCGTCGAACAGGCCGTGCTCGCTGCCGTACTGGTTGTTCGAGCCCAGCACGTAGGCCAGCGTGCCGTTCTGCACATAGCCGGGGACGGCCGGCGCCGAGGCGATGACGTCGCCGTAGATCGTCGCCGCGATGGCGCTCAGCGCCGAGTTGAACGTGGCCACGTCGTTGGCCGGGTACTCGTGCAGCGTGCCGCCGGCGATGGCCATGGCGTTGAGCGCGTAGTTGGCAGCCGGGTTGGTGCTGGCGTCGACCCCGGCGCCCAGCCCGATGACATAGGTCTTGATGCCCTTGCTGGCCAGCGCCTGGATGGCGGTGATGGTGTCCGCCAGAGCCTGGTCGTTGGTGTTGGCGGTGTCGAGCGCGCCCTGCACCTGGCCGGACGGCAGGTTGGCCGAGTCGTCGACAATGCCGTAGGTGGAGTTGCCGCCGACGCCGTAGAACGCCGCGGTGACGCCGTATCCCTGGCCGGCGGCGCTGCCCAGCGGAGGCCAGGCGCGGCCCTTCAGGTCCAAGGTCGGCAAGCCGTCGGTGACCAGGATCACGTACTGGCCGCTGCACGAAGGGGTCAGCGACGACAGCACGCTGCCGGCGCCCTGCAGCAGCCCGGCGGTGGCAGCCTGGCCCGCCGCGGCCTTGATCTCGCTGCTCGACGGGTTGTTCGTCTCGGGAGCGAGCGCGCTGGTGAACAAGGCCTGGTCCGCGCTCAGCGTGGAGGCGAAGGTCGACGAGCCGGGGGTCAGGCTGTCGAGGTTGCTGGTCATGGCCACCACGGTGTGGCCGCCGGTGGCGCTCTGGCCGGCGGCGTAGCCGAAGCCGCGCTGGGCGTACATCACCTGCGGCGTGTAGGCGACGTAGCCGGCGTTGGTCGGCACGGTCGCGCTCGAGTAGTAGTCGGTGTAGCCGTAGTAGCCCACCGCGACCTGGCCGGTCTCGTAGCCGCTGAGCGAAAAATAGGTGTAGGGGGTCTTGCTGGCGGTGATCGGGCCGAGCACCGCGTAGGTATGGGCATTCATCGCGTAGGCGCCGGCATAGTCCAGCGACAGCGGGTCGACGCCCTGGGCGTACAGCACGTCGTTGATGTCGGGGTCGTCGCTGGAAGCGGCGATCTGCATGTAGGTGCTGCCGCTCAGCGCGCCGTTGGGAAAGACCCCGGTGGCGTCGATGTCCCCGCAATACGTGTCCACATCCGACGAGGCGCTGGCGTAGTCGTGGCAGGGGTTGAGCACCCAGCGCGTGGCCGCGGGGCTGGCGCCGGAGTTGGCCGGCTTGCCGACAAAGGCCTGGTAGGCGGAGTAGCTGGTGAAGCCGTTGACGGGCAGCTGGTCGGCGAACTGGAATCCGTTCGCCGGCGACATGTAGTAGACCAGCGTGGTGTCGAGCGAGAGCCCCGAGGTCTGGTAGTCCTCGAGCGCGAAGTCCATGCTCTTCAGGTACGTGCCGAGCACGCTGCCGATGCCGGCCTTGGCGACGTTGAGCCGGCTCGCGCTGTTGTCGTAGAGCACGCCGTTGCTCGACACCGTGTAGGGCGCCGACGCGGTCTGCGTCGGGGTCAGCGGCGGCTGGAACCCGCTGGGCACCGTGTAGTCCTGCGGCGAGCTGGTGTCGTACAGGCTTTGCAGGCTGTCGGGCAGGTGGCCCGAGCCGGTCATGATCGCGCCGCCGAGGTCGCCGTCCATCGACTCCGAATTGCCGATGGCGATCACCACCTGCGGGCGCGCCGAGGCGCTGCTGGCGGCGGCCGCCGCGGGCAGCGACCACGGTTGCAGCAGCAGGCCCAGGCAACCGGCGGCCAGCGCCGAAGCCCGCGCGATGCGTTGCGTCTTGTTCATCGTGCGCTCCCCGGAATCAGCCCGACTGCAGGATGCAGGCGCGGTAGACCGCCTGCGTGGTCGCCGAACCCGCAGCCGGGTTGGCGCTGGCGGTGGCCTGCACCCACACGTTGTAGAACACCGCGACGTAGCCCGGGTTGCACAGGGTGTCGTCGATCACCCCGGTGGGGGTGACCAGCTGCAGCACCTGGAAGCTCTTGCGCCCGCTTGCGTTGTTCAGGCTGACGGTGGTGGACTGGCACAGGTCGTCGTTCGCGCAACTGCTCCAGAAACTGGCCGAGGCAGGCTGCACGTGGGTGGTCGTGGCCACGTACCACGCGGGCGGCGACTCCTGGTATTCCAGCAGGCCGTAGGTGCCGATGCTTTGCGCGATATTCGAGCGCAGCGTGGCCATCGCCTGGTTGGCCGCGTCGCGCGCCTGCGCGCGCCACAGGTACGAGCCGGAGAAGGTGTCGTTCTGCAGCGTGCGCCCGTAGATCGCCAGCAACGCCAGCGGCAGGATGATCAGGAACAGCGCCACCACCACCAGCAGCACCGCGCCGCCCTGGTTTCGCCTGGACTTCATGATTGGTTCCACGCCACGTTGCGCAGATAGACCACCTGGCTGAACACCTGGTACTGGTAGGCGTTCCCGGCAGGCGGGGTGTAGGTCTCGTCGAGCACCTTCAGGCTCGTCGGGTTGCCGGTGCGCCCGGCGGTGTTGGGCCTGCGCACCACGTAGGCGAACTCGACCGCGCCCACCTGGTTCTGCTGGTTGTTGCTGACAATGCTCGTCGAAGTCCCGGACCACGGGACGAAGGCTTGCAGCTGGCCGTTGACCAGCGGCGCGAACAGCGCGTGCAGCAGCACCACGTTGTGCGCCACCGTGGTGTCGCTGACCACCGTGCCGAGGGCGTCGACGACGGTGCGCCGCAGGTCCGGCGTGCCCGGCGAGGCAGGATCCGGGCGGATGCTGTAGGTCACCGTCAGCGGGCCGTTGGGCCCCGCGGTGGAGCCGAAGTCCTCCACGTAGGCCTGCGCCAGGTCGGCGGTGCTCAGCGCCGGGGTGAGCGCCGGATTGGCCAGGCTGGACACGCCGTTGAATCCGTTCGGCGGATTGATCAGCGAGGTGTTGGCGCCGGAGTTGTGGACGATGTTGCCGGCACCGCCGCCCCCGGTCTGGGTGACCTGGAAGCGTATGCACACGCTGCGTGACGGCAGCACGACCATGTCGATGTCGCCGACATGGAAGCCCGCGGTGTTGGCGACGAACAGCGAGGCATTGCTCAGCGTGCCGTTGGTGGCCTTGACCACCCGCACGCCGCCCCCGGCAGCCGGGCTCGACAGCCCGAAGTCGGCCGCGTAGGCCACGGTGATCGCGTCGGTGGCCGCGCCTCCCGGGTTGGCGTAGCCGAAGCTCAGGCCGGTCGTCCCCGGCAGCGCGCCGCTGCTGGTCTGCACGACGCTGGACACCGGCCATTGGCTGGTCATCTGGTTCGACAGCTGGCTGTTGTAGGTCAGCAGCCGGGCACAGCGGCTTTGCCCCGACGGGCCGTAGAGCATGAACCCGGCGCGCGACAGGTCATCGGCGAGCAGGGTCATCCCGATCCGGGCATTGCTCTGCAGCTGCGCGGAGTCGCTGGCGCGGATCCCGTTGGATTCCAGGCTGCCGAAGGACAGGAAGATCACCAGCCCGAGCATGGTCGCCAGCGCCAGCGCGACCAGCAGCTCCACCAGGGTGAAGCCGCGCGCGCGCGGCGCGCCATGCGGGATGGGCACGAGCGGTCGGCGCATGTCAGAACCCGTCCTGCAGGATGAAGGTGTGCTGGATGCTGCCGCCGAAGGCCGAGCGCACGGTGACCACGGCGCTGAGCTGGCACGGCGAGCCGGCGCTGCAGGTGCCGTGGCCGGTGCCCCCGGACGGGTAGGTGGTCACCGCCAGCGACAACAGGTCGGGGTAGGCCGCGACCTGGCCGGTCCACCAGTCGGCGATCGCGGTCGGCGTGCCGCTGCCGCCGCCGGGGTTGCTGGCGCTCAGGCTGAGGCCGTCGAGCGAGCCCAGCACCGAGGGATTGCCCTCCACCGTGGCCAGCAGGCTCTGCGCGGTGGTGGTCGCCGCGAAGCTGCGCAGCGCCTGCGCGTCGGCGATGTAGGACTGGTTGATCAGCAGCACCAGGCCGCTGGCGGCGGCCAGGAACAGCAGCATCGCGACCAGCACCTCCAGCAGGGTCAATCCGCGCTGCAGGCGCGGCGGCAGGACGCGCGCGGGCTTCATGACGGGTTGGTCGAGATCAGGCCGCCGGAACTCAGCGAAATCGTGAAGCTGCTGCCGCCACCGCTGACCACCGCCGGAGCGAGCGGCGAACTCGCCGCCGACGCCGGACTGCAGGTCAGCCCGCTGGCTCCCTGGGTGCACAGCGACACCGAGCCGTCGCCCAGGAAGGACACGGCGTTGGCCAGCGGCTGGCAACTCACCCCGCTGCCTGCCGACGACGACTGGCTGAGCAGCTGGGTTCCGCTCGCGGTGGCCACGCTGTAGCCGCATCCGCTGGGGGTGAAGGTGACCAGGTTGGAGGTGTTCAGCGCGTACTGGCGGGCGTACTGCAGCGCGTCGGCCATGCCGCTGGCCACCGACCTGGCCTTGGCGGCGGCGACCTGCGGCCGCAGGTCGGGCAGCGCGACCAGCAGCACGACGGCGGCGATCGCGAGCACGACCATCAGCTCGATCATGGTGAATCCGGCGGCCCTTGCGAGTTTCATGGGAACCCTTGCGCAGCGGAGGCGATGACTGCAGGCCAATGCTGCGGCAACTACCCGTAACGCAACAAGGGTTTTCCGGCGAAAGGTAGCAACCAGCCGACGAACGGTAGCCGTCGGGCGCAGGCCGCCGTGGCCGGCGGGCGCGGCGCGGTCAGTGCGCGGCGCCGCCGCCGCGGTACAGCGAGGCGATCAGCTCGGAGGCGGCGCAGGCGCGCGCCACCGCGGGCCCCTGCCCGACCTCGCAGCCCTCCCAGCGCAGGAACTGGGCGTCGGCGTCGGAGGCCACGCCCTCGGCGATGGTGGTCGCGCCCAGGGTCTGCGCCAACGCGATCAGCGAGCGCGCCATCGCCGCGCGCTGCGGCTCGGCGGCCACGCCCTCGACGAACAGCCGCGGCAGCTTCAGCGATTCGAAGGCCAGGCCGCTCAGGTAGGGCAGCGCGATGGTCGCGGCGCCGAAGTCGCGGAACACGAAGCCGACGCGCGCCTGGCGCAGCCGGGTCATCGCGTCGACCAGGCTGGACTCGGCGCGCAGCACCACCGACTGGCCGAGCAGCAGGTCGAGCTGCAGGCCGGGCGCGGCGGCATCGCCGATCACCTGCAGCAACTCGCGCAGGTACTGCGGGTCGTCGAGGAACTCGCCGATCAGCGGCAGGCTCACGCGCAGCCCGCTGCCGAATTCGAGCTGCCACTGGCGGGCCCACGAAACGCCCTGGGCGAGCATCCAGCGCATGGTCTGCAGCCGAGCCTGGCCGGGTCCGAGCCGGGCGGCGACCTGCTCGGCCGAAAGCAGGCCGCGCCGGGTGTTCCAGCCGGCGATCAGGTCGACGCCGTGCAGTCGCAGCGAATCCAGCCGCAGCTGGGGCTGCGCCTGCAGCACGATGCGCCCGCAGGCGACGGCTTCGCCCAGATCCTCGGCGAGCTCGACATCGCGCTCCTGCGCGGCCTGGCGCCCGCCTTCGAGCGCCTGGCCGCCGCGCAGCGAGCGCGCATGGCGGTAGCCGCGCAACGCGGCGATCACCGCCGAATGCAGGCGCTGGGCGGTGATCTCGGTCTTCAGGAGGTAGCCGTTGATCTCGTAGTCGACGATCACCTCGCGCTCGGGGGCCATGCCGGGCTGGCCGGTGCGCAGGATGATCTGCATGTCGCGGTTGCCCAGCTGCCGGCGCACGAACTCGACCAGGCGCATCCCCGCGTCGTCGGTTTCCATCACCACGTCGAGCAGCACCAGCGCGATGTCCGGGTGGCGTCCCAGCAGCTCGCGCGCCTGCGCGGCCGAGGCCGCGCTCAACAGCTCCACCGCGGCGCCTTCGAAGTTCAGGCCGCGCAGGATCAGCCGCGACACCTCGTGCACCGCCGGCTCGTCGTCGACCAGCAGCACCTTCCACTGCGCGGGCGCTGCCGCGATGGTGTCACGCTGCATCGTCGCCCCGTCCCCCGCCCAGCCGGCGCAGCGCGGCGCCGGGCCGCGGAGAGTGCCTGGCCTGGCGGGGAATGCGCAGCACGAAGTGGGCGCCCTGCCACGCCGGCTCGGCCAGCTCGACGGTGCCGCCGAGCTGCCGGGTCACCACCTGGTGGACGATGTACAGGCCCAGTCCGCTGCCGCCGGCCATGCGCCGGGTGGTGAAAAAGGGCTCGAACACCCTGCCGCGAAGACCGGGATCGATCCCGGGCCCGCTGTCGCTGTAGTGCAGTTCCACGCTGTCCTCGTCGACCCGCGCCTGGATGTCGATCTGCCCGCCGCCGGCATGCACGAAGGCGTGCTGCAGGGAGTTGACCACCAGGTTGCTGATCACCTGTTCCAGCGACACAGCATAGCTGTGGAGCTCGATCCCCGCGGGCATGTCCAGCCGCACCTCGACGCGCGCCGCCTGCAGCCGCGGCGCGAGTTCGCGCAGCACCTGCTCGATCTGCGCGCGCAGCTCGAAGCGCCGGCGCGGCTCGGTGATCTGGTCGACTCCGAGTTGCTTGAAGTTGCGCACCAGCTGGCCGATGCGCTGGGCATTCGACTGCAGCAGCCGCGCCGACTCGGCGGCGTCGCGCAGGTACTGCGACTGCGCCTGGGGATCGAAGCCGCCGCGGTCGAACTGCTGCTGCGCGTCGCGCGTGCGGTCGCCGAGGAACGACGCCGTGCTGATGGCGATTCCCGCCGGGGTGTTGATCTCGTGGGCGACGCCGGCGACCAGTCCGCCGAGGGCGGCGAGTTTTTCCGACTCGACCAGGTGGCGGCGCGCGCGGTCGAGGTCGTCCATCGACTCCAGCAGGTCGCGCTCGGCCTGTTCGGTGCCCTCGTGGAACAGCACGATCCACCACACCGCAAGCGACACCAGCACCAGGGTCGCCAGATACAGGCGCCACAGCACGTTGACCAGCTCGGGGCTCGCGGCGGCCAGGTCCAGCCCCATCAGCCGGTAGGTGAGCACGAAGGCCGCGCCCAGCAACGCGGCAGCGCCCGCGAACAGCCCGAGGAAGCGTCCGACGCGGCGCAGCACATGCGGCTGGAAGGCGGGCCGCGGCTCGCCCGCGGCGGGCGCGGCGGCCAGCGCCTGCGGCTGTTTGCACAGGTCGTGGCAATGCAGGTCGAGCCCGCAGCACAGCGAGCAGATCGGCCCGCGGTAGAACGGGCAGTCGGTCATGTCGGGTGCCTCGTACTCGCGCTCGCAGATGCAGCACTGCACGACTTGCCCGGGGTCGCGATGGCGGTAGCGCAGGTCGGGCCGCGCCAGGTAGTAGCGGCCGCGGGTGGCGTAGCCGATGGCCACCGCGCTGCCGAAGGCGGTGGCCAGCGTGATGTAGCCGAAAAAGGCCGCCGCCGTGCGTCCGAACGACCCGGCGTAGGCCAGCACCCCGACCAGGGTGGCCAGCGCCATGGCCCCGCAACCCACCGGGTTGATGTTGTACAGGTGGGCACGCTTGAATTCGATGTAGGGCGGGCTGATCCCGCTGCGCTTGAGCACCACCAGGTCGGCCACCAGTGCGCCGATCCAGGCGATCGCGGTGGTGGCGTAGACCGACAGCACCAGCTGCAAGGTGGCGAAGATCCCCAGCAGCGCCAGCAGCAGCGCGACCACCACGTTGAACACCAGCCAGACCACCCGCCCGGGATGGAAATGGGCGAGCCGCACGAAGCAGTTCGACCAGGCCAGCGAGCCGCTGTAGGCGTTGGTGACATTGATCTTGAGCTGCGACACGCTGACGAACACCACCGCCAGCCCCAGCGCCAGCGCCGGCGACACATCCATCGCCTGCCAGGCGTGCAAGTACATGCGGACCGGCTCGGTGGCCTGCGCCGGCGTGCTGCCCATGCGCAGCGCCAGCACCGCCAGCAGCCCGCCGGCGAGGATCTTGGCGCCGCCGATGACAATCCAGCCGGGTCCCGCGGCGACCATCGCGGCCCACCACGAGCGCTGGTTGGACGCCGAGCGCGCGGGCAGGAAGCGCAGGTAGTCGGCCTGTTCGCCGATCTGGGCGATGAGGGCGAACAGCACCCCCGAGGCGGCGCCGAAGGTCAGCAGGTCGAAGCCGCTGCCGCCGCTGGCCCGCCCGTGGAAGTCCACCCAGGCACGCAGCGCCTGCGGGTCGCGGGCGACGATGAACACCAGCGGCAGCAGCATCATCAGCAGCCACAGCGGCTGCGTCCAGGCCTGCAGGCGGTTGATCCAGGTCACGCCGAAGAACACGATGGGCAGGATCACCAGCGAGCAGATCAGGTAGCCCAGCGCCAGGTTGAGGCCGAAGCCCAGTTGCAGCGCCTGCGCCCAGATGGCGGTCTCGATGGCGAAAAAGATCAGCGTGAACGCTGCGTAGATCAGCGAGGTCAGCGTGGAGCCGATGTAGCCGAAGCCGGCGCCGCGGGTCAGCAGGTCGATGTCGACATTGGACGCCGCGCACCAATAGGCGATCGGCTGGCTGACCAGGAAGATCAGCAACGACACGGCGAGCACCGCGGCCAGCGCGCTGCCGAAGCCGTAGCTCAGCGTGATGTTGGCTCCGATGGCCTCCAGCCCCAGGAAGGAAATCCCGCCGAGCGCGGTGTTGGCGACCACCGCCGGGCTCCACCTGCGATACGAACTCGCCGCGTAGCGCAGCGCATAGTCCTCCAGCGACTCGTTGGCCACCCAGGACTGGTACTGTCTGCGGCTGCGGCTCATGGGCCTTCGGAGGTGGCTGGAGGGTTCGGGTGGGCGCGCTGCGCCGGCTCGGGCCGCCGCGCCCCGGGCGGACGCGGCTGCACCGGGAGCAAGTGTCGCCTGCCGGGTTGCGCCACGCAACATCCGTATGGGTGAACCCGGCACGGGTTGCCACGGGTTTGACAGCGGCGAGGCTTGACCAAATAATCCGCGAAACTCAATAGGGTCGCGTCGGCGCTGGGCCGACAGCTGCCCCAGCGCTGGCACGGCGCGCCACGACCCAGGCGTGGCGATGGAGACCAAGGCATGGACGGTACGCACTTGCCCGACCCGGAGCAGTCGTCGCTGGTCGCCCTTGCGCGCTCGATCCATGCCGCCAGCATCGACCCGCAGGCCTGGCCGGCCGCGCTGGAGGGCATGCGGCAGCGGCTGGGCGCCAGCGTGGTCACCATCGGCCACCACGACTTCGGAAGCGGCGCCGAATCGGCGCTTTTCGAGGCGCCGCTGGACACCGATTTCTGCCTGCAGATGGCCGCGTTCTCGGCGCGCAACCCCTGGTTCCTGTCGAGCGAGGACTATGTCGCGGGTCGGGTGGTGGCCGGCGACGACGTGATCAGTTCGCGCGACCTGCGGCGCACCGACTTCTACCGCGATTTCCTGCAGCCCCGCGGGCTGCTGCACCGCCTGTGCGGGGTGGTCAGCCGCGACCGCGAGGGCATGCACTTCCTGTGCGCGCTGCGCTCGGAATCCCAGCAGCGCTTCGGCGACGGGGAGCGCAGCGACCTGCAGCAGATGCTGGCGCATGTCGCGCTGTCGCTGGAAAGCCAATGGCGCTGGCAGGAGGCGGCCGACATGTCGCACGCCCTGCTGGAGCTGAGCGACGGCGAATCGCAGGCGCTGATGCTGGTCACCGCCGAGGCCCGGCTGGTGCACCGCAACCGCGTCGCCGACCAGTTGCTGCAGGGCCCTGGCGGACTGGCGCTCGACGACCACTCGCTGCGCGCCGGCAACCCGGCCGAGCAGCGGCTGCTGCGCGAGGCGATCTCCCGCGCCTGCGGCGACGCCGCGGCGGCCGCGCAGCCGCAGGTGCTGAGCCTGGCCGGCGCGCCCGGCGGCGCGCCGCTGGTGGTGGTGGTGCGGCGCACCGGGCCGGTGTTCCAGCGTGGCGCCAGCGGCCGCCGCCCGCTGGCGCTGCTGTCGGTGCGCTGCGGCAGCGGTGCGCACGACGCCGCGCGCTGCGTGTTCGCCCGCCACTACGACCTGACGCTGGCGCAGGCCCGGGTCAGTTCGCTGATCTACGGCGGGCGCTCGCTGGCGGCCATCGCCGCGTCGCTGCACGTGTCGGAGAACACCGTGCGCAGCCACCTCAAGCAGATCTTCCAGAAGACCGGCACCCACAGCCAGATGGACCTGGTGCACCTGCACGCCCGCATCTGCCCCGGCTGGACCTGAGCCTGGCCGCGGCCTGACCCATTCGGGTGAGGCCGCACTGACCCGAATGGGTGAGGCCGCACTGACCCGAATGGGTCAGGTCGCGCTGCCCCATCGCGGCCGCCCGGCTGCCTCGGGCGCGGGATTCGCTCGCGCCGGCGGCGTCCTACGATGCTCCCGACCTCGTTGCGCATTCGCTGAGGACCCCGCCATGACCCTGCTGTCGATCGCTGTCTTCGCCGTGCTCGGCGCCTTCGCGCGCTACGGACAGACCCTGTTCGTGCAGGGCGTGCTGGGCCGCCAGTTCCCCTTCGCCACGCTGTCGATCAACGTGCTGGGATCGTTCCTGATGGGGCTGCTGTTCTTCCTCACGCTGGAGCGGCTGTCGATCTCCCCGGCGCTGCGCACGGGGATCCTGACCGGCGGACTCGGCGCCTACACCACCTTCTCGACCTTCTCCCTCGAATCGCTGAGCCTGTTCGAGCAGGGCGAGCCGGCGAAGGCCCTGGTGTACATCGTGGGTTCGTGCGTGCTGAGCATCGGCGCCGCGGCGCTGGGCGCGTACCTGGCCGGCGGCATCGGGGGAGCATGATGAGCGACGTGACCATGGTGCGCATCTATCTGCGCGAAGGCGACCACCGCGACCACCACAACCTGGTGCGCGAGCTGTTCGCCTTGCTGCACGGCGAACTCGGCGTGCGCGGAATCACCGTCTACCGCGGCGTCGCGGGCTACGGCAGCCGCGGCGAGGCGCATGCCGACGACCTGCTGCGACTGGGGGTGCACCTGCCGCTGGTGGTCGAGTTCTTCGACTCCCCCGAGGTGGTACGGGCCGCTCTGCCGCGGCTGGCGCCGCTGCTGCCCGGCGGCCATATCGTGTGCTGGGACGCTCGCTGCCCCGATTGAGCGCGGCCTGGCCGCCTTCACCCATCCGAGCGCGCGGCGCCGCCGCCTGCACCCATCCGAGCGCGCGGCGCGGCCGCCTTCACCCATTCCGGTGAGGCGTACCGCGGCCGCGAGGGAGGAGCGATTCCCCGCGGCGAGGGATTCCAGGCCGGCCCGGGCTTCCTAGCATCGATTCCAGGCTGTCAACGGCTGCTGCAGCCGCTGCCGCGGCGGCCCCATCGACCGGAGGACTCCATGGCCCTGTACGAGTACGTCTGCCGCACCCACGGTGCGTTCGAGATCCTGCGTCGCCTGGGCGAAGCCCCGCCCGACACCGCGTGCCCGGTCTGCGGCGGCGCGGCGCCGCGGGTGATGTCGGCGCCGGCGCTGGTGACCGGGCGCCGCGCCGCGCTGTTCGCCGCGATCGAGGGGGCCGAGAAAAGCCGCCACGAACCCGAGGTGGTGACTTCGCTGCCGCCGTCGGGGGCGCCGCGGCGGCAGGTACGCATGACCCCCGAACTGTGGAAGCTGCCCAGGCCCTGAAGCCGCCGGCGGCGGCCCGGCAGCAGCGCGACACCCCATCCCGCGACGCCGGCGGCGCAGGGTCGAGGCGGACCGGGGAAAGGAGGCACCAGGCAACGTGACCCTAGGCAGTTCGGCAAGCGCCATTCCCGTCATCCATCATCGCACTGAGGTATCGAAATGCCCAAGAACCTGTTTCCCCTCGACAACACGAAAAAGTTCAAGGACCAGAAGATCGTCGGCCACAACCGCTGGCACCCCGACATCCCGGCGGCGGTGCACGTCAAGCCCGGCGACACCTTCCGTGCCGACTGCCGCGAGTGGTTCGACGGCGCGATCAAGAACGACGACTCGGCCGAGGACATGCGGCATGCCCCGCTGGCGGGGGTGCACGTGCTGTCCGGCCCATTCCACGTCGAGGGAGCCGAGCCGGGCGACCTGCTGGTGGTCGACATCCTGGAAATCGACTCCTGCGACCAGGAGGACTCGGGGCCGTTCTCCGGCATGGGCTGGGGCTACACCGGGGTGTTCGCCAACAAGAACGGCGGCGGCTTCCTGACCGAGCGCTTTCCCGACGCCTACAAGGTGATCTGGGACTTCCACGGCGACGTGGCGACCTCGCGCCACATTCCCGAAGTGTCCTACGTGGGCATCCACCACCCCGGGCTGATGGGCACCGCGCCGTCGGCCGAGCTGCTGGCCAGGTGGACCGCGCGTGAAAAGGCGCTGATCGCCACCGACCCGATGCGCGTGCCGCCGCTGGCGCTGCCTCCGCTGCCCGACAGCGCGATCCTCGGATCGCTGAGCGGAGCCGAGTTCGAGCGCGTGGCGCGCGAGGCCGCGCGCACCGCGCCGCCGCGGGAGAACGGCGGCAACCAGGACATCAAGAACCTGACTGCCGGCAGCCGGATCTTCTATCCGGTGTTCGTCCCCGGCGCCAAGCTGTCCTTCGGCGACCTGCACTTCTCCCAGGGCGACGGCGAGATCACCTTCTGCGGGGCGATCGAGATGGGCGGCTTCATGGACCTGCACGTCGACATCATCAAGGGCGGCATGGCCAAGTACGGAATCCGCGAGAACGCCATGTTCATGCCGGGCCTGCGCGATCCGCAGTACTCGGATTGGCTGGCCTTCTCCGGAGTGTCGGTGCACCCGAACGGCAAGCAGCACTACCTCGATTCGTGGCTGGCCTACCAGAACGCCTGCAACCACGCGATCGACTACCTGATGAAGTTCGGCTACACCGATATCCAGGCGTACATGATCCTGGGAACGGCTCCGGTCGAAGGTCGCCTGTCCGGCGTGGTCGACATTCCCAACGCCTGCTCGACCATCTACATCCCGCGCTCGATCTTCGAGTTCGACGTCCGGCCGAACGCCAAGGGACCGTTGCACCAGGTCAAGCAGGGGCTGCAGGTTCCGCGCTCGGCGAACTGAGCGCGGCGTCGCGGGTCGCACGGCGGGGATGCGCCGCATCCCCGCGCAACGAGGCCGGGACTCACCCGGGTCGCACCGCATTGCGCTGCGACCCGGATCATGGTGAGAATCACTTCAGGGGAGTTCGTCATGCTGGGTTTGGTCTTGCTCTACGTGGGTGCCGTGCTGTGCCTGAACGGCCTGTGGCTGATCGGGCAGATCGGCGACAACGAAATCGCGGTGATCGACATCTTCGTCGGGGGCATCACCCTGCTGGTGTCGCTGTACCTGGCCTTCGGCCCGGGATCCAACGACGCCAACATCAAGGCCGCCGCGCTGACCCTGCTGTTCACCTTCACCTACCTGTGGGTGGCGATCAACCGCTACAACGGGGCCGACGGCCGCGGTCTGGGCTGGTTCTGCCTGTTCGTGGCGATCACCGCGGTGCCGGTGTCGGTGTCGACCCTGCAGAGCGCGTCGACGCTGTGGGGCACCTGGTTCGGCCTGTGCTGGGCGGCGTGGGCGTTCCTGTGGCTGCTGTTCTTCATCCTGCTGGTGATGCAAAAGCCCATTGGCCGCTTCGTGGGCATCGTCACCGTGCTGGAGGGCATCCTCACCGGCTGGCTGCCGGGCTACCTGCTGCTGACCGGGGCGCTGCACTGACAGCGGGGAGCCGACCATGCCGCTGTACGACTACTTCTGCGCGGACTGCGGGGGCTTTCGCAAGATGGTGCGCATGGCCGACTCGGCGGCCGACCAGCCCTGCCCGCGCTGCGCGACGCCGGCGCGCCGGGTGCTGGTGAGTCCTTTCCTCGCCGGTCGCGGCGACACCGCGGACGCGCCCGCCCAGCGCGTCCCGGGCGGCGCAGGCTCATGGCGCCGCATGTGCGGCTTCGGTTGTCCGCACTGCGCGGCCTCCGGCTGATCGGCGCGGTCCGCGAGGCAGCGGGCCGCGTTTTTTTGCCGGCGTGCCGCGAGCGCGCGAGTCGACGCCCCTGCGGCCCGGCCCGCGGTGCCCCGGCCTGCCCCGGGGCGGCCTCAGCCGACCCGAAATCCCGGCGGGCAATCGGCCTGCTGCAGATCCTGCACCTGCAGCGCCTGCACCCGCGCCCGTGGCGGGCCGCTGCGCAGCGCGCGCCGCAGCTCGGCCAGCGCGTCCGGCTCGCCGCAGGCCAGCACCTCGACGCTGCCGTCGGCCAGGTTCAGCGCGTGGCCGCGCAGCCCCAGGCGCCGCGCCTGCTCGAACACGAAGTGGCGAAAGCCCACCCCCTGCACCCGTCCGCCGACAAGCATGCGCTGGCAGGTCATCGCGAACGTCTCCTCTCCCCTCGCAAGGTGTGAATCGATCGGCAGTGGCCGAGCGGACGTGGTGGGCTCGCCCTGCCCTGCTCAGACCGCGGCGGCAGCGGCCGGAAGGCGCTGCGCCCAGGGACTGGCGGCCTCGAGCTGGGCGGCCAGCCGGATCAACAGGTCCTCGCGGCCCCAGGCGGCGATGAACTGCACTCCGACCGGCAGGCCGTCGTCGCCCCAGTGCAGCGGCACGCTCATCGCCGGCGTCCCGGTGAGGTTGGCCAGCTGGGTGAAGGGCGTGCGCGCCAGGTTGCGCCGCGCCAGGTCCTCGACCACCCCGCTGCGCCGCAGCACCCCGCCCAGGCGCAGCCCCAGCAGCGCGCGCAGCGCCAACTGCTGCCAACCCGGCGAGTCGAGCTCGCCGATGCGAGCGGCAGGCGCGGCGGTGGTCGGGCTGAGGTAGAGGTCGAAGCGGGAGTGGAAGACGGCCAGCGCGCGGGCGAAGTCGTTCCAGCGCTCGCGCAGCTCGACATAGGCACCGGCCGCAAGGCTTTCGCCGATGGCCGCCAGCGCGCGGGTGTCGAGCTCGAAGTCCGCCGCGCGCGCGCCGTACTCGCGCACGCAGCGTCGCAGCGTCGCGGCGACATGGCCGAAATAGATCCCCAGGTAGCTCTGCGCCAGGAGCTGGCCGTCGACCGCGGGAGCCGCCTCCTCGACCTCGTGGCCGAGATCGACCAGCAGCTCCGCCGCCCGGCGCACCGCGTCGGCGTGCCGCGGGTGCACCTCGGTGCCCAGCGGCGAGGCCACGCCGAAGCCGATGCGCAGCCGGCCCGGGTCGGCGCCCACCTCGGCGGCGTAGGGCCGCGCCGGCGGCGCCACCGCGAAGGGGTCGCCGGGCTCGGCGCCGCAGGCCAGGTCGAGCAGCGCGGCGCTGTCGCGCACGCTGCGGGTGAGCACATGGGTGGAGCTCGCGCCGTCCCAGTATTCGTCGGCCTCGGGCGCATGGCTGACCCGGCCGCGCGAGGGCCTCAGCCCGAACAGCCCGCAATACGCTGCGGGGATGCGGATCGAGCCGCCGCCGTCGGACGCGCCGGCCACCGGCACGATGCCCGCGGCCACCGCGGCGGCCGCGCCGCCGGAGGAGCCGCCCGGGGTGCGCCGGATGTCCCAGGGGTTGCGGCAGGCGCCGAACAGCCGCGGCTCGGTCACCGCCTTGAGCGCCAGTTCGGGCAGGTTGGTCTTGCCCAGCGCCAGCAGCCCGGCCGCCTGCCAGCGCGCGACCACGCTCGACGTGGCGGCCGCGCGCACCCCGGCGCGCGCGCGGCTGCCCCAGGTCGCGGGCAGGCCCTGCAGGTCCTGCCCGAGGTCCTTGAGCAGCAGCGGCACGCCGGCGAACGGCGCGGCGCGCCGCGGGTCGCCGGCGGCCAGCGCGTCGAACTCCCGCGCCTGCCGCGTGGCCTGCTCGCGCCAGTCGAACACCACGGCGTTGAGCCGGGGGTTGACCTCGTCGAGGCGGGCCAGCGCCGCGTCGAGGACCTCGAGCGCAGTGACTTCGCGACGTGCCAGCAGGCGGGCGATCGCGCTGGCGTCCAGCTTGGGGTATTCGACGAACATCGGCGGTTCCTCCCAGCCCCGATCATGCCTGAAGCGAGCGGCGTGCCGCCGATCTGCGGGCCTGCGCGCCGCGCCACCCTTGCGATCCTTGCGCTGTCCCCGGCCTGACGCATGGCCTGTCGCATGGCCTGTCGCATGGCCTGACGCATGGCCTGTCGCATGACGAGACAGCTGTCTCGCGCACGCACGCTGGCGAGACAGCGCCGGCACGCCGGCGCAGGCGCGCCGACATCTGGCATGCGCCTTGCAGGCGTGGGTTGCGATACGGCAGGCCGTGCGCGGTCCACGACAAGGAGGAAAGGACATGAATCCAAGCACCCAGCAGTTGCTCTGGATGTACGAAAAGATGATCGAGATCCGGGAGTACGAAGAGACCATGGCCAAGGTCTACCTGGAGGGCAAGCTGCCGCCGAACATCCAGAAAGGGCTGGCCTTCGACATCGGCTCCGGGCCGGTGCCGGGGGAAATGCACCTGGCGGCCGGCCAGGAGCCGGTGGCCGTCGGGGTGTGCGCCCACCTGCGCGACGACGACACGGTGGTCGGCACCCACCGGCCGCACCACTTCGCCATCGCCAAGGGGGTCGACCTGCAGGCGATGACCTCCGAGATGTTCGGCAAGGCCGACGGGCTGTGCCGCGGCAAGGGCGGCCACATGCACCTGTTCGACATCGCCCGCCGCTTCAGTTGCAGCGGGATCATCGGCGCCAGCCTGCCGCCCGCGTGCGGCGCGGCTCTGGCGGCGAAAAAGCGCGGCACCGACGCCATCGCGGTGGCCTTCTTCGGCGACGGCGCCGCCAACCAGGGCTCGTTCCACGAGTCGCTGAACCTGGCGGCGGTCTGGCGGCTGCCGGTGGTGTTCGTCTGCGAGGACAACAAGTACGCGATCTCGGTCGAGAAGGCCGACTCGACCGCGGTGGCGTGGAACACCGACCGCGCCGCGGCCTACGACATGGCCAGCGCGCTGGTCGACCACAACGACGCGCTGGCGGTGTTCGAGGCCGCCGCGGCAGCGGTGCAGCGCGCGCGCAGCGGCCAGGGGCCGACGCTGATCGAGGTCAAGACCGACCGCTACCTCGGGCACTTCCAGGGCGACCCGGAAACCTACCGCCCGAAGGGCGAGGTGGCCGAACTGCGCGCCCACGACCCCATCCCCAAGCTGGGCGCCCACCTGCGCTCGCTGGGGGCGCTCGACGACTCCGCCGACGGCGCGCTGCGCCAACGGGTGGCCGAGCGGGTGGCCCAGGCCTACGCGCACGCCCGCGCCGGCGCCTACCCGCGCGGCGAGGACGCGCTGCTGCATGTCTTCCATTGATCCGACGACCGCGGAGATCCGAGCATGAATGCACAGACCGAACGCAAGCTGACCATGGCCCAGGCGATCGCCGAGGCCATCGGCCAGGAGATGGAACGCGACCCGGAAGTCTTCGTGATGGGCGAGGACATCGGGCGCTACGGGGGAATCTTCGGCGCCACCGGCGGCCTGCTCGACAGGTTCGGCAAGGAGCGCATCATGGACACGCCGATTTCCGAGACGGCGTTCATCGGCACCGCGATCGGCGCCGCGGCGGCCGGAATGCGGCCGATCGCCGAGCTCATGTTCGTGGACTTCTTCGGGGTCTGCATGGACATGATCTACAACCACATGGCGAAGAACACCTACATGTCCGGGGGCCACGTGAGGCTGCCGGTGGTGCTGATGACGGCCATCGGCGGCGGCTACAACGACGCCGCGCAGCACTCGCAGTGCCTGTACGCGACCTTCGCCCACGTGCCGGGGATCAAGGTGGTCGTGCCCTCCAACGCCTACGACGCCAAGGGCCTGATGGCCCAGGCCATCCGCGAGGACAACCCGGTGCTGTTCATGTACCACAAGGGCATCATGGGACTGCCGTGGATGGCCTACTTCGAGGGCAGCACGACCTCGGTGCCCGCCGACGCCTACGTGCTGCCCTTCGGCCAGGCGCGGGTGGTCCGCGAGGGGCGCGACCTGAGCATCGTCACGCTGAGCCAGATGGTGCACAAGGCGATGATTGCGGCATCGAAACTCGCCGAGCAGGGAATCGACGCCGAGGTCATCGACCTGCGCACCCTGGTTCCGCTGGACCGCCAGACGGTGCTGGCGTCGGTGCGCAAGACCGGGCGGGTGCTGATCGCCGACGAGGACTACCTGAGCTACGGACTGAGCGGGGAGATCGCGGCGCTGGTGGCCGAGAACCTCGACAGCGTGCGGCTGAAGGCGCCGGTGCGCAGGCTGGCGGTTCCCGACGTGCCGATCCCCTACAGCCGTCCGCTCGAGCAGTTCGTGATTCCCCAGGTCGACTCCATCGTCGCCCAGGCGAGCTCGCTGATGCAGGCCGCGGGGGTGATGGCATGAGCGCGGCGGGCCCAGCGCGGGGGACGCCGCGATGACCATGGTGGCGATCCGCCTCGATCCCGCTTCGTGGGACGGCATCGACGCGCAGACCGAAGCCCTGCTCGATCACTGGGACGTGGCGGTCGGCGACCGGGTCACCGCCGGCCAGGCGGTCGGCGGCGCGGTGCTGGTCAAGAGCAACCTCGATCTGACGGCGCCGGCGGCCGGGCGCATCGCGCGGCTGGAGGTCGCTGCCGAGCAGACCTTCGGCCGCGACGCCGCGCTGGCGTGGATCGACACCTCGGCTTGAGCGCGCGCAAGCCCGCCGCCGGGGTGGCGGCGCAAGAGCAGGCATGGAACCTGCGCGCGCTGCGCGCCCCGCGGCGCCCGAGCTGGCGGGTGTGGAGCTACCGCGAGCCGGCGCTGGTGCTCGGGGTGTCGCAGCGCGAACTCCAGGCGCTGGCCACGGCGGCGCCGCTGGCGGTGCTGCGCCGGCGCGCCGGCGGCGGCGCGGTGCTGGTCGGGCCGTGGATGCTCGGGCTGTCGGTGGCGCTGCCGGCAGGCCACGCGCTGGCGCGCGACGGCCTGCTGGCCGGCTACCGATGGCTGGGGCAGGCGCTGGCGCAGGCCTTGAGCTTCGACGGCGCGCGGTGCCGGGCGCTGGCTCCGCAGCAACTCGGCGCGCGTCCGGCGGCCGCGCGCGACTGGGCCTGCTTCGGTTCGCTCTCGCCGTGGGAAGTGGTGTGCGACGGACGCAAGATCGCCGGGCTGGCGCAGGTGCGCACGCCGGGTTGCGTGCTGCTGGCCGCGGGCGTGCTGCTGCAGCGCCCCGACTGGGAACTGCTGTGCCGGGCGTTGCGCCAGCCGGCGCGCGAAGCGCTGCGCCTGGAGCGGGCGACCATCGACTGGCAGCAGGCCGCGCGGCTGGGCGGCGGCAGCGGCGACGACCCCGGCCGGGTGCGGCCGCGGCTGCGCGCCGCCGTCGCCGCCTGCCTGCGCTCGCCCGGCGAACACCCGGTGCGCGGCGAGCCCGCGTGACGCGTCGCGCCGCGCCGGCTGCAGCCGGCTCAGCGGCCGCCAAGCAGCAGGCCGTGCGCGCCCGCGTAATCGAGGATGGCCTCCACCGCCAGGGTGCGCGGGCCGTCCAGCGCAAGCTCGATGGTCGGCGGCCGCAGCGGGTCGAGGGTCCACTCGCGCTCGCCGTCGAAGGCCAGCGTGCCGTGCACCGCCGGCAGCGGCTGCGCGCGGCCGGGCAGCAGCCGCTGCACCCGCCCCACCCGCACCGTCTGCAGCACCCCGGGAAGCAGCGGCGCCAGCAGTTCGCGGCCTTCGCCCAATTCGACCTGCGCGCCCCACGGCTGCGCGCGGTCGACCGGCTGCAGGTAGGCGGCGATGGAAGACAGCCCGATGGCGTTGGCCTGGGCGAACGCCACGTAGACACTGTGCAGGTCGTCGGCGCTGTACACCGCGCGCGCGCCCACCGCGCGCTGGCGCGACACCACGACGTCGACCAGCGCGATGGCTTCGCCGTCGGCGCCGCGCACCCTGAGCACCTTGTTGCGCTGCAATGCGATGGCCTCGGGGACCTGGCCACGCAGGTACAGCCCCAGCGCCATGCCGGCCAGCGTGGGCTCGCGCAGCCGCGGGAAGGCGTTGTTGGTGCCGGTCGACAGGGTTAACAACGGAATGTCGCCGCAACCCTGCGCGACCGCACGGTGGGTGCCGTCGCCACCGAGCACCGCGATCGCCGCCACCCCCATCGCGCGCAGCGCGGCGGCTGCGGCGCGCGAGTCCTCGACGCTGTCGCTGGAGGCCATCGGCAGCAGCCTCACCTGGGGCAGCCGCAGCTCGCCGGCCGCCTGCGCCGCGCGCACCTTCTCGAGCACCCGCGCCCCCAGCCCGGAGGCGTCGGGGATCAGCCACGCCTGCTCCAGCCCCAGGCAGGCGCCGGCGCAGAGCAGGCGCAGCACCGTGTTGACCTTCTCGGCATGGGGAACGACCGAGGCCCACGACACCAGGCGACGCACGTCGCGCCCGGCCGAAGGGTTGGCGATGACACCGATGGACGCGGACTGGGACATGGCGGCGACGAGGTGGCGCGACGGATGGAAGGGGCCGGACATCGGCCGCGGGCTGGCCGCGAACGCAGGCAACCCCCGGGCGGATCAAACTTCCCGGGATCGATACAGCAAGGAGCATGCCACCGATCGACCCCGAAGGTCGCATAATCGGGCAGCCTGCAACCCCGGCCCGCACACATCCTGACGCCTGCGCCTCGACGCGCGGCGATCATGGGGGAGACATTCGCGATGGACAGCCTGTATCCGCAGCCCGGCATGCGTGCCGGGCTCGCCGCGACGGGAATCGCCGAGGCGCTGATCGCGCGTTCGTGGCAGCGCTCGGTGGACCGTTACCGGCTCGACCCGGGCCGGCGCGAGGCGCCCCGGGTACTCAGCGCCAGCGCGCTGCGCGACCACCTGGAGCCCATGCAACCGGTGCTGGAGCTGGCGCGCGGCGCGCTGCAGCGGCTGTTCGAGCAGGTGCGCGACGCCGGCTACGTGGTGCTGATGACCGATGCCGACGGCGTGGCGGTGTGCATGATGCACGAGCCGCGGCAGGACCGCGAACTGCGCCACGCCGGCCTGTACCGCGGCAGCGCCTGGCAGGAACCGACCGAAGGCACCTGCGCGGTGGCGCTGAGCGTGCTGGAGAAAGTGGCGTTGACGGTGCACCACGCCGAGCATTTCCGCGCCGTCAACCGCAGCCTGACCTGCAGCGCCGCCCCGGTGCTCGCGCCCGACGGCCGGGTGCTGGCGGTGATCGACGCATCGGCGCTGTCGTCTCCCGACGACAAGCGCAGCCAGCACCTGGTGCTGCAGATGGTGCGGCAGGCCGCGCGGCTGGTCGAGGACGCCTGGTTCCTGCAGAGCTACGCCGACCAGTGGGTGCTGAAAATCGGCTCGCAGCAGTCGCTGGTCGAAGTGGCCACCGACGCGCTGCTGGCGGTCGACGGCGACGGCCGGGTGCTCGCGGGCAACGCCGGCTTCCTCGCCGCCAGCGGGCTGCAGGCCGCGGCGCTGGCCGGGCAGCCGCTGCACGAGGTGCTCGGGGTGGACCTGCCGACCCTGTGCGCCGCAGGCGGCGAGCCTGGGCAGGCCGCGCTGCGC
Organism: Pseudomonadota bacterium; assembly: GCA_021845505.1. Classification (GTDB taxonomy): domain Bacteria; phylum Pseudomonadota; class Gammaproteobacteria; order Burkholderiales; family Burkholderiaceae_C; genus Thiomonas_A. The sequence continues at coordinate 34,485 of JAJZVU010000009.1, read as the reverse complement.
CTGCAACTGCCCGCGCAGGCCCGGCCCAGCTACGGCCTGCTGCGGCCGCCGCGCGCGGCGGCCGCGCCGCGGCGCGTGGCGACCCCGCCGCAAGCCCGGGCCGCAACCCCGCCGCTGCACCCGGCGCTGGCCGCGCTGGCCGGCACCGATGCGGCGATGCAGGCCCACGCCCGGCGTGGCCAGCGCCTGCTCGACAAGGGGGTGAACCTGCTGCTGCAGGGCGAGTCGGGAACCGGCAAGGAGGCCTTCGCGAAGGCGCTGCACGCCGCCAGCGCGCGGCGCGACGGGCCCTTCGTGGCGATCAACTGCGCTGCCATCCCCGAGTCGCTGATCGAAAGCGAGCTCTTCGGCTACAGCGCCGGCTCGTTCACCGGGGCGGCCCGCCACGGCGCGCGCGGGCGCATCGCCCAGGCACAGCACGGCACGCTGTTCCTGGACGAAATCGGCGACATGCCGCTGGCTCTGCAGACGCGGCTGCTGCGGGTGCTGGCCGAGCGCGAGGTGCAGGCGCTGGGCGCGCGCGAAGCCACCGCGCTGGACGCCCAGGTGATCTGCGCCAGCCATCGCGACCTGCTGGAACTGGCCGAGCGCGGGCAGTTCCGGCTGGACCTGTACTACCGCATCCACGGCCTCAGCCTGCGGCTGCCGGCGCTGCGCGAACGCGACGACCGGCGGGCGCTGGTCGACCGGGTGCTGGCCGAGGAAGCCGCGCGGCTCGGACTGGACGCGCCGCCGATCGACGCCGACGCGCGCGGCCTGCTCGACTCCCACGACTGGCCGGGCAACCTGCGCGAGTTGCGCAATGCGATGCGCGCGCTGCTGGCGATGGGCGAAGGCGGCAGCATCGGGCGCGACCTGGTGGAGGCGGCGATCCGCCCGCGCGCCGCGCGGGCGGACCTGCCTGCGCCGCTGCAGCGCAACGCCCACGACGGCTTCGCGCTGGCCGAGCAGGCGCGCGCGCTGCGCGAGGCGCTGCAGGACTGCCGGGGCAATGTCAGCGAGGCGGCGCGCCGGCTGGGAATCGGCCGCGCGACCATGTACCGGCGCATGCAGCGCCTCGGGGTGGCGCCGCCGCAGCGGTTGTTCGATCCCGGGCAGGCCGGCGACTGAGCGGCCGTCCGCTCCCCGCGCGGCCGGCGACTGCGCCGGCTCGGCGCCGGGCGGCGCTATCCTTTACGCTTGCGCAAGCACGACGCAACGAACATGCCGCCCCACCTCCCCCCCGACAAACGCAGCGCCCTGCTGCTGATGGACCTGCAATCGGCCATCGTCGCCGGCCACGCCGACGCGGACTTCCTGCCGCGCATCCAGCGCGCCATCGACGCGGCGCGCCGGGTGGCGATGCCGGTGATCTGGGTGGTCGTGCAGTTCCGCCCGGGCTACCCGGAAGTCAGCGGCCGCAACCGGCTGTTCGCCGGGGTGCGCCAGGCGGGGCGGCTGCTCGAGGGCGACCCGCAAAGCGCCATCCACCCGGCGCTGCAGCCGCAGCCGCAGGACGTGGTGGTCACCAAGCGGCGCGTCGGCGCATTCAGCGGCAGCGACCTCGACGCGGTGCTGCGCGCCGGCGGGATCGATGCGCTGGTGCTGGCGGGCATTTCGACCAGCGGGGTGGTGCTGTCGACCGTGCGCCTGGCGGCCGACCTGGACTTCGACCTCACGGTGCTGCGCGACGGCTGCTGCGATGCCGACGCCGAGGCGCACCGCGTGCTCACCGAACGCATCTTTCCCCGCCAGGCCGCCGTGCCGGCCATCGACGAGTGGATCGCCAGCCTGGCCGCGGCCTGAGCCGGCGCTCGGCGCTGCCGGCGCTGGTCCTGCTGGCGCTGGCACTGCCGGTGGCGGGACTGCTGGCGGGCTGCGGCAGCAAGTCCGCGCCGCGGCAGGCGCCGCCCCCGCGGGTCTACACCCTGCGCGTGGAGCCGGCGAGCGTGCCGCTGTGGCGCAGCTACGTCGGCCGGGTGTCGGCCTATCGCAGCGCCAACGTGGTGGCGCGGGTGGCGGGGGTGCTGCGCCGGCGACTGTACCGCGAGGGCAGCGCGGTGCGCCGCGGCCAGCCGCTGTTCGAGATCGACCCCGCCTACTACCGGGCGCAACTGGACAGCGACCTGGCGCTGCTCGCCGAAGACCGAGCGAGCCTGGCCAACGACCGCGTCACCCTGGCGCGCGACCGCCGCTTGCTGCGCATCGGCGCGCTGGCGCAGCAGACCGTCGACAACGACCTGGCCGCGCAGCGCAGCGCCGCCGCCAAGGTACAGGCCGATCTCGCCCAGGTGGCCGGTGCCCGCCTGGCTCTGGGCTACACCCGGGTGGTGGCGCCGATCGCCGGCATCGCCGGCCAGCAACAGGTGACCGCCGGCGCGGTGGTCGGCAGCGGGGTCAACGACGGCGGCGCCGGCGGCACGCTGCTGACGACGGTGTCCGACATCGACCGCGTCTACCTGAACTTCACCATCAGTTCGTCCGAGCTGCTGCAACTGCGCACCGGGCAGGCGCGGCGCGGGCTGCAGGCCGGCGGCGCGCAGGCGCCGCGGGTGGACATCGAACTGCCCGACGGCGGCCGCTACCCGCTGCCGGGCCGGCTGGACTACGCCGGCGCGCGGGTCGATCCGGCCACCGGCGCGGTGGACATGCGCGCGCTGGTCGCCAACCCGCGCCACCTGCTGCTGCCGGGAATGTACCTGCGGCTGCGCGTGGAACTCGGGCGGCGCGACGGGGTGTTCCTGGTGCCGCAGCAGGCGCTGCAGCGCGATGCCGAGGGCGCCTATGTGCTGGCGCTTGGCGCCGACGGCAAGGTCGAGCGCAGCAACGTGGTCGCGCGCGACACCTACGGCAACGACTGGATGGTCGAGCGCGGCCTCGTCGCCGGCGAGCAGGTGATCGTCTCCGGTCTGCAGCGCGCGCGCATAGGCCGTCCAGCGCGCGCCGCGCCGTGGCGGCCGCCCGCCGCGGCCGCGAGCGGCCCGGCAGGCTGAGGCGGAACGCGCCGTGCCGAATTTTTTCATCCGGCGCCCGGTGTTCGCCTGGGTGATCGCGATCCTCATCGTGCTGTTCGGCGTGCTGGCGCTGCGCACCATGGGGGTGTCGGCCTACCCCGACATCGCTCCGCCGCAGGTGATCATCACCGCCAACTACCCGGGCGCGAACGCGGCGACCATGGAGTCGGCGGTGACCCAGGTCATCGAGCAGCAGCTGACCGGAATCGACAACCTGCTGTATTTCAGCTCGACCTCGGGGTCGGACGGCCAGACCCAGATCACCCTGACCTTCGCGACGGGAACCAACCCCGACATCGCCCAGGTGCAGGTGCAGAACAAGGTCAACCTGGCTGCGCCGCTGCTGCCGACCGAGGTCACCCAGCAGGGCATCGCGGTGGCCAAGGCCAGCCCCGACATCCTGCTGTTCATCGCGCTGCAGTCGCACGACCCGGCGATCACCGGCACGCGGCTGAGCGACATCGCCGCGTCGCTGATCGAGCCGGCGGTGGCCCGCATCAACGGCGTCGGCAACACCCATGTGCTGGGCTCCGAATACGCGGTGCGCATCTGGCTCGACCCCGACAAGCTCGCCGCCTACGGCCTGTCGACCACCCAGGTGGTCGGCGCCATCGACTCCCAGAACGCCCAGTTCGCCGCCGGCTCGATCGGCGCCGACCCGGCGGTCGAGGGCCAGCAGTTCACCGCCATCGTCTCCGGCGACAGGCTGTTCGACTCGCTGCAGCAGTTCCGCGACATCATCCTGCGCGCCAACGCCGACGGCACCGTGGTCCGGCTGGGCGACGTGGCGCGCGTGGCCTTCGGCGGCCAGAGCTACGGCCAGGCGACCATGGTCAACGGCCACCCGGCGGGCGGGCTGGCGGTGTTCCTGACTCCCGGGGCCAACGCGCTGACGGTCGACCAGGCGATCCGCTCGCAGATGGCCTCGCTGGCGCGCGCGCTGCCGGCCGGGGTGACCTGGAGCATTCCCCACGACACCGCGCCGTTCATCCTGGCGTCGATCCGCGAGGTGCTGATCACCCTGCTGGAGGCGGTCGGGCTGGTGTTCCTGGTGATGCTGGTGTTCCTGCAGAACCTGCGCGCCACGCTGATCCCGACCCTGGTGATCCCGGTGGCGCTGCTGGGCACGACCATCGGGCTGGCGCTGCTGCACTACACCATCAACCAGCTGACCCTGTTCGGCATGGTGCTGGCCATCGGCATCGTCGTCGACGACGCGATCGTGGTCATCGAGAACGTCGAGCGCATCATGACCGAGGAGGGGCTGCCGGCGCGCGCGGCCACGCGCAAGGCGATGAAGCAGATCACCGGGGCGATCGTCGCCATCACCGTGGTGCTGACCGCGGTGTTCGTTCCGTCGGCGCTGCAGCCGGGGGCGATCGGCATCATCTACTCCCAGTTCGCGCTGACCATCGCGCTGTCGATGGCCTTCTCGGCCTTCCTCGCGCTGAGCTTCACCCCGGCGCTGTGCGCGGCGCTGCTGCGCCCGGAGCGCCACGACGGCCGCCACCTGGTGTTCCGCTGGTTCGACCGCGGCTTCCAGTCCACCGCGCACGCCTACCAGGGGCATGTCGGCCGCGCCATCCGCCACGCCCCGCGGTGGATGATGGTGTTCGTCGTGCTGGCCGCGCTGGCGGCGCTGCTCTACACCCGGCTGCCCGGCAGCTTCGTTCCCGAGGAGGACCAGGGCTTCCTGCTGGCGCTGGTCGACCTGCCGCCCGGCGCCACGCTGCAGCGAACCAACCGGGTCATGCAGCAGGTGCGCGACAAGCTGTTCCACAGCGCGCTGGGCAAGGACATCTCGGTGATCTTCCAGCCCGAGGGATTCAGCTTCGTCGGCAACAGCGAGAACGTGGGCATGTGTTTCATCCACCTGACCGACTGGAGCAAGCGCTCGCTGACCGCGATGCAGATGATCCCGCGGATGGACAAGCTGTTCGCCGGGATCGCCGGCGCCAGGGTGTTCGCGGTCAACCTGCCGACGATCCGCGGCCTGAGCAAGATGGGCGGGCTGGACATGTACCTGGTGGCGCGCGCCGGGCAGACCCACCGCCAGCTCGACGCCGCGGCGCACGCGCTGGTGGCCGCGGCCGCGCACGACCCGGCGCTGTCGCGCCTGCGGGTCAACGCGCTGCCCAGCGCGCCGCAGCTGGACATCGCGCTGCGCCGCCGGCAGGCCGAGGCGATGGGGCTGTCGCTGAGCGACGTCTACAGCACGCTGGGCATGGAGCTCGCCCCCCGCTACATCGACCAGATGGCGTATGGGGGGCGCATCAAGCGGGTGTACATCGAGGACGAGGCGCGCTACCGCATGGGCCCCGACGCGCTGCGCCACCTCTACACCCCGGCTCCGGCAGCGCCGCCGGCCCCCGCCGGCGCGGTGCCGGCGCCCGCCAACCCCGCCGCCAGCGACAAGGCCGTCAGCCCCTACGACATGGTTCCGCTGGCCAGCGTGCTGCGCACCCGCTGGAGCGTCGGGCCCTCGGCGCTGCAGCGCTACGACGGCTACCCGGCGGTGCAGATCGTCGGCAACCCGGCGGCGGGCCACACCACCGGGCAGGCCATGGCCGCGGTGCGATCGCTGATCGCCAAGGCGCTGCCCGGCGGCTACGCGGTGGACTGGACCGGCCAGTCCTACCAGGAGGAACTCGCCGGCCACGCGGCGCCGATGCTCATGGGCCTGTCGATCCTGGTGGTCTTCCTGGCGCTGGCCGCGCTGTACGAAAGCTGGTCGACCCCGGTCGCGGTGCTGCTGGTGGTTCCGCTGGGGCTGCTGGGCATGGTGTGCTTCAGCCTGCTGGATGGGATACCCGACGACATCTACTTCAAGATCGGACTGGTCACGGTGATCGGGCTGGCGGCCAAGAACGCCATCCTCATCGTCGAGTTCGCGATGCAGAGCCAGGCCGAGGGCGCCACGCTGTTCGACGCGGTCACCCACGCCGCGAAGCTGCGGCTGCGCCCCATCCTGATGACCTCCTTCGCCTTCATCCTGGGCGTGCTTCCGCTGGTGCTGTCGAGCGGCGCGGGTGCGGCGTCGCGGCACGAAATCGGCACCGAGGTCGCCGGCGGAATGCTGTTCGCCACGCTGTTCGGGCTGCTGCTGATCCCGGTGTTCTACGTCAGCGTGCGGCGGCTGCTCGGCCATCGGCTGCACCATGTGCTGCCGGCGCGCGAGGACGACGACGCCGATGCGCCGGCCGCCCCGCCCTCCGGCCCTGCCGCTTGAACGCCCCGCGCCGCAGCCGACGCCCTTTGCAGCGATGCGCGCCAAGCCCCACCCCTCCGAGACCCCGGCGACGCAGTGGCTGCGCCGCCACGGGATCGAGTTCAGCCTGCACCCCTACGACTACGTCGACCACGGCGGCGCGGCCCACGCGGCGCGCCAGCTCGCTGTCGATCCGCACCAGGTGGTCAAGACCCTGATCATGCAGGACCAGGCGGCGCGACCGCTGGTGGTGCTGATGCACGGCGACCTGGAGGTGTCGACCCAGGCACTGGCGCGGCAGATCGGCGTGAAGTCGGTGCAGCCTTGCGCGGTGGAGGTCGCGCAGCGCCACAGCGGCTACCTGGTCGGCGGCACCTCGCCCTTCGCGCTGCGCAAGCCGATGCCGATCCACGTCGAGGCCGGAGTGCTGGAGCTGCCGCGCATCTACATCAACGGCGGCCGCCGCGGCCTGCTGCTGGGCCTGGACCCCGCGGTGCTGTCGCGGCAGCTGGTCGCGCGGCCGGTGCGCTGCGCCGCCCCTGCGCACCCCTGAGCCGCGCGCCGGCGTGCCGGTTCGGGGCACTAGGGCCGCTGCGCCGGCGCGCCGCGGCGTGGCGCGCGCCGGCTGAACTCCTGCCGCAGTTCCTTGCGCACCAGCGCCGCGGCGTGGCGCCGGCGCTCGTCGGCGGTGGCCGGAACCAGCGCGGGCACGACGGCCGGCCGGCCCTGGTCGTCGACCGCGACCATCGTGAAAAAGCAGCTGTTCACATGGCGCGACACCTGGGTGCGGATGTTCTGCGCCAGCACCTTGATCCCCACCTCCAGCGAGGTGCGGCCGGTGTGGTTCACCGAGGCGAGGAAACTCACCAGTTCGCCGACGTGGATCGGCTCGCGGAAGGTCACCTGGTCGACCGACAGCGTGACCACGTAGCGCCCCGCATAGCGGCTGGCGCAGGCGTACGCGACCTCGTCGAGCAGCTTGAGGATCGCGCCACCGTGCACGTTGCCGGCGAAGTTCGCCGTCTCCGGGGTCATCAGCACGGTCATCGTCAGGTGATGCGGGGGCAGGTTGTCCATCGCGTGTCGGTGTCGCAGGCCGGTGCGCGCGGCGCGCCGTGGCCCGCGTCGGACGCCCAGGCTAGCAGCTCCTTCACAGCCCGGTGAAACGGCGTGTGACGGCGAAGCTGGCGCGGTACGGCAGGCAGCGCAGCAGCCGCAGCCACAGCGTGAAGCGCCTGGGGAAATGGATGTCGAAGCGGCCGCGCCGCCAGCCCTGCAGGATCGCCTCGGCGGCCTGCTCGGGGCGCAGCAGCGCCGGCATCGCGAAGCGGTTGCGCGCTGTCAGCGGGGTGTCGACAAAGCCCGGGTTGACCACGCTGACCGCGACCCCGAGGTCGCGCAGGTCGACATACAGCGTCTCGGCCAGGTTGATCAGCGCCGCCTTGGTCGGGCCGTAGGCCAGCGCCTGCGGCAGGCCGCGCCAGCCGGCCACGCTGGCCACCAGGCTCAGATGGGCGCCGCGCTGCCGCTGCAGCAACGGCAGCACGGCCGCCAGCCAGCGCAGCGCGCCGCGATAGTTGACTTCATCGTGCTCGAGCACGCAGTCGAGGTCGAAGTCGGCGGCGCGCAGCGGGCGATAGGTGCCGGCGCAGTACACCGCCAGGTCGAGGCCGCCGAATGCCTCGTGCAAGTGCGACGCGGCGCGCTGCAGCGCCGCCGCGTCGCGCACGTCCAGCGGCAGCGCCAGCGCGGCGCCCAGCGCCGCCAGGCCGTCGGCACTGCGCGCCGACACGGCGACGCGGGCGCCGCGCTCGATCAACGCGCGCGCCAGCGCGGCGCCGATTCCCGAGGAGGCGCCGACAATCCAGGCGCGGCGTCCGCGCCAGTCGGTGATCGCAGGGTTCAGGGCCATGGCGCGGGGCTCGCGGGCGCAGCTCAGGGCTTGTGGAAGGCGATGAAGATGCTGGCGAACTTGATGCCGTATTTGGTCATCACCGTGTGGTTGAGCAGCACGTGATCGTTCATCAGGTACATCCAGTCGTTCATCCGCATGTCGTAGGTCCTGTTCCCGACCGGCAGCGCCAGCGTGTAGTGCCAGTTGAAGGCGTTGCCCTCGGCGTAGCCTCGGGCGGTGCCGACGACATCCCCGGCGGTGCCCTCGTAGGCGCGCCCGGGGCCTGCGCCGGGCAGGCGGCGCAGGTGCCAGATGCGCTCGGAGTGGCTGCCGTCGCTGTAGGTGAAGTGCTCGGTCAGCGTGCCGTCGTCACCGTCCCAGCGGCCGACCATGTCGACGTGGAAGCGCTTGACCACCTTGCCCGAACGGTTGAAAACCAGGCCTTCGGCTGTCAGCGGGCCATTGAAATACTGCTCCAGTTCCAGCCTGGGCAACTGGCCGCGGTACGCGGCCGGAGTCACGCTGGCACAGCCGGCCAGCATGGCCGCGCTCAGCGCGACGGCGGGGACGAAGCGGGGAAGTTTCCAGGACGCGATCATCGGGGGTTCTCCGGTCAGGTCGGGAAGGCTGCGGCGGCGCGGGCGGCCGGCCGCCGCCAGGTTCGCCAGAACCACAGCGCGGCGATCGCCTTGAGCGCCGAAGGCACCAGGCAGTAGGCGACCACCAGCGGGGGAAGCGGGCCCGCAGCCACCTGCCCCGGGACGTAGCCCAGCAGGCCCAGCAGCGGCAGCGAGATGCCCGCGGCCAGCGCCAGGCTCAGCTTGGCGCACAGGCTCCACAGGCCGAAATACGCGCCTTCCAGGCGGCCGGCGTGGCCGAGTTCGCCGATCAGTCCGGACAGCAGCGCGGGCGGCAGCACCAGGTCGGCTCCCAGGCACAGGCCCGAGGCGGCGCATACCCATGCGTAGCCCGCAGCGTCGCCGGGCCGCAGCAGCGCGGCGAAGCCGAAGGTGGCGACGGTGGCCAGCATGCCGGCAAGCCAGCAGCGCGCGGCGCCCAGCGGGCCGACCGCGCGCACCCACAGCGGCGCACCCAGCGCGGCGCACGCGAAGTACAACGCCAGGAACCACGCGGACAGCGCCGGCGCGCCGATGCGGTCGCGTATGAAGAACAGCACCAGGGTCGCCGGCATCGCGGCCGCGACGCCGTTGACCGTGTAGACCAGCAGCAAGCGCCTGAAGGCCTGGTGGCGCAGCGGCGCGACCGCGGCGCGCAGGCCGCCGAGGCGCGTCGCGGCCGAGGGGCGGACGGCCGGTGGCGGGGCCCACCTCAGCAAGCCCAGGCCGACGCACAGGGTCGCGGCGAATCCCAGGCCCAGGCCGAGCGGCCCGCCCCACTGCGCGGCGGCGCTGGCCAGCAGCACCCCCAGCAGTCCCAGCCCCTCGCGCCACGCGAACACCCGCGCCCGCGCCGTCTCGTCGGCTCCCAGCGTGGCGCCCCAGGCCTGGTGGGTCACGCTGGCCGCGCTGAACCCGCAGTAGGTCAGCAGCAGCGCCGCCAGCAGCCAGGCGCAAAAGACCACCGGGTGGCCGGAGTAGTCCAGCAGCGCCGGCAGCGCCATCAGCGCGCTGAAGCCGGCGAGCAGCGCGGCGCCCGCCACCGCGATGCAGGCCGGCGCGCGGCCGCGGTCGAGCATGCGGTCGGCCAGCCTGCCCAGCGCCGGGTCGATCGCCGCGTCGGCCAGCCGCGACGCCAGCAGCACGCCGCCGAGCAGCGACAGCGGGACCGCCTGCGCGGCGGCGTAGTAGGCGGGCAGGAACACGTACAGCGGCAAGGCGACGAAATTCAGCGCGGCCTGCAGCGCGCCGTAGCCCCCCAGGCGCCAGCCCCCGATCGCCACCGACGCGGCACGCGAGATCATGAAGCGACCCCGTCGCCGCCGGCCGCGCTCGTGTTGCCCGGGCGCGCGGGCGCCAGCCCGGCGGTGAGCGCGCGACGCAGCGCCGGTGCCGGACTGCGCTCCGACAGCCAGATGGCGAAGAAGGCCTGGGCGAAGGCCGCTCCGGCCACGTCGCCGACACGGCGTCCGTCGAGAAAGAACTCGGTGCGCGGCGGATCGCCGCGATACAGACCGGCCAGCCGATCGCCCGCGCGCACATCGGGGAACAGGTGGCGCATGGACCGCAACCATTGCTCGCGCTGGCGCGGGCTGCCCAGGCCGAGCCCGGCGATCAGCCGCGCCGAGGTGTCGGCGATGTCGCGCCCGGCCAGCGCGCGGGCGTAGCGCAGTTCGAGCGCGAAGGGCCGGTCCCCCAGGCGGGCCGGGTCGAGCCCGCGCGGACCGACCCAGAGCGAGGCGCGGTAGACCTCGAAGCCCCACCAGCGAAACCACCCGCTGCCGGCCAGCCGGCAGCCCGGCAGGCGCGCCTGCAGCCAGCCCGGCGGCCACGACGCGGCTGCGGCCCGCACCCCGCCCGCGGCCAGCGCCAGCAGCGCGGCCGTCGCCAGGCGCCCGGCCTGGAGCAAGGCCCGACGGCGCGAGCCGCGCAGCGCGCGGGCCTCAGTGCCCCTGCGGCTTGCCGAGGGTGTACTGCACGACATCGATGGTTCCTTCGGCGAAGCCGGCCTCGCAGTAGGCGAGGTAGAACTCCCACAGGCGTTCGAAGCGACGGTCGAAGCCCAGCGCGCGCACCTCGGCGAGCGACGCCAGGAAGCGCTGGCGCCACACCGCCAGCGTGCGCGCGTAGTCGGCGCCGAAGCGGTGGCTGCGCAGCACCTGCAGCCCGGCCGACCGCGCAGCTTCGACAAAGCGGCGCGCACTGGGCAGCATGCCGCCGGGAAAGACATAGCGCTGGATGAAGTCGGTGCCTCGGCGGTAGCGCGCGAACAGCGCGTCGTCGATGGTGATGGTCTGGATGCACGCGCGCCCGCCCGGACGCAGCGCGGCGGCGACGCTGCGGAAATAGCCGCTCCAGTAGGCCTCGCCGACCGCCTCGAACATTTCGATCGACGCCACCGCGTCGTAGCCTCCAGCCGGAGCGATGACCGCGGCGTCGCGGTAGTCCAGCAGGTGCAGCCGCGCGTGGCCGGCCCGCCCGGCGTCGCGCAGCCGCTGCGTGGCGAAGGCCAGCTGCTCGCTCGACAGCGTGATGGCGTCGACCCGCAAACCGCGGCCGGCCGCCAGTTCGGCGAAGCTGCCCCAGCCGCAGCCGATTTCCAGCACGCTCTGGCCCGGCTGCAGTTCCAGTTCGCCGAGCACCCGCTCGAGCTTGGCCTGCTGCGCCTGCTCCAGGCTCATCCCGGGGCGCGCGAACAGCGCCGACGAATAGGTCATTCCGCGATCCAGCCACAGCCTGTAGAAGGCGTTGCCGATGTCGTAGTGGACATGGATGTTGTCGCGGCTGCCGGAGCGGGTGTTGCGACGCAGCAGCAGGTGGCGCAGCCTCTCCAGCAAGGTGCCCAGGAAACTCCCGTGCAGCGCGGCCTCGATGGCCTGCCGGTTGGCCAGCAGCAGCCGCAACAGCGCCGGCAGGTCGGTGCAGGTCCAGCGGCCGTCGAACCAGGCTTCGGCGCAGCCGATGTCGCCGCGCCGCAGCACCAGCGCGAACACCTGCCAGTCGTGCACCTGCAGGCTGGCCGCCGGCGCCTGGGCGGCGGGCGCTCCCAGTTGCAGCGTCCTGCCGTCGGGCAGCCGCAGTTCGATGCGCCCGCGCTGCAGCCTGCGCAGCATCGCGATCACGCTGCGCGCGGCCAGCGGCATGCGCGCGGCGGCGCCCCGGCCGCCGCTCGGGCCGACCATCACGGAAGAGGAACTGGAGGGATTCATCGTGGGACTTGCGGGCTGGACGGGGAGGGCTTGGATACGAAGGGCACGCGCTTGAGCCACAGCTTCAGCGCCTGCCAGTGGATGCGCGCGATCACTCCGAAGGCGTGCAGGGGATGCGACGCGAAGGCACGCGCCAGGCTGGCCGGGGTGAGCGGCTGCAGCACCCCGCTGATGCTGGTCAGCAGCAGCGGCCCGTGGGCGTCGTCATGGTCGATGCGGGCGACGATGCGCTCGCCGCCGGCGCCCGGCGCGCGCAGGAAGCGGAAGCGGTAGCCGCCTTCGACGCGGCAGAAAGGCGATACGTGGAAGGCCTTGGGCGCCCGCAGTTCCTCGCCCCAGGCGATGCCGTCGCGCGCCGGGCGCGGCCGCAGCACGTAGCAGTGGCGCTCGCCGAAGGTGTTGTTGACCTCGGCGACCACCGCCGCCAGCGAAGCGTCGGCGCGGTGGCAATACCAGAAGCTGACCGGATTGAACACATAGCCCAGCACCCGCGGGAAGGCCTGCAGCCAGATCTCGCCGTCCGCGCCGTCGACCCCGTGCGCGCGCAGCAACTGCTCCAGCCAGCGCAGGCTGTCGGGGCCGCCGTCGCCATGGTCGCGATCGAAAAAGCTCAGCAGCCCGGCGCGATTGCGCGGCAACGCGAGCGCGCCGGGATCGCGCGCCAGCGCACGCATGGGCAACAGCACGAAGAACACAGGGTAGGCGAAGGCGTTGCGCGCCGGGCGCAGCCGGGTGTGGCGGACCAGCCCGCTGCCGATCAGCGCGCCGGCCGGCGCGCGCTGCGCCCGCCGGCTCACGCCCGCACCCCCGCCAGCGCCTCGGCGGGCAGCCATCCGCGGGCGTGGGCGCGCTGCTGGGCGTGCCAGGCCTGCGCGGCCGCCTGGCCGGAGCGCAGGCCGTCCTCGTGGAAGCCGTAGCCGCACCACGCGCCGCAGTAGTAGGTCCGCCGCCGTCCCTGCATCGACGCCACGCCGCGCTGCGCTGCGATGGCCGCGGAATCGAACACCGGGTGGGCGTAGTCGATGCGGCTCAGCACGCTGGCGGGATCGGGCTCGCGCAAGGGGTTCAGCGACACGATCACCGGGCGCCGGAAGGCCACCGGCTGCAGTTTGTTGATCAGGTAGTGCAGGCACACCGCCGGCCTGGCGGCATGCGCCGACAGGTCGTCGGCTGCTACCGCGCTCTCGAAATTCCACGCCGCCCACGCCCTGCGCCGCGAGGGCAGCATGCTGGAGTCGGTGTGCAGCACCGCATGGTTGGGCTGGTAGGAGATGGCGCCGAGCACGCTGCGCTCCCGCGCGTCGGCGTCGGCCAGCAGCGCCAGCGCCTGGTCGCTGTGGCAGGCCAGCACGACCTGGTCGAACCACTCGGTTCCCTGCGCGGTGGCCACCTCGACGCCGACATCGTGGCGCTTGATGCGCAACACCCGGGTGTTCAGTCGGGCATCGTCGATGCGCTCGACCATGCGCTGGACGTAGCGGCGAGCTCCGCCGCGCACCGTCAGCCACTGCGGACGTCCCTCGATCTGCAGCAAGCCGTGGTTGTCGCAAAAGCGCACCATGGTGGCGATCGGGAACTCCAGCATCTGCGCGGTGGGGCACGACCAGATGCACGCCACCATCGGCAGGAAATAACCGTGCACGAAGCCGTCGCCATAGCGACCCTGGCGCAGGAACTCGCCGACCGTGCGCGGGTCGTGCTCGGGCTCGCAGCCCGAACGCGCCAGCGCGGTGGCCTCGCGATGGAAGCGCAGGATGTCGCGCAACATGCCCCAGAAGCGCGGGCGCAGCGCGTTGGCCGGCTGGGCGAACACCCCTGCCAGGCTGGAGCCGCACCATTCGACATGCCCGCCGGCGGGCAGCGGCCGGCGCACCGAGAACGACATGTCGGACTCGGCCAGCTCGACGCCCAGTTCGGCGAACAACGCGAGCAGCCCCGGGTAGGTGCGGCGGTTGAGCACCAGGAAGCCGGTGTCCACCGCGTCGGCGACCCCGTCGAGGCTGACGTCGACGGTGTGCACATGGCCGCCGAAATGGCTGCCCGCCTCGAACAGGGTCACGCGCGCGCTGTCCTTCAGCGACCACGCGGCGGCCAGCCCGGCGATGCCGCTGCCGACGATGGCCACGCGAGGCGCGACCGGGGGGCGGTGCACGCCGCCGGCGACGGGGTTCATGGCCGCAGCGCTCAAGGGTTGCGCCCTTCCAGCCAGGCGTACGCCGAATGGTTGTGGATGGACTCGAAGTTCTCCGAGGCCACCGTGTAGGCGGCGATGCGACGGTCGGACCTCAACGCCAGCGCGACGTCTCGCACCAGGTCCTCGACGAACTTCGGATGGTCGTAGGCGTATTCGGTGACGAACTTTTCGTCGGGACGCTTGAGCAGGCCCCACAGCTGGCAGGAAGCCGCCTGCTCGGCGAAGGCGATCTGCTCGTCCAGCGACACGCTGCCGCGCAACTCGGCGCCGATGGTGATCAGCGAACGCTGGTTGTGCGCGCCGTACTCGGAAATGTCGCGCGAGCACGGGCACAGGCTGGTCACCGGCACCTCCACGGTCTGCCGCACCACGCGCTGCGCGCCGTCGTGTTCGGCCTGCAGGCACACGCCGTAGTCGAGCAGGCTGGCGACTCCCGACACCGGGGCCGTCTTGCGCCGGAAGTAGGTCGCGCGCAGGCTGATCGAGCCGGCGCCGGCCTGCAGCCGCAGCAGCATGGCGTCGAGCAGGTCGCCGAGCGCGGCCGCGTCGAGTTCGGCGTCGTGCGCCTCCAGCACCTCGATGAAGCGCGACATGTGGGTGCCCTTGACCTCGGGCGGCAGCGCCACCGTCATCTGGAACACCCCGAGGGTGGACTGCGCGCCGCCGCCGGCAGCGCGCAGCCGCACCGGGTAGCGCACGTCGCGCACTCCGACCTTCTGGATGGCGACACCGCGCCCGTCGGCGCTGGCCTGCACGTCGGGCAGTACGGCCGCGCTGGCGCGGGGGAACAGCAGATCAGGTGCATTCATCGAGGTTCTCCGAAAGGGTTGCCGGCTTCAGGGGCGCTGCGCGAGCAGGCGGCGGATCTGCCTGACCAGGGCGGGGTCGCTCGGCGAGGTCAGGCTGGAATACACGGCGACCACCTTGCCGTCGCGCCCGATCAGGTACTTGTAGAAGTTCCACTTGGGCTGCGTTCCGGTGGCGCGGATGAGTTGGGCGAACAGCGGATTGGGCGAAGGCTCGGTCACATGGGTGGGAGCGAACAGCGGAAACTGCACGCCGTACTTGGCGCGGGAATACGGCGCGATGCGCTGCGGGTTGGACATTTCCTGGTGGAAGTCGTCGGAGGCGAAGCCCAGCACCACCAGGCCTTGCGGGCCGTACTTGCGATACAGCTCCTGCAGGCCCCGCTCCTGCGGGCTGAAGCCGCAGTAGCTGGCGGTGTTGACCACCAGGATCACCTTGCCCGCGTATTGGCACAGGCTCTGCGGCCGGTCGCTCTGCAACGAGCGCGGGCTTTCGTCGAGGATGCGCGGGCAGGTGGCGGCATGGGCCCATGCTGTCGTGGACAGCAGTCCGGCCAGCACGGCGGCCTGCAAGGTACGGTGAAAGCTGGGCATGGTTGGCTCCGTTCAGATTTTTGTCCTGGACAATCTTGCTACTAAACTGGCTTTTTGTCGAATTGACGCTTATTGTCCTGGACGTTCTTGGGGTCTTTCAACGCCGGCCCAGCCTTCGCTACCATCGGGAAATGGCTGGCCTGGGCCGCTGGACCGCAGTTGAAATCCCGGCGCCTACCGTGTCACTTCCTAATTTGTCGAGGACAAACAGCCCAGATGAGCGAATCCCTCGCGGACGACTCCCCCGCGCTGAGCATCGCGGCCGTGGAGCGCGACACCGGCATCAGCAAGGACACCCTGCGGGCCTGGGAGCGACGCTATGGCTTTCCGAGCCCGCGTCGCGACGATGCCGGCGATCGCATGTACCCCGCCGAGCAGGTCGAGCGACTGCGGCGCATCAAGCGCCTGCTCGACGCCGGCCACCGCCCGGCGCAGGTCACCCGGCTGCCGGTGGAGTCGCTCGACGGCCTGCTGCAGCGCAGCCTGGGCCTGCACGCGCGCGGCTCGGCGGACGCGGGCGCGGCGCAGACCGTGGCTCCCTACATCGAGTTGCTCCAGCGCAACGACGCGGACGCGTTGCAGCGCACCCTGTCGCTGGCGGTGCTGCGCCAGGGCCTGGCGGGCTTTGTCACCGCAGTCGTCGCCCCGTTGAACACCGCGGTGGGCAACGCCTGGATGCTGGGCCGGCTGCAAGTGCACCAGGAACACCTGTACACCGAGGTGGTGCAGCGCGTGCTGCGCACGGCCATCGCGTCGGCCGCGCGCCCCGAGCCGAGCGCCTCGCCCGCCCGCGTGCTGCTCACCACGGTGCCGCAGGAGCCGCATACCCTGGGGCTGCTGATGACCGAAGCCATGCTGATCCTCGAGGGTTGCCATTGCGTGCAGCTGGGCGCGCAGACCCCGCTGGCCGACATCGACGCCGCGGTGCGCGACCACGCCGCCGACATCGTGGCGCTGAGCTTTTCCACGCTGCTGCCGACGGCGCAGGTGCTGGAGTCGCTGCACGAGCTGCGCAGGCGGCTGCCCGCGACGGTCGCGCTGTGGGCCGGCGGCTCCTGCGCCGCGCTGTCGCGCGCGCCGGCCGGAGTCGAGGTGCTGCGCGAGTTCGCCGACCTCACCCGCAGGCTCGCCGAACGGCGGCCTCCGGCGGCCGGCTGAGCTTCGCCGCGCGCGGCGGCGTCAGCCGCGCGCGCTGTCCAGGTGCGCGAGCTGCGGCTGCGGGTAGCGCGCTCCGGCGGCTGCGCCGGGAGCGAAGGCGGCATCGAGGGCGCTCAGCTCGGAGTCGTCCAGCGCCACCCGCAACGCCCGCAAGCCGTCGCGCAACGTGGCACGCCGGCTGGCGCCCAGCAGCGGCACGATGTCGTCGCCGCGGTGCAGGACCCAGGCCAACGCCAGTTGCGCGACACTGGCGCCGCGCTGCGCGGCGATCGCCTGCAGGGGCTGCAGCAGCCGCAGGTTGTGCTGCAGATTGTCGCCGGCGAAGCGCGGCGCCGCGACCCGCCAGTCGCCGGACCCCGCCGCTGCGCCACGCCAGCCGCCGCCGATCAGCCCGCGCGACAACACCCCGTAGGCGGTGACGCCGATGCCGAGTTCGCGACAGGTCGGCAGGATCGACGCCTCGATGTCCCGGCTGAGCAGCGAATACTCGATCTGCAGGTCGCAGATGGCATGCACCGAGCTGGCGCGGCGCAGCGTCTGGCTGCCCACCTCGGACAAGCCGATGTGGCGCACCCAGCCGGCGCGCACCAGGTCGGCGATGGCCCCCACGGTGTCCTCGATGGGCACGCGGGGATCGAGCCGCGCCGGGCGGTAGATGTCCACGTAGTCGGTTCCCAGGCGCTTGAGGCTGTAGGCCAGCGCGGTCTTCACCGCGGCCGGGCTGGCATCGAAACCCAGCCAGGCGCCGGCGGGGTCGCGCTGGGCGCCGAACTTCAGGCTCAGCTGCACCCGCCCGCGGCCGATGCTGCGCAGCGCTTCGCCGAGCAGCATCTCGTTGTCGCCCATGCCGTAGAAGTCCCCGGTGTCGAACAGGTCGATCCCGGCCTCGACCGCCTCGTGCAGCGCGGCCAGCGCCTCGCCGCGGTCGACCGGTCCGTAGACCCCGGCCATGGCCATGCAGCCCAGGCCGAGCGCCGAAGTGGTCGGCCCGAGGCGGCCGAGCTTGCGCAGTGGCATGGCTTTGCCCACGATACTGTCTCCTCCCGCCGGCGCTCTCTCGCCGGCTCCGTCTGCCCCCGGCGTCGCTGCGTGCCGGTGGGCAGGGGCGCGAGCGCGCCCCCGTTGCTTCAGGCCAGCGCCGGGTAGTCGGTGTAGCCGGCCGCCCCCGCGGTGTAGAAAGTCGCCATGTCGGGCGCGTTCAGCGCAGCGCCGCGGCGCATGCGCTCGACCAGGTCGGGGTTGGCCAGCATCGCCCGCCCGAAGGCCACGAGGTCGGCCTGCCCCGCCTGCAGCGCGGCCTCGGCGCGGGCGGCATCGAAGCCGCCGGCCAGGATGAACGGGCCGTCGAAGGCGGCGCGCAGCGCGCGCTTGAATTCGGCCGGGACCGCCGGCGCGCCCATCGCCGAGTGGTCGAGCACGTGCAGGTACAGCAGCCCGGCCGCCGACAGCGCGCCGACGAGTTCCAGGTACTGCTGCTCGACGCCGTCGAAGGCGCCGGTGGCGTTGAACGCACCAAAGGGCGACAACCGCACGCCCACGCGCTCGGCGCCGATCGCGGCGGTGGTCGCGCGGATCACCTCGAGAGCGAAGCGGTTGCGTGCGGCGGCGCTGCCGCCCCACTCGTCGCTGCGGGTGTTGACGTTGGCATTGAGGAACTGCTCGACCAGGTAGCCGTTGGCAGCGTGCACCTCGATGCCGTCGAAGCCCGCGTCGATGGCCAACCGGGCTGCCTGGGCGTATTCGTCGATCGCGCGGGCGATGTCGGAGGCGTTCATCGCACGCGGCTGGGTGTAGGGCAGCATGCCCTGGCTGTCGGTGTGCACTTCGCCGGGCAGGGTCTGCGCGGTCGGGCCCAGCACCTCGGCGCCGGCAGGCAGGTTGGCCTGCTGGCTGACACGGCCGGTATGCATCAGCTGCACGACAATGCGCCCGCCACGCTGGTGTACCGCGTCGGTGACCTTCTTCCAGCCGGCGACATGGGAGGCCTGGAACAGCCCGGGGATGCGCGCGTAGCCCAGGCCGTTGGGGGACGGCGAGGTCCCCTCGGTGATGATCAGCCCGGCGCTGGCACGCTGGCCATAGTACTCGGCCATC
This sequence comes from Pseudomonadota bacterium, assembly GCA_021845505.1. Taxonomy (GTDB): domain Bacteria; phylum Pseudomonadota; class Gammaproteobacteria; order Burkholderiales; family Burkholderiaceae_C; genus Thiomonas_A. Next base: position 15,718 of record JAJZVU010000009.1, on the reverse strand, counting down.
AGCGCATTCGGGGTGTTGGCCTCGACCGCGCGGCTGCGGGTCAGGGGCGACATGACCACGCGGTTGCGCAGGGTCAGGTTGCGGATCTGCAGGGAATCGAACAGCATGGACCCATCCTTTGTTCTTGGTGTGGACGGTCGCGGCGGCTGCCACCTCGCCGCATACCGGGTAAACACTTATTGTACCAGTCGTTCCAGTTAATACGCTGCGCCGCGTGGCGCGCCGGCCCCAAGAAAAAGGCCGCTGCGCGTCCTGCGCGCCGCGGCCTCGACCGGCTCAGGGTCTGGTTTACATCGACTTGCGGATGTCGCCGCAGGCGACGTACTTCCGGATGTCCTTCGCGCTTTCGTGCACGTTGATGGCCATCGGGCTGGCCAGCAGGGTCTGGATGGACACCGGCACCACGGTGCTGGAGCTTCCGCCCTTGACCGGCGACAGCACGAACGCCGGCTTGGGATTGAGCTTGACGCAGGTCCCGCGGTGGATATGAGCGGGCTGCGCCACGCCGGCCGGGCCGCCCGGCAGGTGGATCTGCACCAGCGTGCCCTTGCCGTGGGGAGTCAACATGGCGTAACCCGTCTCGCCCGAGCCGTTCTGCGCGGCCAGGTCGATTTTCAGCCCCATGCCGGAAGCCCAGGCCGGAGCCTGAGCGGCCACGCCGACACCCATGCCGAAAGCCAAGCAAACAAGGAGTTTTTTCATATGGTTACCCATCTTTTTAGTCGAACATTCGACCGTCGACGATGGTATCGGAACAGCTCACCAACCATGCTAAGAGCATGGTTTTGGCCGACCCCCCCGGCAACCCGGCGAAATCTTCCCAAGGCATGGGAAATCGGCTACGGTCGCCGCTCGCAAGGCCTTTCGCGCAGCGCTTCGACCCAGCCATGTCCGTGCAGCAAACCGTCCTGGTGCTCGGCGCCAACGGCCGCTTCGGCCGCGTCGCCCGGCAGGCCTTTGCCGACGCCGGCTGGCACGTGCTCGCGCAGGCGCGCGGCCCGCTGCGCGGCGCCGGCGACCCCCGCATCCGCCACCTCGCGTTCGATGCGGACCGGCCCGCGGCCATCGCCCGCGAGGCGCGCGGTGCCGCGGTCGTGGTCAACGCGCTGAACCCCCCGTACACCCGCTGGGAGCAGGAGGCGCTGGCGCTGAACGAGGCCGCGCTGGCGGTGGCGCGCGAACTCGGCGCCACGCTGATGCTCCCCGGCAATGTCTACAACTATGGCGCCGCGATGCCCCCCACCGTCACCGAGGCGACTCCCGAGGCGCCGACCACCCGCAAGGGGCAGATCCGCTGCGCGATGGAAGCGCGCATGCGCGCGGGCTGCGAGCGCAGCCTGGTGGTTCGCGCCGGCGATTTCTTCGGCGGCCCGGCCGGCGGATCGTGGCTGGACCTGGTCATCGCGAAGGACCTGCGCCGCGGCCGCCTCACCTACCCCGGCCCGCTCGATCGGCCCCACGCCTGGGCCTACCTGCCCGACCTGGCGCGCTGCCTGGTGCTGGTCGCGCAACGCAGGGCCGAACTGCCGGCCCACGCCCAGGTGCTCCATCCCGGATACACCCTGACCGGCGAGCAACTGCTTGCCGCGATCACCGAGGCGGCGCGGGCGCTGGGGGTGCTCGGGAACGCGACCCGCGTGCGCGTGCGCACGCTGCCCTGGGCCGCGGTACGGGTGGCGGGACTGGTCCATCCGATGATGCGGGAGATCGGACGCATGCGCTATTTGTGGCAGGTGCCGCATGCAATCGACGGCCAGGGGCTGCAGCGGATCGTCGGCCACGTCGCGTCGACCCCGCTGCCCGAGGCGATGCGCGATGCGCTCGCCGCCCTGCTGGCCGGCAGTCCGCGCTGACCGCCGCGGTTGCGTGCCGCCGGGTTGCGCGCGATGCGGCGCCGGCCTCGCGACCCGCGCATCGGCGAGCACTCGATCGCGCAGCGTCAGGAATGGCCTGTCGGCTCGACCAAGGGACATGGATCGCGTCATCGCGCCATGTTGCAGGACAACCGACATCCCAGGAGACGACCATGCAGACCCCCACCGCATCTACCCCGGGCCCACGCCACGCGATCGGCCTGGCGGCGATCATCGTGCTGTCCATCCCCGGCTGGCTGACCGCGCTGTCACCCATCGGCATGGCTTGGGCCGCGGCAGGCTGGCAACCCGCCGTGCAACAGCGCACGGTCGCCGGTGTGCATCGCGCCGTTCGCGTGGGCGCCGCGTGAGCGCGCGCCCCCACGCATGCCCACCTGCGCCGAGGCTGTCAGGAATTCGCGGCAGCCCCGACCAACGAGCATGGGATGCGCGAGCACCCCATGCCTTGCCAACCCGTGGAGTCGCGAAGGAACCACCAGCGGACCCGATCGCATTGCGCGGCGGCCGCGACACGGTGACTCGGCTGCACGACCACTTTTTCCACCAGCACCCTGAGGAGCATTGAAATGAACAAGCGTCAATTCCTGAACACCGCCGCGGCATCCCTGCTTGCGCTGGGCGGCGTGACCGCCATGTTGCCGGCCCACGCCGACACGCTGGGCAAGTGCTTCGGCGTGGCCACCGCCGGGCACAACGACTGCGCCGGGCTGTCGGGCCTGCATTCGTGCAAGGGCCAGGCCACGATGAACTACAACCCGGGCGACTTCGCGGTCAAGCCCGAGGGCACCTGCGCCAAGCTCGGCGGCCTGGACATGATGCAGGCCAAGGCCCTTCTCGCCGACCCGGCGAAGACCAAGGCCTTCGAGGCCGCGATGGCCAAGCGCATGTCGTGACCGACCAGGGCCGGGGCCGCGCGGCCCCGGCCCGGCAACCCGCGAGCAGGAGACAGCGATGCAACCACCCCGCGAGCGCGCCGGAATCGGCCTGCGCCAGCCGCATTACGCCGACGTCGACGCGCAGCGTCCCGCGTTGGGATTCGTCGAGGTGCATTCGGAGAACTTCTTCAACCCCTTCGACGCCGCCAGCGCGGTGCTGCAGCGGGTGCGCGACGCGTATGCGGTCAGCCTGCATGGCGTCGGGCTGTCGCTGGGCGCGGCCTGCGGAATCGACTCCGGGCATCTCGAACGCCTGGCCGACCTGGTCGATCGCATCGAACCCTGCCGGGTGTCGGACCACGCCAGCTTCGCCCGCGGCAGCCTGCGCGGCGCACAGATGGTCCACGCCAACGACCTGCTGCCGCTGGCCTTCACCGACGCGCAGCTGGCGATCCTGGTGGACAACGTGCAGCGGGTGCAGGAAAGGCTGCGCAGGCCGCTGCTGGTCGAGAACCTCAGCAGCTATGTCGGCTGGCGCGAGGCCGACTGGAGCGAGGCGGGCTTCTTCGCCGAACTCGGCCGGCGCAGCGGCTGCGGCCTGCTGCTCGATGTCAACAACCTGATGGTCAATGCGCGCAATGCGCGCGCCGCCGACCCGCTGCGCAGCGTGTGCGACTGGATCGACGAATTCGCGTCGCTGGCACCGCGGGGCATGGTCGGAGAAATCCACCTGGCCGGCCACAGCGAGCAGGGCGACCTGATCGTCGACGACCACTCCGACGTGGTGTCGCTTCCGGTGTGGATGGCCTACGCCCACGCGCTGCGCCGCCTGGGCCGCGTGCCCACGCTGATCGAGTGGGACACCGACCTGCCCGCGCTCGACGTGCTGCTCGGCGAGGCCGCGCAGGCCCAGGCGCTGCTCGACGAGCACGCCGCGATCGAACCGACCTCCGAAGGGGCCCTGGCATGCGTGGCCTGAGCACGCCGCACGGCCGCTCCGAAGGCGTGCTCAGCCCCCCCGGGGGGCGGCGCGAAGCGCCAGGGGGCCCATCCACCGACACGCCGCACGGCCGCTCCGAAGGCGTGCTCAGCCCCCCCGGGGGGCGGCGCGAAGCGCCAGCGGGCGCTGCGGCCAGCCAGGCCGCATGGCAGCGCGAGGCTCGGCGCCAGCAGCAACTGCTCGACGCGCTGTTCGAGCCCGGATGCGCGGCGCCGCTCGATGCCTCGGCCGGCTGGCCGCGGGGCATCCGCGCCTACCGCGCCAACGCCGCGGCCCATGCGTCCGACACCCTGCGCGCGCAGTACCCGGGCGTGCTCGCGATGCTCGGCGGCGAGGCCTTCGACGCGCTGGCCTCCGCGCACTGGCACGCGTGCCCGCCGGCGCACGGCGATCTGGCGCGCTTCGGCGAGGGCTTCCCGGCCTGGCTGCGGCAGCGCGACGATCTCGCCGCCTGGCCCTGGCTGGCCGATTGCGCGCGCCTCGAGCAGGCGCTCTGGCAACTGCAGTTCGCGCCACCCGCGGCGCTGCGCGACGACGACCTGCAGCGCCTGGCCTCCTGCGACCCGGACGCCTTGCGGCTGCGCCTGGCGCCGGCGACCCGACTGGTCGAGGCCGACTGGGCGGTGGTCGCGCTGCGCGAACTGCACGCAGCCCGCGAACCCGACCTGCGGGCGATCGCCCAGGCGCTGCAAGCAGGACCGCAGGTTGCGTGGGCCTGGCGCCAGGGCTTCGAAGTCCACTGCGTCGCGCTGGACGCCGGCGGCGCGCGCTGGATCCGCGCGCTGCGCGAGGAGCCCACGCTGGGCGCCGCGCTGGCGCGCAGCGACGAGGATTTCGACGTCGGCGGCTGGCTCGGCGACGCGGTGCGCGCCGGCTGGATCGACGGCGTCGATTCCGTGACCCGCGAGGAGACCCGCGCATGATCCGGCGAACCCTGGTCGCGGCGGCCCTCGCCGCCTGCGCGGCCTGCGGCCCGGCGCAGGCCGCTTCGAGCGTCCGTCAACTGGCCGACGCGATGTTGCGGCAGATGCCGCGAACCACCGCGGTGAGCCTGGGCGATGGCCCGCGGGTGGTCGACGTGTTCTTCGACCCCAACTGCCCCTACTGCCACGAGCTGTACGAGGATCTGCGACCCTGGGCCGGCAGGCAAGGCCTGCGCCTGCGCTGGATCCCGGTGGCCGTGCTGGCGGCGAGCAGCGAAGGCAAGGCCGCGGCGATGCTCCAGGCCACGGACCGCGGCAAGGCGCTGGCGCGCAATGAGGACGACTACGGCGAAAACCCGCGAGCCGGCTCGGGCGGCGGCCTGGTGCCGGCGGCGCGCCTGACCGCGGCGACGCGCGAGGAACTGGCGCGCAACCTGCAGGTGCTGCACGCGGCGGGCCCGTATTTCGCGTTCCCCTTGATGGTCTGGCGAGACCAGTCGGGGCAGGCACGCATGTTCCTCGGCGCGCCACGCGACGCCGCGCAGCTGGAGTCGCTGCTGGCGACGGTGCGCTGACGCGCCGGCCGTCCCCGGGCTCGCGCAGCCATCGGCGCTGGCGCGCGATGCATCCGCGGTCGATCGCGTCCCTGCGGCGCATCGCCCGGCGGCCGCCTTCCGCGCTAGGCCCCGACGGCAGACAGCCGGCGCCGCAAGCTCGGGCGTGGCGTGGGGTCGATGGCCTGCGCGACCGCGTCGGCCAGGCCGTCGCAGCCGCACGGCGCGCTGCCGCCGACGATGCCGGTGCGCCCGATGGCCCGGCTCAGGCCGTGGTCCTGCGGGCCGACAAGCGGCGCGAGGCCTGGCTCGCCAGCGCGAAACTGGCGATCAGCCACGCGCAAAGCAGCGCGACCGACGCGACGAAGGGCAACCCCGGCCGACGCAGGATCTGCGGCAGCAGGCCGATCGCCAGTGCCGGGGGCACGTGCAGGTCCAGAGCGCGCACGATCAGCACGCCGGCCAGCAGGCTGGCTGCCGCGGACAGCGGCCCGGCTCCCAGCCAGGCCACCGCCGCGACGCCGAAGCCCGCGCCCGCGACGCACGCCGCCAGCAGCGCCCAGGGCCGCGCGCGCCAGGGGCAGACCTGCGGATGGGCGTACATCTCGTAGGCGACGACGAACAGCGGGGGAGCCAGGACCAGGTGCCAGGAGCGCGCGACCAAGCCGGCAAGCAACGCGAACAGCGCATAGCCCGGCAGCCAGCGCCAGCCGCTGGCCGCGCCTTCGGTCTGGTCGTCGATGCGCGAGGCCGCGTCGGCGGCAGGCAGCGGAGCGCGGCGCAGGGCCGCGAGCAGCAGCACCACCGCGGCGAGTGTCGCGGTCACCAGCAGGATCGATACCGGGTACCACGGGCTGCGCACGCGCAGCGCCACCGGCAGCAGCCCGGCGGAAATCAACGGCGCCAGCGGCGAGCGCAGCAAGCCCAGCAGAAGCAGCGAGCTGCCCAGGCTCAAGGCCAGCGCCGGCAGCCCCAGCGGAAGCCAGCGCGCCAGGCCCAGTCCGATCAGCGCGGCCAGCGCCGGCATGACGGCCAGTTGCAGCGGAGCGCGCGCCCAGGCTCCCTGCGGGCGGGTGAACACGTCGTGCGCCAGCGCCCCCAGCTCGGGGAACATCAAGGTGTCGACCCCGCTGACTCGCGCACCCAGCGCGGCCGCGGCGACCAGGGCCGCGGCGAGCGCCTCGCCGCGCGCGCGCTCCAGCCGCATGCTCAGTTCACCGCCGCTGCCGCCCAGCCACGATCGGCCAGCCAGCCGAGATGCAGGAAGCCGGCCGGAACGATGTCGCCGTGCGTGACCGCGCAGGGGGGTGGCAGTCCAGGTTCATGCCCTCGGGGACGGGGTCGCGGATGTCGAAAGGCACACCGTCGGCGCAAGGGGTCGACGGCCTGCTTCACGCCCGCGTCGGCGGGCTCCGGCAGCATTGTCCCACCACCGCGGTACGACACCTCGTGCTCCTGCGGCGTGCGATGGCATGGCTTGCGGGTCCTTTCGCTGGGGACCGGGCGCGGCGGCTTGAACCTCCCCACGGCGGGGTTCGCGCGGCTCGGCGGCACGCCCACGGGCACGCGGCCGAAGGCCGCCGCGGCACGCGAGCGGCGCCACGGGACGCGGTCCGGGCGCCCTGCGAGGTCGACGCGCCGCTTCGCCCGCACCCTCAGCGCGCGCGACGCGCGTTGCGCCAGGCATCGACCGACCAGGCACCGGGCCCCCACAGCGCGACCATCAGGATCAGCCCGCCCCAGATGAAGTGGAACATGATCGCCGGCACCTGCAGCGCGTACATGTACGACAGCAGAGCCACCAGGTTCACCACGAACAGTCCCACCGCGCCGAAGCGCCCGAGCAGCCCGAAGGCCACCAGCGGCGGCAGCAGCAGTTCGCCCGCGGTGCCGACCACCGCGGCCACGTAGGGCGGCAACACCGCGACGTGGAACTCGTTCTGGTACAGCCAGACCGTTCCCGCCCAGTCGCGCAGGCTCTGCAGCCCGGAGTTGAAGAACACGTAGGAAACATACAGCCGCGCGGCGAGCAGAGCCGGCGAGCGCAGCCAGTCGAGCACGCCCTCGGCGAGGCCCCACAGCCGCGCCACGATGGATCCTTCGATCGCGCCGCTGCGCGTCGCCGCTGCCGTTGCCTGGTTCATCATGGTCTCCTCGAGGGTCGATCAGGCCGCGCGAGCCGACGTGGCGGCGCGTTGTTGGCTGCTTGGTCGAGCCAGTCGCCGATTCCTGACAACCTCGCCCGAGCGCACGCCGGCACGGCACGACACGGCACCCGCGGCGTGCGCTGCCCAAGCCCCGACGGCCCTTGCGTGGGCGTGCCTGGCGGCCGCGCGGGATCGACGCGGCGGCTTGGTATAGTGGGCTGCGCGAATCCGCCGGCGGCACGCTGCGCGGGCCGCCGGGCGCAGGTCTTCGCGCCGAGGCGGGATTTTTTCTCAGGCTGGGCTTTTTCCCTGCACCGAGCCGGTTGCTCCAGGCCCTCCGAGGCGGCAGACTTTCGCCACAAGAAGCCTGCGCGCGCTGCAAGCTGCAGCGGACGCGTGCGGGAAACAGCCAACCAGCGATGCTGAACGATCTGCGCAGGAAAATCAGGGATCTGTTCGTGGCTCCCGGGGCGAGCCCGTCCATCCGATGCTTCGGCTCGGATATCCACGGCACGGCTCGCAGCGCGTTCCTGGTCGCGGTGCTGGCCAACGACGAGATGTCCGAGGTGTTCGGCAAGATCACCTGCAGGTTCGACAGGATTTCGCGCACCCTGACCGTGGCCGAAGCGCACCTGGTCGAGAGTTGGCGGCACCTTTCGGTCTTCCAGGACATGCTCGCCGCGGCGGTCCAGAAGTGCGCCGCCCGCGATGTCGTGGTGAATGATCCGGCCAACGAACGTTACTGGACCCGGCTCCTCGGGCACGACGTCGCCGGGGCCCGGGTGCGTGGCACTGCCCGCCCTCGCGAAGCCCCCGCCCCCCCGGATGGTCGCTGCCTGCCGCAGTGAGCCGCCGCGAAGATCTCCCCATGCAACTGCCGCCGGCGCGCCGCGAAGGCCCGCGCCTGCGCCGGACGCCTTTGGTCACCGATCTTGCAAAGCGCAACGAGATCGCCGTCCAACGCTCGCCCTAGACTGCGGCCTTCGCGCGCGGCGCCCACTCGCGGCGCACCCCGACGCCTGCGGCAGCCCTGACGGGGCGCGCGGCATGCACCCTGCCCGACCGCGCCACCCCGCTCCCCGTCCACCGCGTACACCATGCCAGCGCCTGACCATCCCCGCGAGCCCTCGGCCGCCGATCCGACCCCGAACGCGCCGCGCCGGCGCCTGCTCGCCGCCGGGGTCACGGCGGCCTCGGCCGGCTTGCTGCCGCGCGCATTCGCGCAGTCCATGGCCGGCATGAACATGCAGTCGATGGCCGCGATGCCCGACATGGCGATGGCGCGCCCGCGCGCGCTGCCGCAGGCACGCGCCGCACACCCCGCGGCGTTCTCGCGTCGCCTCGACATGCCCCGCACCTTGCTCGGCGAGCCGGGCAGCGACGGGGTGCTGCGCTACGCGCTGCGCATGCAACCCGGAAGCAGCGAACTGCTGGGAGGCGTCGCGACGCCGACCTGGGGCTACAACGGCGCCTTCCTCGGGCCTGCGTTGCGCGTGCCTCGCGGGCGGCCGGTGGCCATCACGGTCGCCAACGCACTGAACCAGTCCAGCACCACCCATTGGCACGGCGCGCATGTTCCCGGCGCGATGGACGGAGGCCCGCAGTCGCTGATCGAGCCCGGCCGGAGCCTGCAGGTTCGCTTCGCGCTGGAGCAGCCGGCGGCCACGCTGTGGTACCACCCGCACCCCGACACCCGCACCGGCCCGCATGTCTGGGCGGGCCTGGCCGGGCTGCTGCTGGTCGACGACGGCCTCGACGCGCGGCTGGGTCTGCCGCACACCTGGGGGGTCGACGACATCCCGCTGGTGCTGCAGGACCGCCGCTTCGACGCGCGGGGAAGGCTCAGCTACATGCCCGACGGGATGATGGACATGATGGGCATGAAGGGCGACCGCTTCCTGGTCAACGGCCGGGAACAGCCCTACGTGGAGCTTCCCGCGCAATGGGTTCGCCTGCGCATCCTCAACGGCTCCAATGCCCGCATCTACAACCTGGCCTTCTCCGACCGGCGCGGCTTCCATATGGTCGGCAGCGATGCCGGGCTGCTCGAGCGGGCCGTGGAGATGCGCAGTCTGCTGCTCGGCCCGGCCGAGCGCGCCGAGCTGCTCGTCGACCTGCGCGCGATGCACGGCCGCACGCTGGTGTTGCGCAGTGACTCGGGGGACATCGTTCCGCAGCTGGGCAGCTCGATGGGCGACTCCGACGCGTGGGACCACAGCGGCTTCGATCTGCTGCAGATCCGCGTGGTCGCTCCGCGCGGAACGCCGGGCCGGCTTGCCGCCAGGCTGGCCGAACTCGAGACGCTGCGCCCGACCCTGCAGCAGCCCCGCACCTTCACTCTGCAGGGCATGTCGGCCAACATGGGCCGTTCCATGGGGACGCGCGCGTCCATGGGCGGCATGGGCGCGATGCAGTCCGGCGGAGCGCAGCCCGCGACCCGCGGGCCTGGAGCGATGAGCCTGGGCATGGGCGGCCAGCCGATGTTCTCGATCAACCACCGGTTCATGGATATGCGGGTCATCGACCAGAAGGTGAAGCTGGGCGCGACCGAAGTCTGGGAAGTCCGCAACGACAGCGGCATGGCCCACCCCTTCCACATGCACGGAACCTCGTTTCGCATCGTCGAGCGCGACGGCAAGCCTGCCGCGGAGCACGAGCGCGGCTGGAAGGACGTCGTGCTGGTGCGGCGCCGGGAGACCGTGCGCCTGGTGATGCGCTTCGACCAGCCGGCCGGGGTGGACCACCCCTACATGTACCACTGCCACATCCTCGAGCACGAGGACAACGGCATGATGGGCCAGTTCACGGTGACCTGAAGCCGCGGGCAGCCGGGCGCGGCGGCAGCCCGCGTCCCTCGCGCCGGAATCGGCCGGGCACTGCGCGGGTCCCGCTGCGAGGACCTTGCGCTCACAACCGGAAATGCACGCCGGCGACGACATCGGTCGTGTGGCGGCGCTCACCAGCCGCCTGTGCGTAGCCGCCGGTCCGCCCGAAGCGTCCGCTCCACTCCACGCCGATGTAGGGGGACAAGCTGCGCGAAATGTCGTAGCGCAGGCGCAGCCCGGCGGTGGCGTCGGACAGCCCGCTGCCGATGCCCCGCGCCGCGTCGCTCTGGCCGTACAGGTTGACTTCGGCCTGCGGCTGCAGCACCACGCGCTGGACCAGCAGCAATTCGTAGCTGGCGTGCAGGCGCAACGCGCTGCCCCCCTGCCGCCCCAGGTAGCCGGTGGCCTCGACGTCGAACCAGTACGGCGCCAGTCCCTGCACGCCGAAGGCCAGCCACTGGCGATCGGGGCCGCCGCCGCTGTCGTGGCGCAGGCCGAGCTGCGAGTCCCAGTGGGGGGCGACCGCATGCCCCCACAGGACTTCGGTGCGCGCATCCCGCAGGCGCCCTTGCGAGGCCTGCCCATCGGCCTTGAGCACCGCGCGGTCGAAGTCACGCCCGTACCAGGCCTGGATGTCATAGGCGCTCCAGTTGCCGGAACGGCGGCTGTAGGCGCGCTCCAGACGATCGACCAGCAGCGAGCCGAAGCTCTGCTGGTCGGCCAGGCGCGGCGGCTTCACGCCGGGCGGGATGTACGGGCCGGTGCTCAGCGTGCTGCCACCCGCGTCGGGTTCCGCGCCGCGCTCGCCGCGGCCCGATGCAGCGGGACTGGCCTGCATGTCCATGCCGGACATGTCCATGCCTGACATGTCCATGCCGGGCATGTCGGCCGAGCTGCCCCAGGCCGGTGCCGCGGCGACGAGCACCGCTGCGACAACGAGGATCCGGATGCCGTGCATGGTCGACTCCTCAAGCCACCAGGATTTCGCGGAACATGCCCGAATCCATGTGCATCATCAGGTGGCAGTGCCAGGCCCAGCGGCCCACCTCGTCGGCGCTGACCCGGTAGCTGAGCTGCTGCGCCGGTTGCACCGCCACCGTGTGCTTGCGCACCAGGAACCGCCCGGCCGCATCCTCGACCTCGCTCCACATGCCGTGCATGTGCATCGGATGGGTCATCATCGTGTCGTTGACCAGTCTCACGCGCAGCCGCTCGCGGTGGTGGAACGGCACCGGCGTGGAGTCGCCGAAGGTCACGCCGTCGATCGACCAGACGTAGCGCTGCATGTTGCCGGTCAGGTGCAACTCCAGCGTGCGCCCCGGCTCGCGTGCATCCAGCGGGCCGCCCACGGTGTGCAGGTCGGCCAGGGTCAGCACGCGCCGGCCGTTGCCGCGCAGCCCCACGCCGGGGTCGTCCAGGTTGGTGCGGGGATGATCCACGCGGGCATCCACGCCCGGGCCGTACTCGGTCGGCGCATGGCGCACGGCTGGCGTCGCGCCCATGTCCATGCCCGGCATCGAGGCCATGCCCGGCATGCCGGACATCGACGACATGTCGCCCATCATGTCCTGCATGGTCAGGTTCTGGCGAGGATCCATGCGCGGCACCGGCGCGCTCACGCCCGGGCGCGCGGCCAGCGTGGCGCGGGCGTAGCCGGTGCGGTCCATGCTCTGCGCGAACACCGTGTACGCGTCCTGCGTCGGACGCACCAGCACGTCGTAGGTCTCTCCGGGCCCGAAGCGGAACTCGTCGACCGTCACCGGCTCCACGTCCTGCCCGTCGGTGGACACCACGGTGAGCTTCAGGCCCGGGATGCGCACGTCGTAGAAGGTGTCGCCGGCGCCGTTGATGAAGCGCAGGCGCGCCACCTTCCCGGGATTCACCCGCGCCGTCCAGTTGCCGGCCGGAGTGGTGCCGTTGGCCAGGTAGGTCAGCGTGGCCCCCGACAGGTCCGACAGGTCGCCCCAGCTCATGCGCATTTGCTGCCACATGGCGCGCTTGTCCAGCGCCGCGCGCAGGCCGTTGCGCCGGACGTCCTCGAAGAAGTCCACCGCGGTGGGCTGGTGGTAGTTGTCGAAGCCGCTGTCGGCCTTGAGCCTGGCCAGCACGCGCATCGGGTCTTCGTCCATCCAGTCCGACAGCAGCACCACGTGGTCGCTGTCGGACTGCGCCGCATGCCCATGCGCGGGGTCGATGATGATCGCGCCATACAGCCCGGTCTGCTCCTGCATGCCGGCGTGCGAGTGGTACCAGAAGGTTCCCGACTGGCGAACCCGGAAGCGGTAGACGAAGGTCTGCCCGGGGGCGATTCCGGCGAAGCTCATGCCGGGAACCCCGTCCATCCGGTAGGGCACGAGCATGCCGTGCCAATGGATGGCGGTCATGCGCGACATGCGATTGGTGACCCGGATGGTCACCGTGTCGCCCTCGCGCCAGCGCAGCGTCGGGCCGGGAAGCGAGCCGTTGACGGTGGTGGCCATGCGCGCATGGCCGGTGAAGTTCACCGGGGTCTCGGCGACCACCAGGTCGAATTCGGTCCCGCGGAGCTCGGCGGCACGGCCGGTGCGGGTGGCCGCGGGGTGGCCGTCGGCGTGAGCGGCGTGGGCGGCGTGGGCGGGCAGGCCGAGCAGCGCGCCGCCGGCGGCCAGGCCCTGCACGAAGCGTCGCCTGGCGAGCCCGGCCTTCGGGAGCACGGATGGGATGGAACCTTGCATGGCGGGGTCGCTCGATCCGGGGGTACGCCGCGCGAGCCGATGGCTCCGCGCGGACCGTTGCGCAGAGGGCTCTGCCACTGCGCGACACGCATGCTAGGAACGCCATGCTGTCGCGGACATGACCGACAGATGACGGTTCGGTCATCCGGGGCGCTCGCGCGCCTGCGGGTCGGGCGCGGCCCGCCGTGCGATCCGGCCCGACGCGAACGACCTCAGCGTGCCGCGTCCAGGCTTGCGCGTTGCCGGGGAGTCAGCACCGCGTCGAACCGGCTGGCAGCCTCCAGGCGGTTGCGCAGCATCTGCAGGCGCAAGTCCGACAGCGCGGTGGCGCGCTTCATGATCGCGTCGACGTCGAGTGGCCCGCCGGCACGCGGTGGCCGGGATTCGAACACGAGCTTGTGCATCGACTGCATCAGCGCCCACTGCTGCTGGACCAAGGCCTTGTCGATCCCTTCGATCCTGGTGCGCTGGGAGTCGCTCAGCGGCGGCTTCACAGCCCACGCAGCATAGCCGCCCATCATGCCGGGACCGTATCCACCATCGCCACCGTAGCCGCCCATCATCCAGGGGCCCATTCCACGACCGTAGGGGCCGTAGTCGCCCATCATGCCGGGGCCATAGCCGCCGTACCCACCGTAGCCACCGTATCCGCCATGCCACCCCCTTGCCGGCGCGCCCTGCGCTCCGCGCTGCCAGCCGCCGCCTGCGTAGCCGGGGCCGGCGCCGCCCATCATGCCCGGGCCCATGCCGTAGCCGTAGCCGTATCCGTAGCCCGGACCGACGTCGGCCGACCGGTTCGCCGCGGGCGCGCTCGACGCGCTGGCCGCCAGCGCCGGAGACGCTGCCGCCGCGACCACCATCAGCGGCGCCGCCAGGCCGAGTACTGCACGCTTGTTCCACTTGCTCATGATTCGCTCCTTGTCGATGCCCAGGATCCTTCAACGCGACATCAGGTCGTCGCGCCTGCGCCTGTACTCGTCGGCGTCGATCTCGCCACGCGCGAATCGCTCGTCGAGGATGCGCAGCGCCGAGGAAGCGGACGCCTTCGGCGCGCCGCGATGCCGGCTCGCACCGCCCAGGACATCGCGCAGCAGCCCCGCCACCATCGCCGCGACGAGCACGGCCAGCAGCAGCATGAAGACCCATCCGAAGCCGCCCATCATCGTGTAGCCCCAGCCCCAACCACCCGGATGTCCGTACCACATCGTGTGCTCCCAGCAAGCGATCCATCATCGGCCGCCGCGCCGGCGTGGGCTTCGCGCCCCTGTGCAGCGCGCTCGCGCTGCGCCGTGCGTCTCGATACCCAGAGTAGGATTTCGCGGCTGTCGGGCCGATGACCCATCGATTACATCGGTGTCACGTTGCGGCCTTGCGCGCGATGCGCCGCCGCGAGAGAAGTCGCGATCCCGGTCCGCCGGCCCCGCTGACGACTGCCTCACGCAGGACCAGTCGCCCGGCAGTCGACGGCGCCATGCGGGCCGGACGGATTCACGCTGGACGCGGCGGCTCGCAGCTTTCCGATGAAGCAGCAAGTGGCGCAATCGCCGACACTGTGTTCCCCCTCGTGTTCCTCATCGAGACCCTCATGACGCCACGCACCGCGCACCTGCACCTGTTGGCCGAGTACAACCGGTGGATGAACGAGAAGGTCTATGAAGTCGCGTCCCGACTGAGCCATGAAGAGCTGGCGCGAGAGCGCGGCGCGTTCTTCGGCTCCATCCTCGGCACACTCAACCACATCGTGGTGGGCGACACCCTCTGGCTGCAGCGCTTTGCCCGCCATCCGCGCCGATGGGAGACACTCGCGCCGGTGCTCCGGCTTCCGACCCCGACGGCCCTCGACGCGACCGTGTTCGCGGATCTGCCGGGACTCAGGCACCGTCGCGAAGAGCTGGATGCGTGGATCGTGGACTGGGTCCCATCGATCCGGGACGAGGACCTGGACGGCACGCTGCGATACACGAACTCCAAGGGCCAGGCGCAGTGCCGCAACCTTCAGGGTGTGCTCACCCACTTCTTCCATCACCAGACCCACCACCGGGGCCAGGCCACGACGCTGCTGACGCAGGCCGGGATCGATGTCGGAGTGACCGATCTCCTCGCGCTGGTTCCGGAGGAGCTTGGCTAGGTGAGTGCGCCGATGGGCAGCGTGACCCCGGGCACGTTGACACCCTTGCGGTCCGACAGTCCACCTCCGACGAGCACCCGCGTGTGCGCGAAGTCGCTGCCACAGTCCTCCACCGCCAGCCTGAGCCTGCCGTCGTCGAGCAGCAGCTCGAGCCCGGGGCGCAGCGCGGCGAAGATTTCCGGGTGCGGCAACTGCACGCGCGTCGCGTCGCCCGCGACGCCGGCGAGTTCGAGGCGGAAAGCCTGGCCCGCGACGAGCTCGACCGGCCCCGCGGCAAAGGTCCCCACGCGCAGCTTCGGCCCCTGCAGGTCGGCCAGGATGCCGATCGGGCGGCCGGTCTGGCGCTCGAGTTCGCGCAGGATCGCGAAACGCGCGCGGTGATCGCTCGCGCTGCCATGGCTGAAGTTCAGACGGAACACGTCGACACCGGCGAGGAACAGCGCGCGGATGGTGTCGGCGTTCGAACTCGCCGGCCCCAGGGTGGCGACGATCTTCGCATTGCGGCTTCTTCTCATGCTGCTTGTTCCTTGAAGCGGCCCGGTAGTGCGACGAGCAGCGCGCGGAAGTCGTTCACATTGGTCAGCGTCGGCCCGGTGACCACCGAGTCGCCCAGCGCGCCGAAGAAGCCGTGGCCGTCGTTGTCGTCCAGGCTGTCGGCTGCGCGCAGCCCGGCCGCGC
>JAJZVU010000073.1 GCA_021845505.1 Pseudomonadota bacterium | reverse complement strand
TCATGCCGCCCAGGGAATGGGGCATGGCCAAAGCCCAGTTCGCCATTCTATTCGGCGAACGCTTCACCAGGGCCATGGCCTGAGCGTGTGCAACCGTCCTCTCGCACACGAAATTTCCGATAGTCCCATTCCCACGCCGAGCGCGGCCGCATAGACTCGTGGCGTGCCGCACGCCGCGCCCGCCCCGCCGGACCTGCCGACCGACGCCGCGCACTTGCGCGCGCTGGTGCTGGCGATGATGGCGGAGCGCGACGAGGCGGTAGGCGCCCGCGATGCTCTCGCCGCGGCGCACGCCCAGTTGCAGGCCGCGCACGACCTGCTCGCCGAACGCGCCGCGCGGCTGGAACACCTGCTGCGCACGCTGCGTCGCCTGCACTACGGCGCCAAGTCCGAACGCCTGCCCGAAGCGCAGCTGCAGCTCGGCCTGGAAGACACCGAGGCGGCCATCGCCAAGGTCGAGGCCGAGCAAGAGCGCGACGACCCGGCGCTGCGGCGCGAGCGCGCGGCCAAGCGGCGCGCCAACCGCGGCAAGTTGCCCGCGCACCTGCCGCGCATCGAGGTGGAGCTGGCGCCGCAGGACACGGCGTGCCCGTGCTGCCGCGCCGCCATGGTGGTGATCGGCGAGGACAGCTCCGAGCGGCTCGACGTCATCCCCGCGCAATTCCGCGTGCTGGTCACGCGGCGGCCGAAGCTGGCCTGCCGTTCCTGCACCGGCATGGTGGTGCAGCAGGCCGCGCCGTCGCGGCTGATCGAGGGCGGCATCCCGACCGAGGCGACCGTCGCGCACGTGCTGGTGGCGCGCTACGCCGACCACCTGCCGCTCTACAGGCAGGCGCAGATCTGGACGCGCCAGGGCGTGTCGATCGACCGCTCGACGCTGGCCTCCTGGGTCGGCACGGCAGCGGCCGAGTTGGCGCCGGTCGTGGCGAGGCTGAAGCAGATCGTGCTCGGTTCCGCGCGGATCTTCGCGGACGAAACCCATGTGCCGGTGCTCGACCCGGGACGCGGGCGCACGAAGAAGGGCTACTTCTGGGCGATCGCGCGGGATGACCGGCCGTGGAGCGGGAAGGATCCGCCCGCGGTGGTCTACACCTACGCGCCGGGACGCGCGCACGCGCACGGCGTTGCGCTGCTCGGTGGCTTCCGCGGCATCCTGCAGGTGGACGGCTACGGCGCCTACCGGAAGCTGGTCGATCCGGCCGGGAAGGCAGGGCCGAGCGCGCTGGCCTTCTGCTGGTCGCATGTCCGGCGTGGCTTCACCGACGTCACGAAGGGCGGCAACGCGCCGATCGCGACCGAGGCGTTGCAGCGCATCGCCGCGCTGTATCGCATCGAGTCGGAGATCCGTGGTGGGACAGCCGCCGAGCGCCTCGCGCACCGCCGTGCCCGCAGTGCTCCCCTGGTCGCTGATCTGCACGCCTGGTTCCATGCGCAGCACGCCAGGCTGTTCATGCGCGGCACGACCGCGGAGGCGATCGGCTACGCGTTGCGCCACTGGGACGGCTTGGTCCGGCTCCTCAACGACGGCCGCATCGAATTGGACACCAACTGCGTCGAGCGGAGCATGCGCCCGGTCGCTTTGAGCAGAAAGAATGCGTTGTTCGCGGGCAGCGACGACGGCGCAGAGAACTGGGCCATCGTCGCGTCGCTGGTGGAGACCTGCAAGCTCAACGCCGTCGATCCGCAGCGCTACCTCGCCGACACCTTGACCAGGTTAGTGAACGGCTGGCGCCAGTCCCGCATCGACGAACTCATGCCATGGGTCACGGCCACCGAAAAGACGGCCTGACCGTCAAGCCGCCAGCCCCAGGGCCACAGCGCACCGCTTACTCAAATCATTAAGGATTCTAGGCATTGACTGGTCCCTTGCGCCGTTTGGTGGATGGTGCGGATGACCGGCCGACGGTGCCTGATTTGGCACCAGAACCCACCAGGCGAGCGCCAGCCTGCCCCGACTTAGACGAGCCGGGGCAGGCTATGAGCTAGGTTAACGTGTGCATAAAGCGTACTCAACGCCTCGGCCACCGCACCGGTCGACCCGACGGGGTCAATGCGCCTGCTCCTGCGGCCCACGTGTTGCCCGTTGCAGTTCACGGATAGCGTCAAAAATCCGGAGCCAATCCGCCTCATCTTCGGCATCGCTCCGGGCATGGCTGTCGACTGCGTGCTGCATGGCTAGTCCGCTAGCATCTTGGCCATGCTCCTCAATCAGAAGTTGAGCTAAACGCCAGATATCGATTGGCTCAATCACGGCCGGCCACCTAGCTGTTTGTTCGTCGGTGCATAACATCACGCGATTCGTGTGCTGACTGCAGTTCGAAATCAAGCTCTGCCTTGGACCTGCATCGCTCCGCCCTCAACGACCAATTCCGTGTCGCAGAGTATACGACCCAAACGCCACTGACAGCGCGCGCCTCCGGGCTCACCCGCCCCCCGTTTGGCTCTTATTGCGCCCGGATTGAGCCATCACGGCGACGTGGGGTACAACCCACTTGCACTGGATTTTGCCTTGGGCGCCGCCGCCTGTCGTCCCGCCTGACGTGCGCATCCCCATGTCGGGCAGCACGGGCTCGGGTTCCGTGCCAGACGGGCGCATCTGGCGCCTGGCCCGGGCGATGAGCGTGTTAATGCGCGCCCGTGCGAGCGCCTCGACATGCTCGGCCATGCCGGGGTCCTGCGCACGCAGTTCGGCGAGCGACGCCGGGCCTGCGGCGATGGCCTGCGCAGCGGTGGCGGCGCGGGTGACGAGGCGGTCGAGGTCGGCCTCGTCCTGGTCGCTGCCCCACCATGCGGCGGCGAGGGTCGCGGGCAGGAGTGCTGTCCGTGTTGGCTGCGCAGTGCCGGGACACGTGGTCCCGCCACGCGCGGCACGGACGTTCCAGTCTCCGGGTCCGGCGGCGCCTGCGGCAGGGCCGGCGGCTTCGGTTGCCGCCTGGCCATCCGGCCCGCCCCGTAGACGTCGAGAAGCGCGCACTTGGAACTTTTGCTCTCCTTGGCCCACTTGCCGGTCTTGGCCCCCCTTGGCGGCAAGGGCACCAACACCTGGGCAGGACGCCCGAACCGGACCGAGCATACCTTATATAGTATGCGTGCTCCGTCTCCCGTCGGCACGCCATATCAAGTTGGAAGCCTGCGGATACCGTCGTCACTCCGCGGCGTCGAACGGCTTCCGAAGGTTAGCGTCCGCGCTCGTGGTGGAAATTGCGTGACGGCTGCGGGTGGGGTCGGGCCCGGAGGTCGGCGTAGCCGGCCGGAGGGGCCGACCCCACCCGCAGGCTTGCTTGAGGTGGCCATCGGATCGAACGGCTACGGTGGAGTTGCGAGGCTTCACCCGAACCCGAGAGGACCCGATGACCGACGACAGACTACCCCTGGTTGATCTGCTGGCCAAAGCCGGCGATGGTGACTTTCTGCGCAGCGTGGCGGAGGCCGTGGTGCAGCTTCTCATGGAGACCGATGTGGAAGGCCTGATCGGCGCCGGTCGGCACGAACGCACCGGCGAGCGCACCACCTATCGTAACGGCTATCGCGACCGATCGCTGGACCCCCGGCTCGGCAGCCTCCAACTGCGCATCCCCAAGCTCCGCCAGGCATCCCCAAGCTCCGCCAGGGCAGCTATTTCCCACCCTTCCTGGAACCCAGGAAGACCTCGGAGAAGGCCTTGGTCGCGGTGATCCAAGAGGCCTGGGTCGGCGGCGTCTCCACCCGTCGCGTCGATGACCTGGTTCAGGCCATGGGGCTGTCTGGGATCGGCAAGAGCACGGTCAGCAAGCTGTGCAAGGACTTCGACGAGCGGGTGAACGCCTTCCTCGAGCGCCCACTGACCGGGGATTGGCCGTATCTGTGGCTCGACGCCACCTACCTCAAGCAGCGCGAGGGCGGGCGCATCGTCTCCGTCGCCGCGATAATCGCCGTGGCCGCCAACACCGAGGGCAAGCGCGAAATCGTCGGGCTGCACATTGGACCCAGCGAGGCCGAGACCTTCTGGTCCGCGTTCCTCAAGAGCCTGGTCCGCCGTGGCCTGCGCCAGGTCAAGCTCGTCATCTCCGACGCCCACGAAGGCCTCAAAGCCGCCATCCGCCGCGTCATGGGCGCATCCTGGCAGCGATGCCGCGTGCATTGGATGCGCAATGCCCAGGCATACGTCGGAAAGGGCCAGCAGAGCATGGTCTCGGCCGCGCTCCGCCAGGCCTTCATCCAGCCCGATCGCGCCAGCGCCAGCCAGACACTGCGCCACACCGCCGACCAGCTCCGCGCCAAATGGCCAAAGCTCGCCGCCTTCATCGACGACAGCGAGCTCGACGTCCTCGCCCATATGGACTTCCCCGTCCAGCACAGGGCCAAGATCCACTCCACCAACCCAATCGAACGCCTGAACAAGGAGGTCGAGCGCCGCGCCGACGTCGTCGGCATCTTCCCCAACGCTTGAGCTGCGAAGCAGATCAAGGCTATCATCAGGCTCGTCGGCGCCGTGCTCCTCGAACACAACGACGAGTGACAAACCCAAAACCGCTACATGCAGACCGAACCAATGGCTGAACTTACACCGCCATCGGTCGAGCTATTCCCACCCCAGATCGCCACCGCAGCCGCATGATCCGCGGCCACCTCATGCCCAACACATTTTCCACCACGTTGACGGACGTGACCTTCCGAAGAGCCGGCCCAGGCCCCCCAGCTCCGGTACCTGCCCCTGCCGCAGGCATACGGTGCCGATACCGTATAGGCGTCCGGACATGCCGTCGGGCAGCCGCCGCCGTCAGGCCCACAGCCTCCGACCGGGCCGACCAGTATTCCGGCAGACCAAGGCCCGGCCGCTTCCTCGCAGCCGGGCTCATCGCCCAATGACCACCGGCCCGCTACCTGCCAGGCATCACCGCGCCGAAGTCCATCCGGTTCCAGCGCCAGTCGAGCAGCGAACCGGCCCTCTCATGGTCTGCTCATCGTGTGGTTTTCCGCGGTTCCAGGCCTGTCTGCGGCCGAGGCAGAGAACAGCGCCAGTCCCGTGCATTGGCCTTCGCAGTAGAAATTATCGATGTTGAGATTTCATCTCTTGACATGGACACAAAAATGAGACATATCTGCGCCCAGAGGCCAACACAACGCCTCCCGCACCGGGCGGTCCCCGAGAACAAGACGGCCGAGTGCATGCGCGAACATGACACCCGGCCTGACCAACTGCATGGAGCAACCCATGTCGAAGGCTGCGAACAGCAATATCACGGCCCCGGACGTACCGGGAGGGAGGACCGACGACGAGCGCTGCGAGCGCCTCGCCGGTCCGGCGGTCGGGCCGGAGCCCGCCGCCCTGTTCCTGCCGCCGGGACCGCAGGACATCCGCATCGGCCGGGCCGGGCGCGATACGCCGCCGCCGGTCATGGTGAACCACGACGTCGAGGAGGAGGACGAGCTTCCGGAACCGCGTCCCACCGACGTGATGGTTGGCGATGCGGGCACGTATCTCGTGCTGTCACGCCTGCTCTATTCGG
>JAJZVU010000042.1 GCA_021845505.1 Pseudomonadota bacterium | reverse complement strand
CATGCCCGAGCGCAAGCCCGAGCGCAAGCCCGAGCGCAAGCCCGAGCGCCGGCTGCCCGCCCCGCGCCACCACCGCATCGCATCGTGCATCGCAGACTCCCGGTTCCTGGTTCGGCGCGCGGCAGCCGGCCGCGATCGCATGCCGCGCAGCATACGCAAAAGAGTCGTCGCAGCGGCCTGCAGGGCCTTGCGCCGGCGCGTGCGGCGCGGGGCACTGCTACAGTGGCCGATGGCTGCCGCGCGGCGCGGCAGCAACGCCAGCCGCCGACCATGACCGAATCCGACTTCCGTAGCCTGGCCGAGTCCGGGTACAACCGCATCGCGCTGGTCTCGCAGGCCTTCGCCGATCTCGACACGCCGCTGTCGCTCTACCTCAAGCTCACCGACGGTGGCGCCGCGCGCAACACCTTCCTGCTCGAGTCGGTGGTCGGCGGCGAGCGCTTCGGACGCTATTCCTTCATCGGGCTGCAGGCCCGCACCGAGCTGCGGGTCAAGCACGGGGTGACCCAGGTGCTGCGCGACGGCGTGGAGATCGAGCGCTCGCAGCAGCCGCCGCTGGAGTTCATCGAGGCCTACCGCGCTCGCCACAAGGTCGCGCTGCCGCAGGGGATGCCGCGCTTTTGCGGCGGCCTGGCCGGCTACTTCGGCTACGACGCCGCGCGCTACATCGAGCCGCGGCTGCAGCAATCGGCACAGCGCAACCCGCGCCCGGATCCGCTGGACCTGCCGGACATCCTGCTGCTGCAGTGCGAGGAGCTGGCGGTCATCGACAACCTGTCGGGGAGGCTGAGCTTCATCGTCTACGCCGATCCGCAGCAGCCCGATGCCCACGCGCAGGCCACCGCCCGGCTGGCGCAGCTGCGCGACAGCCTGCGCGCCGCGGTGCGCCCGCCGCCGACCGAGCCCGCCGAGGTGACCGAGGTCGAGCACGAATTCGCCCATGCCGACTACCTGCGGGCGGTGCTGCGCGCCAAGGAGCTGATCGCCGCGGGCGACTTCATGCAGGTGCAGGTCGGCCAACGGCTGCGCAAGCGCTTCGAGCAGTCACCGCTGTCGCTGTACCGGGCGTTGCGCTCGCTGAACCCGTCGCCGTACATGTACCTGTACAACTTCGGCGACTTCCAGGTGGTCGGCTCGTCGCCCGAGATCCTGGTGCGCGAGGAGGCCACCGGCGACGGCCAGAAGGTCACCATCCGGCCGTTGGCGGGCACGCGGCCGCGCGGCGACACCCCCGAGCGAGACGCGGCCAACGAGCGCGAACTGCTGGCCGACCCGAAGGAACGCGCCGAGCACCTGATGCTCATCGACCTGGCGCGCAACGACCTCGGGCGCATCGCGCGCACCGGCACGGTCGAGGTGACCGAGGCCTTCGCGATCGAGCGCTATTCCCACGTGATGCACATCGTCAGCAATGTCGAGGGCCTGCTGCGCCCCGGCCTCGGTGCCCTCGACGTGCTGCGCGCGACCTTCCCGGCCGGCACCCTTTCGGGGGCGCCGAAGATCCGCGCGATGGAGGTGATCGACGAACTGGAACCGACGCGGCGCGGGCTGTACGGCGGAGCCGTCGGTTACTGGAGCTTCGCCGGCGACATGGACCTGGCCATCGCGATCCGCACCGGCATCGTCAAGTCCGGCTGGCTGTACGTGCAGGCGGCGGCCGGGGTGGTGGCCGACTCGGTGCCCGAAATGGAATGGCGCGAGACCGAGGCCAAGGCGCGCGCGGTGCTGCGCGCCGCCGAGCAGGTCCAGCAGGGGCTGGACGGCTGACGGCGGCGGCTGGCGCCGGCACCGCGGGCTGCCCGCAGATGGCCACGACCCTGGGCCCGCGCGGCGAGTTCGCCGCCGTGCTGGCCTGGAGCGTCCAGCCGGTGGCGGTGGCGCTGGCCGCGCCGGCCGTGCCGCCGCTGCTGCAGGCCACGCTGACCGCCACCTTGTCGCTGCTGGTGCTGTGGATCTGGACCCGCTGGCGGGACATCGGGGTATTCGCCCAGGACGCCACGCTGGCCCCGGGGATGCGCCTGGGCCTGTTGTTCAGCCTGCGCATGGCCCTGCTGTACGCCGCGGTGGCGCGACTGGGGGCGGCCGCCGCGGTCGAGTGCAGCATCGCGGTGCTGTGGCTGGTGGCCGTGGTGGCACGCCGCGTCGACGGCCGCCGACGCCTGGCGGTGGTGGCGCTGGCCGGGCTGGCGCTGGGGCTGCTGGCGCGCCAGCGGCCGGGGCTGGGCGGCTTGTCGCTGGCCGCGCTGGCCGCGCTGGCCTGGGCGGGCCAGGAGTGGGCCGCCGAAGACCGCCGCCTGCAGGGTTGCGGGGGCGAGAAGTTCGTCTTCTACCAGTTGATCGGTGCCGCGGTGACCTTGCCGGTGGTTTCGGTGGTGGCGGGCGAGAACTGGCTGATCGACCCGCCGTCGGCGGCCTGGTGGGCGCTGCTGGCGCAGATCGGTGCGTGCGTGCTCGCGTTCGCGCTGCTGTGGATCGCGCCGCCGCCGGCGCGCCGCCGCCAGCGCCTGCGCGCGCTGCTGGCGCTGGCGCCGACGGTCACGCTGGCCTTGCAGGGCCTGCTCGGTCGAGCCGCGCCGCCCGCGCAATGGGGTGCTGCCGCGCTGCTGCTGGCCGCCGCGGGCTGGCCGCGGCGGGGCCGGGCGCTCACCAGGGTTTCGGAATGAACCGCCAGGTGCGCGCGCGATAGTCGGCATACTGCGGCCAGTGCGCCAGCAGCAGTCGCTCCTCCAGCCGGGCCTTGCCGTGCAGCACCAGCAGCAGCGCCAGCCAGGCCAGCGCGCGCGGCGCATCCGGGCTGGCGGCGACCGCGGCTGCCATGACCAGCAGCAGCGCGGTGTACATGGGGTGGCGCATGCGCCGGTACGGACCTCCGGTCACCAGGCTGGCGCCCGCCTTGGGTTCGGGGCGGATGTTGAAACGGCCCGGCCGGTTCCACGCCAGCACCCAGGCCGCGAGGCCGCCGCCGAGCAGCAGCGGGGGCAGCACCCAGATCGACAGCCGCCAGTGCGCGGGCCAACCGCACAGCAGCGCGATCAGCGCGAACTGCGCCGCCACCCACAGCCGCGAGGCCAGTGCGACGGGCACCTTCATGCGGCCGCCGTGGTCGGACGGCGGCCGAACATGCCCCAGCCGACCATGCTCAGCACCGCTTCGCCGTGCTGGTTGCGCGCTTCCCAGCGCGAGCGCACCAGGCCGACCCCTTCGCGGCTGCGCATCGTCCGCGCCTCCAGCACGGTCATCGACAGATGCAGCGTGTCGCCCGGGCGCACCGGCTTGAGCCAGCGCAGTTCGTCGATCCCCGGCGACCCCAGGCTGCTGCTGCGCAACAGGTAGGCGTCGCACATCATCCGCATGCTCAGCGCGCAGGTGTGCCAACCGCTGGCGCTCAGCCCGCCGAACAACGACCGCTCGGCCGCGCCCGGGTCGAGATGGAAGGGTTGCGGGTCGAACTGCCGCGCGAACTCGACGATCTCCTCGGCCTGCAGCGTGCGGCTGCCGCAGTCGAGGACCTTGCCGGCGGGAAAGTCTTCCCAATAGAGGACGGGAGATTCGCTCGGAGTTGTGCGCATGCAACAATGGTAGCCGGGAAGCCCGCTGTCGGCGGGGCCCGGCGCACGGCCCCGGGGTTTGCCAGCGCGCGCCGGGTGGGAGCACAATCGGGGTTTCCCATCCCTTGCAGCAGGTCCAAGCCATGCTCGACCCGGCCGACCCGGCGGCTGTGCAGCGCGCCGTGCAGCGGGCGCTGAACCGCGCCCTCCAGCCCGGAGAACTCCTGGTGCTGGGACGCACCCACGAGGGGCGGGCCTTTCGTCCCAGCGACTGGGCCGAGCGCCTGGCCGGTGTGATGTCGCGCTTTCGCCCCCCGGGCGCCGGGCACGCCGAAGACCACCTGTGCTATTCGCCGCTGTGCATGCCCACGCTGGTCGATGGGGTGCGGGCGGTGGTGGTCAGCCGCGAACTCGCCGACGTCGAGCCGATGGCCTACCAGTTCGTGTTGCGCTTCGCCCGCGACAACAACCTCGAGACCGTCGAGGCCTGCATGCTCGACCTCGACGACCCCGCTGCGCGCTCGCACAGCGCCGAGCGCGCGGGCGGCCGTCGCGTCGCCTGAACGCAGCAGCCGCCTTGTAAGCGGCAGGTCGCCCGCTGCGCGCCGCGCCGGGGCCGTCGCCGGCCCGAGGTTCACGTCAGCGCGAGGCCTGCCACCAGGCCGCCAGCAGCAACGCCGGCACCAGCGCCCAGCCGCCGAGCGCCGGCCACGCCCGGCTCGCCAGCCAGGCCAGCGCCAGCGCGACAGCGACCGCGCCACTGTTGCGCCAGTCGCCGAACACCAGTTGCAGCAGTTTTTTCACGATCCGGCTCCCTGCGCGGCCAGCGCCGGCACGCGCAGGCGCGCCGCCAGCAGCCGGCCGCCCGCCGCGTAGACCAGGAACAGCAGCGGCAGGCTGAGGTCGCCGAGCGGCCAGGCCGCGCGCTCGCCGAGCAGGCCGGCCAGGCTCCAGAAGCTGCCGAAGGCCAGCAGCGCGCTGGCGACCAGGAATTTCAGGGTGTTCTCGGGCACCGCGGTCAGCGGCTTGCGCAGCGCCATGCCGGCGGCGATCACCAGCAGCAGCGCGAGCAGCGCGGCGCCGCCGGCCTGCCCCCAGTCCAGCCCGTGGCCCATCGCGACCACCAGCAGCCAGACCTCCAGCCCCTCGAGCAGCACGCCCTTGAAGGCGATGATCCAGGCCGCGCGCCGCTCGGCGTGGTCCAGCGCGTCGCGGGTCTCGCGGAATTCCTCGGCCTCGTCGTGCAGCCGGGTGCGCCCGGCGTAGCGGCGCACCGCCTTGACGAACCAGCGCAGCCCGAACAGCAGCAGGAACACCCCGATGACCCCGCGCACCGCCTGCATGTCGGCGGCGATGAACCCCAGCCCGGCGGCGCTGGCGGCGATCAGCGCCGCCACCGCGCCGAGGGCGCAGGCCGCGGCGCCGGCCGCGCGTGCCCAGCCGATGCTCAGCGCCACCGCGAGCACGATGGTGAAGGCCTCGACCCACTCGACCGCGCTGGCGGCGAAAATCGCCCCCGCGGCTCCCCAGTTACTCAGGCTGTTCAAGGCATTGCTCCTGCTCGCTTGGATGGTCGGGGCCCGATCGATCGGGCATCGGATAGATCAGCGCCTGGCGGTCGTCCAGCCAGACCTCGAGGCGCTCGCCGGGAGCGTGCCAGCGGCTGCCGGCGAGCCGTACTTCGACTCCGTGCAGCGACGCCTGCACCTCCACGCCCAGCGGCCCGGGCAGGCAGCGCAGCACCGTGGCGCCGACCCGGGCTTCGCCGTCGCGCGGCGGTCCGTCGGCCACGCGCAGCGCCGAGGCCGGCAGGTACAGCCGGCCCGGCTGCCCGCCGCCTGGCGCAAGACGAGGCGCGGTCAACTGGCCCCACGGCGCGGCATGGCCGGCGGCGTCGCCGCGTGTGGGCCAGGGTCCGAGGCCGTGCAGGAACCGGGCAACCGCTTCGCTGCACGGCGCGGCCAGCAGTTGCCGAGGCGAGTCCAGCTGCAGCAGGCGGCCCTGGTCGAGGATACCCACCTGGTCGCCGAGGGCAAAGGCCTCACGGTGGTCATGGGTAATGTA
Organism: Pseudomonadota bacterium; assembly: GCA_021845505.1. Taxonomy (GTDB): domain Bacteria; phylum Pseudomonadota; class Gammaproteobacteria; order Burkholderiales; family Burkholderiaceae_C; genus Thiomonas_A. The sequence goes on along the minus strand of JAJZVU010000042.1, from coordinate 22,626 downwards.
CAGCGCCGACAGCGCGTGTTCGCGCACCACCTCGCCGATGAGCTCGCGCAATTCCTCGCGCAGCCCGGAATCCAGGTTGGACAGCGGCTCGTCGCACAGCAGCAGGCGCGGGCGTACCGCCAGCGCGCGCGCCAGCGCCACGCGCTGCTGCTGGCCGCCGGACAACTCGTGCGGCCGCCGATGCTCCAGCCCCTGCAGGCCGACACGCCGCAGCATGTCGCGCGCGCGCGAATGCGCATCGCCTGCGCGACGGGCGCGCAGCGCCAGCGCGACGTTGTCCAGCGCGTCGAGGTGGGGCCACAGCGCGTAGTCCTGGAACACCATCGCCAGCCCGCGTTGCTCGGGCGCCAGCGCCGGCGCGCCCGCGCCGTCGACCAGCGCGCCGGCGATGCGCAGGCTGCCGCGATCCAGGCGCTCCAGCCCGGCGACCAGACGCAGCAGCGTGGTCTTGCCCGAGCCCGATGCGCCGAGCAGGCACAGCACCTGGCCCGCCTGGATGCGCAGGCCGACCCCGCGCAGCGCGGCGTGGCCCTGGAAGCTCTTGTGGGCGTCGAGGAGTTCGAGGGCGTGCATGGTCAGTCGGTGCCCGATGGTGTGCCCGAGGGTGTGCCCGGGCCCGCGCGCAGCTGGCCGAACACCCAGCGCGCCAGCGCGGCCAGGCCGAGCACCACGGCGATCCCGAGCAATTGCAGCTGCGCCTGCAGGTGCAACTGGAAGCCGGCGGCGGCGTCGAGCAAGGCCACAGCCAGCGGGGTGTGCCCGGCCGGGTAGAGCAACTGGGAGGCCGGCAGCTCGAAGGCCACGTGCAGCGCGGCCATCAGCCACGCGGCGCCCAGCGCCGGCGCGAGCAGCGGAGCCTCCACCCAGCGCAGCGCCTGCAGCCGGCTCAGGCCGTGCACCCGCGCCGCCTCGCCCAGGCTGCCGTGGAGTTGCGCGACCGGCCCTTGCAGCAGCCGCGTCGAGCCGGGCAGCGCCACCGCGACGTAGGCCATCGCGAGCAGCCCGCTGCCGCCGTACCAGGGGGTGATGGCCAGGTTGTACATGCGCACGTAGGCGGCGGCCAGCACGATGCCTGGCAGCGCCATCGCCGCGTTCAGCCCGAGGTCGACCGCGCGACCCAGGCGGTTGCCGCGGCCGATGGCGCGCGCAGCCGGCCAGGCCAGCGCGGTGCTCACGCTGGCGGCCAGCAGCGCCATGCGCAGCGAATAGCCCAGCGCCGGCAGCAGCTGCGCCGCGGCCGACGCGAACTGCCCGGCCCGGTGGCTGCCGCCCGCGGCCAGCGCCGCCGCGCTGGCCAGCGGAACCCCCAGCGCGACCACCGCGAGCAGGCCGACGCCGCAGGCCTGCGCCAGCGCCGCGATCGGGCCGAGGGTCAGCGGCTGCGGCGGGCGCATGCGCGGGCCGACGCTGCGCGCCGCGCCGGCGCGGCGCCGCGCCAGCGCCTGCAACAGCAGCGAGGGCACGACCAGCGCCAGCAACATCCACGACGCGGCGGCCGCTGCCGGGAAGTCCACCGGCACCGCGGCGACCGTCTGCTCGATGGCGTAGGTGGCCATCACCGTGCCGCTGCCGGCGCCCAGCGTGGCGGCGATCGCGAAGTCGCTGGCCGATTCGGCGAACGCGGCGGCGAAGCCTGCCGCCAGCGCGGGCAGCAGCGTCATGGCGGCCAGCGCGAGGCGGCGACGCGCGGGCAGGCCGAGCACCCGCGCCGCCTCCTGCGTTGCCGCCGAGGACCCGCGCAGGCTGAACTGCAGCGCCAGGAAGGTGTAGGGCAGCGCCTTGCAGGCCAGGCTGAGCACGATGCCCGGCATGCCCAGCAGCGACTGCGCTGCGCGCAGTGCGGCGGGCCAGGCTGCCAGCGGGCCGATCGGCGCCGCCAGCAGCATCCAGCCGGAGGCGATGAAGTAGCCCGGCATGACCAGCAGCAGCCACACCCCCGGCTCGATCCAGCGCCGCCAGCGCAGGCGCGTGCGCTCGCGCAGCCACGCCAGCCACGCGCCGGCCGGCAGCGCCAGCAGGCTGGCCAGGCTGGCCGCGGTCCAGCTGTTGCGCAGCGCGGCGCCACCGCCGCCGGCCCACGCGCGGGCGAAGGCCGAGAGGTCGGGGCGCACATGGCCGTGCAGCAGCCCGGGCATCCAGGCCTGCAGCAGGAAGCCGCCGAGCGGCCAGCCCCACAGCGCCAGCGCGGCCAGCAGCAACGGCAGCCCGCCCAGGCCAGCGAGCGCGCGCCGGCCGCGGACGCGCCAGCGCAGGCTGGCCGGGCGCGCCGCCCGGGACTCGGACCAGGGCCGGGAGCTCAATGCAGCACGTGGGAACTGAACCACGAGTCGATCGCGGCCTCGCGCGGCCCCCACCGTGTCGGATCGAGGACCTCGGCGTGGGCGACCTGCAGCCGCGCCAGGCTGGGCAGCGGCCGCACGCCGCGCAGCAGCGGCCGGTAGTTGGAGTCGGCGCGCGGGTCGGCGTGCTGCATCACCTGCTGGCCTGCCGGCGACAGCACGTATTGCACGAAGCGCCGGGCCTGCTGCAGGGTCTTGCCGTGCACCCCGGCGCCGATGGCGATGTCCGACGGCAGTTCGGCCAGCGGGCTCGGCGCGACGATGCGCAGGTCGGGCTTGCCTTCGGCGAAGCCCAGCGCGGCCGAGCTCTGCACCAGCGCGACCGCGATCTGTCCGTACTGCAAGGCGCGCAGCGTCACGCTGTTGGTCGGGTAGACCTTCAGCCCGTTGGCGCGCAGGCGCTCGAAATACGCCTTGCCCGCGCGCAGCCCGTCATGCTGCAGGATGCCGGCCACCAGCGGGAAGGTGGGACCCGAGATCGCCGGGTTGTTCATGCCCACGCGTGCGCGCAGCTGCGAGTCGGTCAGCTGCGACCAGCGCGTCGGCACCTCGCCGACGCGGGCGACGTCGACCAGCAGCGTGCCGGCGTAGGTCAGCCCGACCGGCAGGTAGCAGCGGTCGGCCGGCAGCAGCGCGCGCCCGGCCCGGTCGTAGGCGATCGCGGGCAACCAGCCGCACTGCAGCCGGTGTTGCAGCGCGAATTCGCGCATGGCCAGGTTGCCGTCGAACCACACCACGTCCCACTGCGGCCGCGCCCCCTCGGCCTGCACCCGGGCCTGCAGCGGACCGGTGCTCAGGTGGACGAGGTCGACCGGGATTCCGGTGGCATGGGTGAATGCGCGGGCCACCGCGCGGTCGTAGCCGAAGGCGGCGTAGACCGTCAGGGTGTGCGCGCAGGCCAGGCGTGCCAGCACGGTGCACAAGGCCAGGGCGAGACAGAGCTGTTTCATGGCGAAAGATGGAAGCGCACCCAGATGACAAAGGACATCGCCCGCCCGGAGAGCGCGGCCGGCGCCGGCGGGTACGGCGCCTTGCGCACGGCCTGCAGCGCCGCCTGGTCGAGCGCGGGGACGCCGCTGGAGCGGGCGATGCGCACCTGGCTGACCTGACCGTCGAGGAAGCTGAAGCTCACCAATGCACGGCCTTCGACCCGCATCAGGCGTGCCGACTCGGGGTAGTGCACGGCATCCTGGATGGCCTCGCGCAGCAGGGCCTCGAAGCTCAGGCGCAGCGCGGCCGTATCGGGCTTGGGTGGCGGAGTGCGCGGCGGCGGCGGTGGCGGCGGCGGCGGCGCGACCGGCATCGCGGGCTGGGCCGAAGGCAGCGGCGCCGGCGGCGGCTGGATGCGCGGTTGCGGCGGGGGCGGCAGCGGCCTGGGGCGCGGGTGCACGATGGGGTGCGGGCGCGGCCTGGGCTGCGGCTTGGGCTTGGGCGGAGGCGGCTTGGGTTTGGGCGGCGGCGGCTTGGGTGCGACCACCTTGGGCGTCGGCTTCGGCCGGCTCAGCGTGATCTCGATGGGCTGCGGCGGCGGGGGCGGCGCGGGACGGCTGAGGAACCAGGCCAGCGCGGCCAGCGCGGCGCCTTCGAGCACCAGCGCCAGCGCCGTCGACGCGGCCCAGCGCCTGCTCGCGTCCGGCTCCCGCCACGGCGGGGCCTGCCGGCTTGCGCTGGCTGTCACGAGCCGGCCTCCTCTTGCGCGGCCAGCCCGATGCGCGTCACCCCGGCCTTGCGGCAGGCGTCCATCACCCGCATGAGCAACTGCAGCGAAGTGTGGCGGTCGCCGGCCAGCACGACCTGCAGCCGCGACGGGTCGGGCTTGTTCGCCAGCACGGCGGTGAGCTGTCGCGCGCTGAGCCGCAGCCCGCCGAGGTGGATCACCCCCTGGCGGTCGACGACGATGGTGACCTGCGGCGGCGGCAGGCTTTTCGCGGTGGAGCTGGTCGGCAGCCGCGACGCGATGCCGTCGGCCGGGATCATGCGCAGCGTGACCATGATGAAGAACACCAGCAGGAAGAACATGATGTCGATCATGGGGATGATCTCGATGCGTGCCTTCTTGGTTTCGAAGTATTTCATCTGGGCTCGAAAAAAAAGGCGCCGCGGACCTCTGCGGCGGCGAACACGGGGGCAGGGCTCCCGTCTGGAGATTGCAAGGGGTGCTGCAAGGGCCTGCGATGGGCCCGCTTCAGGCCAGTCGCGCCTGCAACGCGTGTCCCGCGGGCGCGCCGCTCGAGGAGGCGCCCAGGCTGGCCGCGGCTGCGGGCCTGGGGCGGGGCGGCTCGACGGCGCCGCGGTAGTGGGGGTACATGCGGTTGGCCAGCATCAGCTTGATGCGTTCCAGGTGGTGCATGACCAGCCGCACCCGCTGCTGCAGCGCGTTGAAGGCCACCAGCCCGAGCACGGCGATGAACAGCCCGGCCGCGGTGGCCAGCAGCGCCTCGCCGACGCCGCCGGTCACCGCCTGGGTCGCGGCTCCCGGGTGGGACAGCGCCTGGAAGGTGTTGAACATGCCGATGATCGTCCCGAGCAGCCCGAGCAGCGGGGCCAGCGTGACGATGGTGTCGAGCATCCACAGGCCGCGGTCGATGCGCGGGGCCTGGTCCATCACCGCTTCCTCGAGGCGGTCGCTGAAGTGGTCCAGCGGGTCCCCCAGGTCGTGGTGCAGCGCCACCGCGACCACCTGCGCCGCGGGGGAATGGGTGTCGCCCTTCAGTCGATCGCGCAGCGACGCGGTGTCGACATGGGCATGGCCCTTGAGTTCGCGCACCCATTGCTGGCATTGGCCCTGCATGCGGCCGAGTGCCCAGAAGCGCTCGATGATCACCGCCAGCGCCAGCAGCAGCAGCAGGGCCATCAGGTACAGGATGCCGCCGGACTTGTGGGCGGCGTCGACAAGGGTTTGCAGTGAAAGCATCGAAGGTTCTCCGTGCGCGCCGACGGCTGGCGCCGGCGCGCCAGCATCAGAAGTCGGCCGAAACGCCGGCGTAGAAGGTCCTGGGCGCCCCCGGGGTCGCCAGCACCAGCGGGTTGGAGTTGTTGCCCATGCCGACCCACTCGCCGTCCCAGCTGACGAACTCGTTGCTGTTGTATTGCTTGTCGGCGGCGTTGAGCACTCCCAGTTGCAGGTGCAGCCTGCGCAGGAAGGTGTCGTGCAGCGGCATCGTCGCGTCCAGCGTGAGGTTCCACACGCCGTAGGCCGGCATCTGCTGGTTGGTCGGGCCTCCGTTCTGGTTGTTCGCCGCGTCGCTCCACATGTACTGCGCGCCGGTGTACTGGTAGGTCAGCGCCGGATTCCACAGCATGCCGCCGGCGTAGGCCTTGTAGTCGACGCCCAGGTCCAGCGTGCGGTCCGGGACGTAGGACACCGGCAGGTTGTTGTAGACCGCGGAGCCGGTGTTGTAGCTGTTGAAATCGGCCTTCTGGAAGTTCAGGTTGGCGAACACCCCCACGTTGTAGAGGATGTCGTCGGCGACGCTGATGTTGAACCCCTTGTAGGTGGAGTCGCCGGTCGCGGTGCTGACGACCTGGGTCACCGGGTTGGTGAAGGTGATGAACTGGTTGCCGAAGTGGTTGTGGTAGTACGAGACCGACAGCAGGAAGTTGCGCAGGTAGCGGGCGCGCTCGATGTGCATCTTGAAGCCCACGTTCCAGTCGGTGCTCTTCTCCAGGTTGTAGACCGGGGCCATGGCCTGGTAGAGCCCGCCGCCGCCGCCGACCTGCGGTTCCTTGTAGGCCACCGCGTAGTTGGCGAAGGTGGCCAGCCACGGCAGCGGACGATAGTTCAGGCTGATCGAGGGCTCGAACTTGTGGTGGCTGGTGGTCGCCCCGGGCAGCGCGCCCTGGTCCTTGGCCGGGTCGTACTGGTAGGACAGCGGGAAGTCGGTGGCGCCCGCGGGGGAGTACACCGTCGAGAAGTCGATGAACCGGATGCCCGGCGTCACGTCCAGGTTCGCCAGCGCGCGGATGCGGTCCTGGGCGAAGATCGCCAGGTCCGTCTGGTCGAAGTAGTCGCTGCGGTACTTGGCGTTGGGGGTGGACTCGCTGCCGTAGATGGTGGTCGAGGTCCCCACCAGCTGGGTCGGGTTGTAGAAGGCGTTGCGGGTGTTGTAGGTGCTATGGGACACGAAGCCGCCGACCGAGATCAGGTTGCGGTGCAGCTGGATGTCGGTCCACAGCTTGTCGCCGTAGCCGGTGGTCTTCGGGTTGTTGTGCTCGAACAGGTTGGCCGGGTAGCCCAGCCCGTAGTTGGCGTAGTGGTCATGCCAGCGGTTGCCCATCCGGTACCACAGCAGGTTGTGCAGGGTCGCGTTGTCGGCGACCGCGACGTCCAGCTTGCCGTAGATCAGGCGCGTGCGGTTGCTGTCGTTCTTGCGCCAGACGCTGCCCGGCACGGTGCTGTAGAAGCCGCTGGTCTGCTGGCTGTACAGCCCCGTGGCCGGGGTGCCGTTCAGCGTGACGTCCGGGTTGGCCGTGGTCGGCACCGCCATCGGCCGCTGGCCGGTGCCGCGTGCCTGGTAGATACCGACCGAGAAATGGCCACCGGCGAAGTCCTTGCGGGTCTTCAGGAAGAAGGCGTAGCTCTGGCTGGGGAAGTTGTAGCCGTCGGACGCCGTGCGATAGCTGTCGGCGGAGCCGGTGCCGCCGGCGATCACCGTGGCCCAGCCGTCGTGCTTTCCGGTCTGCAGCAGGTAGTTGAGGTTGCGCGCGCTGTCGCTGCCGAAGCTCAGGCCGATCGAACCGCCCGCCTTGTCGCTGGGCTGCACCGGGACGAACGCCAGCTGGCCGCCGAGGTTGTTGAACCAGCGGTCGGCGGGGTCGCCGGGGCCGTAGGTGATGCCCACGCCCGAGATCAGGCTCATCTGCGGGATCTGCGAGGTGGCCCACAGTCCGGTCGACGGGTTGACCATCGGCACGCCGTCGAAGGTCACCGACACGTCGCCGTTGTCGACCCCGCCGGCTCCGGAGAAACCGCCCCAGCCCTGCTTGAAGCCGTTGAGCGAAATGCTGCTCTTGGTCGCTCCCGTGGCGCCGAAGCTGGTCACCTGCACGCCGGGCGCCATGTCGAGCGCCTGCGCGGCGCCGCCGAAGGGGCCGGCGGCCCGGATCTGGGCGTGCCCGAGCACGACCACCGACTGGCCGGAATGGAAGACCTTGCGGGGGCTGAGTTTCTTCTGTTCGCTGCTGCTCGCCGGCGCGGCGGCGCCTTGCGCGCCGGCCTGCACGCTGCCCAGTTCGGTCGGGGCGGCATGGGCGGCCGGAGCGGCCAGCAGGGACATCCAGATGGCATGGGAAAGCAGCTTGCGGCGAAACGCCGGCTCGGTGGTGCGCAGGTGCATCGATCCTCCCGGAGGGCTGTTCTGGTGGGTTGGGCCCGGGCTGCGGCGGCCATCCGCGGCTGCCCGGGCCAAGCCACCATTGCAGCGGCCGGGTGTGATGAACAGGTTGCGTAATCCTGTCCGACTTCTCACCGGATCGCGTCAGTTGTTTTCAAATGTTCGAGTCGCCGCGCGCCGGCGGCTCGACGGGCTCGGGGACCCAGCGGTAGCCGCTGGCATGCACCGTCTGCAGGTGCCCGGCCAGCGCATGCTCGCGCAGCACCCGGCGCAGCTTGCCCACCGCGGTGTGCAGCGCCTGCGCGTCGGCGCGCGCCGGGATGTCCAGGGCCACGCGCAGGCTGGCGGCATCGACCACCCTGCCGGGATGCTCGCAAAGCACCCACAGCAGCCGGAACAACTGCGGTTGCAGGCGCTGCGTGCCCCGCGGCCCGCGCAACTCGCGCGCCTGGGCGTGCAGGCTGTGGCCGGGCAGGATGTGCAGCCATCCCAGCGCCGGAGGCGCCACCCGCTCGCGCAGCCGAGCCAGCTGGGCCTGCAGCAGCGGCAGCGGCGCGCCAGCCGGCAGCACCACGTCGGCCCCGGCGCGCAGCGCCTGCAGCGCCAGCGGCCCCTGCGCGTCGTCGACCATCGCCAGCAGCACCGCGCCGGCCGAGGCCGGATGGTGTCGCACCCGCATCATCCAGTCCAGCGCCTGGCGGGACCGCGCACCGTGATGCAGCACGGCGGCCCAGGAGCTGCCGTCGCTGAGCTGGGCCAGCGCGACCTCGGGGGACGCGGGTTGGGCGTTGGACAACGGGCAGTCGAGCGGCGGCTCGAAGCCCACGTACAGCACCGAGTGTTTGGGCGCGCAGCAGGTCACGATGTCCGGGGGCAGGCCAAAGCCCCAGCATCGTTGCCGCCGATGACGCGGCGATGACGGCGGCCGCGCGGTCGCCGCCGGGCGGCGCGCTCAGCGCGCCTGCGCGGGGTTCAGACCACCGCGCCGGCGTTCGGGTCGTTCGGGTTCTTCGGCCGCCCGGGTCCCGATTTCAGCAGGTCCTCGCGCTTGACCCGCAGCCACATGGCGATCGCCGCGGCGACGAACACCGAGCTGTAGATGCTCATCGAGATGCCGATGATCAGCGCCAGCGCGAAGTAGTGCAGCGCCGGGCCGCCGAACAGGAACATCGAGAAGGCCATCGCCAGCGTCGCGCCGTGGGTGATGATGGTGCGGCTGATGGTGTTGGTGATCGCGCTGTCGATCACCTTCACGGTGGTGTACTTGCGGTACTTGCGGAAGTTCTCGCGCACCCGGTCGAAGATCACCACCGATTCGTTCACCGAATAGCCCAGCACCGCGAGCACCGCGGCCAGCACCGGCAGCGAGAACTCCCACTGGAAGAACGCGAAGAAGCCCAGCACGATCACCACATCGTGCAGGTTGGCGACGATGGCCGCCACCGAGAATTTCCACTCGAAGCGCAGCGCCAGGTACAGCATGATGCCGCCGATCACGAAGGCCAGCGCCTTCACGCCGTCGGTCGCCAGCTCGGAGCCCACCTGCGGCCCGACGAATTCGGTGCGCACGAGTTGCACCTGCGGGTCGGCCGCGCGCAGCGCCTGCAGGACCCGCGCGCTCTGGGTGGTGCTGCTTTCCCCGGCGTGCAGCGGCAGCCGGATCACCACGTCGCGCGGATTGCCGAAGGTCTGCACCTGCACGTCGCCATAACCCAGCTTCCTCGGCACCGCGCGCACCTGCTGCAACTGCGCCGCGTGGGGATAGTGCACCTGCATCACGGTGCCGCCGGTGAATTCGATCGACAGGTGCAGCCCGCGGGTGACGAGGAAGAACACCGCGGCAGCGAACAGCAGCGCGGAGATCGCGTTGAGCACCGGCGCGTACCGCATGAACGGAATGTCGCGCTGGATACGAAAGAATTCCATCAGGATCTCCTGCTCGGGGCCGGCATGCGCGGCGGTCGGTTGGCGGCCATCGCCGGTTCAGCCCTTGCGGCCGGGGCGGGCGGCCGACGGCGCCGCCGCCTTGGCCTCGGGCTTGTCGCCCGGCGCCGCCTCGGCGGCAGCGGGCTTCCAGACCTGCCCGATGGACACCGACTGCAGCCGCCGGCGCTTGCCGTACCACAGGTTGACCAGGCCGCGCGAGAAGAACACCGCCGAGAACATCGAGGTCAGGATGCCCAGCACGTGCACCACCGCGAAGCCGCGCACCGCGCCCGAGCCGAACACCAGCAGCGCCAGGCCGGCGATCAGCGTCGTGACGTTGGAGTCGAGGATGGTCGCCCAGGCGCGGGCGTAGCCGGTGGCGATGGCCGCCTGGGCGCCGGCGCCGTTGCGCAGTTCCTCGCGGATGCGCTCGTTGATCAGCACGTTGGAGTCGATCGCCATGCCCAGCGCGAGCGCCATCGCCGCGATCCCCGGCAGGGTCAGCGTGGCCTGCAGCATCGACAGCAGCGCGATCAGCAGCAGCAGGTTGACCGCCAGCGCGATCGACGACACCGCGCCGAACAGCAGGTAGTACACGCACATGAACGCGACGATCGCGGCGAAGCCCCAGGTCACCGAGTGGAAGCCCTGGGCGATGTTCTGCCGCCCCAGGCTCGGGCCGATGGTGCGCTCCTCGATGATCTGCATCGGCGCCGCCAGCGCGCCGGCGCGCAGCAGCAGCGCGATGTCATTGGCCTCCGGCACGGTCATGCTGCCGGAGATCTGCACCCGTCCGCCGTCGATCTCGCTGCGCACCACCGGCGCCGTGACCACCTGCGCCTGGTGGCGGTCGACCAGCACCATCGCGATGCGCTTGCCGACATTGGCTCGCGTGACGTCGGCGAAGATGCGCGAGCCGCGCGAATCCAGCGTCAGGAACACCGCGGGTTCGTTGGTCTGGGGGTCGAAGCCGGGTTGGGCGTCGGTCAGCTCCTGGCCGGTCAGCAGCACGTCGCGCCGCACCATCAGCGCATGCCCGGAGCGGTCGTACAGCTTCTGGTCGCCCTCGGGGGCGGGGCCCGAGCCGGCCAGCGCGCTGAGCGCGGCCGGGCTGTCGTCGACCAGCCGCACCTCGAGCGACGCCGTGCGTCCGAGGATGTCCTTGGCGCGCGCGGTATCCTGGATGCCCGGCAGCTCGACCACCACCCGGTCCTTGCCCTGCTGCTGGATCACCGGCTCGGCCACGCCGAGTTCGTTGATCCGGTTGTGCAGCGTGGTGATGTTCTGCTTGATCGCGTAGTCCTCGGTCTGCTCGATGGTGCGCGGGCTCAGCCGCAGCGTGATGGTGCCGCCGGCGGCCTGCGAATCGATCAGCGCGTCGCCCGCGTTGTCGCGCACCAGCGGCAGCGCGGCGCGGAACATCTCGGGGTCGTGGAACTGCATCTGCACCGCGTCGCCGACCCGCTTGAGCTCGCTGTAGCGCACGTCCTTGTCGCGCATCGAGGCCCTGAGCTCGCCGGCGATGGAGTCGAGCTTCTTGTGCAGCGCCGCCTGCATGTCGACCTGCAGCAGGAAGTGCACCCCGCCGCGCAGGTCCAGGCCGAGATACATCGGGTGGGCGTGCAGCGCGGTCAGCCAGGCCGGCGATCGGCTGAGCAGGTTGACCGCGACGATGTACGAGGGCTGGTCGCGCTGCGGGTTCAGCGCCCGCGCGAGCACCTCGCGCGCGTGCAATTGCACCTCGGTGCTGGCGAAGCTGTAGTTCAGCGTGGCGCCGTCGATGACCGCTCGCACCGGGTGGATTCCCGCCTGGGCCAGCGCGGCGTCGCCGCGCTGCAGCAGCGCCTGGTCGGGCTGGTCATGCCCGGGATGGGCCGAGCTGATCTGCACCGCCGGGGCCTCGCCGTACAGGTTGGGCAGCGCGTACACGATGCCCACGACCAGCACGGCGGCCATCACGAGGTACTTCCACAGCGGGTAACGGTTCATGGCGGTAGGCCGGCGGCCGCGACGGGCCGCGACGGATCAGGAATCGAACTTCAGCGTGCCCTTGGGCAGCACGGTGCTGACCGCGGAGCGCTGCACCTGGACCTCGATCTTGTCGGCCACCTCCAGGTGCAGGTAGTTGTCGCCCAGGCGAACGACACGGCCCACCAGGCCCCCGCTGGTCACGACCTCGTCGCCCTTGGCCAGCGCGGCGATCATCGCCCGCGCCTCCTTCTGGCGCTTCATCTGCGGCCGGATCATCACCAGCCACAGGATGACGAACATCACCACCAGCGGCAGCACGTTCAGCAGGGTCGACTCGGCCCCGCCCTGAGCGGCGGCGCCCTGGGCGTGAGCGATGGAAATCAGGTTCATGGTTCGCCTTGACGGGTGCAGGGTGGACATCGCGGCGGCGCTGGCGGCCGCGCGCGGCAAAGGTGCATTGTCGCAAATCCGGCGCGGCCGCACGCGGCAGCGGGCTGCCGGCGCCCCGCGCTACGCGCTGGCGGCCTGCCCGGGTTCGCGCTGGATGAGCTCGATCTTGTAGCCGTCGGGGTCCTGCACGAAGGCGATGACCGTGTGCCCGCCGGCCACCGGGCCGGCGTCGCGGGTGACGGTTCCGCCGGCTTCGCGGATGTGCCGGCAGGTGGCGTAGGCGTCGTCGACCTGGATCGCGATATGCCCGAAGGCGCCGCCCAGGTCGTAGCGCTCGACCCCGTAGTTGTAGGTGAGCTCGATTTCAGCCTGCTCGGGGTTGGACTCGAAGCCGACGAAGGCCAGCGAATATTTCTGCTGCGGCCGGTCGGTGGTGCGCAGGAGCTTCATGCCCATGACACGGGTGTAGAAGTCGATCGAGCGCTGCAGGTCGCCGACCCGCAGCATGGTGTGGAGGATTCGCATGGTGTGCTCGCAAGGAAGAAGGCCGGACTCAAACCCTCGATTGTGCTCTGAATGGGGCGGGTCGGCGCCGGCCGCCGATCGCGGCGCCCCGGCGGCTCACCAGCGAGGCAGCACGCTGCGGCGCAGGGTGTCGCGCGCGCGCTGCCAGTCCGGGTACAGCTGCGCCACCGTGGCCCAGAAGCGCGGGCCGTGGTTCATCTCGCGCAGGTGGGCGACCTCGTGCGCGACCACGTAGTCGACGATCGGCGGCGGCAGGTGCATCAGCCGCCAGTGCAGCCGCAGCCGGCCGTCGGCGCTGGCGCTGCCCCAGCGGGTGCGCGCCGAGCTCAGCGCCACCGAGCGCAGGTGCACGCCCAGGCGGCGCGCGAATTCCTCGGCGACTCCGCCGAGGTGCCGGCGCGCCTGCGCGCGCATCCAGCGCTCGGTGTGTTCGCGCAGCAGCTCGGGAGCGCAACCCGGCGGCAGCGCCAGCAGCAGGCTGCCGCCGCATTCGCTCAGGCGCGGCCGCGCCACCGGCTGGCCCAGCCGCAGCAGCAAGGTGCCGCCGAGCCAGGGCAGGCGCGCGCCGTCGCCCCAGTCGATGCGCTGCACCGCCTGCTCGCGCAGCCGGCTTTCGCGCAATTGCAGTTGCCTGCGCACCCAGTCGGCCTTGTCGGCCAGCACCTGCTCGACCTGGCCGATGCTGACCCAGCGCGGGGCGCTGACCCGCACCATGGTGTCGTCGATGCGGATGCCTATGGACTTGCGCGCGCTGCGCCGCAATTCGTAGTCGAAGGCCCCCAGCCGGTGCACGAAGCGCCGTTGCGAGCCGGGCTGCGCGCCGGTGCGCGCCGTCTCGCCGAACAGCTCGTACTGCAGCGGATCGCGCGGCGCGCTGGCGCTCATCGCTCGGCCGGCTCCCCGGCGGACGGCGCCCCGGCCGGCGCGCTCGCATAGGCGTCGGCATCGAGGCGGTGCATTTCGTGCTCGATCCACCGCTCGACCCGGGCGCTCAGCTCGCTGGCGTGGGGCGCCTGCGGCGGCAGCGGCGCGCCGATCGACACGTCGATCACCCCGGGGCGCTTGACGAAGGCCTGGCGCGGCCAGCAGCGCGCCGAGGTCACCGCGACCGGGACCACCGGCGCGCCGGTGAGCAGCGCCAGCTTGGCGCCGCCCGACTTGTACGGGCCCGACTTGCCGCGCGCGGTGCGGGTGCCCTCGGGGAACATGACGATCGAGTATCCCTTGTCGAGCAGCTCGCGTCCCTGCTGCTGCATGCGGGAGAAGGCCTGCGCGCCGCGGCTTCGGTCGATGTGCACCATGTCCAGCCGCCCCAGGGTCCAGCCGAAGAACGGCACCCACAGCAACTCGCGCTTGAACACGTAGCTCAGCGGGCGTCCGAGCAGGATGGGCAGCGCCAGCGTCTCCCACGCCGACTGGTGCTTGGACAGCACGATGGCGGGCCCCTGCGGCAGGTTGTCCAGCCCCTGCACCCGCCATTCGATGCCGCAGATGTACCGCGCCCCCTGCAGCGCCAGCCAGGCCCAGCCGGTGCAGAAGCGATACAGAGGCCGCCCGCTCACCACCAGCGAAAGCGCCAGCGCGGCCAGCGCGTAGGGCACCACGGTGAGCACCAGCCAGGCCAGGTAGACCGCCGAGCGCAGGCGCATGCCCAGGGTGGGGCGGCCGGACGAGCGCGGCCGGGCGTCGCGGTGGTCGGGGGTGTCGGGGGTGTCGGGGGTCGCCGGCATGTGCGGGCTCAGGTCGCGGGCTGGGCGAGCAGCCAGTCGGCGAAGGCGGCCAGGTCGGCGTGCACCCGCGTGCCCTCGGGCAGCGGCGTGGCCGCCGCCAGCAGCCGCGCGCCCTTGCCGCTGCGCACCAGGTGCAGCGCGCAGCCCAGCGGCTGCGCCGCCTGCAGGTCGCGCAGGCTGTCGCCCACCGCCGGCACCCCGCGCAGGTCGTCGAGGCCGAAGCGCGCCGCGATGTCGCGGAACAGCCCGGGGCGCGGCTTGCGGCAGTCGCACCCGTCCTGCGGGGAATGCGGGCAGAAGAAGATGGCGTCGACGCGCCCGCCGGCGGCGGTCACGGCCTTTTGCATCTTCGCGTGGATGGCGTTCAGCCCGTCCATGTCGAACAGCCCGCGGCCCAGCCCCGACTGGTTGCTCGCCAGCACCACCCGCCAGCCCGCTCGGTGCAGCCGCGCCATGGCTTCGATGCTGCCCGGCACGGCGACCCATTCGTCGGCCGACTTCACGTAGTCGTCGCGGTCCTCGTTGACCACGCCGTCGCGATCGAGGATCAGCAGTTTCATCGCTGTCGTCGCCGCTTCAGGCGGCCAGGCAGGACAGGTCGGCGACCTGGCGCATCGCCGCCTGAAGCTGCTGCAGCAGCGCCAGCCGGTTGGCGCGCAGCTCGGGCTGCTCGGCGTTGACCATGACCTGGTCGAAGAACGCGTCCACCGGCAGCTTCAGCTCGGCCAGGCAGAGCAGCGCGGTGGCATGGTCGCCACGCTGCTGCGCTGCCTGCGCGCGCGGCTGCAGCCGCCGCAGCGCCGCAGCCAGCTCCTGCTCGGCCGGCTCGCGCAGCAGGTCCGCGCGCAGCGCAGCGCCCTCGGCAGCGGCCGACTTCCTCAGGATGTTGACCACCCGCTTGTTGGCGGCCGCGAGGGCCTGCGCCTCGGGCAGCACCGCGAACGCGCGCACCGCATCGAGCCGCGCGACGACGTCGCCCAGCCATTGCGGCCGCAGGCCGAGCACCGCGTCGACCTGCTGCGCCGGGTAGCCCTGTTCGCGCAGCAGGTTGGCCATGCGGTCGAACAGGAAGTCCCGCAGCGCGGCGGTCGGGTCCTGCAGCCCGGGCACCTGGCGCAGGCTGTCGAGGGCCAGCCGCAGCAGTTCGTCGAGCGGCCAGTTGCGCGAGGCTTGCGGACGCTCCATCAGCATGCGCACCACGCCCAGCGCGTGGCGGCGCAGCGCGAAGGGGTCCTTGTCCCCGCTCGGGCGCTCGCCGATGCCCCACAAGCCGCAGAGGATCTCCAGCTTGTCGGCCAGCGCCACGCACAGCCCGCAGTCCGATCGAGCCAGCTCGTCGCCGGCGAAGCGCGGGCGGTAATGGTCCTCGATGGCCTGCGCCACCAGCGGCGACAGGCCGTCGTGCAGCGCGTAGTAGCGCCCCATGATGCCTTGCAGCTCGGGGAACTCCCCGACCATTTCGGTCAGCAGGTCGGCCTTGGCCAGCGCGGCCGCCTGCTCCACCGCGGGCACCAGTTCCCGGTCCACCCGCTTCGCATCCGGGTGGTTCTCCAGCAGCCGCGCAAGCCCGACGGCGATCTGCTGCACCCGCTGGCTGCGCTCGGCCTGCGTGCCCAGGCGGGCGTGGTAGGTCACGCGCTGCAGCCCGGCGGCGCGCTGCGCCAGCGTGTGCTTGCGGTCCTGGTCGTAGAAAAAACGGGCGTCGGCGAGCCGCGGGCGCACCACCCGCTGGTTGCCCTCGATCACCTGCGACGCGTCGGCGGGGTCGATGTTGCTGACGACCAGGAAGTGGTGGCTCAGCCGGCCCTCGGGGTCGACCAGCGCGAAGTACTTCTGGTTGGCCTTCATCGTCAGGATCAGGCATTCCTGGGGCACTTCCAGGTACTCGGGGTCGAAGCGGCAGGCCAGCACCCGCGGTTTTTCCACCAGCGCGCAGACCTCGTCGAGCAGCGCCTCGTCGGGCAGGCAGCGCAGCCCGCCTCCCAGCGAGCGCGCGCACGCGTCGATCTGCTGCTCGATGCTGCGGCGCCGGCGCTCGAAGCTGGCGATCACCCCGCCACGCTCGAGCAGCACGCCTTCGTAGTCGTCGGCATGGGCGAGATCGAGGCTGGGCGCCGAGGCCTCGAAGCGGTGCCCGCGGGTGCTGCGCCCGGCCTGCAGGCCCAGCGCCTGCACCGGCACCACCTCGCTGCCGTGCAGCGCGACCAGCCCGTGGGCGGGTCGCACGAAGCGCACGGTGGTCCAGCCGTCGGCCAGCTGGTAGCTCATCAGCTTGGGGATCGGCAGTTCGGCCAGGGTGTCGGCCAGCGCGCGTTGCAGCCCCTCGGCCAGCGCCACCCCGGGGGCCACGGTATCGACGTACAGGGTGCGCGCCTTGCCTTCGCCCTGCTCGCGCAGGCTGGCCGCCGCCGCGTCGCCCAGGCCGAGGGCCGCCAGCTTCTTGCGCAGCGCCGGAGTCGGCGCGCCGCTGGCGTCCAGTGCGACCGACGCGGGCATCAGCTTGACCTGCAGCGCGCGGTCGGCCGCCCTGGCCAGTACCGCGCTGACATGGACGGCCAGCCTGCGCGGGCTGGCGTAGGGGGTGGTCAGCGACTGCTCCAGCAGCAGCCCCTGTTCGCGCAACGCCGCGCTGATCCCGGCGGCGAACGCGCGTCCCAGCTGGGGCAGCGCCTTCGGCGGGAGTTCCTCGACAAACAGTTCGACAAGCAGGTTGTGCGCGCTCATGGGATCGGCGGGAACGCGGCCCGGCTCGCGGGCCGCTGGATGCGGGGTGGGCGGCGGGTCGGGGTTCAGGCGGCCCTTTTCTGCGCCAGTTCGGCGGCCGCCTGCGCGGCCCACTCGCGCGGCGCCATCGGGAATCCCAGCCGCTCGCGGCTGTCCAGGTATTCCTGTGCCACCGCCCGCGCCAGGTTGCGGATGCGCCCGATGTAGGCGGCGCGCTCGGTGACCGAGATCGCGCCGCGCGCGTCGAGCAGGTTGAAGGTATGGGCGCACTTGAGCACCTGCTCGTAGGCCGGCAGCGCCAGCTTGCGCTCGCTCAGGTGGCGCGCCTGGCGCTCGTGGGCGCCGAAGGCCTGCTGCAGGAACTCGGCGTCGCTGTGCTCGAAGTTGTACGCGCTCTGCTCCACCTCGTTCTGGTGGAACACGTCGCGGTAGTGCAGCGGGCGGCTCTCGCCTGCCACGCGGGTGTGGGTCCACAGCAGGTCGTAGACGCTTTGCACCCCTTGCAGGTACATCGCCAGGCGCTCCAGGCCGTAGGTGATCTCGCCGGTGGCGGGGCGGCAGTCGATCCCCCCGACCTGCTGGAAATAGGTGAACTGGGTCACTTCCATGCCGTTGAGCCAGACCTCCCAGCCCAGGCCCCAGGCCCCCAGCGTCGGGTTCTCCCAGTCGTCCTCGACGAAGCGGATGTCGTTGCGCTGCAGGTCCAGCCCGAGGGCGCCGAGGCTGCCGAGGTACAGGTCCAGGATGTCCGCCGGCGCGGGCTTGAGCACCACCTGGAACTGGTAGTAGTGCTGCAGGCGGTTCGGGTTGTCGCCGTAGCGACCGTCCTTCGGCCTGCGGCTGGGCTGCACGTAGGCGGCATGCCAGGGCTCGGGGCCGATGGCGCGCAGGAACGTGGCGGTATGGCTGGTGCCGGCGCCGACTTCCATGTCGTAGGGTTGCAGCAAGGCACAGCCTTGTTCGGCCCAGTACGACTGCAGTTTGAGGATGATTTGCTGAAAGGTGAGCATGGCGGCGTCGCGGGCTGGGCGCGGCGCGGCCGCCCCCGGGCAGGTTCAGCCGCGAATTGTAGGCAGCGCCCGCGCCGCCGCGCCGAGGAGCATCCCCAGCAGCGCCAGCAGCAGCACCGGCGCATAGCCCGCATGCGAGGCCAGCCAGGCGTAGGGGGTGATGCCGCTGGCCGGCTGCACCTGCCCCAGCAGCACCGCGGTGGTGTAGGGCGCCAGGTGGGCCGTCACGCGGCCGCGGGCGTCGATGATCGCGGTCATGCCGGTGTTGGTGGCGCGGATGCTGGGCAGCTGGAATTCCAGCGAGCGCATGCGGGCGATCTGCAGGTGCTGCGGCAGGATTTCGGTGTCGCCGAACCACCCCAGGTTGGTCAGGTTGGCGATCACCTGCGGCGCCTGCGCCGGGTCGGCGAAGCGCTGCGCAAGCTGCTCGCCGAACAGGTCCTCGTAGCAGATCGTGGGGGCGATGCGCCTGCCGTCGACGACGAACGACGGCTGGTCCAGGCGCCCGCGGGCGAAGCTGCCCAGCGGCATGTTCATCAGCCGCACGAACCAGTGGAAGCCGTAGGGAATGAATTCGCCGAACGGCACCAGGTGGGCCTTGTCGTAGCGATAGCGCCGCTGCCCGCCGAGGCCGATCACGCTGTTGGTGTAGGCGTCGGCGCCACGGGTCAGCGGGATGCCCACCAGCGCGTGGGCACGGTGGGCGCGCAGCGCCGCCTGCAGCCCCGAGAGGAATCCGTCCGGAAGGTCGGACGGCAGCACCGGCAGCGCGGTCTCCGGGGTCACGATGAGGTCGGCGCGCAGCCGGCTCAGCCAGTGGCCGTACAGGTCCAGCGTCGGGCCCAGGGACTGCGGCCGGAATTTCTCGCTTTGCGCGACATTGCCTTGCAGCAATGCCACGCGCAGCGGCGAGCCGACCGCATGGGTCCAGCGCACCGTGCCCACGCGTGCGCTGCCCAGCGCCAGCGCCAGCAGCAGCGCGATCGCCAGCACCGTGTCGCGCAGGTTCAGCTGGGTGGGCAGCGCCAGCAGACCGGCGGCCAGTACCGCGACCAGTCCGACGCCGTAGCCGCCGAGCAGCGGCGCGATTCCGGCCAGCGGCCCGCCGACCTGGCTGTAGCCCACGGCCAGCCACGGAAAGCCGGTGAACAGCGTTCCGCGCAGCACCTCCGACAAGGTCCACGCGCCGGCCAGCGCGCCTGCCGCGGCCAGCCCGCGCAGCAGCGGCCAGGGCTGGCGGGTCGACGGCGGCGCGAGCGCCGCGGCCAGCGCGCAGGCCAGCGCCGGGAACAGCGACAGGTACAGGCTGAACAGCAGCACCGCGCCGCCGGCCAGCGGCGGCGCCATGCCGCCGTAGACGGCCAGGCTGATGTACAGCCACCAGATGCCGGCGCCGAACCAGCCGAGGCCGAACCCCAGGCCGAGCAGCGCCCCGCGTCGGGCGCGCGCGGCGACGCCGTCGCGCCGATCCTGCCACAGCAGTGCGGCCAGCGCCGCCAGGCTGATGACCGCCAGCCCCGCGGCCTGGGAGTGACCGAAGCATTGGGCGAGCAGCGCGCCCAGCAGCGGCGGCAGCCAGTACGGCCGCGCCAGCAGGCGCGCCAGCAGGGTCGGTCGCTCGGCCAGCGCGGCCTGGGCCTCAGCCATGGTGCGGCTCCTCCACCGGCCGGTAGGGGTCTTCGATGCCCAGCGCGGCCAGGATGTCGCGCTCGGCCTGTTCCATGCGTTGCGCCTGCGCCTGGCGCAGGTGGTCCCAGCCCAGCGCGTGCAGCACGCCGTGCACCACCAGGTGGGCGTAGTGGCTGGCCAGCGGCTTGTGCTGCGCCGCCGCCTCGGTCGCCACGACGCTGCAGCACAGCACGATGTCGGCCACCGGCGGCCACGGCTGGTAGGCGAAGGTCAGCACGTTGGTCGCGTAGTCGCGCCGGCGGAACTGCAGGTTCAGGCTGCGCCCCTCGTCGGCGTCGACGAAGCGCAGGGTGATCTGCGCGTCGCCGGGGGCCGGCGCGCCGTCGGGGGTCGCCGGCGGGCGCTGCGCGCGCGGCGGCCCCTGGCGCAACGCGGCGCGCACCCAGCGCGCCAGCAGGCTGCGCGGCAGCAGTTCGCGGTGCTCGCGCTCGGCGAACTGCAGGCTGAGCTGGAGTCGCGGGGCGCGCTGGCGCGCCGGCCCGGCCGGCGTGGCGCGTTTCATGCGCTGGCGCGCCCGCGCCTGCCGGCGCCGGCGCGCGGGGTCCTGGCGTCGGCGCCGGCCCGCTCGTAGGCCTCGACGATGCGCGCCACCAGCGGGTGGCGCACCACGTCGGCGCTGGTGAATTCGCTGACCGCCACGCCCCGCACGTCCAGCAGGATCTGCGCCGCCTCGGCCAGCCCGCTGGGCGTGCCGCGCGGCAGGTCGACCTGGCTGAGGTCGCCGGTGATCACCGCGCGCGAGCCGAAGCCGATGCGCGTGAGGAACATCTTCATCTGCTCGGCGGTGGTGTTCTGCGCCTCGTCGAGGATGATGAAGGCCTTGTTCAGGGTGCGCCCGCGCATGAACGCCAGCGGGGCGATCTCGATGGTGCCGCGCTCGAACAGGCGTTGCGTGCTCTCGAATCCCAGCAGGTCGTAGAGGGCGTCGTACAGCGGGCGCAGGTACGGGTCGATCTTCTGCGCCAGGTCGCCCGGCAGGAAGCCCAGGCGTTCGCCGGCCTCGACCGCGGGCCGCGTCAGCACCAGGCGTTCGACGACATTGCGCTCCAGCGCGTCGACCGCGCAGGCCACCGCGAGGAAGGTCTTGCCGGTGCCCGCCGGGCCGAGGCCCAGCGTCAGGTCGTGCCCGAGGATGTTGCGCAGGTATTCGCTCTGCCGCGGAGTCCGGCCATGCAGCCCGCTGCGCCGGGTATGCAGCACCGGCTCGTCGGCGGCGGCACCCAGCTTGGGCTCCTGGCCCCGGGCGGCCTGGGTGAGCTCGAGCTGGATGTCGTCCAGGCTCAACGCAGTGTCGGCTTTTTGCCACAACGCGTCGAGCAGCGCCAGCGCCGAGCGAGCCCGCACTCCTTCCAGCCGGAAGTCGTGGTCGCGGCGCCGGATGGCCACGTCGAAGGCGATTTCGATCTGCCGCAGGTTTTCGTCCAACGGCCCGCAAAGGTGTCCGAGGCGGGCGTTGTCCGCCGGGGAAAATCGCTGCTTGACAATCAAGATGGAACGGGTGGCAGGCGCGCCGCGGCGCGCGGTGATGCTGATACAGTCAGGCCGCATTGTGCGCCAAGCCGGGCTGCCGGGTGCGTGCCGGACCCGGCCCGCCGCGCGCGGCGGGCGCCGCAGGCTGGCCTACCCGATAAAATGCGCAGTGACCGTCCGAAGATCGGGTGGTCGGTTCGGCAGGCAACCCTTCCTATGGCCAGCAAGCCTCGATGTACCTTGATTGTTGATCACTCGGCGGAGTCGCGGGCGTCCATGGCCGCGCTGCTCGGCCGCGTGCAGCCGGCGCTCGCGGTGTGCGAGGCCGGGTCGCAGGCCCAGGCCGAGAGCGTGATGCGATCGCACGACGTCGAGCTGGCGCTGATCGACTTCACGCTGCCCGACGGCAGCGGCCTGGACGTGCTGCGGTTGCTGCACGCGGCGCAGCCGCAGGCGCGCGCGGTGATGATCACCCTGTTCGACGACGACGAGCACGTGTTCCCGGCGCTGCAGGCGGGAGCCTTCGGCTACCTGCTGAAGGATCGTCCCGAGATCGAACTGATCGCCCAGTTGCGCCGCATACGCGACGGCGAGCCGCCGCTGAGTTCGTCGGTGGCGCGGCGCATGCTGGATCACTTCGCCGCGGTGCGGCACAGCCCGGTCGCGGTGGAACTGCCGCCCAGCGAGGTGGTCGTGGCCGCGCGCCCGACGAATCGCTTCGACGAGCCGGAGATCGCCCTCACCGAGCGCGAGACCGAAGTGCTGCAGCGCGTGGGCAAGGGCTACACGCTGCCGGAGATCGCCCAGCAGCTGGGGCTGTCGCGCCACACCGTCGCCGACTACGTCAAGCAGATCTACCGCAAGCTGGACATCTCCTCGCGCGCCGAGGCCGCGCTGGAGGCGGCGCGGCGCGGCCTGGTGCGCTGACGCGCGGCGGGTGGCGCCGATGTCCGGGCCGACCCCCGATGCCCCGCCGCCGCGCCCGAGCGCGGCCGGGCCGTGGGTGTTTCCCTGCGACTTTCCGCTCAAGGTGATGGGGCGCAATGCCGACGGTTTCGCCGAGGCCGTGGTGGAAGTGGTGCTGCGCCACGCTCCCGACTTCGACCCCGCGACCCTGCAGGCGCGGGCCTCGGCGCGAGGCAGCTACCTGAGCTGTACCTGCGTGGTGCGCGCGCGCAGCCGCGAGCAGCTCGATGCGCTGTACCGCGAGCTCAGCTCGCATCCGCTGGTGCGGGTGGTGCTGTAGCGCTGCAGTGCTGCCGCGCTGTCGCGCGGGCGTCGCGACTTTTGCGACCGGGGGTGTTGACTGTCCCCGGGGCCTGTGCAACAATGCTTGTCTTCGCTGCCTGAGAGCAGTGAGCCGCGGATGGAGTGCCCTGCGAGCGGGGTGCGCCGGGAAGAGAACCGGGAAGCGGACCGATCCTTAACAAGAAGCAGCCGATAAGTGTGGGCGTTTGGCTTTTCGAGGCGACGAGAGAAGTTGAATGCTCACGGAAGTACGGAGAAATCCGTGGTTCTG